>DATJMA010000139.1:0-7596 GCA_035509055.1 Bryobacteraceae bacterium | reverse complement strand
GGATGTGGACGGACAATCGAATGGGTAATCTTTTGATTATCGTTTGGGCTAGAGGATGTTTCGATACCTCTCCAGAGCTACGCGGACCAGTTGACTGCGGGTCCGAACCCCAGTCTTGGCGAAGAGCTGCTGGATGGTGTTCTTGACGGCGCTTTCCGAAAGGTTTCGCTGCGCGGCGATCTCCTTGTTGGCAAGACCCTGGACGAGGAGGCGGAGCACCTCCGTTTCGCGGCTGCTTAGAGCGGCGGGCTCGGGACGATCCGCAGCAGACGGAAGAAGCATGGCGGAGGAGGGCTCGGCGCTGCCGCCGTTGGACTCTTCGCTGACGTCTGCGATGATGGCAGCCAGTTTGGGAGTCTGGCCTTCTTTATAAGTGGAAAACCAGACGTTGGCGGTGAAGGCCTCGCCATTGCCGCGATGGCCAAGGCATTGAAGGGACGCGCGGAACTGGGGCGCCTCCTCCCATCGGATCGCGTGATGCAGGTCGGGGAGGAAGGCGGCGATCGGGCTTCCAATCAAGATGCCGGATCGGGGAGCCATTAGCTCCACGGCGGCGCGATTGGCGAGCTCGATGGAGCCGCGCTCGTCGACGGTGACAATGGCGGCAGGGCTGGTTTCCACGAGCGCCTTGAGCTTTGCCTGCGATTCCAGGCTGAGGCGGCGGTTGCGGACGAGTTCGCCGACGAACAGGCCGCAGCCGGCCAGAGCCAAGCCTTCAAACATCAGGCGCACGGGAGACGGAGAGAGCGAGCTGAAAACCTCCGCCAGCGCGGCACAACCCCAGGCGAGGCTGGCAACCAGCCATCGGGGAAGGAAGGCGGAGGCGAGCACGATGGGGAAAAGGTAGAGAAAGCCAAGGGCCACGTAAGGTTTGGTCCAATAGTCGACCAGAGCAATGACGACCACGAGAACAGCGCTGACGGTGAGAACAAGGGTCCTGTTCCGTTCGTACCAAAGCCTTTCCAGTGCGAGCATCGTGATTGAGGGAGAACATCTATTGTCCTACTGTTTGCCGACGTAGTGGCAACGGCTGCGATGCGTGCGGCAATTGGTGCGGGTTGACACAGGAATTAGATGTTCGCTAATGTACTAACCAGGTGGACTTGATCTGCTTCAAGTTCACTTTGAGCAAGGATCCTCGGTGGGCGAGGCGTCCGCGCGACAAACAGGCCACTGCCCAACGGTATCTAAAGACGCCGGCTTGGGTGACCAGAAATTCCCAAATTTTTCGAATGTGGCTGGGACCGCAGGATCTCTCGCGGCGCGCGGTGCTGAAGCTTCAACCAGTGGGCAAGTCAGTCAGCCGTCGTTCGCGATCGTTGGCCTTGTCTTCCAACTGCAGGAATGGCGGTTTTTCCCGTCCCGCGTTTCTCCCCTTTGGTTCCTCCTGCGACTGCAAATCGAGGATGACGCGAGTGCAGAAGCAAACCTACATTCACCACACCCCGGGGCGGCTTCGTGTGCGCACGGGCGTGGTGTGCAAGAACCCGGCAGCGGCCGCGGCGGCGCAGTCCCTGATGGCCGGGACACCTCACGTTCACTCGGCAGAAGCGAACCCACTTACCGGCAGCTGGCGGGCAGCGCGGCTCCGCTACCGGACGAACTCCACTTCCACGCGGCGATCGACGAATCCAGCTTCGTAACCGAGATCGAGGAGTTTCTGGGCGGCCTTGGGAACCACATCACCGGCGTCGAGCGTGTAGTGATTGACGTACATGCCGACGAACTTTTCGGCGAGGCGCTGCTCCATATCGCGCGCGAACTGCATGGCGTAAGCGAGCGCTTCGTCGTGATTATCCAGCGCGTATTGAATGCTCTCGCGCATGAGACGGCAACACTCCTGCTTGACCTCGGGAGAAAGAGATCGCAACAGGACGTTGGCGCCCAGCGGGAGCGGGAGGCCGTAACAGGATTTAAACCAGCGGCCGAGATCGACGATGCGATGGAAGCCTTCGCGATCGAACGTCAGCTGCGCTTCATGAATGATGAGGCCGGCATCGACGCTGCGTTCGCGGACCGCGTCGGTAATGCGGTCGAACTGCGTGACAACGGGTTCGAAATCCGGCTGGTAAAGCTTTGCCGACAGATAGGCAGTGGTGAGCTTACCGGGTACGGCGATCTTCTTCCCTTTGAGCTCCTCGGGCTCCATGGGGCGGGAGGAGATGATCATGGGCCCGTAACCATCGCCCACGCTGGAACCGCTGGCCATCAGGACGTACTTATCGGCGACATAGGGATAGGCGTGATAAGAGATCGCGCTGAGGTCGTACTGGCCTTGCATCGCTTTCCGGTTGAGGGTCTCGATATCCTCAAGCACGTGCCGAAAGCTCACCTTCGGCGAGCGGACCTTTCGGGTGGCAAGACCGTAAAACATGAACGCGTCGTCGGAGTCCGGACTATGGGCGCTGACGATTTCCTGGGAAGCAACCAATGTCATAAGGAGCGGTGTAACAAGTCCAGTGTACACCAGGAGGGCGCGGAAACCCCCAAAACGGAAGCGAAAAGGAGGGGGCGGAAGATGGAAAAAGGGCGGCTCGCCCGGGGAATGAGTCTGAAGCTCTCCGTTGGCGATCATCCGTTCGCGCTTTACGCGCCGGGCTCGCTGAATGCGAGCACGTGGATCCGAGCGTTCGGAGCCTTCCTTACTGCCTGCTCACTTCCCGCGGATGAGGCCGCCCTCATCCTGGTCCGGTTCTATACGTCACCTCCCGCCAACCCGGGTGGGCTGGCTGAACATCGAGACGGTTGGAATCAGATAACCGGCCCTGATTCCACTTCTAGTGTGGCCCCGGCTGGTATTCTTGTCAATGATCCACTGGTTCTATGCGGGCGGTTTTTAACCTTAGGAACTTAGTGCGGCAAGTCACGGATATGACCGGTCTGTTCCGGCGCCGGCGCGCGGCGCTGACGGGCGGCCAGGCGGTGCCGCGTGTCAAAACCTATCCTTCGGAAAGCGGGTATGTATACCAGTATTTTTATGAGGGCCGGCGGGAGACGCGAGAGGGATGGGGCGATCGCGGAATCGAATTCGTATTTCGCTGCACGGCCGACCGCGTGACGTGGATGTCGATTTCGGTAGTGGTGGGCGCGTCCGCGATTGGGGCGTGGCAAGAGGCGCACGGGCGCGAGCTATCCTCGACCGAGCATTACGCGGTGGCAAAGATGGCGCTCTTCCAGGCCTTCGACGAACGGGCGGGACCGGCGCAATTGTGCGGCACGGTGAGGGTGCGGAACGCGGATATCGAAGGGTTCGTCGAAAAATTAGGGCTGTAATTCAAATCAAAATCGCAATGACCAAGAGACTGTTTCAGATTTACGCGGCCGGGCTGCTGGCGGCCGCCGCGGCGGCGCAAAGCGCGGGGAGTGGCGCCATTGCTTCGCGGCCTGCTGCCATCGCCTCACGGCTTACCGCCAACGATTTGAAGGCGGACGTCTCGTTTCTGGCGTCCGATGCTTTGGAGGGACGCGGCACGCCTTCACGGGGACTGGATACCGCGGCGGAATTCATCGCCGCGCAGTTCCGGCGCGCGGGGCTGGAACCGGCGGGCGACGAGGGCTACTTCGCGAACGCGGCGTTTCGAACCGTGACACCGGTAGCCGAAGGGCTGCAGCTTACGTTGGAGACGCCGGGCGGAAGGCTTGCGGTGAATACGCAAGCGATGACCATCCAGGAGGCGGCGGCGCTGGACGTGACCGGCGCGCCGGTGCTACGGATTTCGCCGGTCAATCCGGAGCAGATCACGGCGGAGCAGGCGCGCGGGAAAGTGCTGGTCGCGATGCTGCCGGAGGGCGGGCGCGAAGGCTTTGCCGCGATGCGGCGCCTCACTGCCATGGCCGCGAAGGCGCATCCAGCGCTGCTGATCGTGGTGCGGAGCACGCCGCAGCCTGCGCCGGGAAATGCGCGGCTACGCGAAGTTTCCGCGGGCGAGCAGGCGGTGCCGGTGCTGGCGGTGTGGGATGCGGCGGCAGGGCGGGCTCTGGAGAGCAATGACGAGATTACCGTTTCCGCCCACATTGCCGCGCCGTTGACCACTCCGGTGAAACTGCACAACGTGATCGGAGTGTTGCGGGGATCGGACCCGCTGCTGCGCAACACGTATCTGCTGGTGACGGCACATTACGACCACCTGGGCGTACGCGGCTCAGGCCCGGGCGATCACATCTACAACGGGGCCAACGACGATGCGAGCGGGACTGCATCGGTAATCGAAGTGGCCCAGACGCTGGCGGCTCTGCCGGAACGGCCGAAGCGGAGCATCGTTTTCATGGCGCTGTTCGGGGAGGAACTGGGGCTGGTGGGGTCGAGGTATTACGCGGCGCACCCGGTGTTTCCACTGGCGGCGACGGTGGCGGACCTGAACCTGGAACAAATGGGCAGGACGGACGACAACACGGGGCCGCGCGTGGGTCTGATGAACGTGACGGGATATGACTACACGAGCATTCCGGCAATGCTGGCGCAGGCGGGGCAGCCATTCGGCATCAAGGTAGTTAAGGACGAAGCGGCGAGCGACGCGTTCTTCGCGCGCAGCGACAACCAGGCACTGGCGGATGCAGGCATTCCGGCCCACACCCTTTCTGTGGGATACGTGTTTCCGGATTACCACCAGCCGGGAGACGAATGGCCGAAGCTGGATTACGAGAACATGGCGAAAGTGGACCGGGCGGTGGCACTGGCTGTATACGAGATAGCCGACAGCCGCGATGTGCCGCGCTGGAACAGCGAGAATCCGAAAACCGAGCGGTACGTGAAGGCGCAGCAGGCGCTCGAAGGACGTTGAACCGAATCGGGCCCTCCGCAGAGCGAAACAGAGCTGAAAGCGGATTACAATCGGCTCTGGATGCTCGTGAGCTTGAAGGACAAAAACGTTCTGATCACCGGCGCCGGCCGGGGAATCGGGAAGCGGTTGGCCATGGGATTCGCGCAGGCGGGCGCACGGGTGGGATTGCTGTCGCGCAGCCAGGCAGAACTGGACTTGGCCAAACTGGAAATCGAGCAGGCGGGCGGCAACGCTCTGCGCATTCGCGCGGATGTGCGGGACCTGGAGCAGGTGCAGGCGGCGGCGGACCGGATGCGTGTGGTGTTTGGCGGAATCGATGTCGTAATCGCTTCGGCCGGCGTGCAAGGACCGATCGGACCGCTGCTGACAACGAACCCGAAGGCGTGGAACGAAGCGATCACAATCAACCTGACGGGGACTGTGAATGTGTGCCGGGCGGTGCTGCCGACGATGGTCGAACGGCGGTTCGGCAAGATCATTCTGATTGCCGGGGCCGGTGCGGCGCATTCGCGGCCGAACTTCAGCGCGGTTGCCGCGTCCAAGGCTGCGGTGGTGCGGTTTGCGGAATGCCTGGCCGACGAGGTGTGCGACCACAACGTCCAGGTGAATTGCATTTCGCCTGGCCGCTCCTACACGCACATGACGGATGAAGTTTTGCACGCGGGAGAGGAACGGGCCGGACGGCGGGAAGTCGAAGAGGCGCAGCAGGCGCGCGTGACGGGCGGCGTGGCGCCGGAAAAGCAAATCCAGCTCGCCTTATTTCTGGCCTCGGAACGCTCGAATCACATCAATGGCAAACTGATCCACGTGAACGACGACTGGCGGCGCCTGGAACGGGATAATATGAAACCCGAGTTGTACACGCTGCGCAGGGTGCAGAAAATATGACTCCGGACGGCGCCGACAACGGCGAGGCCCTGGAAAGCGGGCTGGACATCCAAATCCTGCGACGGCGGCGGGAAGCAGTGGTCACGATAGCGGCGCTGCTGGTGCTGCTGGGCACCATGTCCGTGGCGGCGTATTACTTTCTGCACCCGCGGCGGGCGGATCTGCGCCAGATTGTTGCGGTGGCGGAAAAGAGGGTGGAGACAGCAGTCGGGCCGGGATACCGCTATGCATTTCCCCTGTTCCAGGAGATGAAGGTGACCGCGCAGGGAAACGACGAATACCTGGTCACCGGCTGGGGAGAGGCAATTTCGCGGGACGGACACGTGGAGCCGATTTTCTTCCAGTGCAGGGTGGTGCCGGGACGAGGCAAGGAGTGGGTCCCGGCTACGCTGGAGTTGAAGCGGTAAGTATCTCAGCGCGGGATGGGTTCGGCGGGCCGTCGCTCGCTTACGCCTTCAGGGCGGCCGTTGGCTTTGCGGCTGTGGACGATCAGGCCTACCACGGAGGCCACGCTGCCGACCACGAATAGAGCAATCAAGCCCATGAAGAAATCCTGAGCGATTCCGCTTTTGGCCCAGTGCAAAATCTGGCGGCCGAAAATGAGCGCCAGCACTCCGAGGGCGGTGAAGCGCACCATGCGCGCGGCGCCGGTGACAATGAGGAGGCGGTGGCGGGGGTACTGCAGAGCGGCCGCGCCCATAATGAATGGCGTAAACGGAAATGGCGGCGGCGCCAGGCAGGCGACGATCAATCCCCACACTGCGTCTTCTGCGACCTTGGATTTGACATATTCGATACGGCGGCGGGAGAGGTGCCGTTCAAGGCCATGCTCGCCCACGCGGCGAAACACCAAATCGACGAGCAGAACGCCCACGACCGAGCCGGCAGTAGACATGGCGGCGTAGTAGAGCATGGGCATCACCGCACGGTGTTGCGCCGTAAGACCGACCACCAGCAGGTCATTACCGAGTGGGGCGAAAAGGAAAGAGGAATCGAAGATACCCAGGATGAGGAGGCCGATTCCGCCCAAACCCCAGAACCAGGCCAGCAGCGCGCTGAACACGTGCTTCATCACCGTGGCTTTTACACGTGGGAGGCCAAAGCCCCGCTGGGGTGGCGGAAGGCGGACGAACACGCACACATCGGGCTCCTAAAGGGGCGCGAACATGAAAGTAGCGAAGGGGGAAACGATGAGCCCGTACCGGACTTTCACGCGAATACCGCTGCAGGTGGGCAGCGAGCTGAGGATCCGCAATAACGGCGAGGTGAATGTCAGTAATCCAACAGTGGAGGCCGCGCCGGCGCTGGACGTTGCCGACGCCGTGATCGACTACCGGTTCGATCCGCAGACCGGGGAACACGTCTTGCGGCTGGCGGAACCACTGGCGCGGCGCCGGTGGCGGCGGTGAAAGCGGGATTCGTGGTTGTGCTGGTGGCGATCTGCGGTCTCGCCGCCGGCTGCCACAGAGGGGCAAACCCTTACCTTTCGAACAGGGACCCCCGGGGGACGCCTGCGGACCGAACCGGCGGGGCGCGCAACATTCCTTGGGTGCACGGAGGCGGACCCGGGCAGGATCTGTCGGCGGGGCCGGGATTCAATAATAAATCCCCTGACTAGCCCATGGCCAACCATGAAGAGCTCCAGGATTCCGATCTCTCGGAACGGGAGGTGGACGAGGCCGTAAAGAGAAGCACGGTACGCGTCCACGTTATTCATGAGGCCATCCGGCTGGAAGGCGAAGCAGAGTTAAAGCGATCGTCGTCGGCGCTGGCATGGTCCGGCCTGGCTGCGGGGCTGTCGATGGGCTTTTCGTTCATCGGCGAGGGATTGCTGCGCGCACACCTGCCGGATGAACCGTGGAGGCCGATCGTAGCCAAGCTGGGATACAGCTTTGGCTTCGTGATGGTGGTGCTGGGGCGCCAGCAG
>DATJMA010000138.1:0-27957 GCA_035509055.1 Bryobacteraceae bacterium | reverse complement strand
ATCGCGCGGGTTTACGACGCCAACGTTACGGAAAAGGGCCGCCCGTTTTTCGTCATGGAGTACGTCGACGGCGTGCCCATTACGAAATACTGCGACGACCGTCAATTGAACACCGCCGGGCGTCTCAAACTCTTCCTGCCGATTTGCGAGGCTGTCCAGCACGCCCATCAGAAAGGCATCATCCACCGCGACCTCAAACCCACCAACGTGCTGGTGGAAGAGATCGACGGCCGCCCCATCGCCAAGGTCATCGACTTCGGCATCGCTAAAGCGGTGGACCAGGGCGGCGCCGGCGGCGACCCCATGCTCACCCAACTCGGCCAGTTTGTCGGAACGCCCGAGTACATGAGCCCCGAGCAGGCCGACCCGTTGAACCAGACCGTGGACGCCACGTCCGACGTCTACTCGCTCGGCGTCATGCTCTACGAGCTGCTGGTAGGCGCCGTACCGTTCGATTCCTCCACCATGCGCAAGGCCGGACTGATGGAGCTGCTGCGCGTCATCCGCGAAGAGGAAGCGCCCACCCTGCACGCCAAACTCACAGGCCTCGGCAAGAGCGCCACGGAAATCGCGCAGGCGCGCGGCACCGCGCTCATTACACTGCGGAAGGAACTGGCCGGCGATCTCAACTGGATTGCCATGAAGGCCGTCGAAAAAGATCGCCAGCGCCGCTACGCCACCGCAGCTGAACTGGCCGCCGACATTCACCGCCATCTGGAGAATCGGCCGGTGCTCGCCAGCCCACCCAGCCGCCGGTATCGCGTCCGCAAGTTCGTGCGGCGCAACCGGCTCCCAGTACTGGCGACCTCCGTGGCCACCGCCGCGCTGGTCGTGGGGTTCGCCGCCGCCGTCTGGCAGGCGAACGTCGCGCGGCGCGAACGTGCCGTCGCCGTGGAGCAGCGCGCCGTGGCCGAAGCACGCGGGCGCGAAGCCGCCGTCCAACGCCAGCATGCCGAAGACGAAGCCGCCAACGCGCGCCGCCAGGAGCAAGCCGCCGAGCGCCAGCGGGCCATCGCCGAATCGCGCCTCGACGATGTCAGCGCTCTCGCGAATTCCATGCTTTTCGAGGTGGGCGACCGGGTCAAGGATCTTCCCGGCGCCATGCCGGCGCGCGAAGTTCTCATGCAGCGCGGACTCGATTACCTGAATCGCATGTCCGCCGAGACCCCCGATAGCGATCGGCTGCGCCAGCAGCTTGGCGCGGCGTATCTCAAAATGGGCGAATTGCAATGGGACCCCGACGGCTCCAATCTCCGCGACCTCAACGGCGCGCGCGAAAGCTACGCCCGCAGCGCCACGCTCTTCGAGGCCCAGATCGCGGCCGCCCCCAACGACCAGACGCTGCGGCATCGGCTAACCCTCGCCTATCTCCGCCATGCCCAGTTGCTCGATTCCGACCGTGAACAGCAGGCCGGTTTCGAGCGCGCCCTGCAATCGGCGCAGAAACTGTCCGCCGTGGCGCCAAACAGTCTCGAAGCCAAGGACGACCTGGCGGAGGTCTACCTGGCGAGGCAGGAATTCGACCGTGCCGTCGATACTCGCCAGAAAATCCTCGCGGCCAATCCCCAATCCGCCGATGCGCGCTGGAAACTTTACTCCGCGCAAGAAAAGCTGGGCGGCTCCCTCCTGCAAAAGGAGGACGACCGTGCTCTGGAAATCCTGACGAGTGCCATATCCGGGCTCGACGCCCTGCATTCCGAAGACCCTGCGAACATCCACTATCAGCGTTCCCGTGCCGGCGTGCTCTCGTTACTCGGGATCGAACTCCTGTTCCACAATCGTTACGCCGATGCTGTCTCGCGCGGACGTGAGGCCGTCGCCATTCAGACGGAACTTGCCGCGGCCGACACTCGCAATGCAGCATTCCAGTTGGACTTGAGCGGGGCGGAAGCGATTCTCGGCTTCTTGCTGGTGAATGAGGGCCAGAACGCGGAAGGCATGGAGCACTTGCAAAAAGCGCTTGCCGTACAGGAAAAAGAGGCGGCAATCCATCCCGAAAATACCGATTTCGCATTGGCGGCCGCCCGTCTCCACAATTCCATCGCGAATATGACAGTAGCCACCAGCGACCGCACCGCCGCCATCAGGCATCGGCAGGCCGCCGCCGCCCTGTATCGAACGCTGGTCCACGATCACCCGGGGCGCGCCCTGTTTCTTTCGAGCCTGACTGTTGAACTGGTATCCTTCGGCGACGCGCAGTTGGCTGCCGGCGATCGGGCCGGCGCCGTGGATACTTATCGTGAAGCTGTGAAAGATGCCGGTCGGCTCGGAACCATCGGCCCTCCCACGGATGAGGAATGGACCGTGAAGGCCAACGCTCACGCTGGTCTCGCCCGCGGCTTAATCGCCCTGGTTCACACCGATGAGTCCATCGCGGAAGACCGCGCCGCCATCGCCGATTACTCGCACGTCACTCCCGGCAGCGCCACCGCCAAAGCTGTCCGCCACGAAATTGCGCAGATTTGGACTCACGTCTCGTCGAACTATCCCAACCGTGCCGGCAACGGGGCCGCTATCGAGGCTGCGCTCCAGGCGGTGGCTTACGCCCAGGCCGATTTCGCGGACGCACCCAATTCCTACGTACTCGGCCGCTATGTTTGCAATACCCTGGTCAACCTTCGCAACATATATGTCAACGCCGGCGATTACGACAAAGCTGCCGATGCCGCGCGCCGGGGAGTGGCGATTGCCGCGAAGTTGACCGAACTCCAGCCGGGTGATTTCAACCGCATCGCCCTCCTCGCGCTGTCGTATACCAACCTGGCGAGCGCTCTGCGCAGCGGAGGAAAACGAGAAGAGAGCCTCGCCAATTATCGCCGCATCGCGTCGGTGCTCGACGCCAAACCGATCGAGACTCTAGGTACCCCTACAGTGAAACGGGATTGGGCCAACCATTATCTTTTTGCCGTTCGCGGCCTGCTTCTTTGGGACGAACCGCGCGAGTCCCTACCGATCTGCCGCCGCGTATTGCCGGTGTTCGAGTTGCTACACCAGGGGGCTCCCGGAAACGAAACCTATCGTGCGGACCTGGTCGCCGCTTATCGCCTCGCCGAAAGCACCTTCCTCGAGAGCGGAATGATGGCGGAAGCATTGGAAATATCCCGCAAGATTCTCCAGACAGAAGACGCGAACCCGCGCCGGGATTTCACCTTCTGGCTGAATCAGGGGTTCACCCAAGCCAAGATCGGATCTCTCCAGGCAATCGCCGGCGATTCCGCCGCGGCGCAGGCATCCTGGCGTGCCGCGCTCGCTCGCTTCGATCAAGGCCGCGCTGATGCCGCCAAAACCCATTCCGAACATCCCGACGATGATCTGGCCCTCGGCTATCTGGCCGTTGCCGAGCGCCGCCTCGCCCTCATCGAAGAAGTGCTCGGGAATCGCGCCGCCGCGGTTCGCCATTTTCAGGATGCGCTTGCCCATCAGGCTACTCTTGCCGCTTCCAATCCGTCCAAAACGGCCTGGGCCAGGCAACTCCACGATATAAGTGCCGAAGACGTTCGTCTGAGGTCTCTCGCGGACGGCGAGGGCGCGTATAGCCGCGAAGACCTCGCCCGCGGCTGGGAGCAGCATGCCGTGGCACTCGCAGAAATTGCCTATCCGCTTCCAATCCGCCTTGAGGCGGCCCAAAAAGCTGTGAATCTCGCGCGCCAGGCCGCCGATCCCAAACCGGACTTTCAGTTCGACCTCGCCGAGGCGCTCCAGCAGTTGGGACGGTTTCAGTTCGAGAGCGCTTCATTCGCGCAAGGCGCCGAAAAAACCAGCGGCTTGCATGGCGCCGAACAATCTTACACGGAGGCGCGGCGCATCCTGATCGCCCTGCAAGAGGCCGGCGCTCTGGCCGAAGCCATCCCTCCCACGCTCGGCGACGCTGTCAACTCGCTTGCCACCATAGCGGCTAGGCTGGCCGAAAGCGACGTGGCCGATCGCTAGAACGGAATCACCCCACAAGCAAAGCCCGCCACCGGTCGTTGCCTTCCATCCGCCATCGACGCCCACGGGTATTTCGGATATTCTTGAATGCATTGTGAACCAAGGAGGAATTATGCGCCTGACGATCGCGATCCTGGCTTCGGCAGCCCTTTGTGTGGCGGCCGAGCCTCTTCTTCTGCAAAAGCCAACGCTGAGCAAAACTCAAATCGTCTTCGTGTATGCGGGCGATCTTTGGAGCGTGTCACGAGACGGCGGCGACGCAGTGAGGATCACGAGCGGCGCCGGGAGCGAAACCGATCCGGCATTCTCGCCGGACGGAACTCTGATCGCATTCACCGGCGAGTATGACGGCAACGTGGACGTGTTCGTGGTCCCGGCCACTGGCGGTGTGCCAAAACGATTGACCTGGCACCCGGCCCCGGATCGCGTGCTGGGCTGGATGCCGGACGGGAAGCGCATCATCTTTACATCGACGCGGACCGCCTCTTCCCGGTACGCGGAAATGTTCACCGTGCCGGCCGATGGCGGCGTGGAGGAGAAGCTGCCGCTACCCTCGGGAACGGCAGCCTCCATGTCGGCGGACGCAGAGTGGATCGCCTACGAGCCGATCGCACGTGCGTTCGGGATGTGGAAGAAGTATCGCGGCGGGCAGACCTCGCGTATCTGGCTGGCACGCCTTTCCGACAGCAGCGTCACGCCGCTACCGCGAACCAATTCCAACGACTTCAACCCGATGTTTGCCGGCGACCGGGTGTACTTTCTCTCCGACCGCAACGGCCCGGCGACGCTTTTCTCTTACGACATCAAGAGCAAGGCGGTGAAAGAGGTGGTTCCGAACCAGGGGCTCGATCTGAAGTCGGCCTCGCTCGGGCCGGACGCGATTGTGTACGAGCAGTTCGGCGGCATTTCGCTCTACGACCTGAAGACCGGGAAGATCAGGCCGGTTCCCATTCGGGTGCGGGGCGATTTCACGGAGATGCGGCCGAAATTCGTCAATGTGGGGCGAACGCTCGGCTCGGCGGAGATCTCGCCGAATGGCGCCCGCGCGGTGTTCGCCGCGCGCGGGGAAGTAATCACGGTGCCGGCCGAGAAGGGCGATGCCCGCGATATTACTAACTCCCCGGGCGTGATGGAACGCGATCCGCAATGGTCGCCCGACGGGCGATATATCGCTTACCTTTCCGACGAATCGGGAGAATACGCCCTACATCTGCATCCGCAGGGTATCGAGGGCGAAGTGAAGAAGATCCCGCTGAAGCCTGGGTTCTATCAGGCTCTCAGGTTTTCGCCGGATAGCAGGAAGGTGGCGCTGGTAGACAGCTTTCAGAGGCTGTGGTACGTGGATCTGGAGACTGGCAAGCAGGTGGAAGTGGCGCAGGACACCTATCAGATGCGTGCCGGAAATATTGACGGCGCGTGGTCGCCAGACAGCAAATGGCTGGCTTATTCCAAGGTGCTGCCGAACGAGCTGAGCGCAATTCATTTGTATTCGCTAGAGGACGGAAAGTCCACGCAGGTGACTGACGGCATGAGCGACGCCACAAACCCGTTGTTCGATAAAGACGGCAAGTATCTCTTTTTCACCGCCAGCACGAATTCCGGAGAGAGCCTGGGGTTGGACATTCACGCGGTGGAGGCTACCGCGACCAGTTCGATTTACCTCGCCGTGCTGGATAAAACACAGCCCTCGCCGTTTGCGCCCGAAAGCGACGAGGAAAAGGTCGGCGGCAAGAAAGGCGACGACGAGCCATCCGGTGCCGCGAAACCGAAATCGGGCGCGGCGGAGGTGACCGACGTCAAAGTAGATTTGGAGGGCATCGATCAGCGGATTTTGGCGCTACCGATGCCGCCACGCCGGTAACCGGCCTCCAGGCGGGAAAGGCGGGGACGTTACTGGCGTTGGAAACGCCGCCCCCCGGCGAGACTTCCGGCGGCGGGCAGACGGTACACCGCTTCGAGTTCAAGAGCCGCAAGAGCGACGTGGCGCTGAGCGGCGTGAGCAATTTTCATATGTCGTTTGGCGGCGAGAAGGCGCTCTACAAGCAGGGCGACAATTGGATCATTGCGGCGCTACGTCCGCCTTCCAGCGGCGCGGGTGGAGGTTCGCCGGCCGGGACGGGCGGCAATCAGGGCGCTCTGAAGACCAGCGGAATCGAAGTACAGGTGGACCCGGTTCAGGAATGGCGGCAGATGTACCGCGAAGCCTGGCGCATCGAGCGCGATTGGTTCTACGATCGCAACATCCATGGCCTCGATCTCAAGGCCGCGGAGAAAAAGTACGAACCGTATCTCGATGGCATCGCCTCGCGAAACGATTTGACCTATCTGTTCCAGGAAATGCTAGGCAACATGGTAGTGAGCCACATGGGCACGGGCGGCGGAGACACACCGGAAGTGAAGCACGTGCAGACCGGACTGCTGGGCTGCGATTACGAGGTAGCCAACGGCCGGTACCGCTTTGCGCGCGTGTACCGCGGAGAAAACTGGAATCCGCAACTCCTGGCGCCTCTCACCCAGCCGGGCGTGAACGTGAGGGCCGGCGAGTATCTGCTGGAAGTAAACGGGCGCGACGTCCGCCCGCCCGCCAATGTGTACAGTTTCTTCGAAGGGATGGCGGGCAAATCCGTCGTGCTGAAGGTGGGCGCGGATGCCTCGGGCGCCGGCGCGCGCGAGGTGACCGTGGTGCCTGTTTCGGACGAAGGCAGGCTGCGCAACCTGGCCTGGATCGACGACAACCGGCGCGAGGTGGATCAGTTGAGCGGCGGGAAGGTGGCCTACATCTACATGCCCGATACCGCAAATGGCGGTCTTACGGCGTTCAACCGTTATTTTTACGCGCAGATCGGAAAAGAAGCTGCGATTGTGGATGAACGATTCAATGCCGGCGGCCTGCTGGCGACCGATATCGCCGAAATTCTGAACCGCAAACCGCTGAGTGCGGCGTCGGACCGGGTGGGCGAACCGTTGGTGCAGCCGCAGGGAATCTTCGGACCGAAGGTGATGCTCATCAATGAACGCGCAGGGTCCGGCGGCGACGCCATGCCGTGGTACTTCAAACGGGCGGGTGTCGGCAAATTGATTGGAACGCGTACCTGGGGCGGCCTGGTAGGCATGAATGGGGCTCCGCCGCTGATGGATGGCGGGTTCGTAGCGGCTCCCAGTTCCGGGATTTACAACCCGTTAACGGGCGAGTGGGAAGTGGAGAATACCGGCGTGCCGCCGGATATTGAAGTCTTACAGGACCCGGCGCTGGTTCGCAAGGGACACGATCCGCAATTGGAGAAGGCTGTCGAGGTGGTGATGGATGAGCTGAAGAAGAGCCCGCCGCCAAAGATGCGCCGGCCGGCGTTCCCGAATTATTATCCGACGTCGGGGAAGTAGTGAGCCGCGGCCGCCGGGGAACGGTCCTTTGGCTCAGCGCAAATTGAATTTTTTCATCTTGTAACGAAGCGTGTCGCGGGTGACGCGGAGGAGCCGGGCGGCCTGGGTTTGATTGCCGTTGGTCTTTTCGAGGGCGCGCATCAGCAGATTTCGCTCATTGTCTTCGAGCGACATGCCGTCCACAGGAACGGCGGCGACGGCGGCTTCCGCCGGTTCCGGCCGGTGCGCATCGCCATCGGAGTGGGAAACCGAAATCGGAAGGCTGGGCGGCGTGATCAGCGCCGATTCTTCCAGAATCATGGCCCGTTCGATGGCATTGCGTAGCTCGCGTACGTTGCCGGGCCAGTCGTGATAGAGAAGCAGCTTGCCGGCGGAATCGCTGACGCCTTCGACGTTCCGCTTGAATTTGCGGTTGTAATGCTCGATGAAGAAGCGGGTCAGAGGAATGATGTCGTCGGAGCGCTCGCGTAGGGGCGGAATAAGAATTTGGATCACGTTCAGGCGGAAATACAGGTCCTGGCGGAAAGCCCCTTCCTTGACGGCCTCGCGAAGGTTCTTATTAGTGGCCGCGACGACGCGTAAATCGAGTTGGATGTCCTTCAGGCCGCCGAGGCGGCGGAAGCTTTGTTCTTCGAGCACGCGCAGCAACTTGGCCTGGAGCATCAGCGGGATTTCGCCCACTTCATCGAGGAACAGCGTGCCCTTGTCGGCCAATTCGAAGATACCGCGCTTTTGGGCGCGGGCGTCGGTGAAGGCGCCCTTTTCATACCCGAAGAGTTCGCTTTCGAGAAGGGAATCGGGGATAGCGGCGCAATTAATAGCGATGAAAGGCTCGGCTTGACGCGTGCTTTGGTAGTGCAAGGTTTTGGCAATCAGGTCTTTCCCGGTGCCGTTCTCGCCCTCGAGGAGGATGGTGGTAGCTTCCGAACTGGCAACCCGGCGGACGAAATTCAGGACGTCGCGCATGGCCACGGACTCGGCGATGACTTCCCGCTTCTGAGGTGCGGATTCCTCGGTAACGTCCTTGATGGTGGCCACTACACCGGAGAGTTGACCGTCCTCGTCAAACATCTGGGTAGTCCGCATGACGACGAGGCGTTCCATGCCATTTTCCGTGCGCAGTCTGACGGTGGAATTAGGCGCACCTGCAGACTGATTGAGCCCCACCAGCATGCCGCACCCTGGTTCACAGACCGAGCAGTTGAAGATCTCCTGGCAATGCCGGCCGAGCATTTCCTCGGAGGACATTCCAAAGAGCTTCTCCGCCGACCGGTTGACACCGGTAATGCGGAATTCCGGGTCATATAGAACCAGGGCGTCGGAAAGCTGGTCAAACACCGATTCCAACACGCTAGTCTTCTGCCAGCCTGGAGTGAGCTTAGACATCGGGGCTTAGGACCTAAGTATAACAAGGGCAGGTTTGGGGCAATTCACGCAATGTGCGGCTTTTCCGGGGGGTATGGCCCCCCAAATTTGTGGGTAGTCGGGGGCTTAATCTACTCGCTCTGCTGAAGATATCGGCTTGGAAGGGCAATTGCTTGCTTTGAAATCGGAGGCTTATGTCCCATTTTAATCTGAAAACGATTCTGCCCGCGGCAATCTTAGCGGGTGGTTTCCTGCTTTGCACCACGGCTTCTTATGGCACCGCCGAGTATGCCAAGAACACCAAGAAGGCCTGCACCGTCTGCCACGAAAAGGTCACCGCCGATAAGACCGTAATGAGCGGCAATTTGACCGATGCCGGCAAGTATTACAAGGAAAAGAAAACCTTGGACGGCTTCACGCCGAAGAAGTAAACCGCGGAAAAGGTGGAGGCGAGGAGCCGTTCATGATGCAATCCGTCCAGTTATCGATTGCCGATAATCAATATGCCAGCGCGGTGCGGGAAGCTCTGTCCCGCAGTTGCGCCTGGCATATCGAAGCGGTCGAGCAACCGGATCTTTCGCGTCAAGGCGTGATGGTCCTGGACGAAGAGGCATTCGCACGGCTGCCCCTCCCCCTGCCCAATCCTGGGCGTGTGGTGCTGATCGCCCGTAAAGAACCGCAGGCACTCCAATTGGCCCAGGCCTGGGAAGCCGGCATCGTCTCGGTAGTATCTGAGGAAGATCCCATCAACACCGTGCTGCTGGCGATCATGGCCGCGGCGCTACGCGTAGAAAAACCCTCCCTCCATAGCAACGCAGGTGAAATAACCCCCACCCCTTCTCTTGGACCTGCGCCAATAGCCCCACCGAAGCGGCCTCGCCGCTAGAATCGTTGCAAAATTCAATAGGTTAGTGGCCTGACTTCGTGGTCTTTGGCGTGCATTACCTCTGATTCAGAAAAGGAGATACGCCTGATGGACCGCTCTTTAGTAGAATTGGAGTCGATTGCCCGAAACAAAATTTGCAGCGTCTGTACGGAACGTACCGCGGAGGGTCAGTGCGGTCTGGAAGCACCCGTGGAATGCGCGTTATTCCGGCTGTTTCCGGAGGTGGCGCAAGCCATCCAGTCGGTAAAGAGCGACGACATCCAGCCGTACATCGATGCCATCCGCGGCAAAGTCTGTTCGATTTGCTGCGACCAGGCGAAGGACGGTTCGTGCGAGACGCGTCAGGAGGTGCGGTGCGCGCTGGATGCCTACCTCTTGCTGGTGGTGGATGCGATCGAGGAGGCGACCGGTAAAAAGTTCGACCGGCAGGGACTGGGAATTGCGGGAGGCGGCGGTTTTGTGGATCGGTCCGCGCTCCAAATTCAACTTTAGAGAAATGCCTGGAGGCTAAATAGCATGAAAACTCTGATTCCGTTTGTAGTCCTTTGGATTGTGATGGCACTGGGGGTGTTGGCCCTCTTCATCTGGCGCAAGTCGGTATCCAGCAAGGAAGACGACAACCTGCACGTTTCGGATCCGACTTCCGACAAGAAGATGGCCGAACAAGCCGCCGTGGCCCAGAAGCTCGACCTCATAGATAAATGGGGCAAGACCGCCACGGTGGTGACGGTGGTTTATGGCGTGATCCTGGGCGGGATCTACGTTTGGCAGAGCTGGGTCCAGAACAGCAACATGGGGGTGTAGTCCAATGGGGAACCGGGCACTGATCAGGATCGGCCGAGGGCTCGGTTCTATCCTACTTGCTTTCCTGGCGGGCGAAGCCGGCGCCATCGTTTATGCAGCCGATAGTCCGGCGCCGGCTGCGGAGTGCACGTCCTGTCACGATCAAGGGAAGAAACTGGCGAACAGCGCGCACAAAGATCTGACCTGCGACACGTGTCACGATTCGCACGAGAAATATCCGCACCCCGCTAATATTCCGAAACCGCAATGCGTGACCTGCCATGCGGACCAGGCTGGCGACTACGAAAAAGGCGTCCACGGCCTGGCCCGCAAGGCTGGTAACGACAGTGCGCCCGATTGCGCCTTGTGTCATGGGAGCGCCCACGAGTTGCTTTCACCCGCGTCTCCGGCTTTCCGCATGGCCGTTCCCGATACCTGCGGCATGTGCCACAGCGAGGTGGTGGAGCAATACCGGTCGAGTGTGCACGGCAAGGCGCTGGCGGCGGGGATCTCCCAGGCGCCGCTTTGCACCGATTGCCATGGCGAACACAAGATCATCAAACATACGAGCGAGGCCTCTCCGGTAAACCCGGCGCATATTCGCGATACCTGCGGAAGTTGCCACGGCAACGTGCGGCTGACGCAGAAGTTCGGATTGCCTTCGGACCGCCTGGTGAGCTACGACTCGTCTTATCACGGCCTGGCCGCCAAGGAGGGCTCGCAAACAGTGGCGAATTGCGCGAGCTGCCATGGCGTACACAACATCCTGCCCTCATCCGATCCGAAGTCGACGATCAATCCCAAGAACCTGCCCAAGACTTGCGGGCAGTGCCATCCCGGGGCGGGGACGCGGTTTGCGATCAGCCAGGTACACGTAGCCGAGGGAAAGAGCGAGCCGGCGATGTTGAGGTGGGTGCGCGAGTTCTATCTGCTTCTGATCCCGGCGACGATCGGCCTGATGCTGATACATCAGGGCGGCGACTGGATCCGGAAACTGATCCGATTGCGGTTCCAAAGGCGCGTGCCGGCGCACGCGGCGGGCGGCGCAAGCGCTCATGGGGAACTCCGCATGCTGCCGTTCGAACGCGTGCAGCACGCGTTGCTGGCGCTTTCGTTCATCACCCTCGTCTGGACCGGTTTCGCGCTGAAATATCCGGACACCTGGTGGGCGGAACCGCTTCTGGTCACGCATTCGCTGCGCAGCATCGTTCACCGGATAGCCGCGGTGATTTTCATCGCGGTCTCGGTCACGCATCTAGTCTCGCTGATCGTGAACCGCAAACTGCGGAATCACTGGAAGGAAATGCTGCCGAGACTGGAGGACGCGCGCGAGGCCAGCGCCGGGTTTGCTTACAGCATCGGGCTAGGATCGGAGCCGCCGGTGAGGTCGCCTCACAGCTATGTAGAAAAGGCCGAATACTGGGCGGTGGTCTGGGGAGCCGTGGTCATGGCATCGACCGGACTGTTACTCTGGGCGAACAATCTGGCGATGACATTTCTGCCCAAGAGCTGGCTGGACGTGGCTACATCGGTGCACTTCTACGAAGCGCTGCTGGCCACGCTGGCGATTTTGGTCTGGCACTTCTATTCCATTATTTTCGATCCCGATGTTTATCCTTTGAATACCGCTTTTCTGACTGGGTACAGCTCCAAAAAGACCGAGCACTCGAGTGAGCGGCAGGAACCGATTCATGCCGCGGGAGATTGACTGAAATATGCCGACCGGAAATACCGAGAACCACGGGAGGGGGTGGTTGTCCCCGCTGATTTACCTGGCGAATAACTGGATCAGCCTGGCGGGGGTGGTGATTGTTACCACCGCCAGTGTTTTCTGGCTGTTTCTGTTGCCCGTGACGTTGCGAGGAGAAGCCAGCAGCCCGTACATCGGGATCCTGGCATATCTCGGATTGCCTGCCCCGTTCTTCGCTGGCCTGGTCCTGATTCCGCTGGGAATCTGGCTGAAGCGGCGGCGCGAGGGGCGCAGCGGGATCTATCCATCGCACTTCCCCGCGCTGAGTTGGGGCAACTTCGAACTGCGCAAGCTCACGTATTTCTTCGGCGCTACGACGCTTCTCAACATCGCCATCGCCAGCCAGCTCACCTATGGCGCCATCAACTACATGGACAGCGTTACTTTCTGCGGGCAAACGTGCCACACGGTGATGCAGCCGGAGTTCACGGCGTACCAGAATTCTCCGCACTCGCGGGTGGAATGCGTGAAATGCCATATCGGCCCGGGCGCCGGCTGGTTCGTTAAGAGTAAGCTTTCGGGGGTGGGCCAGGTGTTAGCAGTGACATTCCACACCTATCCCACGCCCATCCCGACACCGGTACACAATCTGCGCCCCGCCCGCGAGACATGCGAGCAGTGCCACTGGCCCCAGAAGTATGGTGAGGACCGGTTGAAGGTGATCCCCAAGTACGCCACGGACGAGGCCAACACGCTGACGAAAACCGTCCTGCTGATGAAAATCGGCGGCGGAAATAAAGGAATCGGGATCCACGGGACGCACCTTGGTCCCGGGGTGACGATTCGGTACCGCTCCGACGACAGCCGGCAGACGATTCCGTGGGTGGAATATGACAACAACGGCAAGGTCACCGAGTACGCCGATGCCAGCTCGAAAGCCACCGGCATCAATCCGGCGACCCGCGTCATGGATTGCATGGACTGCCACAATCGTCCGGCGCACAGCTACGATCTACCGGATCGCGGTGTGGATAAGGCGATGAACAACGGGGCGATATCCGCGGGCTTGCCGTTCGCCAAGAAGAAGGCAGTAGAGATTCTCAAGGCGCCGTACCTTTCGCGCGACGAGGCGAAGGAGAAGATACCGGCGGCGTTCGCCAGGTTCTACCAGGAGAGCTATCCGGAGATTTGGGCGCAGCGGCAGGCGGAAGTCACGAAGTCCGCGCAGGGCGTGCTGGCGGTATGGGATCGCAATGTGTTTCCGGAGATGAAAGTCACCTGGGGGGCGTATCCGATGAATATCGGGCACGACGATTTCCCCGGCTGCTTCCGCTGCCACGACGGCTCGCACTCCTCCAAGGCGGGCGAATCGATCACTCAGGATTGCAACGCGTGCCACAATCTGCTGGCACAAGACGAGGCTAATCCCAAAGTGCTGACCGATCTCGGCGTCGAGGAAAAGAAGGGGCAGTAGGGCGCCAGTCAATTCCCCGTGGGCACGCGCTCGACGTGATCCACTACGACGATGTCTACGGGCAATTTGGTGGCCTGCAAGTGCAGGCCGAGGGTGCCGACGGCCTCCTGAACGGCGGCAAATTCCGCGGCACCGCGGGCGGCCGCGCCCCCGCTCTCGTCATCCACGTTCCAGTGCAGTTCGAACGTGTAGTGTCCCTCGGCGCCGGTGTGATCGACCACGATCGCATCCACCCGGCGGGCGAGATAGTCGGCGAGCCCGGCCATCGCGATGTTGGTTACCTTCAGGGTCACAGCCCCATTGTGCTCGTTGCTGCTTGTGCCATCGCCCCCCGGGGATTCGACCGGCTTCACCTTTAGTCCGTTTTTGGCGGCCACCAGCGCATATCCCGGCATTTCCCTGGTTTCCTTATGGGTGACCAGCTTGAAACGCTCTTCGAGCAGAGTGCGCAGCATGGCGGGGCGATCTGAATTCCTGGTGTCTTCGGGGTATTTGGCGGTGATATCGAAGTGAACGTTTTCGATCCAGTCCGGGCCCGTTACCTGGAATGATTTAACATTGTACGCACGCTCGATGATGCGCTTCAGGCTTTGATTGACCATTACGATCTGGCCCTTGGTGCCGTTCGTCGAACTGCTTCCGCTTCCAGTTGTATTCGCCTTGATGAAAGCGGCTTCAAAGGTGGGACGGGCATCCGGCTGGGCGAACAGGACGCCGGCGGATAATAGGAGGCAGATCGATCGCATGTTTCTTAAACGAACGAAGCAGCGAAAAGTTGCTTATCTTTTTTGTAATTGAACCGACACCCCCACCCGATACAATCAACTGACCGCCCTTCTATGAGATTATCCGTCGCGCTTTCCCTGTTTTTGACCGCCGCATCCCTGGCCGCCGCGGCCGATTTCCGAATCTACGCCATCGACGTGGAGGGCGGAAAATCGACTCTGTACGTTTCGCCGACGGGTGAATCCATGCTGGTGGACACGGGATATGACGGGTTCCAAAATCGCGATGCCGGCCGCATCATGGCTGCCGCTCGCGACGCTGGAATCCGCCAGATCGATTACCTGGTGATCACCCATTACCACAAGGACCATGCGGGCGGGGTGCCGCAACTCGCGGCCAGGATCAGGATCGTCAACTTCATCGATCATGGAGAGAATTTCGAGGATGTCAAGGACAATAGGGAGGTTGTGAGGCGGTACGAACTGGCTCGTGCTCAGGGCAAGCATTTCATCGTGCGCGCCGGCGATGCCATCCCGATCCGCGGAATTCAAGTAGTAGTGGTTACTGCGGCGGGAAAAGCCGTCGACAAGCCGCTGGCCGGGGCCGGCCGGCCCAATCCGGAGTGCGCCACCTACAAACCGATCGCCATCGATACCGGCGAGAACGCCCATTCCATCGGCATGTGGATCACTTACGGCGTATTTCACGTGGTGGATCTAGGCGATCTTTACTGGAACCAGGAGCACGACCTCGCCTGCCCCGTGAACAAGCTCGGCAAGGCCGATGTTTACATGACCACGCACCACGGGAAGAAGACATCGGGCTCGCCGCAGATGGTGTGGGCGCTCGCGCCGCGAGTCGCGGTGATGAATAACGGCCCCGATACCGGCGGTTCGGTGGAGGCCTGGCAGACCATACACGATTCGCCCGGGCTCATCGATCTCTGGCAACTCCATCTCGCCACGAGGAACGACGCCGCGCACAATGTGCCGGAGAACTTCATCGCCAACCTGGGCGGCGGAAATAACTGCCAGGGGAACTGGATCAAAATCACGGCGGGCGAAGATGGCACATTTACAGTGACGAACAGCCGCAATCGTTTCGAGAAGACCTACCGCAAATCCTTCGATTAATATTATTTATTCTTTAGCGCACTTGCATTTGGAAAACTTGTAGGATACACTCAAAGCTAGTTTTCGTCATGCCGCAAGCATTTGCAATTCGGGCCGTACAATCCTCGCTCGCTGTCGCTGTAGTAATTCCCGTAGGCATTCTTATTACCGGCCCCGCTTAGGCCGAACGAAACTCGATTTCGAGGCCATCGGCGGGGGAAACGGACCCGCAGATGGCCTTTTTTGTTATGCACCGTTTTTAATTGAGGCACAACTCATGTCAACGTTGATCAATGGCGCCAAGATGCTCCTCGAATGCCTGGTGCGCGAGGGCGTCGATTGCATGTTCGGGTATCCCGGCGGCGTCACGCTTCCTTTTTATGACGCGCTGTACGAGCACCACGTGCGTCATGTGCTGGTGCGGCATGAGCAGAACGCCGCGTTCGCCGCCGAGGGATATGCTCGCGCCACGGGAAAGACGGGCGTTTGCTGCGCCACCTCGGGTCCTGGCGCGACGAACCTGACCACGGGTCTGGTGGACGCGATGATGGATTCGATCCCGATCGTGGCCATCACGGGACAGGTATCGAGCAAGCTGATCGGCAGCGACGCCTTTCAGGAAGCCGACACTTTCGGGTTGACGCGCCCCTGCACCAAGCACAATTTCCTGGTCAAGCGGCTGGAGGACCTGGCGCAAAGCGTGCATGAAGCGTTCTATATCGCGTCCAGCGGGCGTCCCGGACCGGTGCTGGTGGACGTTACCAAGGACGTGCTCACCGGACAGGGACATTATCAGCCGGTGACGTCGATTCACCTGCCGGGGTACAAGGTTTTCACCGAAGGCCACACCGGTCAGATCCGGCGCGCCGCGCAGATGATTCAGGAAGCGCACCGGCCGTTGATTTACTCGGGCGGCGGAATCGTCGCCGCCGGAGCTTCGGCGGAACTGCGCAAGCTCGCCGAACTCACCGACACCCCCGCCGTGAACACGCTGATGGGGCTCGGCACGATTCCCTCGAACCACCCGAATTTCATCAGCATGCCGGGAATGCACGGCAGCTACGCGGCGAACCTGGCGATGACCAACAGCGATCTGCTGATCGCGCTCGGCGTGCGCTTCGACGACCGCGTCACCGGCCGGTTGGCCGCGTTCGCGCCGCACGCCAAGGTGATTCACGTGGATATTGATCCGGCGGAAGTGGGCAAGATCCGCACTCCCGACGTGCCCATCGTGGGCGACGTGAAGCGCGTGCTGGCGAAGCTGAACAAGCTGATCGTTGAAAATCCGGTTCCGGACGACGAAACGCGCATCGCCGCGAGGCGCGCCTGGTGGAGGCAGATTCGTGCGTGGAAGGACGAGCACCCTCTTCAGCCCGTCACTTCCGATAGCGAGATCAAGCCGCAGCACCTGATGGCGGAACTCGACCGGCTCTCGCAAGGCGACGCGATTATCTGCTCGGACGTGGGGCAGCACCAGATGTGGGCGGCGCAGTTAATCCGCTTCAACGAACCGCGCCTGTGGATCAACTCCGGCGGGCTCGGCTCGATGGGGTTCGGGCTTCCCGCGGCAGTAGGGGCGCAGTTTGCGCGTCCCGACAAGCTGGTGTTCGCGCTGGTCGGCGATGGCGGTTTTCAGATGTCCATCCCCGAACTCGGCACGATCGCCAGCCAGGCTCTTCCTATCAAGATCGTCGTCATGAACAACGGCTATCTCGGCATGGTGCGGCAGTGGCAGGAGCTGTTCTACAACAATCGCATGAGCGCGGTGACACTGGATTGCTTCCCGGATGCCGAAAAGCTGGCGGGCTCGTACGGATTCAAGGGCAAAACCATAGAGAAGCCGTGGGAGTTGGCGGGCGCGCTCGAAGAGGCGGTGCGCGAGCCCGGTCCTTACCTGCTGAACGTAAAGGTGACGCCGTTCGAGTGCGTGTACCCGATGGTGCCCGCCGGCGGTGCGATACAGGAAATGGTGCTCGGTCCGCCGCAACCCGTGGCGGTGCCGGCCAAGTGAGGCTCGCATGCTGCAAGTAATCTCTCTGCTTCTCGAAAATAAACCGGGGGCGCTGATGCGCGTCACCGGCCTCCTGAGCCAGCGCGGCTACAACATTGAAAGCCTGACTGTGGCGCGAACGCTCGACCCCGCACTCTCGCGCATGACCATCGTGGTCGACGTAGACGACACCTTGCGCCAGCAGGTGATCAAGCAGATGAACCGCTTGATCAATGTCTTGCAGGCGACGGATCTGACCGAATCGCCCTCGGTGGTGCGCGAACTGATCCTGGTGCGGATTCGCACGCCCTTGGAATCACGGACGGCAGTGCTCAAGGAGGCCGAGATCTTCGGCGGGCGCGTGGTGGATTCGTCCACCGAAGGTTACGCCATCGAGGTCACGGGCGATCCGGAAAAGCTGAACGAGTTCGTTGATGTGATGCGGGCTTACGGCGAGATCGACGTTACGCGCTCGGGACCGCTGGCGATCGCGCTGGAGAACAAGAAGCTGCGATTACAACCGCCGGTGCCCACACGCGCCGGTTTGGAGCTGGTTCCGGAATCAAATAGAAGTTGATCCTGGTTTTTCTCTGGAGAAGACATGTCGAAACGGTTTTACGAAAAAGACGGCAATCTGGATTACTTGAACGGGCGAACGGTCGCGATTATCGGGTACGGCAGCCAGGGGCACGCGCATGCGCTGAATCTGCGCGATTCGGGCGTGGATGTCGTGGTCGGGCTCTACCCAGGGAGCAAGTCGTGGGCGAAGGCGGAAGCCGCCGGACTGAAGGTCGCAACCACCGCCGATGCGGCGAAGTCCGCCGATGTGGTGATGATTCTGGTTGCCGATCACATCCAGGCCGATCTCTATAACGAATCCATCAAGCCGCACATGACGCCGGGCAAGACGCTGATGTTTGCCCACGGCTTCAACATTCACTTTCAACAGATCGCTCCGCCGGCGGGCGTGGACGTGTCGATGGTCGCGCCGAAAGCGCCCGGCCATCGCGTTCGCGAGTTGTACACGGAGGGTGTGGGCGTGCCGGCGCTGGTCGCGGTGCATCAGAATGCCACCGGACAGGCGCTGGAGCGCGCGCTGGCGTATGCGCTGGCACTGGGATGTTTGAAGGCCGGCGTGATCGAGACAAACTTCCGCGAGGAGACCGAGAGCGATCTGTTCGGCGAGCAGGCGGTGCTCTGCGGCGGCGCGAGCGAGCTGATTCGCGCCGGATTCGAGACGCTGGTGGCGGCCGGATACGCTCCCGAAATCGCCTATTTCGAGTGCCTGCACGAGCTGAAGCTAATTGTCGACCTGATTCAGGAAGGAGGCCTCGGGTACATGCGCTATTCGGTTTCGGACACCGCCGAATACGGCGATTATACCCGTGGGCCGCGCATCGTCAACGAGCAGACGCGGGCGGAAATGAAGAAGATCCTGTCGGAGATTCAATCCGGCGAGTTTGCCCGGCAATGGATCGGGGAAAACCAAAGCGGCCGCCATAAGTTTCTCAAAATGCGGGAGGAGGCGAGGGATCAGCCTATCGAAAAAGTGGGACGCGAGCTGCGTGAAATGATGACGTTTTTGAAAAAGAAAAAGGAAGTCGGAATCCCGCAGGAAGCGGGACATTAAGCCAGGCATTTTTATGAAAATCTCGACGTTCGATACCACTCTCCGGGACGGCACGCAGGGCGAGGCCGTCTCATTCTCGGTGGAGGACAAAATCCTCATTACCCAGAAGCTGGACGAATTCGGCATCGACTACATCGAGGGCGGTTGGCCTGGCTCGAACCCCAAGGATCGGGAGTTTTTTAAAGCCGCCGCTGGTTTGCAGCTCAAACATTCGCGGCTCACGGCGTTCGGCTCGACGCGATTCGCGCGCAACACGGTCGAGGAAGATCGCAACGTGCAGGCGCTGGCGGAGGCCGGAACACCGTCGGTCTCGATTTTCGGTAAGACGTGGGATCTGCACGTGGCGCGGGCGCTCGGCATATCGCTCGATGAAAACCTGAAGCTGATTTCCGAGACCGTGAAGTTCCTCGTGGATCATGGGAAGGAAGTGATCTACGATGCCGAGCATTTCTTCGACGGCTACGCGGCCAATCCGGAGTACGCACTCAAGACGCTGGAAGCCGCGCAATCGGCCGGCGCATCGGTGCTCTGTCTCTGCGATACCAATGGAGGCGCCGTAACTTTCCGGCTGGTGGATGCCGTAGCCGAAGTGCGCAAGCGCTTCGACGGCGTGATCGGGATCCACACGCATAACGATTCCGATCTCGCGGTGGCGAACTCGATTGCCGCGGTGGAAGCCGGCGCCACGCACGTGCAAGGTTGTCTCAACGGCTATGGCGAGCGCTGCGGCAACGCCAACCTGGCCTCGGTTATCACCAACCTGGAACTGAAGCTGGGGCACACTACCGTCGGTCCGGAAAAGCTGGCGAGTCTCACTTCGGTGTGCCGCTTCATCGCGGAATTAGCCAATTTGCCGCTTCCGAATGACCGGCCATTCGTGGGTAAAAGCGCGTTCGCGCACAAGGGCGGCGTACACGTAGCGGCGGTATTGAAAGACGCAGCCACCTACGAACATATCAAGCCGGAATCGGTGGGAAACCGGCAGCGGGTGCTGGTGAGCGATCTCTCCGGGCGAGGCAACATTCTCTACAAGCTGAAGCAGCACGGGCTGGCCGACCGGCTGGACGAAGATTCACGCCGCGAATTGCTGGAACGCATCAAACAGATGGAGTACGAAGGCTACGAACTGGAGGCGGCCGAGGGGACATTCGAGCTGCTGGTGCGGGAGGCTCTCAATCCGGGGCTGCATTTCTTCGAGGTGGACAGCTACGAGGTTTCGACAAGGGCTGGTTTGCCGGCCGTCAACACGCAGACTTCCGCGACGGTTACCTTACAGGCTCAGGACGGCGTCCACACGGCGACCGCAACGGGTAATGGGCCTTTCCATGCTTTGCACCAGTGCCTGCGGAAGTGCCTGTCGAAGGTCTACCCGCAGATCGCGCACGTGCGGTTGACCGATTACAAAGTGCGCGTGCTCGATTCGCGCAAAGGCACGGCGGCGCGGGTGCGGGTGCTGATCGAATGGTCCGACAATCGCAGAAGCTGGGCGACGGTAGGGGTATCCGACAACGTGATCGAGGCGAGCTGGAAGGCGCTGGTGGACGCGATCCGGCTGGAGCTGATGCGCCTGACGGAGAAAGACACGTCGATCGAGAAGGCAGTCGAAGATTACTGCTGGGGCGTGTAAAAAACTCTCACGCAAAGGCGCAGAGTACGCAGGGAAAATCCGCGAGTAATTCTTTTTGGCGCCTCGCATCTTCGCGGGAGATCCTGTGCGAGACCGATATTCTCTAAAGATGTATGCCGGGGCATGTACGCCCTGCCGTACAATATTTCCAATGGACGACGCACAACGGCAGCGGTTCTGGCGGTATGTCGTCGTGATTGTCTGCGCGGCTTCGCTTGCGGTGTCCGCCGCCGCATTTTATGGCATCAGACGGCTGGAAGCGAAGTCCAAACCGCACGTTCACCAGATTCGCGAGGTGAACCAGTTCCGGGTGGAACCGCGGAAGAAATAATAGGCCGCTTATGCCGGACCCGCGACGATGTCACGGTGACTTACCTTGACTTTGAACCCCGCATCCGCAAGGTTCGTGCGGATCTGATCAGCCATCATCACCGACCGGTGCTGCCCGCCGGTGCATCCGAATGCGATTGTCAGATAACTTTTGCCTTCGCGAATGTAGTGCGGCAGCAGATAGACTAACAGCTCGGTGATTCGCTTGATGAACTCGACGGTCTGCGGAAACGACCGGATATATCGCGCCACTCCCGGATTCCGTCCCGTCAGGTTCTTGAAGCGCGGAATGTAGTTGGGGTTGGGCAGAAAGCGGACGTCGAACACCAGATCGCTATCGGGCGGAATACCTTTACGAAATCCGAAGCTCGTCACATAAATGAGGATCTGCGACTTGCTGCTTTCGCCGCGGAAGCGTTCGCCGATAAATTCGCGCAGTTCGTGGACCGTGAATTTCGAGGTATTGATGATGAGGTCGGCCATTCCGCGGATGGCCGCCAGTTGCCGCCGCTCGGCCCGGATGCTTTGGGTAATTGCCTGTCCACCCAAAGGATGAGGACGGCGGGTTTCGCTGAAACGGCGGACGATGGTGGCATCGTCGGCCTCCAGAAAGACTAGCCTGGCGTTAACCGATCCGCTAATGGAGGCATAGACTTCGGGAAATCGCTTGAGACCCTGGCCTTCGCGCACATCCACCACGAGGGCGGCCGAAGTGATGGTTGGGTTGTCGTGAGTCAATTCCGCGAACTTGGGAATCAGGTCAACCGGTAGGTTGTCCACCGAGTAGAAACCGAGATCCTCCAATGCCCGCAGAACGGAACCCTTCCCCGATCCGCTGAGGCCCGTGATCACTACCAGTTCCGGCTTGTGCGCCGGCTTGCGTGACTGGGCCCGTGGGGCAGGGCTCGGAGTTTTCATTTCTGGGACGCTACGCCTCCACCATATCGAAATGACCATCGCGGCGGCGAACCAGCATCACCATGCGCTCGGTTTTGGCATCCCGGTAGACCAGGTAGTCGCGGCCGTCCATTTCGAGAATCGCCTCGTCCAAGGTCATTGGTTTGCTTTTCTTGTGGTTCTCCACATGATAAATCAAGCGGTCGGCTTCCGGCTCGGTTTGACCCCGCTTTTTACCAGCTATGGGCGGCGGGGCGGATTCCTGCGGCGCGGCTTCGCGGGGTGAACGCTTGTTGTCGCGCCATTTGGTGCGAGCTTTTACGGCTTGTTTTTCGAGCTTCTCGGCGGCCTCGCGAATCGCTTCGAACAGGTCGCTCGACGAGCCCAAGCCGACCAGCTGGTTATTGAAATAACGGATGGTAGCCTCGGCGTGGTGCAAATGCCGCTCGAGCGAGAGGATCACGTGCGCTTCACATTCCTGTTTACCGCGGAGTAATTTCCCGATTTTGGCGAATCGGGCTTCGAGTTTCTTCAGTTGGGCTGGAGCCAGTTCCACTTGTCTGCCCGTGTAGGTGATTTTCATGGGTTTCTCCCAGTTGAAACCTTTTCCGGAGGGCCGTGGGCTGCACGGCAAGCGCCGCGTCAGTTGCGGATACGGCGCTGGTGCGTGGAGGGAATTTTCATGTCCTCCCGGTACTTCGCCACGGTGCGCCGGGTGACATTGATCCCCTGCGTTTGCAGCATCGCGGTGATGTGCTCGTCGGTCAGGGGCTTGGTGCGATCTTCATCGTCAATCATCTTCTTCACCATGCGTTTCAGAGTAAGCAACGGTGTAGACCCGCCGGACGGGCCCTGCACGGCTTCCGAGAAGAAATATCGAAGTTCGTAGACGCCTTGTGGCGTGTGTACATATTTGCTGGCTACTGCGCGGCTCACGGTCGAGGGATGTACACCCACCTCTTCGGCCACTTCCTTGATCATCATCGGCTTCAGATAATCCAGGCCGTGGGCCAGGAACTCGGTCTGGCGGCGCACGATGGCCTGGCAGACCTTCATGATGGTCTGCTTCCGCTGCTCGATGTTCTTCATGAGCTGGATGGCCGATGTATAGCGCTCGCGGACGTAATCGCGCACTTCTTTGGTCTGCCCGTTATCGCGATCGAGCATTTTGCGGTACTGCGCGTTGAGGCGAAGCTGCGGTACGTCTTCGTCGTTCATCTGGATAATGTAATCGTCCCCATCCTTGGTGATGAATACATCCGGCTCGACCACCCGCGCGCCCGCGCCCGAATACCGCAGACCCGGCCGCGGGTTCAGATGCTGGATCATTTTGACGGCGATCTCGACGTGCTCCAGGGGGCGCCCCAAAAGCCGCGCGATCTCCTTATATTGCCGCGTCTCCAGCAACCGCAGGTGATTGGTAACGACGAGCCAGGCCACCCCGCCTTTGCCGTTTACGCTTTCGATCTGCAGCAGCAGGCACTCGCGTAAATTGCGGGCGCCCACGCCGGCTGGATCGAGCGACTGCACGACTTTCAGCGACTCTTCCACGTCGGTAAGCTTGTGCTCCCCGACCTGGGCGATCTCCTCCAAACCCGCCGTGAGGTAGCCGTCCTCATCCAGGTTGCCGATTACCGATTCGGCGGCATTTCGAACCAGATCGGAAATGACGCTGACGCTCAATTGCGACCGTAGATGATCGCCGAGCGTGACCGGCGCGGAAAGGAACGTCTCGAACGACGGCTTCTCCACCGATTCCGAGGCGGGGGTGCGATATCCCGGGTCGAGGTAATCGTCGAAAAATGACCCGAAATCGATCTCGTCGAAAGGATCGGTGGTGGCCGGAGTCTCCAGTGCCGGATCGGTCACAGTGGGAACTTCCGGTTCCGCCACTGCGGTCCCGGCTTCGTCGGCATCCGGAAACAGGCTGCCGTTAATGGCGACATCCGGCGCCGCTCCATCGAGCGTGCTCCCCTCGCTCATAACCGTGGCCTCTAAGATCTGGCGATCCGACGGGTCGGCTGCGTTGTGCTCCTGCTCGGCCTCTAGAAGCGGGGTCAGTTCCTCGGGGGTAATCTCCTCACCAGGCTCTTCGGTGGCTTCTTCCAAGACCGGATTCTTAACGATCTCCTGCGTGATCATCTCCTTCAATTCCAGCCGGTTAAGCTGAAGGACGGTGACCATCTGCACCAACCCTGGGGTCAGGATCTGCTTTTGCGCGACCTTGAGTTGGAGTCTTGGTGAAAGCAGGCTCATCTACGACCTATGATATCACTGGACTAACGCATCTAAGCAGCATGCACGCTCCCTACGCAGCAGTTGTTGTGCCGTTGTGGCGGGGATGGGTTCGGAGTCGTACGCTATCTTGCCTGGTAGCTTCCTATACAATAGACTTCACCCGGGTGTGCCATGAGCGTCAACTGGCAGCAGCTACAGGAGATCTTTGACCAGGTATGTTCGTTGGATGAAGACCAGCGCCACCAAGCGTTGGATCGTCAATGTAAGGGCGACCACGAGTTACACCGCGAGGTCCTGAAGTTGGTGCGGGCGTATGACGCCGAAAGAGCCGCGGCAGCCGAGGGAAATGCTTCGCCTTCGGGCGCGCGCTTCGGCGCTTGGCAGACCATGCGGATGGTGGCTCGGGGCGGCATGGGCGAGGTCTGGCTGGCCCGGCGAGCAGATGGCGAGCACGAGCAGAGGGCCGCGCTGAAGATTTTGTCTCCATACCTGGCCGCGCCCGATTCGCTCGACCGTTTTCGCCGGGAGCGCCAGCTTTTGGCGCGGCTCGAACACCCCAACATCGCACGCCTGCTCGATGGCGGCAGGAGCCCTCGGGGCGAACCGTACCTGGTGATGGAGTATGTGGACGGAGTCCGTCTCGACCGGTATTGCGATCAGCACCGCCTGTCAATCCCGCAGCGGCTGCAACTGATGATCAAAGTCTGCGCCGCCGTGAATGCTGCCCATCAGTACCTGATCGTGCATCGCGATCTGAAGCCCGGCAACATCCTCGTCACCGAAGGCGGCGAGCCCAAACTGCTCGATTTCGGGATCGCCAAAATGATCGATGCCGAAGCGGGCGGCGAACGGACCGCGACGGTCAATCAATTTCTGACGCCTACGTATGCCAGCCCGGAAGTTCTGCGCGGGGAGCCCGCCACCGTGGCCAGCGATGTCTACTCCTTGGGAGTTTTGCTGTACGAACTGCTCGCCGGATGCCGCCCATTCGAGATGTTCGGCGTGACGCCGGCGGCGGAATGGGAACGCGCGGTGCGAGACACGGCGCCGTCCCGGCCCACGCGTCTTACCGAGGCGGCCGCCGAAAAGCGATCCACTACCTCCGCCCGGCTGCGCCAGACGCTCGCCGGCGACCTGACCACCATTCTAGAGAAGGCCCTTCGCCACGAACCCGCCCAGCGGTATCAATCCGCGGAACGCCTCGCCGAGGACTTGCAGCTCTATCTGTCGAACCGGCCCATCCTGGCGCGGCCCCAGACGGTCCGCTATCGCGCCGCGAAGTTCGTGGCGCGGCACCGCTGGCCGGTTGGATTGGCCGCCATGGCGCTGGTGGGCGCCGCGCTGGGGGTTGTTTCCACCGTCGCCGAGAAGCGTGTGGCGGAGCGCCGGTTCGAGGAAGTGCGGCGCCTCGCCCATTATGTGCTGTTCGACCTTTACGACGATGTCAGCAACCTCAGCGGTTCGGCCAGGGTGCGCGGCGAAATGGCCCGCCGCGCCACCGACTACCTGAATACCCTTTCGCGTGAGGCGAAGAGCGATCGCGGCCTGCGGCTGGAACTGGCCGAGGGCTACCTGCGGCTGGGCGATATTCAGGGAAACATGTTCCGCACCAACCTGGGCGATACCCGCGCGGCGCTTGCCACCTACCAGAAGGGGCTCGATCTGCTCGCACCGCTCGGCAACGATCGCGGCGCGGTGCGTCTTCGCACGTCGATCGAACTGCATCGCGCCCAGGCCACGGATTCGAATTTGGCCAACCGGGAGGATTTCGATCGTCTCCGCACGGCGGTGGACCACTTCGAGAAACTGGCAGGTAGTCCGCCGTCAATCGAAGACAGTTACCAGTTGGGCCAGGCGTACACCCTTCTCGGCGCCCTGGAACAACAACACGGCGGCTGGGTGGCTGTCTCGTCTACCGAAGGCGCCAGCGAGTTAGACCGCGCCGAGGGCTACCTGCGCCGAGCTGTCGAGCAGCAACCCGCCGACCCGGCGTATGCGTATTCTTTTGCAAACTTGCTTGACCGCCGGGCCATGGCGTACGCCTTGCTGCAGCCGGAGCGGTCCATCGCGTACGACCGGCAGGTGAGCGATGTGGTGAATCGTGTTCGGGAACCGGATCGCGATTATCCCAGCTTCCGCATCCTGCTGTCGAATGCCCAATCGCACCTGGTTTTCGCCTATGGCCAGATCAACCAGTTCGATGCCGGACTGGAACATGCACGAACTTCCGAGCAGATCTTGCTTCCGCTGCTTGCGGCGAGCCCCGACGATAACGACCTGCGATACCGGTTGGCGGTAGTGCGGCGTCTCGCAGGTATCGTGGAAGGCTATGACAAACGCTGGACTGAATCGGCGGCCTATTTCGCGAAGGGAATCGCCGATTACGATATCCTGCTCCGAACCGGGCCGAACCCGGCCTACAGCGGCTATCAGGCCGAACTGCGAATGCGCATGGCTGATGACTTCTGGGAAGCCGGCCGCAAACCGGAAGCGGAGACGGCGGCCGAAGCAGGGTTGGCGGAATTTCGCGACCTGGCGAATGCGCCAGGCGCCACCTTCCCGGTGCTGCGCCAGGCGGCGAACTATCTTCTTTTCACAGAAGTGACCACGCTCCGGGATCCTCGGGAGGCGTTGGCGCTGGCCGAGCGCGGCCGGAAGCTCTCCAGCGATCCATTTAAGCTTTACGAGCTTCTGGGTGCGGCCTACGCGGCCAATGACCGGTATCGCGAGGCCGCGGAAAGTGAACGCAAGGCCTTGAACGAACTTCCGCCGGTCAAACCGGGCGAGAAGCCCAGCCGCGCCCGCCAATCCACGGAAGAAAGCTTGGCGGCATACGAGCGCGAGGCAAAGGCGATGAAAAAATAGTTCATTGCGCGCTCACCACGATCGTGGTTCCCGCGGGCGACATCGCCCCGCCGACGGATGCCTGGATCGCTACGGTGCCCGTAGGCACGGTGGTGGGGAGTTGAATCGCGACCTGGTACAGGCCAGCGCTGCCCGGCGTGAGTACCGCCGCGCTCACCGGCATTTGCACCGTGCCGACGGTAATCACCGGCAGCGTCGCTGTGGCCGGCGCCCCGGTGACCACGATTCCCGCCGGCGTCGCCGGACTGGTTACCCCGAAACCAGTGGCCCACAGGATCAGCACATCGCCCGGATGTGCCGGCGCGCTCGATGTGCCTACCAAAGCGTAGTCGGGGAAATGGGAAACGATAGGTCTGGTCGTGCCAGGGTAAAGAAAGAACGCCGGGGACGCGTTTTCCAGTTGCGCGCTGAAGACGGCGCTGGTTTGCGAATTATTAGTAACCACCACGGCGACGTTTCCGGTGGCCGAATCGGTCGGCGCTTGTACGTTCAGTTGCCCGGGGCTGATGTAGTACACGTATGCCGGTTTGCCGTCGATTGTGACACTGGTGCCGTCGAGCGATTGGGGCAGATTGCCGTTGACGATTTCGCTCGCCTTCCAGGTGCGGCCGGGACTGGTGTTCGACAAGTTCGATCCCAGGATGGTCACCCACGATCCACTCTCGATACCTGGTTGGAAGCTGGCGCCGTTAACGACGCCGGTGATCACGGGCGCGGTGCTGGGAGGGGAGATTGTGAGTGTGACGGTGACTGACTGCGGGCTGCTGGCCGCGCCGGAAGCGGAGACCTGGATGTGTCCGGTGTAAGTGGCGGGAGTGAGTCCAGCGGGCGAAATGGAGATGGAGAGATTCCCGGCGCCGGTACCGGAGGCGGGAGAAACGGAGAGCCAGGAGGAATCGGAAGCGGCAGACCAGGTGAGGGTGCCGGTGCCGGAATTGGAGATGGCGACGGACTGGGCAATTGGCGCTGTGCTTCCGGCAACGTAAGCGAACTGGAGTTGCGTTTTCGCGACGGCCAGTGCCGGCGCGGGTGT
>DATJMA010000137.1:0-15660 GCA_035509055.1 Bryobacteraceae bacterium | reverse complement strand
GCCGCGAAAAGGAAGTGAGGATTCCGTGCGATCACAGTGAACGCCATATATTGAAGTCCATCTCCTCTGTCGATGGAGCTATCGTATCCCAATGATGCCACGTTCTGCAGGGGCTTACATTTTGTAGCCGCTAGCAGGCGGATAGTCGCGACATACGCTATTGTAAGCGTGTACACCACGCACCACGTCATTCAGGGAGATCGAGCCATGCGCGAGATGCCAACCGCACGCCCCGTTTCGGCGCTTCTTCTTCTGCTGACCGCCGCATCTCTCGCCGGCGCGCAGACAGGGATCAAAGAGAAGAAGCCGGTCTTCGGTGGCGCATGCCGTATATGTCCTTGGGGAGCGATGGCGGAAGTGGTGCAAGCGGCGATGAAGCCCTATGGATACGACGTGCAGATTTGCTACAACTGTAACGGCGCGGCCGCTCCGCGGATTGTCGGCGAAGCAAGAACGCCGCCTGCGTACCGCCCCGATCCGGCTGTGCCCGAAATTCTGGCGCCACGAAATGCGCCGGGCCTGGGCGCCGTGGATTTCGGCGCGGTGGCGATCCAATTCCTGCGCAACGCCTATCGCGGGACGGGAATCTACGCCGGCGAAAAGCCCCGGACGAACCTGCGTTTGATTGCCAACATTCAGGATCCCAGTTACGTTCTAGTGGCAGCGAAGGCGGAAACGGGGATCACGGACCTCGCCCAGATCCGGCAGAAGCGCTGGCCGATCCGGATTCTGACTGCGGGGATCGGCGGCGACGCCACGCTCATCCTGGCTCACTTCGGCCTTTCGCGACAGATGATCGAGGCCGCCGGCGGGCGCGTCGGCAGTTCGCCCGAAGACCGTGAGACGTTCGATGTCGCCATCGGAGGAGGCGGCGGCATGACGACCGCGCCGGAGTGGAGGATCTGGACCGAGATCAGTCAGAAATTCGATCTCCACTTCATCGGACTTCCCGACGATCTGCTGGCAAAACTGGCGAAGGATGGTGAACAGGAGCGCGGCATCATCCCCGCGGGCTTATACCGCGGAATCGAGCGGCAAATCCCGACTGTAGTGCGCACGGGTACGGCGATCTATGGCCGGACGGACATGCCGGATGACTTCGCTTATATCGTCGCCAAAGCGATGGACGAACAGCAGCAACTGCTGCAATGGAGACATCTGAACTTCTCTTATAACGTCCACACGGTTTGGAACGGATACGAGGTTCCGCTGCATCCCGGGGCCGCCCGCTATTACCGGGAAAAGGGCTACATGAAGTAGTTTGAAAGGCATGAAAACCGCTCGTTCCTTCCGATTCATGCTTGCGGCTGTGGTTCAGACAGCGACGGGGAAAGCCGTGAGCGCGACCATCGACGCTTCTAAAACCGGCGCAGCCATTTCTCCTGATGTCTACGGCCAGCTTGTCGAGCACGCCGGGAGCCTCGTCTACACGGGTCTCTGGAGCGAGATGGTTGCCGTCCGAGCAGGGCTGAATCTGCCGCGCTGCAGCATCCACATCTACAAATTCGCAAGCGAAACTATGAGGACCCGATGGCAATGAAGAACATTCTATTCGTCGCAATGATGGCGGCAGCGCTTTGCGCCGCACAGACGCCCGCGCCGGTCAAGGTCGAGGGCGGATTCATACAAGGTGCCGTCGAAGGCAGCCTGACAGTCTATCGGGGCATTCCGTTCGCGGCGCCGCCGGTGGGCGACCGTCGCTGGCGCGCTCCCGAGCCCGCCGCGAAATGGGAAGGAGTGCGGCAGGCCATCCACTTCGGGCCTTCCTGCGTGCAGGGAATGAGGCCGCCTGGAGCGGGTCAAGGGCCCGAAACGAGCGAGGACTGTTTGTATTTGAATGTCTGGACGCCGGCGAAATCCCCGCACGACCGCATCCCTGTGCTGGTTTGGATTTATGGCGGCGGGTTCAACATGGGTTCTACTTCCGAGCCGACCTCCAGCGGGGAGCGATTGGCCCAAAAGGGAGTGGTGCTGGTGAGCATCGCCTACCGCGTGGGGCAGCTTGGATTTCTGGCGCATCCGGATTTGAGTGCCGAGAGCCCGAGTCACGTCTCCGGAAACTACGGACTGCTGGATATGATCGCGGGGCTCCAGTGGGTGAAAAAGAATATCGATTCTTTCGGCGGCGATCCCCATCGCGTGACCATTTTCGGCGAATCGGCCGGAGGAATCGCGGTGAGCATGTTGTGCGCGTCGCCGTTGGCAAGAGGGCTGTTTCAAGGGGCCATTTCGCAGAGTGGCGGATCGTTCGGCCCTCCGCGGCACACGACGTTTCCGGGCGAGAACCTGAAACGGCTGGCTGACGCGGAGCAATCGGGGAAAGCTTTCGCCAAAACCGCGGGCGCCTTGTCGATTACGGAACTGCGGAAGTTGCCCGTCGATAAACTTCAGACGGCCGGCCGCGGCATGGGTCTGGCCTGGCCGATCATCGACGGGTGGGTGATTCCAGACGATCAATACAAGCTCTACCAAGCGAAGCGCTACAACGATACGCCCATCCTGGTGGGCTACAACTCGGATGAAGGCGCGAGTTTCTCGCCGCCGAAATCACCAGGGGAATATATCGCCGCCGTAAAGGCGCGCTACGGTCCGTTCGCGGACAGGCTCATCGCAGCTTATCCGCCCGGTTCGGGGACGGTCGCGAAGACGGCGCGCGATCTCACCCGCGACGCGGCATTCGGCTGGCACACGTGGATCTGGGCGAGGCTCGCGGCGCAGAACGGAAACTCCAAAGTGTTCTATTACTGCTTCGACCAGCACCCCGAATACCCAGCCGATTCTCCACGGGCGGGATACGGCTCGCCGCACGGTATGGATGTGGCCTACGTTTTTCAACATCTCGATCCGTCGAATCCACAGACAACGAAATCAGACCCGGCGGTTTCAGAGGCGATGGCCACCTATTGGACGAACTTCGCCAAGCGCGGCGATCCCAACGGAGAAGCCGTTCCCGCGTGGCCCGCCTTCAGCGACGCCAAACCCGTGGTGATGTATTTCGCGCAAACTCCCCACACCGGACCGGTTCCGAGCGCGGAATCGCTCAAAGTTCTAGATGCCTATTTCGCCTGGCGAAGAACTCCGGAAGGGGAAGCCTGGGCCAAGTAGGAGACCGTCAGGCGAGCAGTATTTTTCGCAGTTCGCCTTCCGGGTCGTCCACCATCCGGCAGTTGTTGTCCCACACCATAGTCTGGTGCCGGATCGGATCGGCCGGTGTCCACGCAAGCCCGGGTTGATTGGGATTGCCGGTACGCGCGAAGTTAACCCAGGCGGTGGCCATCTTCCGCGCCAGCACCTGCGCTTCCGGCGTGTTGCCCGTGCCCTGTTCGCAGCGCTTCGTGTTGTCGAAGCAGAAAGCGAGTTCGGCCGTGTGCCAGGCGCCGGCGTCTTCCAGCATCGGGGATTGCCAGGTGAAGTAATACTGATAGACCGGCGCGTCCTTGAGTTCGCTTTTCATTTTCGCCATGCGGGTAACGTTGTTTCGCACCAGAAGGCCGCTCACGCCGTAGGAAAGTGTGCGGATGCTTTTCTCCGGGTGCGCCTTCTTCATGGCCGCGATCAGGGCGGATGCCTTGTCGTCACCCAGTGTGGCTGCCAGAGTCGAATGCCACTCTGCCTCGGTCGGTTTGGACGACATCCGATTTCCTTCCTCGCTCACCGAGCCGATCAGCATCGGCACGTTTTTGGAAATCTCCGGAGCGGCCTCATGGAACGAGCGCATGGTAATGACACTGCCATCGAGGGTCGGGCCTAATCCGACGCGCGGAGTGGGTCCCGCGGGAGTTCCCATTCCGAGACCCCGGCCTATGGGCGGATTGATTTTCCCCGCGGCCGCATTGGCGGCGGCATTGAGTTTCGCCCACTCCATCTTTTGCAGCGAAGACAGGTCGTTCGCGGGCAGGGAGAGTTCTTTCATGATCTGCCTGGCGAGTTCGCGCGACTGTTCGGCGCTGGGAGGATTGCCGCCTCCGCCTGACTGGACCGACGCGCGATGGAACAGCCCTGCCGCCGAGGGCATGCCCATCAGGCACGTGACCTTCGATCCGCCGCCCGATTGGCCATAGATCATCACGGAATCCGGATCGCCGCCGAAATTCGCGATATTGTCGCGGACCCAGCGAAGCGCCGCCACCAGATCGGTCATTCCGGCGTTTACCGAGTCAGCATATGCCGGCCCGCCAATCTCCGACAGATCGAAAAATCCCAGCACGTTCAGGCGGTGATTGACAGTCACCGAAACAGCATCGTGGTGCCGGGCCAGCTGCGCTCCTTCCTGCGAGGGCAATTCATAGGCGGATCCAAACGTGAAGCCGCCGCCATGAAAATAGACCAGCACCGGGCGCTTGCCCGTCAAGGATGGGGTCCAGACGTTCAGCTTGAGCATGTCTTCGCTCATGTAGCCGTCGTCCCAATCGAACAGAAACGATTGCTCGATCGCGGTGTAGTCGTGGAGCCGCTGCGGGCAATTGGCGCCGTAAATCAGAGCGGGATATTCGCCGTCCCACGGCTTGGGAGGTTTAGCCGGCAGCCAGCGGTTTTCGCCACTGGTATCCTGCCCGTACGGTATTCCCTTAAATGTGAGGACGCCGGCATCGACAAACCCGCGCACCTTGCCATATTGAGTTTTTGCCACCGCGGAACGCGGCGTGGAACAGCCTCCGGGAGCCTGGTGGGCGGCGGTCTTGGTGCTGTCGGACGCGCCCGCAGGGCGAGCCAGCGCGGCTGCCATACCCGCGGTCGCCGGCAGAAGCAGTGCCTCGCGGCGATTGAGTATCGGATCGTTGTTGGAATTCGATTTGGTCATCGCGCCTCCTTACGGCATAGGGCCGGGAATACCGATCCGCAGGCCGCTGTGCCGGAGAGTTTAGCATCTAAACGGCCTGCCGGTGAAGACATCGAGTACCGCTGCATGATGTTATCCTCTATCGGAACTTGAGACGACACGATTATCGAAGTGGGAGAGAAATCACACGCCCGATCGAAAAAATCCAGATAGGAGTTTGGATTTCCAGGAGGATTCATAATGATGAGAAGGATTGAGCGGTTTGGGTCGCGAGCACTGACCTCGATCGCGGCCTTTACTCTTTTAGGGTTGCTCGCGGCTCAACCTCCCGCGGGGCAACCCGGCGAAGGTGCGCCGCCCAGGGGCCGCGCGATGCCGCCAGTGCCGAAAGCGGGCGTCTGCCCACTTCCGATCCTTCCGGCGTTGCCCGTTTATACCGACCAGGCTTTTTTTGCAAAAGCTGATGTCCCGCACGGGAGAATCGAGCAGGCCGACTACAAGAACTACGCCGGCGAAGACAAACGCCTGCACGTTTATCTGCCGCCGGATTACGGCAGCAACGCGAACGCACGATATCCCGTGCTCTACCTGAACCACGGTGGCGGAGACGATGACTCCAAATGGAGCAGTGAAGACCGGAACGGCGGCTATGCGGGCGACATTCTCGATAATCTCATCGCCGCGGGCAAGGCGAAGCCGATGATCATCGTTATGCCGAATACCCGCGCATGCGCGACATTCGATCCTTCGCCCATTGGCACCGACGACAAGTGCTCGCAGGAGTACTTGAAGGACATCATTCCTTACGTCGATGGCCACTATCGCACGAAAGCAAGCCGGGAATATCGTGCCCTGGCGGGTCTTTCCATGGGCGGCATGGTAGTGATCCATACCGGTTTTCCGCACCTCGATACGTTCAGTGAGTTGTATATCTACAGCTCCGGCCACATCAGCGAGCCCACGCTGAAGAAGTTCGACGAGTATTACGGGGCGATGTTGCGGGATTCAGCCACAAACGACAAGTTCCGCGTGCCGCTTTACATGGCCGCCGGCGAAACCGATATCGCGCTCAAGAACGGGCAGAAGGACCTCGCGCTGTTCGATCAGTACGGGCTGAGAAACTTCTGGGTGCTCAGCACCGGGGGACACGAGTGGGCCAACTGGCGAAGATATCTTTATCAAACAGCTCAGATCATGTTCCCCGATTGTCCGCCGAAATAGGCGATCGATCTCGCGGGCTGCCAAACCGCTCGGCCAATTCGCCGCACCGCCGCACGCCCCGATCCGCTGAGTTCTTCTCAGGCGGCCCGGACCAGGGGTTCTGCCCCCCAAATCATTGCAGGTCCGGGCTGTAAGCCCTTGCATGAATTCAGGCAACAGCCTTGCTCGGAACTAGTGGCTGTGGTATGGTAACGCTAACTGGAAGCGACAGGGGGGTGGTGCCATGAACCCAGGTCAGGTTCGGATGCCGCGTCTCGCGGAAGATCCTTCCGAAATTGCACCAGAGCGAGACGCTCTGGTGCAACGCGTGGCCGCCAGCCACACCTTCGAAAGGTCACCGCGGCTGCGAGCTTTCCTTCTATACGTCTGTCAGTGTGCCCTCGATAACCAGCCTGAGGCTACCACCGAACGGCAGATCGGGATTCCCTAAAATGTGTACGCCGAGATAAGGCTTCGCCAGGTCGATCAGGAGGGATAATTGAGGAACACTCACCAACACGGCGACATCATTTCCGCGAAGATACGGTGGTTAGCCATAGCCGCCGGGTGCTTCTCGGTCATTTTTGGCGCGGCAGCTTTCGGCTCACTCTTTTTGATTTTAGGCACTATTGTTCAGCCGCGGGCTAGTACTTCTGGCAGGTGGCTCATGTGGATTGGGACGATATTATTGACCACAACCGTGATTTCGTTTGGCCCTGGGGTTATCCTCGAACAAGTGACTTTACTGCGACAAGGGGGCAAGATTGGGGTATTTATTATCTTCGTCATCGCCACCGTGTTGGTACTCTGGTGCGATGTCGTAATGCTGAAGGATGCATTGAGAGTAAGCCATAACTTATGGGCACGCGGCAGCCTGGATTGGTTGGTATGGGTCGCAGCGATCGCTCTAACAGCCGTGTGCGCTTGGACGGGTAGGCTCACGGTGGATATGTATAAGCAGGGAACGGGTCTGGGCCTGGATAATCTCCTCTTTACCGTTGGGCTAGACGTTATTGTCGGCCTCTTTGACGTGGCGCTTATGATTCACGCTGTTAAGCGCCGACGAGTTAATTGAGTTCGCCGGCTTAAACACTGGACGTGCTGAACTGAACTCGCATTAGAAAGTCGGCTCGAGTGCTCCAGTGGGGATATTCTGTTCCTGTTTGTCGTTTCCGGCAACGAATAGTTATGCGGGAGACAAAGTCCCGCGCCAGACTGGCACACGAAAGAATTCGCGACGGCGCTCAAACGAGCCGATCACTGTCCCGCTGCCGAATAGGCTTGTTATCAATGACTTGCAAGTCTCTCCCCATGGAAGGGCACTTTCCATCTCTAGAAGCGTCGCACCTGGAACAGTGATGCCCAGCTTGCGCGCCTCGAGCCGCACCATCGGCCCGCCGGCGGTCCCCTACGTTCTAGGCGTCCGGTGTGCCGGGAATGCCATTGAACAGGCTCATTCCGTGCGTGTCGGCATATCGTAAACGTCTTGCCGGCCCGGTGGGAGAGCATCGTCTTATGAACTTCGCACGTGGCTAGGTCTTTGACCGCTTGAAAGATTGGCATTTGTAGCCGAACTTGCAGCGAACGGCTCGGCGGTCGAGTTTCCAATTGATTTTGACACGGTCCCGATTCATGCGGCGGTTCCAGGCTTTGGCCTCTGCTTTTAAGACCTTGAGACTGGGGATGCGCCGTTTCCCCAGGCACTTGCGGGCGAACAGCCCGATTTCAATCTCCGCCTGGTTCAACTGCCGCGATTCGGCGTGTAGTGGACTGTAAACCGATCCCAGACTTGTGCCGTCATTTCAGCACCGAAGACGTGCGCGAGCGCTTTCTGACGATGGATGTTGAGGTTGTCCATTACCAAATGGATGGTCCTCGCCTCCGGGTATGCGAGCGCCAACTCGACCGTCACCCGGGCGAACTCGAAGCCTGAACGATCTGGCGTGGAGAAGGTGAAATGCCGCCCGGCCTTTGGCTCTACGGCGCAGAAGACATTGGCGGTCCCGCGGCGTTCATATTCGTTGTCCCGGCGCGCCTCCCGCCCGGGTACTGCCGGAGATGCGGTTCGCACATCGGCGTGCAGGGTGATCGGCTTCTCATCCAGACAAACTACCGGTTCTTGCTGGTCATAAGGCCGTTCGTATACTTCCAAGACGTCTTCCATTTTGGTGATGTATTCTTCATCGAGGTCTGCCACCACCCACATTTTTTCCCGCCACGGCTTGAGATCGTGGCTCAGCAGGAGAATGCGAACGGTTTCCCTTCCGACCCGGGGAACCAATTTGCGTTTGACGGCTTCTTCCGCTACCAGGCGGACGGTCCAACGGGCGCGGCCTTCCGGCGGATTGCTGCATACCATTGCAATCAAACGTTGTTTCTGGCTGTCATCGAGCACTTCCGCCGCTCCAGGTCGCGGTTTCTCATACAGCGTGCGCTCCAAGCCGCCTTGCTGGTAACGGCGGCCGATACTGCGTATGGCCTCGGCAGTGAGCGGGACTACGTTGGCGATTTGGGGTGCGCTGGCGCCCCTTGCCAGTTGCAACAAAGCCAAGGCGCGCAGGACGACCCGAACCTGCTGGACGCCGCCGCTCAACAGCTCGGCAAGCTCTCTTTGATGCTTCGGCGCGATATCAAAGCTCAGAGGTGGACGACCCATACCTCGAGTATGCGCCAAAACAAATCTACATAAAAATGGTTTTACCAGTTCTTCACGCGGTCAGAGACCTAGATCGACAGGCGCCGGGCTGCTGGCTGAGCAGCTACCGATATTGGACTTAACGCCGCTCTGTACGAGTCGCGCGTTTATACGGCCAATCTCCGCCCGTTAGGCGGAAAGGCTGAGTTTGCGAATTTGGGAGAGGATTTTGGTGAGACGATTCGAAAGTCGATCGAGGCATAGTCGCGGCGGGCCATCAGGCTAAGGACCGACGGAACATCTCGTAGTCTCCCCGCGGAGTTCCCTGGCGCATGCCGCTATCGATGAACCACTTCCAGAGGCGCGCCATGCCGCCGATCATGGGGACTGCGTAGAAGGTGACCAGCGGCTGATTGTCGAATTCCCGGCGGAAGCGGCCAACCCACTCTTCCACCGCAAAGCGCGAGTCATACGTAAAGCCCAAAGCGAGCAGGGCCACACGGCCGCAAGCGGCGGCCGGCAGTTCCGTCGGCTTGCCCGTGAGGAACTCGCCTTTCAAGGCCGGCATCCGCACCCGGTGTGAGAATCGGAATCATGGAGGAAGCCATCAGGATTGCGGTCAACATACCTTCTTAGAGATGCGGCTTACCGCGCTCGGGAGAGACATTCTCGAACAGATAATGGGACACCATCCACTCGCGTCCGCCGTCAAACCCGAACAGTTCCGCGCACGCCAGAAAAAACACCCTCCATCGCACCAGCCAGCGACGGGCGTCTGCCTTACCGTATGTTTCGGCGAAAACTTCCAGCACCTGGTTCCGGCGCGCGTCGAGATTCTTCAGCCATGCCTCCGCGGTTTTCTGGTAATGGACGCCGCTGACCCGCCACCGGTCCCGGAAGCGAAAATGATCCTGAAAATGAAGCAGCAGATCATCGCTAGGCATGATGCCACCGGTGAAGAAGTGCTGCGCCATCCAATCCGAGGAGCCGCGCACTTCGAACGGGTACGCGAAACGGCTGTGGGCGAACACATGAATGAACAGGAGAGCCTGTGGCCGCGACCACCCGGCAATGCGGCGCAGTAGTTCCTCATAATTGCGCATGTGTTCGAACATTTCCACCGAAACTACGCGATCGAAACGTTCCTCGGTGTCGAATTCGTTCATGTCGGCAGTGATCACTTCCAGATTCGAGATCGCGCGGCGCGACGCGTCGGCGTCGATGAACTGCTTCTGCGATCGCGAATTGGAAACTGCCACGATGCGGCTGTTCGGGAAGCGGGTTGCCATGTACAGCGAAAGCGATCCCCAACCGCAGCCTAATTCGAGCACGTCCTGGCCGTCCTGCAAGCAGGCGCGCCGGCAAGTCAGTTCGAGCATCGCATCCTCAGCGTCCACCAACCCGGTGATTTCCGGGTTCCAAAGGGCGCAACTGTACTTCATGTGCGGGCCGAGCACCTGCCGGAAAAACTCGGGAGGCACTTCGTAGTGTTGTGCATTGGCCGAATCGGTCCGGATGGCTACGGGGCTGAGGCGAAGCTGATGGACGAACCACTTGAGGCGCTGCGCTTGCGCTTCCGGTCCGCCGCGGCTTTCTTCCCGCAAGCGTTCTGCTAGCAGCCGCCGGATGGCGAGGCGAATGAGCCAGTCGGGGAATAAGTCTCGTTCCAGCCACTTGTTGTAGCCGGCCTCGAGGACGGGTGACGCCTCCACAATATCCGCTTGCATACATTACCCCCTGGGAAACCACGGCACGAAAGCGCTCGTGGAGTGCTGATATCGGCGGTACGCGTCACCCTTGCTGCGTAGAGCTTGCGCTTCGGTAGCCGGGATACCGGTAACGCGGAAGAGAAAGTAGAGCATGAGCGCCGGGCAGAGCAGAGCGAAGTAGCCGTACGGCGAGCCCATCGCGAAGACCGCGAACGCTACCCAAATCAACCACTCGAAGAAGTAGTTGGGATGCCGGGAATATTTCCAGAGACCCATCGAGCAAACCGCGCCGCGGTTGGCCGGATTGGATTTGAAGCGATTGAGCTGCGAGTCGGCCAGAGACTCACCCAGCCACGCGGCCAGCCAAAGAGCCGCGCCGCCATACTCGAACGCCGACAACTCTGGTCGCCTGTCGAGGGCCGCCATCAAAAACGGCGTCGCCAGAAAGACGCAGAGGAGCGCCTGGAATTGGAAGAAGACGAAGAACTTGAGCGGCAGATTTCCACCCCATTCGCGGCGCAGCTGCACATAGCGCCCCTCTTCGGGTTGGCCGATTACCCGCGTGAAAAGAAGATAGATCGCCAGGCGCAGCCCCCACAGCACCGCCATAGCCACGATCAGCAGCCTGCGCATCAGGTAGCCGCCTCCCGTGACGGCGTAAAGCGCGCCGAGCAGGGCCAGGCCGCCAGCCCATCCCACATCTACAATGGCGGCGTTTTCCAGCGGAAGGTGGATCAGCCAAAGGGCCAGCATGAGGCCGCACATCGAGGCAGTCCCGACGATCAGTTCGTGCCATACCAGCTCACTCATCGAGCTTCCGCCTGCAGGGATCGGCCGAGCCGCCGGAGCGCCGGCACCAGGAGCAGATATAGGACGGGCGCGGCCAGAGTTGCGAGCACAAGCCACGCCACCAGCGCATGCAGCGTGGCGGTCCAAAGCGTGGCCATGGCGCCCCAGACATCGACCCGAATGCGGTGAAAGATCTCCGCTGCGGAAATGGCGGCCGGTGGCGCGGCGAAGATCCACTGGCCCATTCGCAGAAACGGAACCAACATGGCAATCTGCAGAGGGTAAACCATGTAGTTGACCAGCTGGATCGCAGGGATGTTGAGTCTAAGCACGATGGCCGCCAGAAAGCACAAAATCGACGTCGATCCGATCACCGGCGTGATGCCGAGCGTGATTCCCAGAGCGATGCTGAGCGCGATTTTCTCCGGCGTGATGCCCTGGCGCAGCAAATCCACCAGCGGATTTACGATTCTTCTCCGCCAGAAGGCTTGCTGGCCGGAAGCCATCAGGCCCGCCTCCATAAGATGGATTCCACCGGGTCGTCAGCGCGCAGCCGCATCAGTTGCAGCGAAACGTAGAGCGACATGGCAATGTTTCCCAGGCCCATGACCAACACGAACCAGAGGATGCGTGTCCAGATGCTCCGCTCCTTATAGACCACCCAAATGTAAAAGGTCAGAAAGCCGAAATAGGCATCACACAACGTGGCCACCGCCCACTGGTTGGCCGCATAGCTCGGCCAGGCTTCCCATAAGCTCACCGCGAGGCTGGTGCGGATAGTCATCACGGTCATCCAGGTAAAGATCGCCGCAAATAATATCTGGAGGGACACCTTCATAAACGCGCTCCTCCTGAACGCGCGGTCCGCCAGCGGCTTAAATGCCGTTCGAAGTCCTCCAGATCCTCGAGTATGAAGGCGCCATTGCGAACCACCCCCGCCAGCATTTCGATGGCGCCCGTTCCCCCGGCCCATAGTTCCGTCAGTACGGGCAAGCCTGACGCCAGGCGGGCCAATTCAGCGCGAACCGCCGGTGTGGCATTCGTTTTCATGATGCCCAGCGCGACAATATCCGGCATGCACTTTTCGACCGTAGTGAGAATCTCGCCGGCCGGCAGGTTCGGGCCAAGGTAGGTGATCTGGAAACCTTGGGCCACTGCCAGCATTGCCGCGGCCAGAATACCGAACTCGTGCAGTTCGTCGACCGGAGTGGCCAGCAGCACTCTGCCGGAACCCTTTGCCGTCCTATGCAGCCGGACCAGACCGCCGAGTAGATTCCGCATGCAGGCTGAAAACATATGTTCCTGCGCGATTGTGCAGGTTTGGTTCTGCCACTTGTCTCCTACCAGCCGCATCAGCGGCAAGACGACCTTATATACAAGGTCGGCAGGGCTCAGGAGCAGAGCCAGTTTGCTCAATTCCTCGTTGATGGTGTCGCTGTCAAAACCATCGATCGCATCCCGTAGAGGTTGCAGATTGGGATTTGGGGATTGCGCTTTCTCAAGTGGAACAGGCGGGGTGTGCGCCAGTTCCAGCAGGTCGGCATCGGAGAGCGCCGCTACCTGGCCGATCGCGTGTCCGCCCTCCACTGCCGCTCGAAGAAGTTGAAGGCGCCGCACGTCCGCATCGCTGTACAGCCGCCCACGCGCACTCCGGTCAGGTGTCACTGCCTGATAGCGCCGTTCCCAGGCGCGCAAGGTCTCGATGGGAATTCCGGTCAGTTTGGCGACGGCTCGAATGGGGTAAACAGCGGACATGTTTCAGCTTGACGTATTCAAGGATCGCAGAAGTAGCATCTATTGTCAATCATTTGTACTGGACAAATACTTGACAAACGGAACGGCGGCCGATACGCTGAATCGTGGGCGATGTGCGGCGTTTCTTGGGCAGCTATCATTTCGGAGCGGTCTCGCTCTTCGTGATGCTGCACTTGGCCGTGGTAGCGGCGTTTTTTTCGCCATTCACACCATCGCTGCTCGTGTGGCTTTTGGCCACGTACGCAGTTCGAATGTTCGGCATCTCTGCGGGGTATCACCGGTATTTCAGCCACCGCAGTTACCGCCTGGGACGACTGGCGCAATTCCTGATGGCATTCCTGGCGCAGACTTCCGCGCAGAAGGGTGTCCTCTGGTGGGCGGCGCAGCACCGCGATCACCATCGCTACTCGGACCGTGAGCGGGATATCCACTCGCCCTGGCAGCGCGGTTTCTGGTGGGCCCATGTCGGCTGGGTGCTGTCCAACGAGCACGACTATTATGACCACAACAAAGTCGCCGACATGGCGCGATTCCCGGAACTGGTGTTGCTAGACCGGTATCACTGGTTTCCGACCGTGGTCTTTGCCGCCTTCGTCCTGATAGTGGGCGGTCCAGCCGCCTTCTTCTGGGGATACGTGATCTCCACTGTGCTGCTGTACCACTGCACGTTTGCCATCAACTCGATGGCTCATTTATTCGGCAGCCGCCGCTTCGACACCGGCGATCACAGCCGCAACAACTGGCTGCTGGCGTTGCTCACCTTCGGGGAGGGCTGGCACAACAACCATCACTTCTCGATGAGCAGTTGTCGCCAGGGAATTCGATGGTGGGAAGTCGACGTTACCTATGGCGTGCTGAAAGTGCTCGTCTTGTTCGGTATCGCCCGGGACCTGCGCCCTTTTCGGGTCTCCAGTCCGCAAACGCAAGAGGCGGATTGATGCGGATCGCGGTGATTGGCAGCGGCATTTCCGGCATGGCCGCGGCCTACTACCTCAGCCGCAAGCACGAGGTTTTCCTTTTTGAAAAAGACTCCCGTCTCGGCGGCCACACTCATACCGTAATGGTGGAAAGCAGTCGCGGACCGCTCGCGGTGGACACGGGGTTCATCGTTCACAACGACCGCACCTATCCGAACCTTGTCCGCCTGTTCCGGGAACTGGGCGTCGAAACGCAGCCGAGCGACATGTCGTTCGCCGTGGCCTGCCAACAGAGCGGCTACGAATATTCCAGCCGCGGCCTGAACGGGTTCTACGCGCAACGCGCCAACCTGGTGCGTCTGGACCAACACCGTCTGCTGCGCGAGATTCTGCGCTTCAATCGCGAAGCGCCGAAGCTGCTTATCCACCCGGAGGCGGCCGGCATGACGCTGGCCGATGTGATGGAGCATGGCCGCTATGCCCCGATGTTCGCGGAACGCTATTTGTACCCCATGGCGTCCGCCGTATGGTCGATGTCGAGCGACACGATCCGCCGCTTTCCAGCGCTGACACTGCTGCGGTTCTTCGCCAACCACGGCATGCTTGGCATCAACACCCATCCCCAGTGGAAAGTAGTCCGCGGCGGCAGCAGCCATTACATCCCGCCCCTCACGGCGCCGTACAAGGAACGGGTCTATCCAGGCGTCGACATCCAGTCCGTGGCGCGCGGCGAGGAGGGCGTGACCCTGCGCTTTCGGAACCGCCCGCCGATGGGATTCGACCAAGTGGTCTTCTCGTGTCATGGCGACCAGATTCTACCGCTGCTCGAAGCGCCCAGCGACAGCGAGCGGGATATCCTCTCGCGATTTACCACCAGCAGAAATGAAGTCTGCCTCCATACCGATTCCCGGCTGCTGCCTAAGCGGCCGCAGGCCCGGGCTTCCTGGAATTATCGACTGAACCCGAACCACAACGCCGGCGCGACGCTCACCTATCACATGAACCGTCTGCAGTCGCTCCCTGTTCCGGAAGATTATTGCGTAACGTTGAACGCCAACGGCAGCATCGGCCCTGCCAGTGTTCTGCGCCGCATGGTGTATCACCATCCGATTTACGACCGCGGCGCCGTCGAGGCGCAAGCTCGTTGGAGCGATATCAGCGGCCGGAATCGCACTCATTTTTGCGGAGCTTATTGGTTCTACGGCTTCCACGAAGACGGGCTGAACTCCGCCCTGCGAGTGGCTCGCGCGTTGGGAGTGGAGTGCTGACGGCATGGAACCCGCCATCTACTTCGGCACCATCCGTCACCGCCGTTCGGCGCCTGTCGCGCACCAATTCACCTATCCGCTTTTCATGACCTTCCTGGACGTGGACCGTATCCCGGAACTGATGAAAGTCTCGCCCTTCGCCGCTTACAATCGCTTCAATTGGGCGAGTTTCCACGAACAGGACCATTTTGGAAACCCGGCTCTCTCGCTGCGCCAGAGGCTGATTGCAGACGCTGCCCGGCAGGATATCCGCCTCCCGGATGGGCCCATCTTTCTGCTCACGCATTTGCGCTACCTGGGGTACAACTTCAACCCCATCTCACTTTTCTATTGCTACAGCCGCGAGGGCCGGGTCGAGACTATTCTGGCGGAAGTAAACAGCACTTTCGGGGAGACCCATAATTACTGGCTTTCCGCTGCCAATCGGCTCGCGTCGTCCGGATCAGGCATGTACCGTTGCCCGAAGGCGATCCACGTTTCGCCTTTCATGCCGATGCAGCTTGACTACCGATTTGTCGTGCCGCCCCCGGGAGAGGAACTGCTGGCTCACATGAATGCCATGGAAGGCGAGCGCAGTTCTTTCGATGCCACGCTCCACCTGCGGCGG
>DATJMA010000136.1:0-90412 GCA_035509055.1 Bryobacteraceae bacterium | reverse complement strand
CAGGGCCCGCCGGGGACCGGCAAGACGTTCATTGCAAGGAAGCTGGCCGAGATGATCGCCGGCGCCAAGGAACGGATCGAATTCGTCCAGTTCCATCCCTCGTACGCCTACGAAGATTTCGTGGAGGGATACCGGCCGACTTGTGCCGGGATATTCGAACTGAAGCCCGGCCCCATGAAACGGCTCGCCGCGAAGGCGGCGGACCTCGGTCCCAGCCATTTCCTGGTGCGGGATCCGCAGGCGCTCACCGAACGGAGGGCGGAACTCATCTGGAACCACTCCATTCTGCCGGCCTTGTCTGACCGCTATTTCGACACGCCGGACGAACTCAAGCGATTTGGGTTCTCGGAAGTCCGTCGCCGTGTTGCCGCCGACGATTCCGTTGCTCCGCCAGTCCCTTCGGCCTCGCCGGACGAGAACGACGATGCGGCGGCTGCAACTCACTGAATTCCGGACGGAATCCGCCGTCAAACTGACGGCCTTCGAGCGCGACTCGTTGCGCCGCCTCTATCCGGGCGTCCGGATCGAGCCGACGGTGGGCTGTAACGACCGGTATGACATCACTCCTGACCAGCGCATTGGCATCATCTGCCTCCCGACGGTCACGGTCGAGGTCCGTCCGAAAATACCGATCTCCTCGGTGTTTTTTCTCGTTTCATATTGCTGCGACGCGGTTCATTGGTCCGAGTATCTGGCCGAGTTCGGGAAAGAACAGGACCTCGTGGAACTCCTGGCGATCATGCTCGCCAAGTTGGTCCAGCACGCGACCCGGCGCGGACTTCTGACCGGTTACCAGACGGAGGAGGACTCCCTACCGGCCCCGCGCGGACGGATACTCTTCGACGAACAGATCCGACGCCACGCCGGATCGTTCCCGCCGGTCGCGACGCGGCACGACGTCTATACACCGGATGTCATCGAGAATCGGATTCTCCTTTCGGCCGTGAACGCCATGGCAAGGATGCGGCACCGGTCAGAGCGGACCGCCCGCGAACTCTATCGCGCGCAGCGGCTATTCGGCGGTGTGCGACAGGCGCAGTTCCACCCAGCGACGTTGCCCGAGGTCGTGTTCACGAAATTGAACCGTCACTACGCGCCCGCCCTCAGCCTCGCCCGCACAGTGCTCCGATCCGCCGCTCTCAACCTCGCCGGCGGAGGCGTCAACAGCTACGCATTTCTCGTCAATATGAACGATGTCTTCGAGCAGTTCGTGAGGACGGCGCTGAGAGAAGCCTTCCAGTCCGACCAATCGCGGTTTCCGGACCGGTCGCCGGAGATCCTGCTCGACACGGCCTGCGCCATTCCGCTTAAGCCTGACCTGTGCCTTCTCGATCAAAACCGGCACATTCTCTGGGTAGGGGATGTAAAATACAAGTGGCTTCCTGGAAGCGGATATTGCCATCCAGACCTCTATCAACTCCTCGCATACTCCATCGCGCTCAACTTGCCCGGCGGGACGCTCATTTACGCGGCCCACGAGGGCGTCCGTAGCGCGAGCCACGTCGTGAAGCATGCTCTGCTTCGCCTGCGAACGGTCGCGATAGACCTCGCGGCCCCTCCGGCCGTGATACTCGCGGAGATCAGGCAGATCGCCGCCGATATCCACGCTGAGGCTGCCTCCGGAATGGCGGGACTACGGTCCATCACAGTCTAAGTCGAGAAACACGACGGAGGGCCATTACTTGCCAGGCTTCGAATTTCTGCAGGGAGAGTTCGTATATGCAAGATCTTCAGGAGGTATTGAAAAAATGAAAAAGAACCAACTGGCGAAGGAGAAGAAGAAGGCCACTTTGGCCGCACGGGGCGTGTGGGATGGTTTTCGATTTCTCTTGACAGTACGCGATAGTTCGGCGAATATAGACAGCCTCTCCAACGGCCGCCGATGGGGCGTTAGTTGCTGTGGGGCGACCGAAAGGATGTGGCGGTGGCGGGTGGAAGCGTCCGGTAAACTCTCAAGCTTTCAAGCTATCGTGTCGCTCTTCTTGAACCTCCGGAAGCCCGGACACAGAACCGGCCAGGATCGTCTCATGGACCCGTCGCAGCATGTTTACTTGGCCGATGGCGCTCAATATTTGAATTCTCAAGCGTTCGTCCTCCAAACGAGTTCGGACCTGTTCAAGACGCTCGGCAATCTCGAAGAGGTCGCGCACCGAGTAGCGCGCAAGGCGCTCGCGGTTCTGCCTGGAAACGCTGAGGCCCAGATTAAACCGCGATCTTACTCTGACAAAGGAAAGCAACAGGCGAGGGTCGGCCGCTCCAGAGTTAAGAGAAAGGGAGTGTTCTTCCAGAGCGCGCTGAACCTCATCTAAAGATTTCTTGCCAAAGTTCCCAAGTTTCATTAGCTGTTGTGCGGTGAGTAAGCACAGGTCCTCGACCGTATCTATCCTGGCGCCTTTCAACACGCCATATGCTCTGCCACCCAAATCCAATTCTTCTATATCCATATCCACCTACCTACTCGTCTGACGCTTTCGATTCCAAAAGACTGTACCGAGCGCCGCACCACCTCGTGAGCAACGGATGGCGGGCCGAATCAGAATTGCCCGAATGGCATGAAAACTGGCGTCCGTCCCCATGCCAATCCGGGAGTACAGGGTCAAAACCGTTCGTTAACGCCGAGAGGCGGCGCAAGTTCGTGTGCGGCGCAAAACCCGGTAGATTGTGGTCTCCAACAACGGCGGTGCCTTGCAGCATCTCTTTCAATGTATGACCACTGGGTAGCAAGTCCAGTCCCAGGGCAAACGTCGCAAGCAGAGAAAGTAATTCCCCGGCTCGAATTTGGAAAGGTCCATTTTCGCCGTGAGAGCAGTCGTGCCGTTCTCAACCTTCGCGTCACCTGCCACAGATACAAGAGGTTGGTCCGCGCTCTTTGCGATTCGCACCTCGTAGGCTCCCTCTCTGCTTCCGAAGGGAAGGCGAATGGTCAGCGCCTCCGGTTCGTGAGCAAGCACGAGAGGCTTGGTGTCCTCCTTACCTTCTTCGGAACGGGTCGTCGCTCGACCTTGAAGGTCCACAAGGCGCGGGTGGAACACCAGCTCGCCATCGGCATTCTGTGGACGCTTTGGAGCAGTCGATTCCCGGATGACCAACAGCGCCCCGACCCCGATCACAATCGCGGCTACAGCCGCAGCCGCGCCTATTTTTACCCGGCGTGCCTTAGGCTGCCGTTGGAGCTCGGCACGGTACGCGAGGAATTCTCGATAGCAGTCCGAACAGTGTGTGATGTGGTGCCAGCGCGGATCTTGTTCCAGGCTGTCGCCAAGGGGCCGGGCCGCAAATTCTTTCAGGATCGGATCGCCGGGACATCCTTTACGCTCTGGGTTCGGATACTCGTGGAGAATCGAGTCTTGAAGCTGTCTCTTGAGTCTGTCGAATTGGGAGTCGGGTGCCTCGTGGCGCGACATCAGTCCCTGAACATTATTGCACTGGTTGCGTGGTGTTAAAAGATTTTCCGAAAAATTCACCACGTGATGCCCGCGGCCGACGCGGCCCTGCGCATTCCGCGATAAAAGCGTTGCGAAAGAGTGTTGCGCGATTTCCGGAACCGGCTCACGAACTCGTGGGCATCGCAGTCCCTCAGCATCATCGGAACCATCTCGCAAATGTCGTGCAAACCCTGGCGTTCCAGCTCCTCCATCAGCCGATCCAGGGTGTCCTTCGCAACCAAGTCGGAGACCAAATCGTAACGGTCCTGCAGGGTCTCTAACTTGGTGGTGAGCAACTCCACTTCAGTTTTGCGACGCACCCGCCGGCCACCAACCCGAAGATCCTCGGCATACCAATGCGCCCGCTTCAAAACGCGGAGGCTAGGGTCGGCACCCAAATCCGCACCATGTTTTCGGGAAAGTGAATGGACCGAACGTTCTGTGAGTTCCGATACACGCCACACATCGTTCAAGACGCGTTGCGCAATCTTTCTCAGCTGGTCGGCAACGGGCACGACACCATGCTCCACCCATTCCCGGAAGATCGGGTTCCCATCCGAATCGACGTCGCCGATGCAGATTGGAACAACAGAAATGCTGGATTCCTCTTTGTAATCAAAGGGAACGATGATTACTTCCATTGTCTGGCCCCCCTCGCAAGTTGAAAGGCCCGCCTTCTGTCACAGTCCCAACAGTCGGAGGCCTACTGGGTGTAGGCGCGGATCCCTTGTTAGGAAAAATATAAACCAGAGCCTAAGCAGAATGCAATGGCGACATCGATTCTTTACCATAACGACCAGTACGCCAGGCTCGAAGCGAAGCTAAAGCGGGAACTGGGCGAGGCCATCCTGAACCTGCTTGCAGAGGAGGGTGTCGAAGACATCTTACTTAACCCGGACTCTACCTTATGGGTCAAACGTCGCGGCGCGGGCTTCGTGCAAGCTGGAACCATGCCGCCGGCCACCGCCGCCAGCGCTTTGGGGACGATAGCGGCGTGGCGGGGCACTGTACTGAACCACGAACATCCCATCCTCGAAACCGAGTTGCCACTGGACGGCAGCCGCTTTGAAGGGGTAGTTCAGCCGGTCGTGCGGGAGCCGGTATTCGCGATTCGGCTGCGCCCTCGCAAGGTCTTCACACTCGACGAGTATGAGACCGCCGGAATTTTGACCGGCATGGGAGACATATCTAATCGCGCGCGCCAACAAGAGGATTTCGCGCTGGAGGTGCGTGGGCTACGGCACGCCGAGATTATCCGCGCAGCCGTGCGCGCGAGAAAAAACATTCTCGTTGTTGGCGCCACGGGGTCGGGCAAAACAACGTTGCTGAACGGCATCTTGGACGCTATCGCAGAATTGACTCCCCTCGACCGGGTGATCTCGATCGAGGACACCACCGAGCTGCAATGCCGCGTTCGCAACTATCTCGACTTACGGGCGGTTGGCGACGTCACCATGCTGGAATGTCTGCGCGCCTCCATGCGCCTGAAGCCCACGCGCATCGTTGTCGGCGAGGTGCGCGGCGCGGAGGCGCATACGCTGTTGAAAGCCTGGAACACCGGCCATCCAGGCGGCCTTGGAACGGTTCACGCCAACGGCGCATTGCTGGGCCTGACGCGTCTGGAAAGCCTCGTCGCAGAGGGCACTGACACACCCCAGCAAGCACTCATCGCAGAGACTGTCGATCTGGTGATCTTCGTAGACCCCGAGCCCTCTCTCAAAGCCGGGCGCAAGGTACGCGAGTTGTTGCTGGTCAGTGGTTGGAAAGATGGGCAATACCAAGTCGAGCACGTTTGAAAGGAGCAACCAAATGACGTTTTCCAAACGCAAGTTTTCCGGCTCCCGCACAGGAGCCTTACTGTTGGCTATGCAAGCCTTCCTGGCTCGCTCATACGCCGCGCCAGCGGGTGGCGGTCTGCCATGGGAGAAGCCCATGACGTTGATCGCAACCTCACTCACCGGCCCGGTGGCCTACGCTATCGGTCTCATCGGTATCTGCATCGCTGGCGGCACGCTGTTGTTCGGCCACGAATTGGGTGAGGTAGGCCGGCGTGCCTGCATGATCGGGCTGGTGGTGGCCGTACTCATCTTCGCGGCTCCCATGTTGGCGTCGGCGTTCGGCGTCGGCGGCGCGGTGGTCTAATCATGGCAGACGCCTCCACACCACGGACGGTGCTGATCCACCCTTCGATCAACCGGCCCAACCAACTGTTGGGCGGGGATCGGGAACTGGTATTGATCACGGCCCTCACAGCTACCACCCTGGGCCTCAGCTTGGGTACATGGTGGGGCGTCTGCCTGGCGGTGATTTTTTGGATTTGTGCCGTAGGTGTCCTACAGCGCATGGGAAAAGCCGATCCCCTATTGCGCAAGGTTTACGTGCGGCACATCCGTTACCGGCAGTTTTACCCGGCGAAGAGCGGGTTGCATTCGATTTGCGTGCCGGTGCCGAGGTTCTGGAGATGACGAAAATCGACCAACACAGCGCGATGCCCTCGGCGGGGAACTTCAGGAGCGACGAGCATGTTTCGTAACGAATCTCGCAAACTACCACGCGGCCTGGCTGACCTACTTTTGCCGTTCGCCCTCATTGACGACGGCATCCTGTTGCAGCACGATGGAGCCCTCTTAACCGGCTGGTCGTACCGCGGCCCAGATATGCTCTCCGCCAGCACCGCTGAGATGGAGGTGCTCAGTGCGCGGCTTAACGCAGCCTTGCGGCTGGGCACCGGCTGGATGGTTCAGTGCGATGCTATTCGCTCCCGTGCCCCTGGCTATCCCGAGCGTGGCAGCTTCCCCGATCCAGTCACACGCGTAATCGACGACGAACGCCGCCAGCAATTCATGCAGGAAGGGGCGCATTTCGAATCCGAGTACTTCCTCACTTTGACGTACCTTCCCCCGATGGCTGCGGAGGAACGCGTCAAAGGTTGGCTGTACGACGGGCGTGAGAACTCCGCCGGACGCGCAGCCCTAGCAGCATTGGAGCACTTCCGAGCCAAAGTCGATGCTTTTGAGAATGTCTTCAGCGCCCTGTTCCACACCGAGCGGCTTACCCACGTTGCGGACGATTCCGGCTTCATGTTCGACGCTTTGTTGCGCTACTTGCATCGCGCGATTACCGGCATCGACCACCCCTTCGCACGGCCCGCCATCCCCGTCGATCTGAACGATGTGCTCGCCTCGCAGGATTTCTGCGGTGGCGTTGAACCGCGAATCGGTCTCAAGCATATTGGCGTCTTGGGGATCGACGGGTTTCCTCAATTGAGCTTCCCCGGCATCCTCCGCGATTTGGATGCGCTGCCAATTGAGTATCGCTGGCATACCCGAGCCATATTCCTCGATTCTCACGAGGCGCAAGGCTTGCTAGACACCCACCGCAAGAAGTGGCGCTCCAAGATGCGCGGATGGAAAGATCAGCTCCTGAAGACGACGGAGGGCGCTATCAATCTGCACGCTCGCGATATGGCCGCCGACGCGGAACAGGCGATGTCGCTGGCAGCCTCTGGAGATGTGCAGTTTTGTCAGTACACCAGCACCATCCTGTGCCTCGATGAAGACGCTACAGCGCTGCACGACAGTGTGCGTACCGTCAGCAAGACCATTCAGAACCTGGGTTTTGGCTGCCGGCTGGAAACCATCAATGCGGTCGAGGCGTGGCGCGGCTCAATACCGGGGGATGGATATTCCAACGTCCGCCGGCCACTGATGCACACTCTGAATCTGGCAGATATGCTGCCAATCACGTCCGTATGGGCGGGCCTGCGTGAAAACCCCTCGGCGCTGATGCCGAGGCACAGCCCGCCTGTGCTCTATGCCGCAACCACTGGCGCTACTCCGTTCCGCTTCAACCTGCATGTCTCCGATACCGGTCACACCTTGATCCTGGGTCCTACGGGAGCCGGCAAGTCCACCGCGCTGGGATTGATTGCGGCCCAGTGGTTCCGCTATCCCAACGCTAAGGTCTTTGCTTTTGACCGCGGCTACTCGTCCTGGCTGCTCACAGTGGCAGCGTCCGGCGCGTTTTATGACTTGGCGGGACCCCGCACGGCCCTAGCATTCTGTCCGTTGGCGGCGCTCGACAAAGATAGTGACCTGACCTGGGCAGTAGGGTGGATTGAAGCCCTCTGCGAACTGAACGGATTGAAGTTTACGCCACGCCACCGCAACGCTGTGGCGGAGGCCGTCGCGCGGCTCCAACTCTCGCCCACCCGAACACTGACGGAGCTGTCCGCCAACGTGCAGGACACCGATATCCGAGATGCCCTGGAGCACTTTACCGTAACCGGACCGCTGGGTTCGTTGCTGGATGCCGAATACGACTCACTGAGCAATGGCCGATTCCTTACCTTCGAAATGGAAAACCTCCTCCAACTCGATAACAAAGCCGTCATTCCGGTATTACTCTATCTGTTCCGCCGTATTGAGCAATCCCTGGATGGATCACCCACGCTAGTCCTGCTTGACGAGGCGTGGTCCTATTTGCAGCAGCCCACCTTCCGCAACCGGCTGAAGGACTGGCTCAAGACCATGCGCCGCAATAACGCCGCGGTGGTCATGGCCACCCAGCAGGTCAGTGACATCGCCAACTCCGAGATCGCTGACGTGGTCCTGGAGAATTGTCCGACCAAAATTCTGCTACCCAACGCGGAGGCGCGTAATCCCGGTTCGCGCGAATTTTATGGGCGCCTCGGCCTCAACGAGCGGGAACTCGAGCTGCTGCAAGTGAGCGTGCCCAAGCAGCACTATTACGTCGTCAGCAAGCTGGGCCGCCGCCTGGTCGATCTCCGGCTGGGCAAGGTTGCGCTGGCCTGGCTCGGTGTGAGCGGGCGCGAGGAGCGCCAGATTGTTCAAAGCGTCATGGATGAATATCCTTCAACCTGGCGCAGCGAATGGCTCCGTTCGAAAGTCCCAACATGGTCCGACTACTTTCGTGGCCTGGACATCCCCGAAAAGAAGGAGGAACCGCTATGCGCAAGTCTTTAGTCTTGCTGTTGCTCGTGCTTATGTTCTGTTCGGCGCCCGGCCCTGCCCAGGCGGGCGCATTCGCCACAGAACTCACCCAGATTCTGAATCACGTGGAGCTCGTGCTGTCCTATGCGGCTCAGGCTCAGCAGCTCGCCACGCAGATCAAAATGCTGGCCGACGCGATTAAGAATTCTGCGAGGAATCCGAATCAACTCTTCTGGAATATCCAGGGGGACCTGAATGCGCTTGCAGGGGTCGTTCAAGGCGGACGCTCTCTCGCATACTCGCTCGGCAATCTGGATGCTCTTTGGCAGCAGACGTATCCCGGCTATGGCGCCTACGCACAAACCGGCTATTACAACCGCTACCAGGATTGGTCGCAGACTACATTGGACACCGTCGCCGGCGCAATGCGTGCCGCGCGGCTGCAAGGCCAGCAAATGAATGGCGAGGACTCCCTGATCATCAATCTGGAAGGCCAATCGCAAAGCGCCGATGGCCGCCTGTTGGCCCTCAATGTTTTGACTCAGATGGCCGACCAGCAGGCCCAACAGATGCAAAAGCTGCGCGAGATCATGCTGGCGGACATGCAGAGCAAGGCATCCTACTACAGCACCGTGATTCAACAGCAGGCCGACCGGACTGCGGCCTCCCAGGCTTTCTTTCAATACGCGCCAGCGCCGCCCGATGGCGCTGGGTTCCTGCCTGGATGGCACTGAGGGGGAAACGATGAGAACACACTTACTTCTAAGCTTACTGCTCGTGATTACCCTGTGTGGTTGTAGTCACGAGCGACCCAGCCGCGTCGTGAAACTGGCCGAAGAAGCCGGGGCTGGAAAACTCTCTGGTGTTAGCACGGTCGATATGCGCGTGTGGTTGAACGCCCACCCGGATACCGCCATCCGAGTGGATGCCCTTTGCGCTCCGTTGCGTAAGAATGCGACGGCCTCCTGGCCAGAAACAACAGAAGGCCGACTGTGCGCAGCGGCCAGAGCTTCGGTCGTCGAAATCGATTCGAAGCGTCATCCCCGGCGCGACCCGGACAGCACTGGCTTTCTCCCTGGATGGAAGTGACTATGGACCACACAATCGTAACCCTGGAGCACCCCTACGCCTCCGCGCGCCATGAGTGGGACGAGCGTTATGGCGGACTTCTCACCCGCGTCCGCAACTGGCGCATCGCGGCGCTGCTGGCCGGCTTGACTGCCTTGTTGGCGGTCGCCGGTCTCGTTTGGTCGGCGTCGCACTCGCATGTAGTTCCTTTCGTCGTGCTGGTCGATCAACTGGCGCGCCCGGTTGCCGCAGGCGTGGCTGACGAAACGACGGCCAACGACGACCGCCTCAAACGCGCCGCGTTATTCGGCTGGATTGAGAACTTGCGCACCGTAACCAGCGATGGCGTTGCCCAGCGCAAGGCCATCGACCGGGTCTACGCACAGATCGCTAACGCCACCCAAGCGCAGACTTTTGTCACGGAGTTCTATCGCGCCGCCTCGCCCTTCCAGCGCGCCCAGACCGAAACCGTGGCTGTCGAGGTCAAGTCAGTGTTAGCTACCAGCGATCGCACCTACGAGATCGAATGGGAAGAAACAACCCGCGATCTCTACGGCGCCATCAAGTCCGCGGAGCACTGGAAAGGTTCTTTCACAATCGCGCTCAATCCGCCCAAGGACGAACGCCTCATCCGCATCAATCCGCTGGGCCTGTACATCACCAACGCCAGTTGGACAAGGGTCTTATAAGGAGAAATTCGTGAAGCTCATTTTGTTGTTTTCCGTGGGCTCGCTTTTGCTTGCTCAACCTGTCCCCGTAACCCGGAATCCGCCTCCGGCAGCGCTCCCGAACATGCAGGATATCGCTGCCGGTATCCAGGCTCTCCAACAAGGGGAGCCGACTGCGCCCGGTGTCGACAAGCCGGCGGGCCCCGTACCCAAGGACTTCAAACCACGGAGCGACGTGCCGCTCTCACAGGCCGCCGCGGCTGCTGTTCTGGCTAGTCAGCAGTGGGGCGCGCAGCCGAACACGCCCGCAGCGGGGCCGGATGGCCGCGTTATGTACTCCTACGGTGCCGGTATGCCAACAGTGGTCTGCGCCCCTCTGCGAGTCTGCATCGTCGAGATGGAGCCCGGTGAAAAAATCGTGGGCGAGCCCCAGATCGGCGACTCCGTGCGGTGGAATGTCGCCCCAGCAGTCTACGGAGAAGGGTCACTCGCCACCGCATTGATCGTCCTGAAGCCGCAAGGACCAGGACTCGACACCAACATGCTCATCACCACCGACCGCAGAGCTTACTATCTGCGGCTAATCTCAAAGCCCACTGATTACATTGCGCGGGTTGCTTTTGCATATCCGGACGACGATCGTCAGCGCTGGCAGCGACACCTGTTGGAGCAGCGGACGGCGGAAGAAGCTACCGCCGCCAAAGTGCTGCCTGCCATGATCGCCGTCGAAAAGATGAATTTCGACTACCGAGTCACCGGCGGGACGACGCAGATCAGGCCCGTACGGGTCTTTGACGACGGCGCGAAGACGTACCTTCAGATGCCGCCCGCTATCGAGCACATGGAAGCCCCCGTGTTGTTGGTCATTGGCACGGACGGCCAGTCCATGATGACGAATTATCGAGTCCAACAGCAGACCTACATCGTCGATCGGCTGTTTGACCGCGCTCGCCTGGTGCTGGGTTCCGGTAAGAAAGCTCAGAAGGTAGAAATCAGCCGGGCTGGCAAGGAGTAAGGAAGATGGAACCAACCAACGACCCAAATAGCAAACCGGGGGTTCCGCCGATTGCCTCACCTACCGGCATCGACCTGCATCCTGCTCCGCGGCCCACCGTGCGTATCAGCAAGCGCGCCGGGATCTCGATTATCAGCGTAATCGGATTACTCCTGCTCGGTTTCGCGTGGGGAGGGTACCGGCGCAGTCTCCAAAACCAAGCCACTGCTCGGCTGGCTGGTCTGCCCAGAAGCGTCACGCCAGCCCGGGCCGACGACCAATTACTTCGCGGGATTCCGCCTGCTGATGCATTGGCATTGCACCCGCGAAATGGCCTGATACCGCCCAGCGGTTCCGCCATGGCCGGTTTAACACCCGGCATGAACGCCGCCCCGTGCGGCCGGGACGCGGCGGGTATGCCCATGCGATTCAATCCGCAGACCGGACAGCCTTGCGACCTTCCCGTGGAGCGCGTTGTCGTGCGCCAGGCACCTCCCATCATTCCTCACAGCAGTCTCCCGCCTCAACCTGTTGCCCCACCGGAAGATCACACTCTCGAAACCGCGTGGCAGCTCGAGCACGAAGCCATGATTGCGCCCACAAGCATACGCACTGGTGGGATTGCCGGCACGGGCTCGCAGCCATCCGGGCTCGCCCAACTCGGTTCTTCGGGGGATCAGATCTCCAACCTGACCGCCATCGGCAAAGCTCTTGGCTTAGGCTCCAACGGAAGCCCCGCGACCGCCGCTCCCGTCGCTGAGACAGACTACGAAGCTCAAAACGCGCAGACGCGGAAGGATGCATTTCTCAAGGCCGCTCAAAATAGAAGCGCGGCCGAAGACTACCTCCACTTCACAAGAGATGCGCCGCTGTCCCGCTACGAGATCAAAGCTGGATGGGAGATTCCCGCCGTTCTGGAGCAAAGCCTGAACTCCGATCTGCCGGGCGAGTTGAAAGCTCTGGTCACATCCAACGTTTATGACACCGCGACCGGCCAGTACCTGCTGATCCCGCAAGGCGCCCGGTTGGTTGGCAAATACGACTCCCGCGTCTCTTACGGCCAGGACGGAGTACAGGTCGCCTGGAGCCGGATTATCTTTCCGGATGCCTCGTCGATCGATCTCGACGGCATGCTGGGCCTCGACTCCCACGGCAACGCCGGCCTGCGCGACCAGGTCGACCGCCACTACAAACGCCTGATCGGAATGTCGGTGCTCAGTTCCATGTTCATGGCGGCTTTCGCGATCTCTCAGAACCGAAGCCAGACGGTCCTGGCTTACCCGACTCCCGGCCAGGCAGCCGAAACTGCGGTGGGACAGGATCTCAGCATGACGGGCGCTCAGATGGCCCGCAGCAACATGAACGTGCAGCCGACCATCAAGGTCCCTGCCGGCTATCGGTTCACCGTGCGCGTAAACCGGGACATCCTGTTCGAAGCACCCTACGAACCAGGTCACCCGCTGGGACCCGAGCCGCAATCACAGCGCTCAGCGCTTATCGGGAGCAGGTGATCGCTATGCAAATAAGTCCTCCCACTCAGTTTCTGCAGACCATGCAGGCGATGCGTGGCCAGTGGTTTGCGGCCGTGCAAGGACCGGCCCAGACCCTGTTCGGTTTGCTGGCCCTTATCGAATTCGCCTGGAGCGCAGCTGTGCTCGCCCTGGAACGCACCGATCTACAATCCTGGACCGCTGGCCTCATCCGTAAATTGATGTGGATCGGCGCGTTCTATGCGCTGCTGGTCTTCGGTCCCACCTGGATACCCGCTATCATCGATAGCTTCACGCAACTCGGCCAGCAAGCCAGTGGTGTGGGTTCGCTGCAACCAGGGGCGGTTTTCGAACGCGGCCTCGACCTTGGGGGAGCGCTGTTCGCCGGCGCCTCCGACGCCGGCTTCCTTTCTAATTTCGGCACGGCCATGGCCATGGTCTTCGCGGGCATTCTGACCTTTGTGTCCTTCTGCTTCATTAGCATTCAACTGGTTGCGGCCTTGGTGGAATCTTACATCGTGGTGGCCGCCGCGTTCTTCTTCCTCGGGTTTGGAGGCTCTCGCTGGAGCGCGCCCTACGTGGAGAAATACATCGCGCTCGCCGTGGGCGTGGGTGTGAAGATCATGATCCTGTTCCTTCTCATCGGTGTCGGCATGGCGCTCTCAGGCGGCTGGGTAGCAGTCGCCCAAACCGTAGCCACTTCCGCGAATCCCGCCATGGGGGCGCTCGACATTGTCGGCGAATCCTTAATCTTCCTCGCGCTTTGCTGGTTTGTCCCGAAAATTGTTGCGGGAGTGCTTGGGGGATCGCCGGCGTTCACCGGTGGCGAAATCATTGCCGTCACCGCGCCGATAGCTTACGGCGCTGTTATGGTGGCGCAGAGCGCGGTGAGCTTGGCTTCCACCGGCGTCGGCCTACTTGCGGGCGGACCGCCGGGTGCTGCCGCGGGTGCAGGCGCGGCTGGCGCTGCCTCGCCGGCTTCGGTCGCCTCGGTCGGTATGAATGGCGCAAGCGCTGCAAGCGCACAACCGCCACCCCCATCTCCGCCAACTACCAGCGCCTCTACCGGCCAACCGCCACCGCCATCGAAAAATAGCGAAGCGTGATGGACGTGTCTTATGCAAGCACAACCAATTTCGGAAATGTCCGCCAAGGGGGCCGCCCTCGAACCTTGGCAACAAGCGCTTAGCGACGCCCGCCGGATAGTCAAATCGGTGCTCGGAGCGGCCGCATCCACGATCGTGGCGGAGCGTCACAGCGGCATCTATCGCGGTGCGATTATCGGCCAGACACGGGACTACATCATCCAGCAAATCGGCAAGCAGCCCAATGCGGTCATCCACCTCAAGGATCTGTTTCGCACGCCGGGTCGCGAGTTTTCGTTGCCTGAAGTGGGCCGAGCGTTCTCCATCCACTATGCGCGGTCGCGTGCCGTTGCGCGCCAAATTCGCGAGAGGCTGCGGGAAGAGGAGCGGAGCCGGTGAGTCAACCTCAGCTCTACCAAAAGCCGCCGAAACCCGGATACCTCGGCGGATACAACTGGCCAGCCGTACTAGTTGGTTTGCTGGTGTTGATAATCGCCAATTTCTTCTGCACGCAATATATCGCCAACCGTTTCCAGTATCAGCCAGCCCTGGGTCCGCCACTGCTTCGCCTGCGAGCGGGCGCCATCTATCAACCGTTCGCCTGGGCATATTGGAGCTGGCAACATCTCACCGACCAGGACTCGGCGATCCGCATGCCGTTCCTGTTGGGCATGCTGGTCCTGGTGGCCGGATGCTTTCTCTCTATTGGTGTATTTTTCGCCATGACGAACCGTCGTGCGCGGCTGCTCTCCATGAACACCGAGCACCTGCATGGCTCCGCATGCTGGGCCGAGGAGAGCGATATCCAAGCCAGCGGCCTGCTCACGGCCAATAACGGCGTCTTCGTGGGTGGCTGGTCGCCAGAAGGCAAGCGCCTGCACTACCTGCGGCACAACGGCCCCGAGCATATCCTCGCCTTCGCACCCACCCGCAGCGGCAAAGGCGTCGGTCTTGTCATCCCGACGCTTCTTGCATGGTCGGAATCCGCGATCGTCTACGACATCAAGGGAGAGAATTGGGCTAAGACCGCCGGCTTTCGGGCCCAGGCTGGGCATGTCTGCTTCAAGTTCGCGCCAGTCGAGCAGCAGGCTACGTCACGCTTCAATCCGCTCAGCGAAGTCCGGCTGTTCACTCCCCGGGACGTCAGCGACGCGCAGAACATTGCCAGCATGATCGTCCGGACCGGCGAGGACAGCCCGCAAGAGCGTTACTGGCAGGACGCCGCCACCTCCATCACCACCGGCATGGTGCTTCACGCGTGTTACGCCGCCGCTCTCGAGCGCCGCCAGGCCAGCCTGGCCGACCTCGCGCACTTGTTCACCCGCCCCGGATTGAGCTTCCACGACACGCTCGAGGAACTGCTCAATTTCGAGCACGATCCCGGCTTTCAGCACCGCTGGCATATGCCCGATGGGTCGCGAACGGTGACGCACCCGGTGGTCCGCGAGAAAGTGCAGGAAATGCTGGATAAGGAGGACAAGGACTTTAGCGGGGTGCTCTCGACCGCGAAGACCGCCCTTACGCTTTACAGCGATCCCCTCGTGGCCAAAAACACATCGACCAGCGACTTCGCGATCAATGACCTCGTCAACTACGATCGTCCGGTCTCGCTTTATCTCGTCGTGCCGCCGAGCGACAAGATCCGCTTGCGTCCTCTCATCCGCCTGATCCTCACCATGACTGTGAACCGCCTGACGGAGCGAACGCTCTACGCCGGCGCCGAGCAGCAGCACAACCGCCATCGCCTGCTGTTCCTAATCGACGAATTTCCTTCGCTGAACCGCATGGAGATTTTCGCGGATGCCCTCTCGTACATGGCGGGTTACGGTCTGAAAGCGTATCTCATCACGCAGGACATCCGCCAGATCGTGGACGCCTACGGCAACAACGAAAGCATCGTCTCGAACTGCCATGTCCGAATCGCTTTCGCCCCGAATCAATATGAGACCGCCAAACTGATCAGCGACATGAGCGGAACCACCACCGTACAGAAGGCCACCTACAATTTCAGTGGCCAGCGCTTGTCGCCGGTCATGGGGCACCTCAATGCTTCGGTGGACAACATCGAAAGGCCTCTGATCACCCCGGACGAAGTCTTGCGCCTCAAGCCGCCGCAGAAGGCCGGACACGGCATTCAGGAGCGTATCGTGGCGCCCGGACAGATGCTCATCTTCGTCAGTGGTCACCACCCGATTCTGGGGATGCAGATGCTGTATTTCCTGGACCCAACGTTCAAAATACGCTCGGAGATCCCTCCGCCGGTCGAGTTTTTGAGTCTCAAAGGCAACCAGATTTTGGAGCAAAGCCAGGAAGAATTGCCGGAGCCTTCCAGGGAAAGCTCAGAGCTGCCCACGCTAGATCTGTCGCGCGCCGAACAGGCCTTCCTGGACGGTCTCGACGAGATGGATGATTACGACGAACTGAAGGAGGAACCTCATGCAGAAGAATCGCATTGAAGTCTGCGGCTGGCTCGCGGCCAAGCCCACGGTGCGGTATCTGCCCTCGGGCACGCCCGTGGCCAGCGTGCGCCTCGGCGAGACTTATTCGTATACCTCGCAAGGCAAGACGGAGCAACATACCAACTGGCACTCGCTTTCGTTCTATGGCGATCTGGCCAACCTGGCCGCAGCCTTCGACAAAGGCGCCCACCTCTTCGTAGAGGGCAGTATGGAGCAGCGCCAATTTACGCCGGCGGATGGCAGCAAGAGGACGATCTGGGAGTTAATCGTGCACTCGTTTCATCTGATCGGCGACTCGAGGGCGAAGGCCACAACTCCACCACCTGAGACCGGAAACGTAAGCGACGGGCCGGCGCACGATGATTGGCCGGTAGGGTAAGGGCAAATGTGCGGCCGGATCCTGATCCTCGCGCTGACTCCCGTCCTCTGCGCCTTCGCCCTGTTCAAAGCCGCGGACTTGCGCATCAACGCCTCGGCATCTCTGCCTGTGGGTCTTTATATAGTGAGTTCTAACGGTGGTTTTGTAGAGTTCTGTCCCGACGACCGTGGTCTGTCTGCCCAGCGGCATTACCGGGCCAAGGGAGTCTGTCCGGACGGCGCAGCGCCGCTCCTGAAACCTCTAATCGCCGGCCCTACCGACGAGATTTTCCTGAGTCCCGCGGGCATTGCTGTAAACGGCAACCTTCTTCCGCATACTGCACCCCTGGAACATGACACTGACGGACGACCCCTGGCGCACTGGCCTCCCGGACGCTACACAGTGGCGCAGGGAATATTGTGGGTGGCAAGCTCCTACAATGCGCGCAGTTACGATAGCCGCTACTTTGGGCCGATCCTGGAAAGCTCCGTACGCGCAAGGCTGCGGCCTCTGATCGTCTGGTGAGGCGTGAGAATCAAGCACAGCATACACTGTCTAGCAGCTGTCGTGCTCGGGCTGGCCGTATCCAGCGCGCACCCGGCCGGGATCGTCGCCGCCTCTCTCCTGCTGCCGGCGCTCACATTCCGGCTGCCATCCCGCCGCGGTTGCTATTCAGCGGCAACTAGTTACTACGCTGGTGCACTATGGCCCATAGCGGTGGGCGCCAAGAATTTCTTTGGCCCGAGCGTTTCGGTCATCGACGCGATCGCGTTTTGGGCGGTCTGCGCTCTGTTGCTGGCCCTGCCATACGGTTTGCTTTGGACGGACAAGACTCGGCAACTACTCTGGCGCGCACCAGTCGCTCTTATGATCGCGGTCGTCCCGCCTCTGGGGCTCATCGGCTTTGTGTCGCCGTTGACCGCCGCAGGCTTTCTTTTTCCAGCTTGTTCCTGGGGCGGCTTCGTGTTATCCCTGGCAGGATGTGGTTTTATCGCGGCTCACCCAAAGGTCGGTCTCCTCAGCCTCACAGGCTTTGCGCTTTTCGCAAACATCTTGTACCCCGGTGATCGACAGCCGCCGTCAGACTGGAAGGCCGTGGACACTCATTTCGGGGCCATCAGCCACGGGCCAGTCAGCCCGCTGCGCGAATACCTTGCGGCGCAGAGCGTTCAGGCTCAGGCGGCCGGGTCGTCTGCCAGGGTCGTCGTGTTCCCGGAAAGCGTGGTGCCACGGTGGACCATTTCAACTGATCTTTTTTGGAAGCCCACTACAGATACGCTTCGTCGGAATGGCAAGATTGCCGTTATTGGAGCGCTTATGCCCGAATCGCCGCCACTCTCGAATGATGATATTCGCGCGGCGATCCAACTCCTAAAAACAGGGCAGGGAGCGCGGCAGGTGTTCAGCCAGGCTGCGCCGTACTTCTATCGAAACGCGGCAATTATCAGAGGGGCGCAATCCGGTGTTTTTTTCCAGCGGGTGCCGGTGCCATTTTCGATGTGGAAACTGTTTTTGGGTGGAGGCGCTCCGGTGCACTTGGACGGTCCGGCGGTGCTGGAGCTGGGTGGCCAGCGGGCTGCAATTCTGATCTGCTACGAGCAGGTGATCCCCTGGACTGTCCTGACCGCCGCCATGGCGCATCCTACACTCTTCGTTGGGATGTCCAACGATCATTGGGCTACAGAGGCGCCAATCCCACTATGGCAGGCACTGTGCCTTCGAGCGTGGAGTCGCCTATTTAGGGTCCCCTATCTGCTCGCGGTGAACACTTGAAGACGGGTTGAGCGGTCCCTGGCGCTTCTGGTGTTCCTATTGTGCGCGGTCGCACCTCTCCGTTGAACTGAGCGCTGCTTGCTCCTGCTGGTCAACGCCGTTTGGAACTAATCCTGCGGCGCAGTCGCCCCTCATCGGAAGAAAGCTGGGGCAGAGAGTTCAATTATTGGCTCGCACAGAACCCGAGGTCCGAACGGGTCTCGTAAGCTGATTGAGCGTTCGAAACGGGACGCCTCTTTGGCTGACGGCCTGATTGCGCGAGATTCACTGGGCCTTTAACTGTATTACGATGTACGTTTGACGGATCACGAGCGGAGCAGTCGTCTGCGAGAACTCCCGGTTATGCCCATCGATTCTGAAACATCGGGGATCCCCGAACGAGGGGAACCTTTCTTGAAGTGGCCGGGTGGGAAGCGGTGGCTGGCACCCCTGCTCCTGAAAATCGCAAAGAGCCAGGAGTTTTCCGCCTATCGCGAGCCTTTTCTCGGCGGGGGCGCCCTGTTTTTCGCTCTCAGGCCGGACACAGCCGTTCTTTCGGACATCAACGGCGAACTCATCAACACCTATCGGCAGGTCAAGCTCCACCCGGATCTGATGCTTTCCTCCCTAAGACGTTTGCCTGCCGACAAGGAGACGTTCTACTCGGTACGCAGCGCTGTGGGGGGGAGTACGATCGACCGAGCCGTCAGATTCCTTTACCTGAACCGCACATCCTTCGGCGGCTTGTATCGCCTGAATCGCAACGGAGTGTTTAACGTCCCCTTCGGGGGAGGAGAGAGAACTGCCGCACCCCTTTGGACCCGGAGACTGATCGCCTCGGCCACGATCGCTCTGCAAAGGGCTCGCCTCCTAACGTGCGACTTTGAAGACGCTTTGGAGTCGGCTGGCGGCGGCGACCTTGTCTACTGCGATCCGACCTACACAGTCGCCCACAATAATAACGGCTTTATCCGATATAACGAATCGAACTTCTCATGGCAGGACCAGCAGCGCCTCGCCGACTGTTGCCATGCCGCCGCACGTCGCGGAGCGCTGGTTATCGTAAGTAATGCGCAGCACAAGGACTTGATACGACTTTACCGGCCCCACCGGCGCTGGTCAGTGTCTAGGACAAGTTGCCTCTGCCCCGACGCATCATACCGACGTCTGGTAACTGAGTACATATTCTTGTTCGGACCCGCGTCACGTCTGCGGCTTTTACCTACATCTCTGTGAAAAGCGAATTTCTGATTGTCGCCAAGCGCTTGATGGAAGAGCAGCGCCGCCCGCTCTCGCCCAAGGAATTGGTCGAATTGGGACAGCCGCTTTTCTCCGACAACGTTGCCGGTCATACGCCCTGGCAAACGATGAAATCGAAGCTGAGCGTTCACATCCGACGATATGGCGAAGCCTCGCCCTTTGTTCGCACTGGCCCAGGGAAATTCTACCTCCGCGCGCTGCTCGGTGGCGCAGAGCAGACATATGAAGCGAAGCCGATCCGGCCACCGAATAGCCAAGAGAAGGTTATAGTTTTCGAGAGGACGGCACTCGACAAGGTAACGACGTGGCAGGGGCTGCGAACGAATTGGAAGAAGCCAGCGAAGCTTATCTTCGATAAGTTAATGCCGTCCTACTTGCCACGGTACGATATTGAGCAGGACGACTCGTACACCCAGTTGCTAACGTACGTGTTGGTACGCGATGGCGATTCCCTGCTCACGTATCGCAGGGGGACTTACACGAGAGTCGCGCAATTCCTGCAGGGTTCCTTTTGCGTCGGCTTTGGCGGCCATGTCGTCGAGGACGATCTGGATCTCTTCTCGTTGGAAACGATGGGGATCTTTGAGTGTGCGGCGCGCGAACTAAACGAGGAATTGCGTCTTCCCGCCGAAGATCGAGAACAGCTGAAGCGTTACGAGGGGCTAGAGGTTCTCGGCATAATCAACGATGATTCGTCGGACGTTGGCCGCCGGCACATCGCGTTTGTCATGCAATACCGCGTCAGCTCGAGCCCGCAGTGGAAAGAGGCCTTGCGTAACTGGGACCCTCCGCTTCGAAACGAGAAGGGCATAACCCAGCTCCAGTGGATCTCCGCGCAACGTCCCAGCGGGGTCCTGCTTTGGAACTTCGAGTACTGGTCGCAGTTGTGCCTTCGCGAGTTTGCTCCCGCACTCGTCCTTGCTCGACCAGCATATAGAATTCTACGCAAGGCCCGACTAAGCCCTCCCCACGTGCTCTGCGTTGTCGGGCCGTTAGGGAGCGGCAAAACTCTAGCCACGGCCGTCCTGAAGAGGGATTTTGGATACAAGGAGGTCAACAGCGGTGCGGTCGTAGCCGAGTTGTTGGGATTACCCCCCGTTCCTATCACGCCGCGAGCCGAGTTTCAGGCCCGCGCGTGGGCGTTCATCAGACAGTCCGGCGGGGCGAAACGCCTGGCTCGGCGGCTAGCGGAACTGATTGCTGCCTCAAGCAGTGACCGAATTCTCGTGGACGGTTTGCGGCAGAGCGAGACGATTAACTTCTTACGACAGGACTGTAGCGGGTGCCGCATTGGATTGTTGTTCGTGCATACGCCAGCAGACCTTGCTTACCGCTTCTATGCGAAACGAGTGGCCCAAGGCGCATCGATGGCAGACTTCCTTGCGGCTCGGAGCGCACCGGTTGAGAGCGAGGTTCAGGGGCTCATCGCGGACGCGGATGCAGTCCTGTATAACTGGACAGGGACGCTCAAGTATCGCAACACGATCCGGCAAATGATGTCAGAACTGGGCATCAGAAGGAGGTAGATGTCAAACAGGGGTGGATACGAGGAAGGGTACAGGACCTGCAGATGTTTCTGGGGGACCGAACCAGGTAGCTTCGTCAAGCTGCTGGCGACGGAACTATCGTCGTGTGCGGGTCTTAAGGTACTGGATGCCGGATGCGGCGAAGGGAAAAATGCGGCCTACCTCGCCGGAAAGGGGGCGATAGTAGACGCCGTCGACGTTTCGGATGTGGCAATTCAGAACGGCCGCGCCCTTTGGGGAGCCCTTCCGCGAATTCAATGGCACGTTGCAGACGTGTCCGCCATGACCCTACCTCTGGACTACTATCAGATTGTGATCGCATACGGCCTGCTACACTGCACCTCGGATCGGATTGCTTGGGCGCATCTTGTCTCCGCTCTGCAAAACACGACTGCACCCGGCGGCTACCAGATCATCTGCGCCTTCAACGACCGGCACCAAGAGCTCCACGCCCATCCCGATTTTCGGCCTTGCTTGCTTGCACATATTGAGTATTTGGAGGCCTACGCCGGTTGGCACGTCGTTGCGGCAAGCGACTCAGACTTGACGGAGCAGCACCCACACAACGGTATAGTCCATACTCACTCAATGAGCCGAATCTTGGTCCGGAAGCCCGATTTATGAGCGATCTACTAGAACTCCGTAGCCTCTACCGGGACGGCCGGCTATTGCCGTTCATCGGCGCGGGGGTCTCAGCCTCGGTGCGGTGGACCGAGGCCGGCAAGGAAAAGGCGGGACCATCCTGGTCCGAGGTCGTCGATCAGGCTGCACAGCAACTAGGTTTTCGCGATCCGTCGCTCATACGGGCTCGGGGCACTGATCTGCAAATCCTCGAATACTTCAAGATGAACTTTGACGGCCATACTCGCCTGACTAACTGGCTGCTGCTCAACATGCACCCGCCCGATGACGCCCTCCGAAATTCACCGATCCATTCAGCATTAGCGCGGCTCGAACACTGTCCGATTATCTACACCACGAACTTCGATGACTTCATCGAGCGCAGCTTCGACTTGGCGAAGCGGCGCTACCGCGCAGTCGCTATAGAGGCGCACATGCGCCCAGAGCCAGGCACAACTGAAATCATTAAGTTCCACGGCGACTGGAACCATCCCGATCGGATGGTCATGACCGAATCGCAATATGAGCGCCGGATGGAGCTGAAAGACGCGCTGGATCTCCGGCTCTGGAGCGATCTCCTCAACCGCTCAGTACTCTTCATCGGCTACAGCTTTCGCGATCCGAATGTCGCGTACCTATTTCGCCAGATGGCGGACCGCTTCAAGAGTCTGCCCAACACCACCAGCGGGCGACGTGCTTACATTGTCGTCCAGGACCCGTCCAAATTCGAAAGGCGATTGTTTGAAGCGCGGAATATTGCAGTGCTTCCAGTTGACGGTCGCACTCGAACTCAGGGGATCGCGGATCTCCTAAGCCAGATCCGGAGCTAAAAGATATGTCAGATCCGAGAACCACGATTGTGTACGTCACAAACAGCAAATACAAGAAGGAGGAGAATGAGGTTTTCGCGCAGCAATGCACTCTCCCGGACGGCCGCCTCGTCGGCGAGGTGTTCGACTTTGACATCCGGCCCGTACCTATCCAGGAGATCCTCAACGTTGACCTTGCGGTCATGGTATCCGCCGAAGTTGTGTCCGCATACAGCCAGCTCAAGGTACCGTGTATCGTCGAACACGCCGGTTTAATCTTCGACGAGTACCGCGGCCGATCGTATCCGGGCGGATTAACAAAACCCATGTGGGATACGCTTGCCGAACGCTTCGTCGCGGAAACTGGGTCCGCCGGGAGACGGGCATTGGCCAGAGCTGTGATCGCCTACTGCGATGGCAAGGAGGTGCGCACTTTTGTCGGCGAACGCGAAGGCAAAATTGCGGACGGGCCGCGAGGCGGCCGCCAATTCTACTGGGATACGGTGTTCATTCCCGACGATCCGTCAGGGGCGAGCAACGGCCTGACGTACGCAGAAATTGTGGAGACGGCCTCGCTAGGTCTTCAGTACAAAATCAAAGAGCTATCACAGTCGTCTGCCGCCATGAAGACATTTCTGGCATATCGGCTCGAAGCAGGGGAGCCCGATCTCTGGCGCTAAGCGGTACCGATTCGCCCGCCAATCCCACGCAGCTTATCGGATTACTCCGATGAGTCGGTGCCGCGTCGCTAATGTCCCCCAACGCGACTTCAGATAAACCCGTCGGCGCGTGCCCTTTTGCCCTTTGATTTCCGCGATTTTGAAAATCCCATTCCGCGGGGCAGCCTCACGCTCCCGCTCCTGCGGATGTTCGGGAACGGAGTGGCCTGGCTTCGCAGCAAGATTATGCCGCCATCGCTTGGCCCCACCCCGCAACCGACCACACCCGTGAGACCATGTCGTTTGTCGCCAAAGCCGCAGTATTCCTGCGGCATGGCCTTCCGGACCCCCGTGCCGCCCGCCGGGCACTGCCCGTTGGGCCCGCCTTCTCTGTCTGTTCGATAATGGTAGGGTGCTTCTACACGGAGTGTGCAGCGAAAAAGAACCGGTCCAAGGTGCGAAATCGACCATCCGCGTATCGGTTCCTTCGCGAATCCATTGTGGATTGATCAACGAGAACGGGATTTACGGAAGGGTCGACGGAGGCATCGGGTTTGCGGTGGATCATCCTCGGTGGATCGTTGATGTCGGCATCGACGAATCTTCCAGGCCATTCCCGTTCACCGACGAGGAATTGTCAGAGGCCAGAAACGTAGCCGTCGCTGGCTTCGGCGATGTACTTGTGGGACGCGATATAACAGTGAAATCCGCGATGTGCGTGCCGGCCCACATCGGGCTGGGCTCCAAAACAGCTCTTCAAATGGGAGTCGCGCGCGCCGTCTGCGCTCTGACGGGCCTTGAGATCGACGATTATGAGATTGCGCTCCGCATGCGCCGCGGCGGCACATCTGGGGTCGGCATTCAAACAGCTTTGCGCGGTGGCTTCGTTTGGGATGCAGGTCACAGCTTAGCTGATAAGCGCGCCTTCGGACCCTCTTCCGCTCAACTGGCTCCGCCCGCCCGCACGCTTGCGAGATACGATTGCACCTGGTTGCAAGTTGTCCATTTTCGTTTTTGCGCCGAGGGGATACACGGACAACAAGAGAGGGACCTCTTCTCTAAAGCTTGCCCGGTCGATGCCGGCGAATCGCTCCGAATTCTCCAAGCCGTCGCGTGGGGTGTGGCACCTGCAGTCCTGGAGCAAGACGAATCGCGCCTGCAATCGGCTCTGTCGGAAATCCAGTCACTCGGATTCAAACGACACGAGTGGGATATCCAAGATGAAATTACGAAGGCCTTTCGACACTACTGGAATACCCTTCGGCAACCAGAGGCTTTAGGTATTTCCAGCGTTGGGCCAACGTTGTATATACTGACATCACGGCCGGATACAATCCTCGAGTTTGTGCGAGCGTTTGGTCAGGAACCTGTCCACTGCGAAATTGCTACGATTGATAATTCAGGGATGAGGACAACATTAGTATGAACTGCCGGTCGGCCCTCTGCGCCGTTGGAATAGACGAATACACCAGCTATCAGACCCTGGCCTGTTGTGTGGCGGACGCACGCCAGATCACAACCGATTTTCGGGATCGGCTTCCGGGGCTCGAATTCACGCTCATCACATCGAATGGACTCCCAGATTCGGGTGCTGACAAAGCTTCTATTAGGGCTGCAATCGATAGAATGGGTGGCCTTGGCCTGTGTGAAAGCGATCTAGTGTTTTTCTATTTCGCGGGGCACGGATTCTCAATCAACGGCCGAGATTATCTCGTCTGCAGCGACACTCTCCGTTCTGACCCGGAATCGGCCATAGCAACCGACTACGTAATGGCGGCGCTCCATAAGTCTGGAGCTGGCACCGCAGTCGTAATAGTAGACGCATGTCGCATTAAGGAGGAGCGTGACTCCTCGTTTTTTGGTATGCAGACTGCGGAGTTGGCTCGTCGGCAAGGCATCATTGTGTTCTTTGGGTGCAGTCCTTTAGAAGTCAGTCAAGAACTCCCTAAGATTGGCCACGGCGTATTTACACAGGCGCTCTTAGAGTCATTCCGAGCCGTTAACCCGACGCCGTGGGAAATAGATAAGTACGCAATTGCACGAGTGAGGGAGCTCTGCGCGCAAAACAAATTAAAAGATCAAACGCCGTACACCTGCATCGCGCCACTGCAGAAAGCGGTGCTTAACATCTTCACGGGTGGGGTTGTTGCTCTCCCCGCAACCGGCCGGCGCAAGTGTATTCTCCTCCTTGGGCCCTCAAACTCGGGCAAGACTACGTTCGGCCAGTACTTCGCCAGTAAGTATGGATATGTTCATATCGAAATGAGCAGTTTTGTTTGGCAACGCCGGCAACGGAATCTCGGATTCCCGGGTGCCGTTCCCGAGTTCATAGAACAAGTGTGGCGGCAGGAGGGCAAGGATATCATAGCTAAGGACTTGCTGGCATCGGCTCCCGAGGCTGAAAAGGTCTTTGTCTGCGGGGCCCGAACTGTCGAGGAGATCGAGTTGCTGCGTAGCCAGGATTGGAACTGTCAAACGATATTTCTTTATGCAAGCAGCTCGGTGCGATACGAACGGTATGTAAAGTCCGGACAGATGAAAACCTACGACCTCGGTTACCGTGACCTAGTAAGTCGGGATTTCCGGGAACTGAGCTGGGGGCTTGCGCGCGCCGCCACCATGCCGGACGTCGAACTGATCATCAATCATGACGGCCTCGATGAAGCTGTCGAACAGGTTGCGCGGCTTACCGGTGATTTGAAAGGACAATGAAGAAAGTTGCAATAGCCGACTTCGGTAGTGCCCGGGTGAAGCTCACCGTAGCCCAGCTTAGGGCTGATGTGATTCACTGGGACTGTTACCGGGAGGAGCTGAACACTGCCCGTCAGCTTTCAACCTCATTGGCCTTTGGCGAGGAGTCCTGTCTTCGTTTAGTTGCGGCTGCTGAACGGATACGCGACTTCGCACAGGATCAAGGCTGTGACCACATGATCGGCGTCGGCACGGAGGCATTTCGCAGTGCTTCAGACGGAGAGGATGCCGCTCGAAGGCTATCACGAATCCTACCAGGCTTCCGTGTTCTATCGCCGGAAGAAGAAGGCGCGCTGCTCTTCAGTGCTGTGTCTGGAGAACCGGGTGACAATCAGATGTGCGTTGTCGACGTGGGCGGGGCTAGTGTTCAAATCGTTTGGATCGATCAGGGCTTGAAGGTAATTAGTCTACCTCTTGGACCGGGTCTGCTGGAAGGTGCTTTTCAAGCTCAACCATGGGCCGCGGATTCCGAGTTTCAAAGGATAAAGGAATACATAGATAAGCGCCTAACGACTTCTCTGCCGCAGACCTTGAGGCGCTCGAGGATTGTCTTCGGCTCGACCTGCATGGCTGAGTTCATCCGTTCCGCCATGCACCACTTTTCGATTGACGAAGCTGTTGGTGCCGATCAGCCAAACACTGATTTGATGGCCGTCTTAATGATTGAGATGCGGGCTCTCAAAGCGACAGAGGTTGTGAATGTGTATCCGCAAAATCCTTCATTTGCGATGGGGGCTGACAAAACACTCCTTATCGTTTCGATGATTGCTGGTAGGGTCGGCGCAAACACAGCAGTACCGACGGACGAATCGATATCTACTGCAATAGCACGCCAATTGCTGCGCCCCGCTACGGGACAACAGAGCGTTACGCTTAGTGCTTGTCGCCTTCAATAGCACCGGTCGGGCTAGCTTGGCTAAGATATGAGGCTCGAAAAGCCGCGTCCAATCGTGAGACGACAGTGCGATCAGTCAGATAACCCTCAATACCATGGTGATTCGCTGTAAAGTTCTCAACGAGTGAGTAATTCTCAAGATACGCCTGGTCGCCAGCACTGAACGTAATTGGGTGGAGCGCAACTACATCGTGCGGATCTCGCGCGTTTAGCCATCTGGACACGCCGTCTGGCATCTTCGTTCCTTGCCGCAAACGAGTGGCGATCGCACGAATGCCGAGTGGCGATCCCACGGTGATAAAGAGAGGTATTCCCGGCAGACGCGACGCCCGCTCGGCCAAAACATTATAGGCGATGATACTGCCGAGCGAGTGTGCAACTACGATTGTCGGCACGTCCTTGATCGCGCTACCAACGATATCGTTGATCTGTCTTTGGACCCCACCCATGCCTAAGTATATAGAAACATCTCTTGTCAGCGCATCTATAATCGGACTGCCACCGCCGATCCTGTCTAATGATCGCAGCATTGCCAGGATGAGCTGTGAATTCTGTAAACCACGGTCGCTCGGGTTGTCGAGGTGAGAGAGGACTTGCTTCTCCGATATCGTTTGCGCGCCAAGGAAGTCCTGGAGTATGTCGATTCGTATCTTGTCTGTTGTTTCGGTCGCGTCACCTCCCCGCGAAAGCACGTTTGCTAGTACGGGGGAGTCGACGGCACGCACTATGCGCTCCAGGGCGTCCGCATAGAATGGAAAAGTCACTTGAACGTCTTCGGGCAGCCGCAATCCCGCAGCGTGGAAGCCGCGTTCGAGACAGCCAATCCAGTAGTATCGCAACTCCTCTTCATCTTTGCCACTCTGGCTTCTTCCGTGCACAAGAGCGAGGTTCATCGTCGCCATTTGATTCTATCTCATGCGTCTGGGGTCTGTCGCCGCCTGCAGCTGTTCGGGTCACGTGTGGAGACGTTTGACAAGGACCGAGCCACGGTGCGCCGCAATCCGTGCTTTCACTCGTCGAGGAGACATTGGACATTGGGAAAGTCCTCTAAAATGCCCGCCGTCGGAGAGAGCGGCGGTGGGGATGTTGCGGCCAAGTCACGGATGAGCCTGCCGCAACACTGTGATGTTCGGCATGTTACCGCTAGGCTCGGTTGCCGTGGGTAATCCGTCACTTGCACAATGGCGTCAAACGGCGCTAGGGCAGCTTCGCCCGCTTGTTGTGTGGATGTTTCCAGCAAGTTGGCGCAACACCGATACTGAGGACTAGTGTAGAGCCCGCCGATTCCTGCTCGGCATGTCGGGTTTAACTCATTGGCCATGTCACAATTCATTGCCACCGAGGCGTTCAGGGTAGGTCACGTACGGACAACCCGTGGCCGAACCCCCTATCGGGAGTGGACCCGACTCCCGGCAATGGCAGGCGCAGTCCGGCCTTCCGTCTTGCGTCGGCAGCCGAGTATTTGAGGGAGATCTGAGCTATGTGGCATTTTCTGTTTCTTGCGTTTCAATGGAATAGAGGTAAACGCGTTTTCGTCATTGTGTCTCTGGCATTGCTGGCCTATTTCCTGTATGCGATCGCACATGTCCGTTGAACGGGACGGTGACTACTTCCCATGGCTGCGCGCCGGACCTTCGATCATTCCCAGCAGCTTGACCTCTTCGGAGGCACCGACGTAGACTCGTGGAGAGCAACCACACAGGAGGAGTCTCCAGATGTACGAGAGAAACCGGCTCGGGCAGATGATCCTCGAACACTGGCAGAAGCACCGTCCGCAGATGGTCGCGGAACTGCGGGAAGCGAACCAATTGGACCAGACGATCTACGAAGCCCAGGAGACGACGGGGGACCTTCTGTACGAACTGGTATCAGTCCAGAAAATGGACTACCAGGCGGCCTGGGAGATCGCGATGCGCGAGAGGACGCAGTCGCCGAGCCCGAACCCTCGGTAGTCATCCTTGCCGCCGACGCTGACGACCCGCCAGCCACGCCCTCCCGAGATTTCCGAATAAACTCGGCCCACCGAATCGGCGAGGGCAGCCTGCGGGAAAAGGCGGTCGCCAACCTCGCCGCGATCCAAAGTCTCAAACAGCTTGAGGCTGAGGACCGGGACGCCACCGACCTTGAGAAGTCTGTCCTGGCGCGATACAGCGGGTGGGGTGCGCTTGCAAGTGTCTTTGAGCTTCGTCCGCCGCGGGAGTGGGAAAAGACCGCCGAGGAACTGCGCCGGCTCCTCACTGCGGGCGAATACGCTTCGGCACGTGCCTCCACTCCCAACGCGCATTTCACCTCGCCTGCGGTGATTTCCGGCGTTTGGCAGGCGCTCGAACGCCTCGGTCTGGCGGATGGCGCACAGATCCTGGAACCGTCAATGGGTGTGGGACACTTTTTCGGACTCATGCCCGAGGCCTTCACGCCCGGCGCCCGCAGGACCGGCGTTGAACTCGACAGCCTCACAGCGCGCATCGCACAGCGGCTTTATCCCGACGCCACCATTTTCGCCAAGGGCTTTGAAGAGACATCCCTTCCGGACAATTTCTTCGATGCGGTCGTCGGCAACATCCCGTTTGGCAACTATCCGGTATTCGATCCCGCTTATCGCAGCAGTCCAGCCGTTACGCGCGCCATTCACGACTATTTCTTTGCCAAGGCGCTCGACAAGGCGCGCCCCGGCGGTATGGTGGCGCTAATTACCAGCCGATACACCATGGATAAACAGGACGCGACCATCCGGCAGTATTTGGCCGAACGCGCGAACCTGATCGGGGCCATACGACTGCCCAACACCGCTTTCAAGGCGAACGCCGGCACCGAAGTCACCACCGACATTGTATTCCTGCAGAAGCACGGGCAAGGCGTGCCTGTCAGCGCTGAGGCATGGCGGGAACTGGCGCCCATCGACAGCCCGGATGGGCCAATACTCATCAACGAATATTTCGCGCGTCACCCGGAGATGATGCTCGGGCAGATGCGGCTTGAGGGCAAAATGTACCGGGGCGGAGAGCCGTCGCTTGTCGGCGAGGTGTCTGAGGCAAATCTCGCGAGAGCCATAGCGTCGCTGCCTGCAGCCCTTTACGTCGCAAGAGCCGCAAATGTCGATGCGCGTGTTGAGATGGCCCCCGCAGAACCCAACGAGCTTGGAACCGTAAAAGAAGGAGCGTTCTGCCAGCGCGATGGCGCCGTTTTTGTCAGGAGCGGAAATCGTTTCGAGTCTGCCAACCTGACCGCTTCGGTCGCCGCGCGGGTTCGTGGCCTGCTGGCTGTTCGCGACGCAGTGCGGCTCGTTTTTCAGACGCAGCTTGAAGACGCGTCTGAGAAACACATTACCGAAGCGCGGCAAGCCTTGGGTGCCGTCTATGATTCATTTGTCGCAAGGTACGGTCCGGTATCGTCGCGCGAAAACTTGAAAGCTTTCGCCGGCGATCCCGATCATCCCCTCCTTCTGTCCCTTGAAAACTACGACCCGGAACTCCGGACTGCCACCAAGACGGCCATCTTCGAGCGGCGCACCCTGGAGCGGTACCGTCCAGTGGAGCACGTCGAAACGGCTGCTGAAGCCCTCGCCGTGTCGCTCAACGAGACGGCCGAGATTCAGTGGCCGCGGATGGAGCAGCTCACTGGGCGGACGGCGGGACAACTCCGGCGCGAACTGGGCAGCCTCGTCTACCGCAATCCGGAAGGCGGTGATTGGGAGACCGCCGACCGATATTTGAGCGGCAACGTGCGCGCGAAGCTCGCCACTGCCACGGCCGCGGCGGAGATCGATTCGTCATACCGGCGCAATATCGAAGCCTTAGCCGCCGTGCAACCCCCAGATCTGGAACCCGGCGATATCGAGGCGCGTCTCGGGTCGTCGTGGATACCGGCCACCGACTTACGCGATTTCGTGGCGCAGTTGCTCGACGTTCCTGGGGCCAATATCAACGTCGCCCACGCCGAGGCAATCGCCACATGGACCATCGATCTCGACCCCGCCGCAAGATTCAACGTAAGCAACACTACGGCTTGGGGCACGTCGCGGTTCCGCGCATCCGATCTGATCGAGCAGGCTCTGAACGGGCGCACGCCCACCGCTTACGACCAGCACCAGGACGGCTCGCGCACCATCAACCAACAGGAGACCATCGCCGCACGCGAGAAACAGCAACAGCTTAAGGACCGTTTCCGCGAGTGGATCTGGCAGGATGGCGAACGCGCATCACGCCTTGCCGGCGATTACAACGAGCGCTTCAACAATCTCCGCCTGCGCAATTTCGATGGATCGCATTTGACTCTGCCCGGAATGGTGCGCGACCAGCTTCGTAACCGTGATCTGGCTCGCCATCAGAAGGATGCCGTGTGGCGCGTTTTACAGAGCGGCAGTACACTGCTGGCGCATGTAGTGGGCGCCGGAAAGACCTGGACCATGGCCGCCGCCGCAATGGAAATGCGCCGCCTCGGGCTTGCTAAGAAGCCGATGTTCGTTGTGCCGAACCATCTGGTAGAACAATGGGGCTCGGAGTTCCTTAAGCTGTATCCCCAGGCGCGGCTCTTTATCGCCGGCAGCGAGCACTTTGCTACCGGAAACCGGGAGCGGGCGATGGCGCGGATAGCGAGTGGCAATTACGACGCCGTGATCGTCTCGCATCGCTCATTCGAGTACCTGCCGGTTTCGGACAAACTTTTCAATCGCTTCATCGATCGCCAGCTCGATCAGCTCGAAAAGGCCATCTACGAAGCCAACGCGGAGAAGGGCGACAATCATCGCATTGTGAAAGAGCTGGAGAAGGCCAAAAAGCGCCTGGCCACCAAACTTAAGCAGCGAGCGGACCGCGAGCGCAAAGACAACACGATCTCATTCGAGGAACTGGGCGTGGATCAGATCTTCGTCGATGAGGCGGATCTGTACAAGAACCTGTTCTACACCACCAAAATGAACCGGATCGCGGGGCTGCCGAACTCGGATAGCAACCGCGCTTTCGACATGTTCATGAAAACCCGCTACCTGTTGGAACAGGTTGGAGGCCGGGTGGTGTTCGCGACCGGCACGCCCATTTCTAATACGATGGCGGAGATGTATACTATGCTGCGCTACCTCGCGCCTGGCCTGCTGCAGGAGCGCGGCGTGGAGCATTTCGATGCCTGGGCCGGGAACTTCGCGGAGGCCGTCACCGCGTTGGAGCTCGCGCCAGACGGGTCGGGCTACCGCATGCACACCCGTTTCGCCAAATTCATCAACCTGCCCGAGCTTCTGACCATGTTCCGCACGGTGGCCGACGTGCAGACTGCCGACATGTTGAAGCTGCCTCGCCCTGAAATTGCCAATGGGCGACCGGAGGTCGTGGCAGCGCCAGCGAGTGAACCTCTCAAGGCATTCATCAAGGGGCTTACTGAGCGCGCCGAGCGTCTGCGCACGCGACGCATCGATCCTTCCCAGGACAACATGCTGAAAATCACGGGCGATGGCCGAAAGGCTGCCCTCGACATGCGTCTGGTGGAAGCATTCGCCGATCCGCACGGCGATACGAAACTCAGTCGAGCTGTCGAACGTGTTCACGGCGTCTGGCAGGCGACTGGGAATTCACGCTCCACCCAGCTTGTGTTCTGCGATCTGTCCACGCCCGGCCCAACGCGATTCAATGTCTACGATGAACTGCGCACGCGGCTAATTGATCGCGGCATCCCACGAGATGAAATTGCCTTCATTCACGATGCCGATACGGACGGCGCGAAGATGAGGCTCTTCAATTCCGTGAACGCAGGTAGAGTGCGTATTCTCATCGGCTCGACCGAGAAGATGGGCGCCGGCACCAATGTGCAACGCCGTCTCGTCGCGTTGCACCATCTGGATGCTCCCTGGCGCCCGCGCGACATTGAGCAGCGCGAGGGCCGCATCCTCCGCCAAGGGAATTTGAACTCGGAGGTACGCATTTTCCGTTACGTCACGGAGGGTTCCTTCGATGCCTACATGTGGCAGACCTTGGAAACGAAGGCCCGCTTCATCCAACAGGTGATGGCGGGACAGACTTCCGTGCGTGCCGCTGAGGACCTGGAGGCCAGCACCCTCACGTACGCAGAAATCAAAGCCATTGCGTCCGGGAATCCGGCGGTGATGGAGAAGGTCAAGGTGGACACCGAGGTCCGCAAACTCGATCAGCTCCGGTCGGCGCATATCAATCAGCAGCATACCATTCGCATGCAGCTTCACCGCCTGCCGCTCGATATCGCGGAGGCGCAGCGGAACCTTGCCAGCGTCGCAAGGGATATCGCGACGCGAGACGTGCACGCCAGGGACGAGTTCGAGATGACTGTGGGCAACCGCGTTTATTCCGGCAAGGGCGCTCGCGAGGAGTCGGCGAAGGCTCTAACACACGCGGTGCTGTCGTGGCGCGATGACACAACTTTGCAAGTGCGGGGCACGTTCCGCGGATTCGAAATCCTGAGCAAAGGCAAACTCACCACGGGCTTCATTAGCGAGGATGACCGCGTACCGGACATGTTCGTCCGCGGCGCCGGGATCTATCCTGCACATCTCAACCCGGAGAATACCATCGGCACCGTCCAAAGCATCGAGCATACGCTGCGATCGCTGGAAAGAGTTGCCGCCCAACAACAGGAGCGCACCGACTATCTCCAAAAGACGCTTTCAGATTACCAGGGTCAAGCGAACCGTCCCTTTGAGCATGATGCGCGCCTCAAGGAACTGCTTCAGCGGCAGGAACAAATCAATGCACTGCTGGACCTTGACAAAGGTGAGCGACAGGTAGCGGAAGCTGCCCGCGACAGCGACGATTTCACGATGCCCAACCGCACTCCGGAGATCTCCGGGCCCGGCGCCGAAAATATCTCGCTATCGGTGCCCCGAAACGGTTCGCAGAGGCCGACGGAAAACGGTCGGGGTGATCTCGCTAGGTCGGCGATGGAGTACATGCGGCAGTCCCGAATGGCGATAACGGACATGGCCATTACCGAACGAATGCGCCCAGACACCGGCGTAGTGAGTGGGACCGCAGTCGCCGTGAATGACACCCTTCTTGCGGTCGCTACTGCCCCGAATACGTTCGTAGTCCTCGAATTCGACGGTTCCGGCCACAATCTCTCAGTGGGCTCCGAAGTCCGAATCCGCGTCAGCCGCGGACATGCCGCGGTCGAGACTCAAGAGCGATCACGTGGACGGTGAGCTGGTTTCGCAGCTTGAGACCGCCGGTATCCTGGATTCCAATACACGGCGCGAATTGTGCGCTGAGCCGCTGAGTGTCACAGGCCGGCGACGCGCGCACCTACAGATTAGAGGCTGATGGTCCTTAGCGGCGGGTTGCGACCTTCTCCCAACGCGGCCGTTAGCGTCTACCACGGATGGCGCATGAGCAAGCTGTTTCTGCGGGTCTCCCTGGCCTGAGGAGGGGAGCAATGGCATCGGAATCGAATGACATGGAAATGAACTACCGTGAGGCGGCAACATTTCTCAGTAACAGCGAGAGAACTTGGAGCGGTACGCTTTCGTCAGCGAGAGTCGCCGAACGGGCTGGCCGCTCTCGGCGACAACGGCCGCGAGCACGATCAGTGGGCAGTGGAAGGGGGCAAGTTCTGGGTGGGGGGCAGAACGAAACTTGCTCAGGAAGTTTGCCCTCACGATTCTCGGCGTCGCCTCGGGCGGAAACGGCCCGACGAAGCCGGAATGAAATGACCCCTTGTCGATTCGCGTTTTCGATCCCGAAAGGCTAAGGTGCTTCACCATGAACTTAACTGCCGCCGGAAACGAAGCGATCCCGGATGACCGGTCGGAAACGCACTTTCCAGCAGAGATCATGACGGCGGAGGATGTCGCCCGATACCTCCACTGTTCGAAGGCCCACGTATATAACGCGATCAACGGGAAAATCCCGACTGTCCCACCGCTTCCAGCGCTGTGCCTCGGCCGACGAAGGCTCGTACGGCGCGCGTCCCTCGAATTGTGGATCGCAATTAATGAAAACGGCCCGGCCAGTGGTATGATGCCCATCCTGCAAGGGCGGAACGATGATCGTGAATCGCCAGTGAGGCAAACAATGAAACAACACAAACCTATCCGAGCGCACGAATATAAAGCAACTGCTCCGCCCATCATTCAAGACCCAATCCTCATCGACATGAACGAACTATCACGGCGCCTGAGCGTGCCTAAAAACTCGCTAGACCAGAAGATTTATCTGCGACGCATCCCGTTCGTGAAAATCGGACGCTCCTCGCGGTTCGATATGCGCGACATTACGGAATTCCTGAGACTGCACTCGCATGGTGAACGCCATGGTTGACATTGAGGATGACGACTTTATGCGCCGTTATGAAGCGGCGCTCATTCCTTACGAGGCCAAAAGTTACCAAGCGGCCCTCGATTTGGCGTTTCGTCCATACCATTCCGGACCCGATCGGGATCTCGAACACTGGGCGCTGACAGGTCCGACCGCGTTCGGGGGCGGCTTCCACAGCCACATAGGCCACCTCTATTGGCTCTGCCCGGAGGGTGTGGCGATAAACGTATCTGCCGCCCCCCTTCATCGTGAATCCGCCAGCAGAGAAGAACCTCTCACGACCCGCCAACGGTTGTACGAGATTTTGAACCGCTGGCGGAGGAACAGGTATTGAGGGCATTTACCATCGCCACTCCTACCCCGCCGGATGGGAAGGAATTCGGCAATCCATCATTTGAAGCCCTCGCCAGTGCCGAGGAAGCGGCGGGCTACTTGAGAATCCATGTAAAGACCTTGCGTCGCCTCGCGCGGGAAGGACGTGTCCCCTGCGCGAGAATTGGGAAATACTACCGATTTCGGCTTTCGGAGCTTGACCATTGGGTGCGCCAGAACCACAATGAGATCAGCCGACCGTTCCGCGTGAATACAGGAGATGATCTTGAAATTCACGCGTGAGAGATTCCAGGAGGGCAGCCTCCGCAAGGTGCAGAGGAAATCAGGAGCCGAAATGTGGGAGTACCGCTATCGCAATCATGCCGAACCCGGCAGTCCCATGCGCCAGATTACCCTGAGCGTCCTTGAGTATCCAACCGAAACCAAAGCACGGATTCGCCTTCAGGAAGAAGTGCTGCGCATTAACGGGCCGGAGTCGTTCCGCGCCCACGTCAAACCAACCATGGGTGTCGTCATCGAGAAGTTCAAAACCGAGGAGCACTTCGAGGAAATCCTCGATTCGACTCCCGGCGCTGAAATCTCGCCCGATGGCATGTCCTACAGCACCGTCGCGGGCTACAGTTCCTATTTAACAAAGCACGTTGAGCCGCGATGGAGTTCCGTATTCCTCACAGACATCAGGCCATTACAGGTGAGCGAATGGCTGAAGAAACTACCGCTTTCGCCCAAAACCAAAGGGCATGTCCGCGCTCTTTTCCACATGCTGTTTGAGCGTGCCATGCTCTGGGGCCTTCTTGATCTGCAACGCAATCCCATCGAGCTGATAAAGCTCAAAGGGACGAGCCGCAGGTTAGCGCGGCCGTACACGATCACGCCGGAGAAATTCCAGGAATTGATAGCCATTCTGGAAGAGCCCTACCGGACGATGGTAACCTTTGCCATCTGCACCGGCTTGCGGGTGTCTGAAGTTCTGGCGCTGCGCTGGGAACACATCGACTTCGCCGCAGGCGTGATTCTGGTTCAGCAGGGCGTTGTCAGCGGGCGCATAGGCAAAGTAAAAACCGAAGCGTCCCAGGACGAAATCCCCATCGACCCGGCGTTCGCCAGTGTACTGCTGGCCAGGCTGGGTGCGAAGGAACAGAGGGGGCTGGTCTTCCCATCCCACGTCACCGGGCGGTCATACCATGCCGGAATTCTTCAACAGAAGATTCTCCGGCCGAAAGGAGAGGAGATCGGCATTCCGAAGCTGGGCTGGCACACATTCCGGCACACCTACCGCTCGCTACTCGATGAAGCGGGCGCGCCCATCGGCGTCCAGCAAAAACTGATGCGCCACAGCAATGTGGCCACGACCATGAATGTTTACGGCAACTCGACGCTGCGCGCCAAGCAGGACGCCAACAGCAAGGTTGTCAAAATGCTTATCCGCGAGGATGTAGCATAATGTGGGTTTCCGTGGGGTTGAAGGAAGAGAACGCTGTCCGCAAGTTGTTGATTTTATTGGCTCCTCAGGTAGGATTCGAACCTACAACCCTTCGGTTAACAGCCGAATGCTCTACCATTGAGCTACTGAGGAGCAAGGTGTCCTTCCATTTAATCAGACCGTGGCAAACCCTGTCAAACCTCAGATCATCTCGTTCAGCAACTCCCCGCGCGGGTGTGGAATCACCACCTTATTCACCAGCATCCCTTTCTGCCCCACCACCCCCGCCGCCGCTTCCACCGACGCGCCAACCGCTGCCACATCCCCCGTCATCGTCACGAACGCCTTCCCGCCTAACGCCATTGCCAGCCGGATCTCGATCAATTGCACGTTCGCGGCCTTCACCGCCGCGTCCGCCCCCTCTATCAGCGCCGCCACCGAAAACGATTCCACGATCCCCAGCGCGTCGAGCGCCTCCACCTTGCTCGACCCCGCAATCGCCGGAAATACCGCCTCGTGCAAATTCGGAATCACAAACGAGTCGATCACCGCGAACCGGCAGCCGCTTACCCCCGCCGCCACCGACGCCTCTACTGCCGCCACGTCCCCCCTCACCATTACCATATACTTCCCCGAACAAATCGACCGGCAAAGCAGCATCTCCACGTTCGATGCCTTTAGCATCGCGTCCGCCGCCTGAAAACCTGCCGCAATACTCGTCAGCTCAATCAGCCCAATCGAATCTTTCGCCATCGTCTATGCCACAATCTCCACCGCGTCCGCCGTCACCGCCCGAACCTCGCCGTCGATGCTCGCGTGCACCTGCGCTCCCAGCTTTCCCTCCGCTACACGACCCACTACCTGCCCTGCCTTCACCCGCTCGCCAGCCTTCACGATCGGAACGGCCAACTCGCCGGCATGCTGTTTCATTCGGATCCGTACCGCCGCCGGCTGCCACGCCGCCGCCTCATATGGCGTTTCCTTCTCGTATTCTTCCACCTGCAGACGCCGCCGCAACTGCGCGAGCGGAACCCGCCGGTATTCCTTCATGGGGTGCACGTCCACCGGCCGCTGTTGCATGAATTTCAGCCCGGCCGCGCTACGGTCCCGCTTCCCCATGTCGCACGCTTCCTTGGGATACAAATCCTCCGGACATGCGTACAGCGTGCACAGCCCGCAGGCGCAGCACAACTCCGACCATTGATTCCAGAGCTCCGGACCCGCCGCCGTAAATCCCAAACTGCGCATCACTTTGTGCGGCTGTACATCATAACCAAGCAGGTACCGCGGACAGAATTCGGTACAGTAGCTGCACTGGTCGCACGCCGACTTCCCGATGTGATTCATCTCCCGCTGCGATCGCGTTCGCCGCGTCATCATATAATGATCGCGCGGCAGCAGGATCAGCCCGCCCGTCGTCTTCGTCACCACGTCGTCCGGATCCTGACACAGGCTTCCCATCATCAATCCGCTAACGAAAATCCCGTACTCGTCCACCGTGGCGCCGCCCGCTCGCCCAATCAAATCGCGAAACGGCGTCCCCACCGGCGCCCAGAACGATTTCGCTTGTCGCACCGCGCCGCACACGGAAAGGAACTTCCGCGTTACCCCGCGCCCTTCCACCGCCTCGTGGATGTTGTACAGCGTCTCGACATTGTTTACCACGCAGCCCACGTGGAGCGGAATACCCGCCGGCGGGATCAGCCGTCCCGTGGCCGCGTACACCAACTCGTATTCATCGCCCGATGGATAGAAATCGCCCAGCATCACAAACTCGATCCGGCCATCGGGCCGATGCTCTTTCAGCGCCTCCAGCGATTCGGCATTCTTACTCTTGATTCCAAACTTCCCCTCCTTCGCCCCTACGGCCTCCATCATCGATGTCATCCCCGCCAGAATTTCCGCGGGGAAATGCTTCATCAACTCCGCGTCTTTGTGAATCAGCGGTTCGCATTCGGCGCCATTGGCGATGAGAAATTCCACCCGCGCCTGCGCTTTGATGTAGGTCGGAAATCCGGCCCCGCCGGCGCCCACCACACCCGCTTCGCGCAACTGCTCGCTGAGCATAAATCAAAGGATAGCAGTTGCCGCAAGCTCGCTCCCCACGCGCCTGGGCGGACTTCCGGAATTGTCATCAGGCCAGCCTCCGGATCGCGCTTCATCGGGAAAGCCAGGATCCTGGAAATGTCGCCAGCCGCGGTGAGCCGAAGGCCTTCCATCGGTCTGGGGTAGAATGGGAGACTCTTGCAGCTCGCTCCATGACGGCCATCGATCTCTCCAGCTTCGCCGGGCTGACCGCCATGGTGCTGCTCACGCTGAATATCCTGCTCGGTCTCCTGGTGTCTGTAAACTACAATCCGCGACGCCAGTGGCCGCGACGCAAGATTTCGCTGTTCCAGTTGCACAACTGGAATGGATATCTGGCGATGGCGGTAGTGTGCCTGCACCCCGTGATTCTGTGGTTTTCGAACGATCCGAAAGCGCGCTTCCAGGTTGTCGATCTCGCGTGGCCGCTCCATTCGCCCGGGCAGCGGCTTTACAACTGCCTCGGCGCGGCGTCATTCTACGCCATTGCGCTGGTGGTGGCGACGTCTTATTTTCGTCCGCGGCTGGGCTACCGCACGTGGAAGAAATTGCACTACGCTGCCTATTTCGCTGCCGCGGTGATGTTCACGCACGGCTTGTTGATCGATCCGGATTTGAAGGGCCGGCCGCCCGACCTGCTGGACGGAGAAAAGGTCCTCGTGGAAGGCTGCCTCGCGACGGTAGCTGCCGCGTCTATCTGGCGATGGCGGTACGGCTCGGAGAAGTCACGATATCGCAAGCGAGCCAATGCGGCGCTGACGGAATCGGTCTGAAACCTATTTCTCGGCGTACCAATCGGAGTGCGCGGACCACTGCCGGCAGGCGGGACACATGGTGATTTTCCACTGGTAGCGGCATCCAGGACACATACCGCCAGTATCGAAGGTGTTCCAGATGTGGCCGCAATTGCAAGACCAGCGGTTCTCGGGGCGGGGCACCCACCCGCATTTGGGACAGCGGAGGAATGGCCCGCCGGAGTCTTCGCGGGTGGTATCCTCGGCCGCCTCCGTCTGCTCGAGTGCGGACAGAAAATCCTCGGGCATGCTACGCAGAGTACCATGCCCGGGTCGGACGATTAATAACCCGCGTGGGAAGTGGCGGCCAGCGGCTGCTCCGCGTGGGAGCAGGCGTTATACAAGATGCGGCGCACCTCGGGTTCGTAGAAGGGCTGTGCCAGCAGATCGTAGGCTCCCAGATTCAGTGCTTCCGACCAGAAGCGGGCGTCCGCCTGCGGGTCGGTGACGATGACTTCGGGCTCCTGCGGGCATTGGCGGGCCAGATGGAGCGCATCCGGCCACTTGCCGTCGGGCAATGCGGCTTCCGTCAGAATGACGCCGTAGTCGTCCTGCTGAAGCTTAGCGTGCGCCTGCTGCAAGGTTTCCACGTGGTCTACCGTGATTGGCAGGGAATGCAGCATGCGCGATAGGCGGCGGGCATCATCCGGATGCCCGGAAACAAACAATATCCGGGATCTCATTTTCTGCACGCTCCTGTTTTTGCTGAAGCTATTTTAATCTTAGCGCCGGATGACGACGATGCAATGACAATTTGGAGAGGCTTGCAAGATGCTAGTGTGACACCGTACTTTTATCGGGCCTCATTACCGCTACATAACTAAGGTTACGATATAGCTGGTTATGATCCAGGCCGAATCCTACGACGAACCGGTCGGGGATTTCGAAGCAGCGGTAATCCACGGGCACCTGCACGATGCGCCTGGAATTGCGATCGAGGAAGGTGCACACCGCCAGCGAATTGGGCGCGCGGCCGGCCAGCGTCTGCAGTAGATACCGCAGCGTGAAGCCGGTATCCACGATATCCTCCACCAGGAGCACGTCTTCGTCTTCGATGCTTTCGTCGAGATCCTTGGCGATGCGCACCACCCCGGGCGCGCCGCTCTTGTTGGAGAAGCTGGAGATACCCAGGAAATCGATCTTCACCGGCACTTCGATGTGACGCGCCAGCGCGGTCAGGAAAAAGATGGAACCCTTCAGTACCCCCACCAGTTTCAACGTCTTGCCGTGATAATTAGCGGAGATCTGGGCGGCCACTTCGCGAATGCGCTGCTCGATCTGCTCTTCGCTGAAGAGGATGCGCTCGATTCCGGGCAAGGTGGTTGGGCTCATGCGCGCACCGGCCGGTCAGCCAGCCCATACTTGAAAATCAGATTTTCGAAGTCTTTCTGGTAGAACACCTGGATGTTGAGATGCGGATAGAGTTCCCGCAGGAGTCTCACCTTGCGGTTCTTGCGCGTGACAAGCGACTGTTTCATGGTGGTCAGTTCCACGTAGAGATCGAATTCCGGCAGGTAGAAATCGGGAGTGAAAGCTTCCAGCACCGTGCCATCGGCGGCATACTGCACCGGGAAACTGCGAGGTTCGTATTCCCAGGCGATGCGGTAAAAGTCGAGCAGGTTGGCGAACATTTCTTCGCTCTGATGGGCAAACCGTTTTTGCCGCAAGGTTACATGGCTGGGTGGAACAATGCCGTATCGCGCGAGCTTTAGCCGCATCTGGAACTGCAATTGCGCCTCGGCTGCGGCGGAAAGAAATCCGCGTTCTTTAAGGCCTGTACTCGCCACGGCGTTGGCGATCAATTCGGCCATCTGTTCGGTGGAAAGAGTTTCGGCGTTGAGCACCAGGTCGAACAGCTCGGCGGTGGCTTTGCTCTTACCGAACTTTGCTTTGCGCTCGGTGCGCGCCTGGGCTTCCAGTTCCAGCAGGAGTTCGCGCGCGGCGGCGCGTTCCATACGGCCGTCGATCATCAGATTGCCGACGCGGACATTTTCCGGCGCTACCACGTGGACCCGCAGCATGCTGCCGAAGTGGCGCGTCTGCAACTCTTCGCCTAAAGCGCAATAAACCAGGTGAGCCTCGGTAGCCAGATGCGCCAGGATGGAGGTTACAAGGCTGGGAAAGGCTTTGTCCGGGATTGTCACACCGGCGCCGAATTCCTCCTCGATCAGCTTCACGAGGCGCAATTGCGTGAGCAATTCGAATTCCAGCCGCTGCGCCGTGATCCGCGCAACTTCCTCATACCGGCATCCGGGATGGCCCGAAATGGCGATCAGCGCCATGTCATTAGTGTCCGAAATCTGATGCAGTGCGGAAAGAGCACCGCTCCCTTGCCCGCCAAAGCGCGCGTGCGGTCGCGGCTGTGTACCTAGCTCATGATAACCCGCCACGAGTTTCCGCGAAGCCTCGGCGCGCGGAATCCCGGGTGCAGGATTTCAACAATTGTTTCGAACGTCTCCACCACGCGCGGTCCGGGCCGGTTGAAAAAGCGGTTGCCGTCGCCAAGGTACACGCGCCCGTTGCGGACCGCCCGCAGACCGCGCCATCCGCAACGTTCGGTCATCCAGGCGAGTTCGCGTTCCGTGCGGACCAGATCGAACCCGCACGGCGCGATGACTATCACGTCGGGATCGGCGTCGCGCAGTTCGTCCCAGCTGAGCCAGGGCGAATGCCGGCCATCCTCGCCGAAGAGATTCACGCCGCCGGCCATGCGGATGAGTTCCGGCATCCAGTTGCCGGAGGCCATGAGCGGCTCCATCCACTCGATCAACGCCACGCGCGGCGGCGGGCCGGACTCCCGGGGCGGCGCGAGCGCGGCCATGCGGTCCTGGAGCGCGCCAATCGCCTCCTCGCCCCTTTCGGCGATGCCGAGAGCGCGGGCCACGCGGCGGAAATCTTCCCAGATTTGAGCCAGCGAATCGGGCTGGAGGGAAACGATGGTGGGATTGCCGGGAAGACCGCGCGCCAGCGCCTGCTCCACGTCGCGCAGGCTCACCGCGCACACGTCGCACTGGATTTGGGTGAGGATGTGGGTAGGCGCAAGCTTCGCCAGCGCATCGTCGAAGACCTCGTAAATGGAAACCGAGGTGCGTGCCGATTCCTTCACCTCGCGATCGATTTCGCGGCTATCGGCTTCGACGGCGATGCGCGGGCGGGTGCACACGGGCAGCGATTTTACCCGTTCCGGGTAATCGCATTCATGGGAGCGCCCCACGAGGAATTCCAACTGGCCCAGGGCGTCGACAATTTCGGTAGCGCTGGCGATCAGCGATACGATTCGGCTCATTTTGGCGGCCGTCCCGACGCCGCCTGGTTCGGCTGCCACAGGATTTCAGCGACGCCAGAAACATGGCTGGCCCACCGGCTCCAGACAAACAGCGCGTCGCTCAAGCGGTTCAGGTAACGCACGGTTTCGGGTGGAATCGTCTCCGCCCGTGCGAGCGCCACCAGTTCCCGCTCGGCGCGGCGGCAGACGGTGCGGCATACGTGGAGTTCGGCGTTCAGGCGGCAGCCGCCAGGTAGGACGAAGGAGCGCAGGCGCGGAAGGCCGTCGCCCATAGAGTCCATTTCCTGCTCCAATTGGGCGACGTCGGCGTCGGTGATGCGCGCCTGTTTGGGGTGAACGTCTTCGGGTAGAGTCGCCAGGATCGAGCCAAGGTTGAAAAGTTCGTGTTGCACGCGCAGCAGAATGGCATTCAGCGGCGCCAGTTCGGGCGTTACGATTTCGTTTTCCGCAATCGTGGCCCGCGCGGCGCCGATGAACGAATTGAGCTCGTCGACGGTGCCGTAGGCCTGGATCCGCGGCCCGTCTTTGGGAACGCGCTGTCCACCGGCCAGCGCGGTTTGGCCCTGGTCTCCCTGGCGCGTGTAAACGCGGTTAATGGCGAGGCGGGGTTCATCGAAGCGTTCATCGCTCATCTTTTTTTCCTCGGTGAATTCACCGCGATCAAAGTGTACACTAAATCCATAGCGTTCATGTGCAAGCCAAGATACCGCGTAATGGCGATTGTGCTATCGACCGCCATATCGGGCCTGCTGTTTTCGGTTGACGGGGCGCAAAGCAAACCGGACCGGAAGAAGTCGCAGGCCGCGTTTCAACAGGGGCAGGCCGCTGACCAGGCTGGACATCGCGACGATGCGATTGCCGCCTACAGCCAGGCCATCGAAGCCGATGGGGCAAACTCGGCCGCCCTGCGGGCCAGGGCGCAGGATTATCTGGCTGCCGGCGAAAAAGACAAGGCCAGTGCGGATCTCGAGCAAGCCATCAAGGTTCAGCCCGGCGATGCCCAAGCCTACTTCGCGCGGGGCGAATTGCTTGCCGGTGGCGGCGAAGCGGAGCGCGCGGCGCAGGACTTTACTACCGCCATCAGCCTGAAGATGGAACGGACTGAAGTCTACAACGCACGCGGATTGGCCTATACCGCGATGCGGCAATACGATAAGGCCATCGCGGATTTCACCCAAGCGATCAAACTGCGGCTCGACAATCCCGAGCCATACGAAGGACGGGGAGTGGCGCTGGCCGCGGAGGGCAGATACCGCGATGCGATCGACGATTTCGACAACGCGCTAAACCGCAAGAGCGACTACGAAGCGGCTATGGTAGAGCGCGCGCTGGCCTACATCGGGATCGGCGATTTCGCCCGCAGCGACCAGGACCTGACGGCCGCGCTCAAACTGAACGGCGACGACGTGCGCGCCTGGCGCGTGCGCGGCGCGGTGCGGGAACGCCTGGGAAACGATAACCAGGCGATTGCCGATTACAGCGAAGCGATCAAGCGCGACCCCAACGATGCGCGAACCTTTCTGGCTCGCGGCGCGGTTTACGCGCGGCAGGCACGATACCAGGAATCTTTCGAGGATCGCGACCGGGCGGTGAAACTGGCGCCGAACAGCGTCGAGGCTTACGTGGCCCGCGGAAGTTCCTATCATTTCCTCGGCCAGCACGAAAAGGGAATTGCCGACCGCACGAAGGCGATCGAACTCGATCCGGCGAGCGCGCTGGCTTGGACCGCACGCGGGAACGCTTATTATTTGCTGAATCGCTACAAGGAAGCGGTGTCCGACCTGCAACAGGCCGTCCGGCTCGATCCGGGCAACCGCCAGGTGCAGGAGTTGCTCAACCTGGCGGAAACCAAGGTGCAACAGGCGGATGCCGAGGCGATTGTGAAGCCACCCGCCCCGGATACCATCGCGGTGACTTTGCCGGGCTCCACGGAGGCGGCGCCGGTTGCGGAGTCGAAGCCCGCGGCACCCCCGGAAGCGAAGGTGGAACCGCCGCTCGACGCCCGGCCCGAAGTCAAAGCGGAAGCCAAGCCCGAAGCGAAAGCGGAAGCCAAGCCCGAAGCGAAAGCGGAAGTGAAGCCGATCGCTCCTCCGGCCGAGCTCAAGGCCGTCGTCTCGAAGCCGGAAACGTCTCCTGCCGAGACCAAACCTCAGCCGCAAAAACCGGCCGTCCCCCTCGCGGAAGCGAAACCGGTGACCCCCAAACCGGTAAAGCCAGCCGAAATCAAACCTCCCGTTTCGAAACCGGCAGTCAACCCCGCGGAAGCGAAACCGGTGACCCCCAAACCGGTAACACCAGCCGAAATCAAACCTCCCGTTTCGAAACCGGCAGTCAACCCCGCGGAAGCGAAACCGGTGACTCCCAAACCGGTAACGCCAGCCGAAACCAAACCTCCCGTTTCGAAACCGGCAGTTCCCCCCGCGGAAGGGAAACCGGTGACCCCCAAACCGGTAACGCCAGCCGAAATCAAACCGCCAGCTCCGGCGAGTGGCGATACTGCGATGAGTTTATACCGGCGCGGGTTTTCCCTCTTGCAGGACGACCACCCCGCGGAGGCCATCGAGCAACTCGACGCGGCCATCAAAATGGACCCGTCGATGGCTCTGGCGTACAACGCGCGCGGTTACGCCCACTACCGGCAAAAGGAATTCACCGACGCCATCAAGGATTTCGACAAGGCCATCTCGCTCAATCCGGCCTATGGCAACGCGTATCTGAACCGTAGTTGGGCGCGCCGCATTACCGGAGATACCGCCGGCGCGGACGCCGACGCCGCCAAGGCGAAGGACCTTTCGGAAAAGAAGTAAGACGCCGCCGGCACCAGCCGAATTCGGCTTGTTGTATATTGGCCGTTCATGCGTACGTTTTTCCTTCTTCTCGTCTCCGCCCCTTTGCTTTGCTCTCAGGACGCCTCCGCCCGCCTCGCCTTCATCCGCGACAACTACACCAAGTTCGAATATCTGGTCCCCATGCGCGACGGCGTGAAGCTCTTCACCTCGGTATACATCCCCAAAGACGTCTTCACCGACGGCAAGACGTACCCCGTCATGTTCCAGCGCACGGGATACAACGTCGCGCCCTACGGCATCGACCTCTACCGCAATAATCTCGGGCCCTCCGAACTCTTCGAGCGCGAAAAATTCATCTTCGTTTATCAGGACGTCCGCGGCCGCTACATGAGCGAGGGCGATTTCGTCACCATCCGCCCGCAAAAGGCCGTTAAGAAAGGCCCGAAAGACGTCGACGAAAGCACCGACACTTATGACACCATCGACTGGCTGGTAAAGCACCTGCCCGGCAACACCGGAAAGGTGGGAATGTGGGGCATCTCGCAGCCGGGATTTTACGCCACCGCGGGCATGGTGGACGCGCATCCGGCGCTCGCCGCCGTCTCTCCGCAGGCGCCGGTCACCGATTACTACATGGGCGACGACGTCTATCACAACGGTGCCTTCATGCTGGCCCACCGCTTCAGTTTTTACATGGGTTTCCGCAATCGCGAGGGCGAGCCGGCGCCGCCCAAGCCCGCAATCCCCTTCGATTTCGGCACGCCCGACGGCTATGACTTCTATCTACGCATGGGTTCTCTGGCCAACGCCGACGAAAAGTACTTCAAGCACCAGCAGCCTATGTGGACCATGAACGTCGACCACACCACTTACGACGAAGAATGGCAGGCGCGCGCCATCTGGAAGTACCTGAAGGCGGTCAAGCCCGCGGTGATGCTGGTGGGTGGCTGGTACGACACCGAAGACCCGCAAGGGCTGCTCCGCCAGTTCGATTTCATGGAACGCAACACGCCGCCGGCCGACATGCTGGTGGTCGGTCCCTGGAACCACGGTGGATTCTCGCGCGGCGATGGCGACCGGCTGGGCAACATCAATTTCGGTTCGAAGACCGCCGCGTATTATCGTGAGCACATCGAATTTCCCTTCTTCCTCTACTACCTGAAGGGCCGCGGTGAGGGAAAATTTCCCAAGGCATGGCTGTTCCAGACCGGAGTCAACGAGTGGCGCAAATTCGAGGTCTGGCCGCCGAAAGAAGCCATGCCCACCGACCTGTTCCTCGAAACAGGCGGCCATCTTTCGTGGACACGTCCGTTGGAAGCGCGCTACGAAGAATACCTGGCGGACCCCGCCAAGCCCGTCCCCTACATCAGCCGGATTACGCAGGGAATCACCGGAACCTACATGACGGAAGACCAGCGCTTCGCCGCCGAGCGGCCCGACGTCCTGGTATTCGAAACCGCGCCGCTCGACCACGACGTTTCCGTCTTCGGCCCGATCCAGGTGGACCTCAAAGTCTCCACGTCGGGCACGGACTCCGATTTCGATGTCAAGGTGATCGACGTTTTCCCGGGCAATTATCCCGATTACAACGGTTCCCCGTCCTCCCCCGCCGCCGTTCCCATGGGCGGATACCAGGAACTGATCCGCGGCGAGCCGTTCCGCGGCAAATTCCGCAAGAGCTTCGAGAAACCCGTTCCCTTCGTCCCCAATCAGCCCGACCGCATCGCGTTCTATCTGCCCGATGTCGCCCACACCTGGCGCACCGGACATCGCATTATGGTGCAGGTTCAGAGCTCATGGTTCCCGCTGACGGACCGGAATCCGCAGAAGTTCATGGAAATTCCCAACGCGCTTTCCGGCGATTTCCAGAAAGCGAACCAGCGGGTCTATACCGGCGGCCCGGACGGATCGCGAATTCAATTGCGAATCATGCAGTAGATTAGAAATTCTTCTAATTGGGCCGATGAGTAAGTCGAGGAAACACGGTGACAGACAACCGGCTTACCAGCGCCCGCTCCCAGGCAGCAGCTATTCTGATTGCCTGGAACTCGGAGAATCAAGACGTTTTGCGCCGCCATCTGGAGTCTGCAGTCGAAGATATGCTGGCTCCGCCGCCCGATACAGGTGAAAGCGAACGGCTCGAGTTGGTCGGTGCCATCGCCACCACCATGCGGGTCCTGCTGGACCTGGGCCAACGCTCCCGCGCCGCCCGCTATCTGCCGCTCCTGCGTCACCTCGCCTCGCCGCCGCCCGCCGGCTTTGACTTGGCGTACCGCTGCTAGAATCACCTCCAGCTGAGATTGGTCAGCGAATCGGCCGGCAGCGAAACTTCTGCCGCCGCACCACCCATCCGAACCTGCACCTTGCGCGCCTCGCCGGTATTGCTCACCACCAGACTGATTCGCCCGTCCGGCTTGGCCACGGCCACGTGCCCGATTTTCTCGATGCCGCCGCGCGAATCGATCACCTTCGCTCCTCTCGCCGCCGCGTGGGCAAAATGTTTCAGCACCCAATAATTCGGACCGCGCTTGATTTCCCTGGTCCGCGAGTCGATAGTGATCATGCCCGGACCCTGGAACGGCCCGATGTTCGGCTTGCCGTTCTCGTCGAGCACCAGGTTCCAGTTGACGATCGCGCGGCCCCAATTACGCAGCGCATTGACCCCTCCTAACCCTCCGCGCGCGATCACCGCGGCCGGATCCTGCGCGCGGCGCGGGCGACTCGGGCTTTGCCCGCCCCCGGTCATCGGACCAGGCGTGGCGGCGAACTCGATGCGGCCGGTCAGGTCCGCCATGAGCTGATCGTCCCCTTCGGTGACGTATTGGTGCTTGCCGGGATAGGCGTCGTGGAGGCGCGACATGGCTGTCACCGAGCCGACGTACGGGTGCCAGGCGATTCCGTCGGCGTAGTGGAAGACGTCGGGATCTTCCAGGGTATTGTACGCGCGGCCCCAGAGATTGAAGTTGTGATCGAGCAGCCAGATTTTCGTGTCGAGACCCGCGGCGGCCAGCGCCGGGCCGAGATGCTTTCCCACAAAGGCCACTTCGTGCTCCTGCGCCCACGCGCAGGCGGGCATGCGGCCGGCCTGATCGGTGTCTACTTCGTTTTGCGAAGTGATGGCGTCCACCTTCACGCCGGCTGCCGCGTAAGCCTCGAGAAACTTCACCAGGTACCTGGCATAGACAGCGAAATTCGCCGGCTTCAGATTTCCGCCCAGCATGCTGCCGCCGTTCTTCATCCATCCGGGAGGGCTCCAAGGTGAGGCCAGAATGAAGAGGCCGGGATTGTTTTGGCGCGCGCTCAGAAGCTGGGGAATGAGGTAGGCGCGATCGTGATCGATGGAGAATCGCTTGAGCTCGGGATCCGGTTCGCCTTCGTCGTAGCTGAACATCGCGGTGGCGTAGTCGCTCGATCCGATGCAGATTCGCGTGGCGCCGATGGCCAATTCGGAGGGATGAAACAGCTCGCGCAGGAACGGTTCGCGAACTGCCGGGTCGAGGCGGTCGATCATGTAGGCCGAGGCATCGGTGAGAGCGCCGCCAAATCCTACGATTTCCTGATAGGTTCTGGTGGCATCGACCGTAATGGCTTCGGACGTCATGGCGGCGCCCGCCTGCCAGTTGAGCTCCGGCTCTTCGGCGAATCGTTTCTCGCCGGCGGTTTGCCGCACCGCGATCGGTCCGGGCGTCTGGGCGAAGACGGGGACAGCTTGGGCGAGCGCGGTCAACCCGGTGACGCCGGCCGACAGGAAGTCGCGGCGAGTGGTGAAATCGGAGATCATGCTCCTTATTTTAGGTGTATTTTAAGCCGCAGACCGCTCAAGTTGAGCGGAATTTGCAAGTCGTTTTATTGCAATGAAAGAAGTTACAATTTCCCCGCCGCTTAGATAAGCGCCGGACGTTATTGTCGCGGCTGATTGTAGGCGAAATTCATCTGCACGTGGATTTCGGAATCGGGAAACTGCCCGGGCAGCGGGCCGAACGGCCCTGCCTGGCTGATTGCCATCACGGCGGTCTCGTCCAGAGTGGGGTCGCCGGTTTGCTGCGCGTACGCCACTTTGCGAACCGTACCATCGCGGCGGATAGCGAACTGCAGCGAGACATATCCGCGGTGCCCGTTCTTGGGCAGAATGATGTACCAGGCGCGCTTCACGCTGGCCAGCACCTGCGCCAGGTAGGGTTTGAAGTCCACTCCTTTGGGATCGCTGAGCAGCCTGGGCAACTCCGCTCCGGACGAGGCAAACGGCGCCGATCCCTGGGAATTGATGCCGCCATGGCCGGACATCGTTCCCCGCAGCGAATCCACCGATTGACCGGGCAAAGTTCCCTGGCCAGCCGAGTTGCGCGGCCCCAGATCTTCAAAAGGCGATGGCGCATTGGGAGGGGCAGCCGGCGGAAGGGGTAGCGTGAGCTTCGGTTCCGTCTCCGCGATCTGGACCCTGGGAGGTTCGGGCAACGGCGTTTGCGGCGCGGTTTTCGGAGGCGGCGGAGGCATGGAGGGCTTGTCTTTATGCGGTGCGGCGGACTGAGGCGTGGGCGACGGGCCATGCGGAGACTGTATGCGCGGGGTCAGGTCGGGAGAGCGAAACTCCCGGATGATCTTACGGGGATTCGGCTCCCGCTGGGTCAAAGAAATCGGTGGAAGCACCAACGGCGTGACCACCGATTCTTTTGGCGCCGCATTCGGCGGCTGCATGAACGTTTCCGGCATCCAGATCACGAACGCGATGGCGGCTGCGTGCGTAACCAATGACAGCACCGCCGACCGGCCAATGCGTTTGTTCCGGCCAGGCTCGGTCCAATCCGTTAACAGATGAAGTTCAGCCTCAGGCGGGGGTGTTACTGCAGTTTCCATCTGTCTTTTAATGACCGCGAGACAATACCAGAGTGCTCTTCTATTTTATCAAGTATCGCCAGCGCGGTACCCAAAGTTAGACGCGCCGACGCGCCCGAACATTTCGGGATATTTCTTTTCTCAATGCCATCTAAGAAGGCATTGAGCTGTAATTTCAATGGCTCTTCCGGGCTAACCGGCGCTTTTTCAAACCCGATCTGCTGATTTTCGCCCACCGAAAAGACCAGCAGGTCCTGGCGTCCGTAGTCCAGCGACAGGTATTGCCTTGGCTGAAACAGCCGCAGTTTGCGGACTCGTTCGGTGGAGACGCGGCTGGCCGTCAGATTGGCCACGCAGCCATTCGGGAATTGCAGGCGCACGTTGGCGATATCCACCTTTTGCGAGAGAACCCGAATGCCCGCCGCGCGGATCTCCGAAGGCTCGTCTTTGGTCAACGCGAGCACGATATCGACGTCGTGGATCATCAGGTCCAGCACCACGTCCACATCCAGGCTGCGCGGGCTGAAGACGTTCAGGCGGTGGATTTCAAAAAAAAGGGGCACCGTGGCCCGGCGCTCGAGTTCCATTACCGCCGGATTGAAGCGCTCCAGGTGCCCCACCTGGAGCATCCGCCCGTGCCGTTCCGCGGCTTCCACCAGGCGGCCGGCCGATTCCAGATCGGGCGCGATCGGCTTCTCCACCAGCACGTCGATGCCAGCCTCCATCAACGCTCCCGCCACGTCTTGATGAGACGTGGTGGGCACCGCGACCACGGCGGCATCCACTTTCCCCGCGAGAGCGCGGAAATCGGTAAGCGCTTCGGCCTGGTATTGGGCGGCGGATTGGGTGGCGCGTGCCGGGTCGCTATCGACCACCGCGATCAGTTCCGCCCGCGCCGATTCGTGTATCGCCCGGCAGTGATTCTTTCCGAATTGTCCCGCGCCCACGACCGCCAATCGATGTTTCGCCAATCTAAAACCCCACTATGGAAATATCCGCTTCGTCGGCCGCGCGCAGCATCTCTTCGCGGTCGAGCATGAGGGTGCGGCCGGATTCTACGGCCAGCACCGTGGTGCCGGTCTCGCGCATCACGGGAATAGTGGCCAGCCCCACCACCGGGACATCGAAAAGCAGGTGCTCCCGGCGGCGCGCCACCTTCACCAGCGAGAGCCGGCGCCCGTTCACCAGGCCGGCGGCGCGGCGAAGCATGGCGTCGGTGCCTTCCATTGCCTCCAGCGCTACGCAGGCGCGTTCGCAGATGGCGACGCTCTGGCCGACATCGAAGCCGGCGAGCGCGTTGGCCACGCGGCGGCCGTATTCGATATCGTTGGTTTCGTCTTTCACCGGCTTGCGCTTCGTCATCGCCCCCTCGCTCGCCAGCAGCGGCTTGAGCAGCGCGGTGGAATCCGAAAGGTGAATGCCTTCGCCGGCCAGCACTTTGACGACGCCGCCGATGAGGCCGTCGGTATTCTTCGCGGGCAGCGACGCCAGCAATTTCACCAGGCGCCAATCGGGCACGATGGACGAGAAGATTTTGGCGTGCTTGATCTGCCCGCACATCACCACTTCGGTGATGTCTTCCTTTTTCAAAATGTCGATGAGCTTCCCGAGTTGCCCCAGAGAAATCCAATAGATGCGCGGAGCGAGCGTCTCCAAGGTCTTGGCGGCTTCTTCCTGGATCGCGATCACGGTAACGTCGTGCCCGAGGCGTCGCGCGCTTTCGAGCGCCAGTTCGGGGAAGCGTCCGTTGCCGGCAATCAGTCCGTAGCGCATGCCATCACTTCACCACCCCGCGTTCCGACGCGCGAATGAACTCAATCAGTTCGTCCACTTCGGCGCACGGCGGGACTTCCGCGCGAATCCTCTCGATGGCCTGCGAGGTGTTCAGATTCGACCGCGTCAACAACCGGAGAGCGGTCTGCAACGCCTCGATCGCGTCCTTCGAAAATCCGCGCCGATCCAACCCGATGCTGTTGGCTCCGAACACGCTCACTTCGGGCTTGTAGCTGGTGAGCGAGTACGGCATGATGTCCTGCTTGATCACGCTGTACGGTCCGATGAACGCGTGTTTGCCGATGCGGCAGAACTGATGCACGCCGCTGAACGGTGCCACATCCACCCAATCGTCGATGACCACGTGCCCGGCCAACCCCACGCTGTTGCCGAGAATTACGTGGTCGCCGATCTGGCAATCGTGCGCCACGTGGGCGTAGGTCATGATGAGGCAGTCGCTGCCGATGCGGGTGACCAGGCCGCCTCCCGCGGTGCCGCGGTGAACGGTGACGAATTCGCGAATGCGATTGCGGTTGCCGATGCGCGTCTCGGCGCGTTCGCCCTTGTATTTCAGGTCCTGCGATGCCACTCCGATGGAGCTGAACGGATAGAACAGGTTGTCTTCGCCGATCCACGTGGGGCCTTCGATGAACACATTGGCCACCAGGCGTGTTCCGCCCGCGATTTCCACTTCCGCCCCGACGATGGAGTACGGCCCGATTTCGGCGTCCGGGTGGACGCGCGCCGCGGGGTCCACGATCGCGGTGGGATGAATCGGCATTCGCTACGCGCTGGCCGGCGCGGATTCTTTATCGAGCTTGTCGGCCAGCTTGCACATTACTTCCGCTTCCGCTACCACCACGCCATCCACGGTCGCCACGCCGGCCATTTTCGCCACGCTCGCCTTGCGCTTGATCACCTTCATTTCCATGCGCAGGGAATCGCCCGGGACCACCGGCTTGCGGAAACGGGCATTTTCCACGGCCACCAGCAGCACCAGCTTGTTCTCCCGGTCGGGGATGGATTTCAGCACCAGCACGCCGGCCGCCTGCGCCATCGCTTCGATAATCAATACGCCCGGCATCACCGGAAAATCAGGAAAGTGGCCGGTAAAGAACGGCTCATTGACAGTGACGTTCTTGATTCCGACCACCCGGTCGGTCTCCAGTTCGACGATCCGGTCCACCAGCAGGAACGGATAGCGATGGGGCAGAATTCCCCTGATTTCATTGATATCCAAAACCGTCATGGAAGCCGTATTATCGCATGCGGCATCCCCGGTCGCTCAGTTATTCTTAGAGCTTGGACCCGATTCTCAGCTATCTCGCAACCCGGGAGCGCGCCATCTCGGCTCTCATCCGGCAATTCGTGGAATGCGAGTCGCCCAGTGACGACCCGGCCGCGGTAAATCGCTTTGTGGAACTGGTGAGCGACACCATTGCGCCGATGGCGCGCGTGAAGACGCACCCCGGCGGCAAATTCGGCAAGCACCTGACGTGCGAGGTCGACCTGCCGGGACGAAAGAAAACCGGCCAGGTGCTGGCGCTCGGCCATTCCGACACCGTCTGGCCTCTGGGCACGCTGCGCACGATGCCGTTCCGGGCGGCGAAAGGGCGGCTCTGGGGACCGGGCGTGCTCGACATGAAAGCCGGCATCGCATTCTTCATTTTCGCCGGGCGGGCACTGCGGGAATTAGCCATCCCCGTTCCATCCAAAGTGCTGCTGCAACTGAATTCCGACGAGGAAGTGGGCAGCGAAAGCTCACGCCCGCTCACCGAACGCAACGCGCGCTCTAGCAAGGCGGTGTTCGTGCTCGAGCCCGGTACGGGGCTCGCAGGCAAGCTCAAAACCGCGCGCAAAGGCGTGGGAGATTTCGCCGTAACGGTGCGCGGAAAAGCATCGCACGCCGGCGTGGATTTCGCCGCCGGGGCCAGCGCGATCCTCGAACTCGCACGGCAGCTTGACCGCATCGCGGGATTTACGAATCTTGAGCGCGGCATCACCGTCAACCCCGGCGTGATCGCCGGCGGCACGCGCTCCAACGTGGTGGCGGCGGAAGCGCGCGCCGAGGTTGATATCCGCATTCTGAAGCTGAAGGATGCGGCCGGCCTAGAGAAGAAATTCCGCTCTCTCCGCCCGATCGACCGGCGCTGTTCCATCGAAGTAACGGGCGGATTGAATCGCCCGCCCATGGAACGCTCGGCAGGAATCGTGAAGCTGTTCCGCACGGCGCAGAAACTGGCGCGCGAACTGGGCGTGGAAATAGAGGAATCGCTCACCGGCGGCGGGTCTGACGGCAATTTCACCGCGGCGCTCGGCGTGGCGACGCTGGATGGATTAGGCGGCGTCGGCGAGGGTGCCCACGCGCCCAACGAAAGCATTCTGGCAAACCGGATCGTGGATCGCACGGCGCTGATCGCAAAACTGCTGGCCGCGTTGTGACAGCAAATCGGCGATCGTGCGATTATGCCCGGCCAGCGATCGGGGCAGCCATGCATCGTTCTCGACATGCTGGCCTCGGGGATGACTGAGGGCGAAATCCTGAATGACTGCCCGTACCTGGAAAGGGCCGATTTTCCCGCCCTTTACGCCTATGCCGCACAGGTGGGCAGGAACAGCAAATCGCGTTAAACCGGTTATTCGACGCGAATCTATCGCCGAAACTTGCCGTCCGTCTGTTAGATCTTTCTTCCCGGGTCAGCGCACGTCTTCGATACTGGGCTAGCCCGCTCTACAAGTGATCAGGCCATTTGGGACTACGCTGCGGCGAGTGGGTATACGATCGTAACGGCAGACGGGGATTTCCTTTCGCTCGCCAGTCTGCGGGGAGCGCCGCCCCATGTTGTTTACCTGGAGAAGTGCGATTACAGGACTGCCCTTGTCGAGGCCGTTCCACGGCGGCATGCCGTCAGAATCGTCCACCTGGAAGGCTCGTCCCGAGCCGCCTTGCAGATTCGCAGCGGAAAAGGAGCCTGATCTTACCGGTACCGTACCTGAACCCCACCGTACTATCGGCCGGCGTCAATTCGCAGGACAATAGCTTCGTGCTGCAAGTTGCCCCAATCAATCCCGTTCCCGCGCCCGCGAAAGCCGTACGCGACCTTCCGCCCCTCATTCTCCACCCCATCTCGCACATCCCCGATGCCGTCTCGCAAGGCGCCGCATCCGACCCCGAAGGCGTGCGCGACGAGGCACGCCGCATGGAGATGAGGATGCTGTGCTGCCTGGGCAAGGATCTGACGCGCTGGCTCGAGCAGTGCCTGGAATTCGCTTCAGCCGATCCGGCTCTCGCGGCTCTCTCCGCCGGTCATTTCATGGATGTCCTGGTGGACAATCCCCCCGACAGCGTCGCGCGCAAGATGCAGGGCTGGGGGGTGGCCGAGTTCCGCATGATTTTCGCGCGCGCGCTAGGTCTGGCCACCATCTTTCCGCACCCTCCCGCGAGCGAGCAGATCAGCAACACCTTTGTCCGCGATTTTTCCCGTTACGCCAGCGTTCTCTATCGCACCCGGCGGGCAACGCTTCCGCCATCGACGCCGGAGACTCCCACCTTGCGGTTTGAAGTCTATGCTTCCGGCGAGTACGCGCAGCTGCTGGAAAAATCCTGGGGCCTGTAGCTTCAACTTTTTGCTTCCGTCGTGCACATCTACACAACCGAGCCGGTTACGTCCGAGTGACGGACCGGCAGCCGCGCCAATGCTATAGTTGGAAATCCATGACGCGCCGGTATTCGTTTCGCCTGCTGGCAGCCATCGCCGCGCTGCCCATCGCTCTCTGCGCGCAGCCCGCGCCGCAACGCCCTTACGTGGTGCTCGTATCTCTCGACGGCTTCCGCTACGACTACGCCGCGAAGTATCAAGCCACGCACCTTCTCGAAATCGCCAAAGCCGGCGCCGCGGCGGAAGCCATGATCCCGTCGTTCCCCACCATCACCTTTCCCAACCACATCAGCATCGTCACCGGCCAATACCCCGGCCACCACGGCCTCGTCAGCAATGCATTTTACGACCCGCTGCTGAAGCAGATGTACAGCATGCGCAACTCCGCCGACGAAAGCGAGTTTTATCACTACCAGCCGCTATGGGTACTGGCGGAGCAGCAGCATGTCAAGGCGGCGGCGATGTTCTGGCCCACCGCCGACGCCGAAATCGAAGGCGTGCGGCCTTCCTATTGGGAGAAATTCGACGACAGCTTCCCCGGCCAGAAGCGCGTGGAGAAGGTGCTCGGCTGGCTCCAATTGCCCGAGGCCGAACGACCGCACTTCATCACGCTTTACTTTTCCGATGTCGATTCCGCCGGCCACCGCTTCGGCCCGGACGCGGCGGAAACCGCGCAAGCCGTGGAGCGGGTCGACAAGTGGGTGGGCGATTTGTGGACCGGAATTCAGCGGACGAACTTGCCCGTCAATCTGATCGTGGTCTCCGACCATGGCATGCAGAAGATCGAGGGCGCGGTAAATCTGAGCGATTATGCCGACATGAGCAAGGTGCGGGTGGTGAACGAAGGTCCCATGCTGCTGCTGTACTCGCCCAATGCCGAGACCACGGAAAAGATGTACGGCAAGTTGAAAGGCCACAGCCCGATCTTCGACGTCTATCGCCGTCAGGAGACGCCCGAACGCTGGCATTACCGGGACAGCGACCGCATCGGCGACCTCGTGGTGTATGTTCATGGCGCGAAGGTTGCGGTCACGGGCATGCAGAATCGCACGCCTCATGGCGGCGCGCACGGGTTCGACGAGCAGGAGTTGAAGACGATGGACGCGATCTTCTACGCGGCGGGTCCAAATGTAAAGCCGGGCATGGCGCTGAAGCCGTTCGAAAACGTCAACGTCTTTCCTTTTATCACCAGGATTCTGGGTCTGAAAAACCCCCCGGATCTCGACGGTAAGGAAGCCGTGCTGGACACGGCGTATCGAAACTGATCCGGTCGAAAACCGATTTCAAACCCGAAGCCGCACGCAGGCGTGGCCAACGGTTCAGAGTCGCTCCTGGAGCACAATGGTTACGCTGTCGCCGGTTTCCTTTCCGATTGCCTCGCGGATTTCGGCGTTCACCGGCAGCTTGTGACGGCCATCGCCCAGAGCCATAAAGGAACTGCGGAATGGATGACCATCGATCGTGCCTCGAACCTTCACCAGGCCGCGGGTACCGAAGAATTCCGCCGAGCGGGGCCAAACGACGTAATGCCACGCGCCCTTGTTCGGGCCTTTCTGTAGTTTCGCGGTAAAGACCTGGTTTAAGGATTCTGATTTCGCCATAGCGATCTCCTCATCTATGAGTCGTACCGGAGAAGCCTGAATGGACATCGCGGGACCCGGCAGTCCCGGGGGAGCGCATTTTCGTCCACCGGCTCCGTATTTGGCGGCCCTCGGCGAGCGGCAGCCGGTTTGCGGTCCCGCTTGTGCGGCAGTCTGATAGCATCAGACCAATGCCATTATATGGGTACCTGATTTTGGCGGTGGGCTGGATTGTCTGGATGACCGCCTTTGTGGTGGCCAGGCGGGCCACCGCCCAGCCGAAGGTGCTCGACCGGCGGGCCCGATGGGGCCTCCTCCTGGTTCTGGTCGCGTACACGCTGCTGTGGCAGGGAAGGTTCTGGGAGAGGCCTTTACCGACATGGCGCCTGGTTCTGACGATTATATTCCAGGCGCTTGCAGGCTGGCTTTCCTGGAGCGGGACGCGCGCGCTGGGGCGGCAATTGCGCATTGACGCCGGGCTCAGCAGCGATCACGAACTGATCACGCACGGCCCTTATCGCCTGGTCCGGCATCCGATCTACACTTCCATGCTGTGCCTGTTGCTCGGAACCGGGTTCGCGCTTGCTTCCTGGCCGTTGCTGGCGGCGGCGGTGGTGTTTTTCATCGCGGGTACGGAGATCCGAATCCGGATCGAAGAGCAGTTGCTGATCTCCGCTTTCGGCAATCGGTATGAGCAGTACCGGCGCGACGTGCCGGCTTATATTCCGCTGGTGAGGTGAAAACGGCCTAATGGGCTATCTCGATGTTGCCGTTTTGATCGACGAGCTTCAACGGGCAGCCGCCGCCCCCGATCCTGGTGGAGATGGACTGATCACCCTCGCCGTTCATGGTCGTCGTGTCCAGGGAAATGTGCCCGAAGGAAGTCCTCGCCATTACGTCATAGCCAACTCCCTGCGGAGCGACGACTTTGATCGGCCCGAAAGTGGTACTCAGCGTCATCGGCTGGCATTTGCTCGAGGGTCTCGCGCGAACGGTGATGGATCCGTTTTGATTTTCGACCGTGACCGGTTGGCCAACATCTTCCACCGTTACGCCCGCGAACGATGTCTTCGCGTAGACTTCGCCGCCGATATCGGAAGCGTGGATGGGCGCATTTTGTCCGGTGAGGCGCGCGCCTCCCTTGATCGCGTGAACGTCGATACCGCCAAAAGTAGTTTGCGCAGTTACGGTTCCATCCACCGTGTCTCCGGTCACCGGTGCGTTTTCGGCGTGGACGACGACGCCTTTGGCGATGCGCGAGAAACGGACGGCGCCAAAGGTAGTGCTGAGGTCGGCCGCACCCGCGATCCCGGCGGTTTCCACGTCGCCGTTCTGGTTCCGCACGCTGACGTCGGATTTCGTGTCGCGCACGGTGACTTTGCCGAAAGAATCGCTGATAGCGGCCACGCCCGCGATGTCCGCCACAGTCACGTTCCCATTGCCGGCGTGGATCTCCAGGCGCTTGCCGACATTGGAGATTCTGATGTCTCCGAAATTGTCGCGCACGTCGAGCTCTCCGGTCACCTCGCTCGCGGTCACGCGGCCATTGGAATCGACGATGGTGACATCCCCCTCGTTGCGCGCGAGTTCGATATCGCCGAAAGAGGTTTCGATGCGCTGCCGCCCGCGCCCCCCGGTGAACGACACTTTCCCGTTGTTGTCGCGGATATCGGCCGGAGCGTGCAGGTCCGCGACGGACACCGTGCCGAACTGATTGCGCAGTTCGAGCGGCGCGGCGTCGGGCATCACGATATCGAGATTGGCGGACCAGGAGAGGTTATGGAAGCCGCCGGAAAGACTCGGAAATTCGGTTCGGACCGAGATGCCGGCGCCCGACTCGTCGACGAAAATCCGGATGCCATCGCAAATCGAATGGGCATCCGCGGCGCGGTCGGCCGAGCATTTCATGGAAGCGTGGATCTCCACTTCGCGTTTCGCCTGCGTGTGCACGGAGACGCTGCCCTGCGAGTGTTCGATGCGCAGGCCCTTTCCGGGCGCCAGAGGCACCGATTTCTGAAAATCGCGCGAGACTTCCTCGCGGGCGTGAGCCGCGCACGCCGCGCAGCAGGCCAACAGCACCAGACTAATTCCGCTTCGCATAATTCATCCAGTCTTGAAGAGTTTTTTTCTTTTCGCCGAACAGCGAGGCCAGTTCCGTTCGCAGATATGCGTTGTAAGGGTTGCGGGCCGCCGCCGTCTTCAGCTCGGCGATGGCCGAATCGAGCAGCGTGAGCTTCTCGCGATACGCGGCGGCGAGGGGAGATTGGGACTGCTGGAGTTCGGGGCCGGCGGCGGCGGCGAGGTTGGCGATCGACCGGCTGTAGGCTCCCTCGGCCTGCTCGACTTGCTGGAGCGCGGCATCCGTTAGCAATTCATGGCTGGCGGGCCGGCTCTGGCGCGGCGGCAAGAGTACGATCGCCATCAGGATGGAAGCCGCCACGGCGAAAACCCATCGCCAGGTTTGCGGCTTCGGCTTTCGCGAGGGCTCGGCCGACAGAGTGGCGCGAATTCGCGGCCACAATTCCGGACTGTCCCAATCCTCGTGCAACTGCGGGGCGAGGCGCGAGATTTCGCCCCACAAATAGAGCTGCGTGCGGCAGGCTTCGCAGTGCTCGGCGTGCGCGCGGGCATCCGGCAGGAGTTCGGGAGTGCGCAGGGCGCGCTCCATGTCGTCGCATTGAAAAATCATGGCCGCGCCTCCGTCAACAGACGCTGCAATTCCCGTTTGGCCTCGAAAAGCCATGCCTTCGACGTGCCTTCCGGGATCTCCAGGATGGCGGCGATTTCCGAATGCTTCATGCCTTCCACGGCAAACAGCAGAAAGACCGTGCGGCGGCGCGGATCGATGCGGCGGAGCGCCTGATCGAGTTGCGCGCGCAAGGCGATTTGCGGCTGCGGCGGAGAAGCCGCGTTGGCGGGCCCGGCGTGCTGGGCCGCCGCCTGCCGCTTGCGAATGAGGTCGTAACAGGCGTTCATACAAATCCGGCAGAGCCAGGTGCCGATGGCGGAGCCGCCGGAGAATCCGCCGATGCCGCGATAGGCCTTCAGGAATGTATCCTGCACGGCGTCTTCGGCATCCTGCCGGTTGCCGGCGATGTGGTAAGCGATGCTTTTCAGCCGCTCGCCATGCGTCCGGTAAAGCTGTTCGAACGCGGCAATCTCCCGCCGCCGGCAGGCCGCCAGCAATTGGTCCTCGGATGCGTAGCCGGCGGCTGGAAGGCGTTCGGTGAGCGCCACTAAGCTTGCTCCTGCCATCTTTCCGTCTGGTTCTGAAGATTGGACGGACGGCGGGGCAGAATCGTTGGAAATCCGCCGCCTGTTATGCTACGTCATTGGTGTTCTGGTACTGGTGCTTCGTGGGACCGGCGTTGCTGCTGGCGATCGTCTCATTGCGCGGCGAGCGCAAGCGGGCCGCCTATGTGGAGCGGCGGCTGGCGCAGACGCCGCAGGATCTGCCACCGGTCTCCGTGATCGTTCCCGTGAAGGGCCCCGACTATCAACTGAAGGAAAATCTGGCGGCGCTGGCGGGGCAGGATTATCCGGATTTCGAGCTGGTCGTGGCGGCGCGCTCGGCGGCGGATATTCCGCCGGGAGTGCTGCCGGCCAAAGTCCACGTGGTTCTGGCGGGAAGCGACGATTCGTCGGCCAGCGAGAAAGTGCAGAACCTCCGGGCGGCGGTGGCGGCGGCGCGCAAGCAGAGCCAGGTTTATGCCTTCGCGGATTCCGACGGCCGTCCCACCCCGCGATGGCTGAGATCCCTGGTGGCGCCGCTGGCGGAGAAAGGCGTGGGCGCATCGACCGGATATCGCTGGTACGCGCCGGTTCCTCCGTCTTTTTGGACTCTGCTGCGCGGCGTGTGGGACGCGGTAGCCCTCAGCCAACTGGGTCCTGGAGACTGCGGTTTTGCCTGGGGCGGTGCGATGGCCATCAGGCGCGAGTTGTACCACGAACTCGACATCCGGGGCGTCTGGAAAGACGCGGTGAGCGACGATTATTCGCTGAGCGCGGCGGTGCATGGGGCGGCTTTGACCATCGCCTTCGCTCCCGGCGCGATGGTGCCGTGCTACGAAGGCGCGCCGGCGCGGCTGTTGCTGGCGTGGATGCGGCGGCAGATGACCATCACCCGCGTCTACAATCCGCGCTTGTGGTGGCCGGCGTTGGTGGCCCACATTTTCTACTGCGGAGGGATGGCGGCGTCGATTGCAGCGTCGCTGCGAGGTTTCCGGTTGGCCGAATGGGCGCTGCTGGCGCAGCTCTCACCGGGTATGCTGAAGGGGCTGAACCGCGCGACCCTGGCGAAGGCGGCGCTTCCCGAATGCGAGGCGTGGTTCAAGCGGCACCAATGGGTGCATGCGATCTGGATACCGCTGGCAACCTGGCTCTGGCTGGCGGTGCTGCTGGCTTCGGCGTTCGGAAATACCATCTCCTGGCGAGGCCGCCGGTACCGGCTGCGGCGGCCATGAGGTAAGGCCGCGCCGCGAATTCACACGCACTTGGCGGCTATGAACGTGATGTCGTCGGCCTGTTCCTGGCGGCTGAATTTTTTGACTTCGTCCGTGATCGCGGTGAGCAGGTCCGGCGAGGAGAGATCACGGTGCCGCCGCAGCGCTTCCAGTAAGCGGTCCTCGCCGAACTCCTCTCCCGCTTCATCGAACGATTCGGTGGCGCCATCTGTGTAGACCAGCAGCGTATCGCCAGGGTCGAGTTGCCGCTGCTCGACTGGGCACTCCCAGCGTTCGAACAATCCCATCACGGTGCAGGTGGATTCCAGCCGTTCGATGGTGCCCGCGCGGCGCAAAAGAAAGGCGCAAGGGTGGCCGCAGTTCGAATAGCGCAGCAGGCGCGTGGCATCTTCGTATTCTGCGAAGAAGACGGTGGCGTAGTCGCTCGCCCCGGTATTGTCGTAGAACAGCCGGTTCACGGATTGAAGGAAGCGCTGCGGCTGCTCCCAGGCAGTGGCGCAGTGGCTGCGCAGATTGGCTTGTAGATTGGCCATCAACAGGGCGGCGGCCATGCCTTTGCCAACAATATCGGCGATCACCAGCCCGAGCCTGCCGCTGCCGAGATCGAGAAAATCGTAATAGTCGCCGCCGACGTCCCGGGCTGGATGGCAGATCCCCGCATAGGCGAGGCTTCGCAGGGGCGGGTGCTGCTGTGGAAACAGCCGGGACTGGACCGCCTTGGCAATCGCCAGGTCGTGCGCGGCCTGGCGCTCGGCGTCGCGTTTTGCCGCCTGGGCCAGGCGCTCGGCTTCGAGCGCGCGGGTCGCCTGGTCGAACTCCAGCAGGGAAAAGCGATTGCCATCCACATCCTGGAAGATCGCATAGCGTGCTTGCGCGCTGGTCCATTTCGGTTCGACGGGAGGCTGCGGGAAACAAACTCCGCGTTTCGACCAATCGTCGAAGACTTCCCCGACGTCCTCGGTGAGAAAGCTCAGGCCGGTATCCTGACCGATCCTTCGGTATTCCTCAGACCCTTCGGCGGCGCCAATGAGGGCGACGCCGGGCAACCCGCCACTCGTTCCCGGTAGCCACTCGGGAGCGCGGGGAGCGACCACGATCCAACGCCCCACGCCGGGATTTTCTACATCCACAATAGCCTCAAAGCCCAGTTGTTCCACGAAGAACCGCCGGCTTCGCTCCTGATCCCGCACCCAGATCCGCGCAAAAGTCAGCCGGAGAAAAGGCGCTGGCACGGGAGCCGCGCTTTCGGGGTGTTCCATCGCGGTCGATTATAACAAGCGCTCCATAGACGAAGGTTAGGTGTAGTTCGTCACATGGGTGCAAACTTGCAAAATAGAGTTACGTTGAGTACGGAGACGTTATGGGGAATACGCTAAAGGACGCAGCGGAAACGGCTACGGATTTCGGTCGGGATGTAAAAGATTCCGTTCTCGAGTTTGGAAAGTCGGCGGGGAGAAAAATTGACACGGCGCGGACGCGCACAGGCGACGTGTTGAGCAACGCGGCGGCATCGGTGAGGCAAGCTTCGGCAAAGATAGACGTTATCGCGGGGAGCGCTGCCCATAGCCTGGATGCCGCCGCGACGGCGGTGAAAAAGGCGAACGCCAAGCGCGTCCGCCGCGGTTTGTGGAGATTCGCCGGAAACAATCTTACCGCCACGATTGTGGGGGCCCTAGTCCTGGGTTACTTCATCGGAGCGGCCTGTGGCCGTAAGGGCGCTGTATAAGCGCAAGGAGGACCAATGAAATTCCCGATTGTAGTATTGGGAGCTTTCCTGTGCCTCGGGGCATTCGCCCAGGGGCAAGCCAACAATCCGAATAATAAGGATGCACAGCAGCAGTCCGCCAACCGGGTGAAACGGCCGGCGGATGGAACCGCGCAGTCGGTGACAGGCTGTGTAGACGAAGAGAACGGCCACTATGTGCTGCGCGACGTGAAGACCGACCAACTCGTCAGGCTTCAGCCGAGCGGCGAGAGCGCCGACAACGATTTCGCGCGTTTCGTGGGCCACCAGGCGCAGGCTTCCGGCAGCATGTCGGGGGGCACGCTGACGGTGTCCCGCATCGGGCAGGTGGCGGACATGTGCCCGATTGGGAAATGAGCCGCGGTGAGCGCTGAGTAAACCCGAATTTATTCGGCGGACTGGCGGAATGCCATCCCGGCAAAGCTGACCACGCTGCGATCGTCGATGTTCCATTGTTCGTAGCGGAGCAGTTCGCCCGAGGCTTTCGGCGCGGTTTTCAGGAAGGTGTAAAACGGCGAGGAGCCGCACCACTTCAAATCGTCGTGCCGCTCCTGAACCAGCGACCAGAAGCCTTCGGCGTCGAGGGCGTTGATGCGGGCGATGCGCTGATCGTCACGATCGGCGACGTTCTCCATCACGCCCTCGCCGGCATGGCAGTCGAACCGATCCTGGTACCGCACGCCCATATGGGCCATATCCACGCCCAGGATCCAGAAGAGCCGGTCGCCCTGCCGGTCGCGCAGTTCGCCCAGCGCTTCGAGGAAACTTTTCACGCCATCGTCGTCTTCGGGCTTGCCGCCGCGATAGATGCTGTGCGCATACGACCCGCAGAGAATCGGCAGCACCTTTATCTCCGCCCCCATCAGGTGCTGAAGAAAAATCATTTGCAACTCGATGGTGTGCTCGAACGAGTGGCAGTAGTCTTCCATCTCGATGGCATTCGGCGCGCGCTCAGCCAGCCAGTCCACCAGCCGCGTGTCGGTCTGGCTTTCTCCCAGGGGAGTGCGGAAGGGTTTGCGCGTGAGACCGAATTTCTCGGGTGTGCCGTAGTGGGAAGTGGCGAGGATAACGAAGGTGCGGTCGCGGTGTTCAGGACGCAGCATGCGGTAGGCCGCCTGGTAAGATCGCCATCCGCCGGATGGACTCACGTGCGGCGCGGCGATGGCGAAGAGTCCGCCGGCGGGGGCCTTCGTGCCGGCGCCGTTACCGTCAGCCATATATTGCGACATGGTCGCGCGCAGTTCCTCGGGATCGGCGGGATAAGCCGCGCCGGCGTGGGCGGCCTCGCGCACGGTCTTTGCCGCGAAATCGCGCCGCTTCTCCCGCTGCATGCGGGCGAACGTTTCGTCTTCCAGGAACCCGGCATCGGTTAACGTCTCGATCAGGCGGCGCGAGATATCCTCGGTCTCCAGGCGGCCGGTGATGCGCGCGAGCATGGCGCGAAGGTCGAGATCGGTGTGGCTGCCGTCGAAGCACTCGAGGCACTCCACCAGCGGCGGTGGAATGATCAGCATGGCGTCGGAGAAACGGTAAGGGTCGCGGATGAACAGGCCGGGATCCTCGCGCGATGGCGAGGGCATGAAATCGAGCGTCATGCGGAGACGGGGGAGTGTTTGGGACACTTCGTCCCATGGTAACGCAGCTATCGCGAGAGCTCCCGGTATTTACGGAGCAATTCGTACATCACCACCCCGCCCGCGGTCGCCACGTTGAGGGAGTGCTTGGTGCCGAGCATGGGAATGCGGACACAGGTATCGCAGAGCGCCGAGATTTCCTGCGGCAGGCCATCGAGCTCATTGCCGAAGACAACGCAGACGGGGAATCGCGGCCTCCAATCGTACAGGTCCACCGAATGGATGCCGGTTTCGATGGCGGCGATCTCGTACTCGCGCGAGCGCAGCGCGCGGATGAGTTCCCCGGTATCCGGCGTATGCTCCCAGGGAACCGTCTCTTCGGCCCCGAGGGCCGTCTTCGAGATCTCTTTGCGCGGGGGCTTGGCGGTAATCCCGCAAAGGTAGAGCTTCTCGATGGAGGTAGCATCGGCGGTGCGATAGAACGCGCCGACATTGTAGAGGCTGCGAATATTGTCGAGCACGACGGCTACGGGCAATTGCGCGATGGCCTGGTAAAGCGCGCCGCCGCTGGTTGCCTGGAAGGGAACTCGGTCCATGATGGTAAACTAAGCACATTAGCAAACAATGTTGTCGATTGTGATTCCGATTCACAACGAGGAGCATTCCATTCTCCCGTTGTACGACCGCCTGACGCTGGTGCTCGAACAGCTTCAGCGGCCCTATGAAATCCTGTTCGTGGACGATGCTTCGACGGACCGGAGTTTCGAACTGCTCGCCAACCTGGTGGAGACGGACGCGCATCTGAAGGTGATCCGGCTGCGCCGGAATTTCGGGCAGACGGCGGCGCTTTCCGCGGGCTTTCACGAGGCCAAGGGCGATGTGGTCGTGGCCATGGACGGCGACCTGCAACACGCGCCCGAGGACATTCCCGCGCTGCTCACGAAAATCGATGAAGGGTTCGATATTGCCAGCGGCTGGCGGAAACATCGCGTGGACAACGCCATCATGCGGAAGATTCCTTCGCGCGTGGCGAACTGGCTGATGGCGAAGGCGTCGGGTATCGAACTCAGGGACTTCGGAACGACCTTCAAGGCTTACCGCGCGGAAGTTTTGAAGGACGTGAACCTCTACGGCGAATTGCACCGCTTTATTCCAGCGCTGGCCAGCTTTTACGGCGCGCGCATCGCCGAAGTGCCGATTCGCAATACGCCGCGCACCGCGGGCGGGTCGCATTACGGCATCGGGCGGACGCTGCGGGTGGCCATCGACATTCTCACCATCAAGTTTCTGCTGAAGTACTTCACCCGGCCGATGCATTTCTTCGGGTCGATGGGCCTGGCGGGGACTTTTTCCGGCGGCGGCATCATGCTTTTTCTCGCCGCCGAGAAGCTGATCTACCACAACGACATCATCGCCGAGCACGGTCCCCTGATGCTGGCTGGAGGTCTGCTGCTGCTGGCGGGTATGCTGATGTTCTGCACGGGACTGATCGGCGAAATGATGATGCGGACATACTTCGAAAGCCAGGATCGCCGGATTTACGCCGTGCGGGAAATCCTCACGCGGAAGCAGCGCGGAAGCGTGCCGGGCGCGCGGTAGAGAAAGCGGGACCGCAAAGTCTCGCGGACTTTTCTTCGCGCCTCAGTGCCTGGCCGGCGTCTCCGGCACGTAGACCACCTCGCCGCTGGACAGCCGGTAAGCTATCCCGAGCCGCTCGCCTTGGCCGGAGAGTTGGTCCTGCGTCTGGCGGTACCGCTCGATCTTGATTCCGCGCCGTTCCATCTCTTCGAGTTGCCGCTGTATGGCCGGATCGCCGGCGGTTTTCATTTCCTGGTTGTGATAACCGATCATCGCCAGCAGCAGCGCGGCGGCGAAGGCAATCCAGACATCGAAGAGATTCAGCAGGCCGGCGGCCGGATCTTCCTCCGCGAGATGTTCCCACGGGCGGACCTTATGAGGCATAGGCGCGCTCCTTGGCGGTCAACCTCTGGCAGATGAACTCGAGTTCGGTGACGTCGCGGGAATACCAGGTGCGGCGTGCCAGCCCGATGCCGAACGTGAGGGCAGAGATCAGCAGGCCCACAACCGTGGCGGTGAACGCGACCACGAGGTTCCCAGCCAGGACCTGCATGTCGCCGTTGGCCAGACCGGACAGCGCCGGCCCGAGCGGAATGAGCGTGCCCATCAGGCCGAGCATCGGGCTGACGCGTGTGAAGAAGGAATGCCGGGCCACCGAGGCAGCGACGTCGTGTTCGATGCGGGCGATGGCTTGGCCGAGCACGGCCTCATCGCGCCAGGCCTCGCCCACAAACCGGACCAGCCGTTGCGGAAGACCCGATGGCACGCTCGCGAGCGCTGCCGCAATTTCCGCCGGGTTGCGGTCCCCCGTGCGCGCCAATTCCACGGCGCGCTCGAGGAGTGGGCGCAGGCGCCGCCGGTCGAACCATTCCTTGAGAAAGCCTCCGATCAGGACCAGGGTCCAGCCGAGCATCAGCAGCAGGCCGGCCAGCACCGGCGCCAGCAGCGCATTGGAAACCAGGTAGAGCAGTTTCTGCAGGAGTTGCATCAAAGAGCTCCCAGGCGGCGGAGATAGCCGCAGGAAATGAGGATCAGCGCGCCCGCCGCGAGCGAGAACCATCCGGCAAGCGGCAACACCAGGGGCGGGTGCGGAGCGCGCGCCAGCCGCAAGCGGACTCCGGAAACGACGGCCGGAGCGGCGGCCGGTGGGGTGGCGTTCGAAGCCGGAACGGGCGCGGCCTGTTGCGCGCTCGCCAACGCCTGGCTCATGCGGGCCGCCAGGGCGCTATCGGTCCGCAGGTTCCCCGGTGCGTTGAGGTTCGACGAGACGAATTGCTCCAGGCGTTTGTTCCCGCCCCCGGTCAGGCCGCCGGAGTCGCCGTGCGCGGCCACCGATGCGGCATAAATGCGCGAGAGGTTCGCCACGGTGGCGGCGTCGGTTTTCCAGTAGCCTTTGCGCGACGCTTCCAGCATGGTTGCGGCCATTTCCTGGCGGGCGTGCGGGTTGGAATCTTCCAGCCACTTGGCGATACCCAGATGATACTTATCCTCCACGTAAACCGAATAGATTTCATTCCAGGTTTGGTTGGAGACGGCGTCGTCGCGCGTGACGCTCCAACCGAAGGTATTCTTCACCAGTTCGGCGACGTGCCCGGCGCCGGCGTACCCGTGGCTTTGCATTCCCTCTACCCATTTCCGATTGAGCAACTCGCTCGAATAAGTGGTGGCCATCACTTCGGTGAAATCGCGCATGCGCGCGGCGCCGGGATCGCGCACGTCGGCGATGAAGGCCGCGGGCTCTTTCCCGGTGAGTTTCTTTACCGCCATGCTGAGCCCGCCCAAATACTCGTAAGCGTGGTGGTTGGAAAGCTGCGACGTCATGTTCGACGCCCAGACGCGCACCAGGATGTCGGTGCCTTGGATGGCGTCCTGGTAGAGGCCATCGATCTTCTGGCCCCAGACGTCGCCGGTGTAGGCATAGCTCATATTGTCGATGTAGACATCGGAAACTTCGGAGTCCTTGTCCCAGACGCCGGAGCGCGGCACCATGTACAGGATATTGGTGCCCGACATATTACCGGGCTTGGTGCCGAAAATTCGTGCCGCCGCCAGTGTGGCGGCGTCGGATTCGGAATAGCCGCGTTTCCGCAGCCGCTCCCCCGTGGCGAGGGTGCCCTGGCGCACGTAGTTATCCTCTTCCTGCAAGGCCGACACCAGGCGAACAGCCTTGTCCATAAGCTGCACGCGGGTGCCGAAATTCTCCTTGTACAGTCCGCCCATGGCGCAGAACACGTCCACCCGCGGGCGCTTGAGTTCGGCGCGCGGAATCAACTCGACATCGATGGCGAGACCGTTGCGGTCCCATACCGGCCGCACTCCCATCAGGTAGAGCACCTGCGACTCCATCACGCCGAAGTCGCGCATGGTATCCATACCGTTCAGGTCGAGACCGACTTTGCGCGCGGGGTGCTTGCGGAGAAGCTCATCCACCAGTTGTACCCCCACTTCCCATGCCGGACGAGTCGGAATTTCCTCGGGATTGAGGGCATAGAGATTGCGTCCGCCCGGGATGGACGCGGGATTGCGAATTGGTTCCGGCCCGGGGCCGGGATCGATGTAGCGGCCTTCCAGCGCGCGCACAAGGCCGGTGATTTCATTGCCCGCCTGGTGGAGCTTGTCATCCATGCCGCGGAGAAATTCCAGGTCTTTGCCGAGATCGCCATTGGAGCCGGCCGTCGCCAGGTGTTCCTGAAGATATTTTGCGGCATGATCTTTGAGCCAGAGGCGCCGCTGCTCGTCCGAGAGGCCCTTGGGCACCTCGAGCGCGGGGGCCAGATGTTCCAGGAACTTGCGTCCGCCGATCTCCACCAGATACGCCCAGCGATATTTCTCATCGGGCGGCTGGCCGAGCACGTGCAGCGTGAGCGGCGTCCGCGATTCCTGGAGTTCGTGAAGGTAATCGCCCAGCTTGCGGATGGAATCGTCGGAAATCGGTGATTCCGCCGGGAGTCGCAATAGCTGGTCCAGCTTTTCCTGGCGAACCGAGCCGGCGATGCGCTTGCGGTACTGTTCCTTCAACAAGCCCGGCTCGAGCATGGCGATCTTTTCGACATCGTCGCGCAGCGTCTGGTATTGGTCGCCGACGCCGGCGCCCACCGCGGGTGGCACCATGTGATCCACCAGTTGCGCGTAGGACCGGCGCCGCGCCATGGTGGCCTCGGCCAGGTTGTCCATGATCCAGAGGTCGACGACGGGCATATTACCGGCGCAACTGTCGCCCCAATCCTCGCGGCTGGGGCCGGCTTCCTTGCCGGGCAGCAGTTCCAGGCTGCCGTGCGTTCCCCAGTGCACGACGGCATCGGCGTGGAATTCTTCCTGTAGCCACCAATAGAAGGCCAGGTAATTGTGCGGCGGAGGCACGTCGCGCGAGTGCAGCAGCTTGTCGTCCTGCTCCTGGCCGCGTTCGGGCTGCGGCGCGAGGATGACATTGCCAAGCTCAATCCTGGGGACCACGATGAACTGCTGGCCGCCGCGGTCGATGGTCATGAGGTTTCCCGGGGGCGGTCCGAAATGCTGGATCACGGCAGCCTGGTTCTGCGGCGACAGCTTAGTTGCGAACCACTTCCGGTACAGGGAGAGCGGGACGAGCGCCGGCTTGCCCTGTTCCACCATGCGAGCCAGGTCGCCGCGATTCCACGGGCCGACGTTGCGCGCGCCGCTGCGAATCCAATCGATGAGCTGACCGGCACTGGCCGGGGTGCGGTCGAGCGTGAAGCCCGCCTGCTTCAGGGCGGGAAGAAAACGGACCAGGCTTTCGGGCCCGTCGAGAAAAGCTCCGGTGGGCGAACCCCGCATGAGGTCGTCCTTTCCGAGTCCCTTGTTGTAATAGATGATGGCGATTTTTTTCTGCGCGTTCGGTTTCCGCCGCAGATTGAGCCAGGCCGCGGCGCGTCCGGCGAAGCGATCCACCCCGCCGGCTTCCGGCTCGTGCAGACGAAATCCACTGATGTTGACCTGCATGCCGCCCACGAGTACGGGCTCGATGGTTCCCCAGGATTCCTGCAAGGTGAGAAACATGCCGACGTCGCGCGCCGACATGCCGCGGGGGTCGTTACGCCATTCCTCGAGCGTGTACCCGAGCATGGAGACGGGGCGCAGATAAGGCACGTCGAGCTTGGCGAGAACGTCGCGGCTGTTCCACATGGCGCCATGGCGATCTTCGACGAGCAGATCTGGATGGGTTTCCGCAATGAGCTTCTCGTTCTGCTCCTGGCGGTCGCCGAAGATCACCACGGCATTCACGCCGTGGCGTTGGAGCGCGCGTACCTCCGCGTCCACCACGCGGGTGTCGTGAGTGACCCAGAAGGATTGCTGGATCAGCAATGCCGCCACCGGCGCGCCTTCTTTCCAGCGGCCCTGGCCCGCCTGATAGGCCCGCAGCGCGGCAAACGTCTCGAAGGAATCTTCGCGGCCCGGTTCGTAGAACCCGAAATCGGGGATCATCAGGGGCGGCTCGATCTCGCCCTTGACGCCCAGGTAAACGATGCTGGTGTAAGCGAGCAGTCTTTTCAGGTTCGATGCGCCGTTGGCGCGCCAGTAGGTCCAGATCTTTTCGTCATTCACGAGAAGGCCGGCCTTGATGAGTTCGGCGTGGCTACCCCGCTGGTCGAGAGAGAGCACTTTCAGCCCGGGATTGCGCTTCCTGGCCGATTCCAGCCAGTGCACGATGCCGGGAATCGATTCCGGCGACAGATTCAGCACGAACAACACGCGCGTACCTTCGGCTTCCGCCTGGCGCGTGGGCTCGGAGGCAAGTTCGGCGTCTTTGAAGAAGACCGCCGGCGTGTGAACGGCATCCGCGGCATCGCGCAGCATGGGCTCGGCGCGGTCCCACACACCGGCGAATGCGAAGCGGGCGTTATCGGCGGCGCTCGCGGCGGACGCAATCGCCAGTATGGTGAGAACCAGCTTCATCAAAAGTGGAAACGGCCTCCCACGACGGCGCCGAACCCGGGCGCCAACAGTTCCTGCTGCGCGTACGCCTCGCGGTAGCGCAAATTGAGCAGGTTATTGAGGCCCACCTGAAGGTCGAATCCGGCCGGGCCGCGCGTCCAGACAGGCGCGCCGAAACGGAGATTGGCCACGGCATAACCGGGCATTTGAAAACCGGGACGGTACGGCGGATTGGTGGCACTGGGCGAACCAAGACCCGGATCCCGCGAGAAGCCCGCATCCAGTTCGTCGTTGGGCGCATGGGTGCGCATGCGGTCCGCCATCATGAGGCTGGCCTCCGCCCACAGATGCCAGCGCGCCGGGGTATAGCGCAGGCCCCCCGTACCGAACGGCGGCGGGATAAAACGCAATGGCACGTGGGCGTAATTATCCATGCCGTGCGTATAGGTGTAGCTGGCAAACAGGGTGAGGTTCCGCGTCAGCTTCGCCGAACCCTGAGCCTCGATGCCGCGAATGTAGCCCGAATCGATGTTGGTATTCTGCATCGCCGTGACCACCCCGATGCCGGGAATATCGATCGTCCCCACCGCCGTGGACATCATGGAATTGGTGAGGTGGTTATTGTAGGCGGTGACGCTGGCGTACACGCGGCTCGTGGCGTAGCGCAGACCCGCTTCAGCCGTGAGACTCTTTTCGGGCAGCACGCCCGGGCTCGGCACGGAAGCCACCCCGCTGGCGTAGACCGGCACGCTGATGGATAGCACGTCGGAAAAAGTCGGTGCGCGGAAGCCGGTGGCCGCATTGGCCACAAAATTCAGCCCTCCGGCAATCTTCAGAACTCCGCCGGCGTTCCAAATCCCGGAGTTCCAGCGCTTGTCCATGGTCATGCTTTGAAGCGTGAATGGCGGCAAGGGATCGATGGGCCGGGGATAGCTGATGAGGTGAGTGGTGTCGAAGCGCGCGCCGGCGGTGATGTTGAGGCGCGCGCACGGATGGAAACTGGCGATGGCGAAGGCATCGCCCACGTTGTAATCGCCGTTGGGGACATTGCCATTGGGGTTGGTGAGCACCACGTTCCCGGTGGCGAAGGTGGTGGTGAAGAGATCTTTGGTCGTGCCGAGGCTTTCCGTGCGGTAATCGGCGCCCATGGTGATATGGTTATCGCCCAGGAAGAAAGTGTTTTGCACGCCGCCGCCCCAGATGCTCTGATCGGTGTAGCCGACCGTTCGGTTGCGCGTGGCCGCGGAATCGACGGTAGTGTTCCGGGCGGAGTCGTAATATTGGTAGTAAGAATACAACTTCAGGTCGCGGCTCCAACGGGAAAGGTCGTTGAAGTCGTAGTCTAATTTCAGCACGCCGCGCTGTTCGAACGGACCATAAATGCGCGGGACGCCGTCGGCATTCAGTTCCGACTGGGTGTAAGTATCGATATCGAAGCGGCGCTCGTGAATCCAGGACACGCGCGCGGTCTGCCGGCCGGTCACGCGGTACGCCATGCTGGTGTTCGCGCCGGCTCCGTTGAAAGAGGTGTTGGCCAGGTGGCCAAGTCCCGGCGCGGCGTAGTCGCCCACGGCCTGTCCGGAAACATCGCCGACGGCGGTAAAGCGCGGGCCCGACACCCAGAAGCGGGCGGCCGAAGTTTTCTCGCCATCCACCGATCCGTATTGCGTAAAGAGTTCGCCGCCGGCCTTGGAGGGGTCGGCGAAGGTCTCGGCGGGATGCGGCAGAATGTTGATCACGCCGCCCACGGCATCGCTGCCGAACTGCACGGCTCCCGGTCCGCGAATTACCTCCATGCGGTCGACACTGCCAATCGGGAACTGGTTGAAAAAGCCGTTAGGACCGCTGAAGAGCGCGCCATTATTGATGCGGATGCCATCCCAGAGATAGAGGACCTTGTTGCCGATCTCGCCGCGAATGATGGGCGACCCCTGCGACGCCACCTGCACCGAAAAAATACCGGGCTCCTCACGCAGCGCCTGATTGGGAGTGCGGGAGGCAATATCCTGGAACGCGTCCCCGGTCAGAATGCTCACCGATTGCGGCAGGACGTTGACATCGTCGGGCGACCGGGTCGCAGTCACCGTAATCTCATCGTGTATGACCGGTAATTTTTCCGGGGGAGAATTGTCCGATACCGCGGCCTTCGCGGTCTGGGCCGGTCCGTCCTGCGGCGCACACGGCGCAGCCGTTGCTAAGCAGAGGAGCCCGCCGAGCAGAGTCCATGTGGCAATCAACGTTAGGTCCTCCGATGGCCCTAAAGAGCTACCAATCCGGAATTATCGCACAATATTTTAATGTTCACGTCATTGTATCGAACGATAGAATGACGATTTTTGTAATTTATAGCGGTGCGGACCAGGATCCTGGTCGAAATGGCCGGCAGAAAATGTTGTGAGAGACGCGATGGCGCCCGGCGGCAGTTCCGCTCTCAAATCGTTGACCGGGGCTGAAGAGGAAGCCGCGTTACAAGCTGTGCCCGCGGCGCCAGTGATCCTCGAATAGTCCCTTCATGGCCTCGCCCATGCCTTCATGATGGAACACGACAGCGGTCCAGGTGGGGCGGGTAATGACCGGGTCGAGCAGGGCGACCATGCCGTGCTGGCCGTCGAAGAGCGCGAGTTTCATGGGCAACGAATCCGCCACGCGGACTTCGACGCCGGCCGAGACGTATTCGGTCAAACGCTGGCGATGCTCGTCGTCGAACGTGCCGGCTTCGAGCAAAAGGCGGCAGGCGACGCCGTTCGCACCTGCCTGTTTCACCAGTTTTTCGTGCAGGGGATCGACCGCGTAGGGCGGCCGCGAAAACTCCAGGTATTCCCATCGCACTTCAGCCAGCATGCGGCGGTATTCGGCGGCAGTTTGCGCGGGCTCCGACACGATGCGCAGAAAATCGAGCGTGCCGCGGCCGCCCTGGCCCTCGGAATACAGCGAGTTCAAATCTTCGATGAGGGCGCCGCCGGCACGTCCGTTGTCGACCAGTTCCTGCTCGAGAGTCTGCCGTTTCCGCGCCAGATACCCGGGGATGGCGAGACTGGGTTCGACCGCCGAAAAGAGCTTGGTCTTCTCCTGCACGACCTGCGCGAAGCCCTTTTCTACCAGGCTATCGAGGACCTCGTAGATTTTCTGCCGCGGCACGTGAGCGCGCGCCGCCAGTTCCAGGGCTTTAAACTTGTGATGTCCTAAAAGGACCAGATAAGACCGCGATTCGTAAGCATTGAGCCCAAGTTGCTGCAGCCGTCGCCAGAACCGTTGAAAATCAACTTCGGCCAGTTCTTCGCTCATAGTCCTATACCTTAGCAGAGCGCACGTTACAATAGTGCGGATCTATCCCAACCGATTGAAAAGGGTTGTACGAACGATAGAGGCCCCACGGAAGGTATAATCAACCAAAGTTAGCAGGTCTTTCCCTGAAGAATTTGGTCAATAGATTTGACTTGGTACTATTAGAACCTTACAATAACCCTAGCGGAAACGTATGTCTGAAAACACTACCGCAATCAGCGGAGCCTCGCTTGGTGTGGGGGCAGCGTCTGGCTCGAAAATCCGGATCGTAGTAGCCGACGACCACCCCATATTCCGGGACGGCCTTTGTAAATTGCTTGCCTTGGAGGAGGATTTCGACGTCGTGGCACAGGCGTCGGATGGCCGGCAGGTATTGGATGTGCTCCAGCAGTATTCGCCCGACATCCTTTTGTTGGATCTGAAGATGCCGGGACTGGATGGCCTGGCAACACTCCAGAGGCTGCAAGCTGCCAAGAACAAAACGCGAGTCATTGTGCTGACCGCATCGGACGATAAGAACGAATTCGTCCAGGCGATGAAGCTTGGCACCTCGGGAATCGTTCTCAAACAAACCGCCACCGAACTCCTGATCAAGAGCATTCGCAAGGTTCACGCCGGCGAGATCTGGTTGGATTCGCACACCACAGCGGCAGTGATCCGTCAGTTTGTGGCGGCGGACGATACTCCTCCACCGGCGGCGGTCCCGCAGGCGGCCAATCGCGATCGCGAGCGTTCTCCGCTCAGCCAGCGCGAACGGGAAATCGTAGCCTTGGTCGCGCAGGGATTCAAGAATAAGGAAATGGCGGAGAAGATGTTCATCAGCGAGCAGACGGTGAAGAATCATCTGCACAACATCTTCGATAAGTTGGGCGTCTCAGACCGGCTGGAACTAGCGCTCTACGCCATCCATAACAACCTGCACACCGGCAGGTGACCGCTCCGCGCGGCTAAAATAACGGTCAGCCGGACTACGCGCCGGCTTCCTCTTCTTTGGAACCGCCGTACTCCTTCAGCTTGTTGTGCAAGGTTTTCAAGCTGATTCCCAGGATTTCCGCGGCCCGCGTTTTGTTGTTGCGGGTATGTTCCAGGGTGCGCAGGATGAGGCCTTTTTCGGCCTCCTCAACCGTGGTGCCTACGCGGAAACGCACGGACTCGTCGTCATCGTTCGGCGCCGCGGCGGCGGCCGGCGATGCCGCGCCGACAGCCGCTGCCAGGGCGCCGTTGGCTAAAAACCCCGGCAGGTGCCGGCGCTCGATGGCGCCTTCGCCGGCGAGGATCACGGCGCGCTCCACCACGTTGCGCAGCTCGCGGACATTTCCCGGCCAGTTGTGCCGCTCGAAGGTCTCGAGGGCGTCGAGCGAGATTTCGGTGACCCGGCACTCGTGCTTGCGATTCATGTCGGCCATGAGCGCCTCGGCAAGCGCGGGAATATCGGCCTTGCGTTCGCGCAGCGGCGGTATGTGAACGTGGAAGACGTTCAATCGATAATAGAGATCTTCGCGTAAATGGCCGCCGCGCACGGCTTCCTCGGGAACTTTGTTGGTGGCCGCGACCACGCGAACGTCCACTTCGAACTCGCTCTTGCCGCCCAGACGGCGCACGCGGGAATCTTCCAGGATGCGCAGCAATTTCGCCTGCGTCTGCATGGGCATCTCGCCGATTTCATCGAGCAGGAGGGTGCCGTGCTGCGCGATTTCGAAGCAGCCGGGGCGGCGCTCGTTGGCGCCCGTGAAGGCGCCCTTTTCGTGGCCGAATAACTCGCTTTCGATGAGCGTTTCCGGCAGCGCGGCGCAGTTAATGGCGATGAACGGCCCCTGCCGGCGCGGGCTCAAAGCGTGCACGGTGCGGGCGACGAGCTCTTTACCGGTTCCGCTTTCGCCGGTGATGAGTACGCAAGCCCTGCTGGGCGCGGCCTGCTGGAGCAGCGAAAAGATCTCCTGCATTTTGGGCGAGGTGCCCACGAGCTGGCCGAGCGAACCCTTGTAGCTGAGCTGGCGTTCCAGGTTGCGCTTGTCGGCGAGCAGCCCGGCATGGCTGCCGGCGCGGCGGATGAGCACTTCGAGGACGCTCGGCTGGATGGGCTTGTCGAGAAACCAGTAGGCGCCGAGTTCGTGGACGGTTTGCACGGCCTTTTCGATATTGCCGAACGCCGTAATGACAATCGTAGGCGTAGAGTCGCCTGCGTCACGCAGGTGTTGGAGCAGGGCAAAGCCGTCCATCCCCGGCATGTTGAGATCGGTCAGGATGACGTCGGCTGGAAAAGCGGCAAGCTTGGCGATTGCTTCTTCACCATCGGCGGCAGTTTCGGGAGTCATATTCCATGCCGAGAGCATGGCGGCCAGGCCGCTTCGCTGGCTGGCTTCATCATCGACGACGAGTACATTCACGCTGTTGGGGCGCCCTTCGCGCGGGAGTTTCAATCCCATTTTACGCGAAGGCGGCGGGATTCCGGCGCCTCAGTTGCACGTAAGCGCCCGGTACCGGCGGCGAAATGCCCGCGAAAATCGCCAGAACGAAAATGCTAGTATGAAGACACACAAGGGAGAACTGTGCTGACCCTGGTCCACCGCGCGCGACGGCGGCAATTCCACAACGAACTGTTCAGCCAGGGCGCGTACGCCGCGGCCGCAATTCTGGTGGCGTTCATCCTGGTATTGCTCGCCGGCACCAGCCTGCTGGATTGGCGCTTACTGGCGTTGGTTTCCGCCCTTGCCGCCGGCTTGGCGTTCTATCGTGCGCGGCAGAAAAGGCTGTCGTATTATGCCGCGGCGCAGGTAGTAGACCGGCGGATGAGTCTCGCCGATACGATTTCCACGGCAGTTTATTTCGAGCAGGCGCCGGAGAAGGCGCCGGCGGCGCTGCGCGCGTTTCAAAGAGAGCGCGCGAACGATGCCGCGGCGCGGGTGGATGTGCGCCTGGCGGTGCCTTACGCGAGGCCGCGCGGACTTTATCTGGTTGCCGTCCTGACGCTGGTGGCCGGGAGTCTGTTCGCGCTGCGGTACGGCTTGCTCGGCAGTCTGGATTTGCATCCGCCGATTGCACACATGCTGGCGCGCGAACTGGGCTGGAGGGATCGCACCGAGGTCGCGAAAAACAATCGCAAGCCCGCGCGCGTCCCGGAACAGGAAGACGATCCGGGAGCGTCGGTCAGCGATCCGGATCAAAGCCAGCAGATCAAGCCGGACACCGACGATGGCACCGACACCTCCAGCGAGTCGTCGGCCGAAAAGAGCGATCCCACCAAGGGCGATGCCCGGAAGGACGGCAATCGCGCCAGCCAGCAATCGCCCGATGGCAATCAGGAGGCGCAAGCGGAGAGCAATCCGGAGCAGCCGGACCGGCAGGCGGGCGACAAAACCGGAAAGCAGGGGCAGAACCAATCGGCTGGCAAGCCCGACGCCAGCAATTCCCACGAAAATTCGAGCCTCGTGAATAAGGCCAAGGATCTGTTTCAGAACCTGCTCTCGAGTCTGAAGCCGCCGAGCAGCAATCCGGGCGATCAGCCGCAGAACGATCCCAACAATCAGGGCAAGGGGCAGCAGAAGCAGAGCGATAAAAACGGGCAGCAAAAGAACGCCGCGCAGAAGGGCGATCAATCCGAAGGGCAGCAGGGCGAGCAATCGGAGGAGCAACCCGACCAGAGCCAGCCCAGCAACGGCAAGAGCGATTCCCAGCAAGCCAGCAAGCAACCCGGTAGCGGGGCCGGCAACCAGGATGGGGACAAGCGCATTAAACAGGCGGAAGACCTGGCGGCAATGGGCAAGATCACCGAGATTCTGGGCAAGCGCTCCGCCAACCTGACGGGTGAAGCCACGGTGGAAGTGCAGAATACCAGCCAGCAATTGAAGACGGCATATGCGCCGGGCGGTGCACAGCACGGCCAAAGTGGCGGCGAGATCAATCGCGACGAAGTCCCGGTGGCCATGGAAGGCTTTGTCCAGGAATATTTCAAGCAGGCGCGCATGCAGGCGCCGGCTACGAGCCCGGCGCCGGCGGCTACCCCGAAAAAGCCGTAGCCTGGGGCGAAATGGACTCGTCCCGCAAACGACGGCCAGGCGCACTCTTTCGTCCTTTACTCGCCCTCCCGGTACCGTGGGTGTTTGTGCTCGGTTATCTTCTGGGCGCGGCGCTGGAGGTGGTTTTCCTGCCTCCAAGGGCTGCCCGGGGTTCGCACCTGATTGGAGCCGCAGGGGTAGCGTTCTTCGTCGTGGGCGCCCTGCTTGCGGGATGGGCTTGGATGATTTTCCACCGCCAAGGGACCACCAGAGTTCCGGGCGAAGCTTCCACCGCACTGGTCACCCTCGGACCTTATAAAGTAACCCGCAATCCCATGTACGTGGGCCTCACGCTGGCCTATATCGGAGAAGCCGGAATTCAAAGACAGATCGTGCCTCTCGCCACTTTGCTTTTGGTGCTCGCGTATGCGAACTGGGTGGTGATTCCCATCGAGGAGAATCGCCTTCGGGCGGTCTTCGGTCCGGCCTACGATAGCTACCGGCGGAAAGTACGCCGCTGGCTGTAGGGCCGGACCGATTAGATTAGCCCCGGCTTTTCCGTGCAACCTAAGCCGAATGCAGTTTCCGGCTGACCATCAGGAGGCCGGGCGAGCCGACGCGGTATGGCCCATCGGCGCCCCAGGCACTGAGTTCGACCGGTTCGAGCCCGGCGGATGAGTGCATTTGGCGCAGTTCGGCGACGGTGAAGACGTAGCTCGAACTGGGGCGCGTCTCGATTTCTCCGCCGCGAATGAAAGTGTAGTCGATATCGAGGCGGCCCTCGGCGATCTCGTATCGCGCTTCGCTGAGCGTGAGAATGTCGCCGGTGCGGTGCCAGCGCCTCGGTTGGAGGGAAGGGAGGATGGACTCGGCGGCCATGCCGGTAGCCATGGCGAATCGCCCGCCGGATTTCAGGCATCGGGCGATGGCGCCAAGGAATTCGGGGGCGGCGGCGCGATCGAGATAGCCGAAGCTGTTGCCCATGCAATAAGCGCCGTCGAAGGTATCGGACCAGGGGAGATCGCTCATATCGCCGGCGATCCATTCGGCATCGACGGGCGAGCGGCGGGCTTCTTCGATGTATTCCGCGGCGAGGTCGATGCCGGTGACGCGGCAGCCGCGCCGGGCGAGTTCGATGGCGTGGCGGCCATTGCCGCAGGGAACGTCGAGAAGTCGCGCGCCGGGTTCGATCGCAAGGGCGCGTTCCAGGAATTGTACTTCGGAGGCGGTGATTTCGGGAGTCATGGCGAGGCGCCAGAAATCGAGCGCCACGCCGCGGAAAAAGTGAGACTGCCAGGGCATTTTGAGTTTCCTTTGAGAAGACACACGTAGGCTGCGGGGAGAAGGCTGCGTCGGCAGGTTAGCGGACGGCGTTGTGTGTCAAAGGCGCGCTACGAGAGTAGCAGATAGCGGATCAGTAGCTCAAGCCGTAACCGTATGGGAACAGCGGATTGGCGTCTTTGGCGTGGGGGTATTGATCCATGGAGCGGGGCCACGCGAAGGACAGCTTGCCGGTCGGTTTGTAGTCCCCGAAGAGGACGTCCGCGATGCCGTCGCCCTCGGTGCCGGGGAGCCAGGCGGCGATGAAGGCATCGGCCTTGGCGAGCGATTCGCCCAGGACCATCGGCCGGCCGGAAAAGAGAATCACCACGAAGGGAACGCCCGAGGCTTTCATGTTATTGATCGCGGTGGCATCTTCGGGAGCGAGGCTGAGGTCGGTGCGGTCGCCGGCGCCTTCGGCGTAGGGCTTCTCGCCGATCACGACTACCCCCACGGTGGCTCCGGCGGCGCCGGTTCCGTCAGCCTGGTAAGTGACCTGCGCGTGGGGCGCGGCCTTTTTGATGGCAGCGAGCACGGTCGTGCCGCCAGTGGTAACGTTGCCGCTGCGGCCTTGCCAGTCGATAGTCCAACCGCCGCACTGATCGCCGATATTGTCGGCGCTCTTGCCGGCGACGGCGATGCGCGCTGCTGTCTTCGCCAGCGGCAGAACGTGGCGTTCATTCTTCAGCAGCACCATCGACTGGCGCACGGCTTCGCGGCCCACCTGGCGATGCTCGGGCGAACCGAAGGATTTCCAAAGACTGCGGTCGGCCAGCGGCGAGCGGTGGGAATCGAGCAGCCCCATCGCCGCTTTCACGCGGAGAATGCGCGTGACGGCGTCATCGATGCGTGACACCGGCACCACGCCTTCGTTGACCAGAGCCTTCAGGTCCGCGATGAATTCCTTGTAACGCTGGGGCTCCATGACCATATCCATGCCGGCATTGATCGAGATGCCGACGGCCTTCTTGTAATCCTTGTCAAGCTGGTCGACGGCAGTGTAGTCGGAGATGAGAAATCCTTCGAACCCGAGTTGTTTTTTAAGGACGTCGGTGAGCAGGTACTTGTTGGCCGACATCTTGACGCCATTCCAACTGCTATACGAAGGCATAATGGAACCGACGCCGGCCTGGATCGCGGAAATATAACCCTGGAGATGGACACTGCGGAGGGTGGCTTCGTCAACCCGAGTGTCGCCTTGATCGTTACCTGGTTTGCCCCGCTCCATCACCGACCCGAATGCGGTGCCGCCATCGCCGACATAGTGTTTGGCGCAGGCGAGTACCGAGAGTGGATTGCTGAGATCGTCGCCCTGCAAACCGCGGACGGCGGGCCCGGCGATCTCTCTTACCAATTGCGGATCTTCGGAAAAGCCTTCGTAGGTTCGGCCCCAGCGGGCGTCCTGCGGGACCGCGACGCAGGGCGCGAAGGCCCATTGGATTCCGGTGGCGCGCACTTCCTCGGCGGTGACGCGCTCCACTTTCTCGATCAGGGCGGGATTGCGGGTGCAGCCCAAGCCGATATCGTGCGGGAAGATGACGGCGTTGAGCACGTTGTTGTGGCCGTGGACAGCGTCCACACCGTAGAGCAGCGGGATTTTGAGGCGGGATTTCAGGCTGTGAGACTGGATGCGGTCGTAGAGATCGGTCCAGGCTTTGAGGCTGTTGCCTTCCTTGGGGTCGGAACTGCCACCGCTGAGCACCGAGCCGAGCGAAAGGTTCTCGATATCGGAAAGGTCCTTGATGAAATCCTGGTCGGGCTGCGTCATCTGCCCGATTTTCTCGTCGAGCGTCATGCGCGCGAGGAGGGGCTTGATTTGTGGATCGAAGGAAGAGAGCTTGCGCGGTGCACCGGCCGGCGGGGCGGCGAAAAATACCGGGACGGCGAGGGCGGCGACGAGGCACACCAGGATACCGGACCTTGGAGTCATATAGGCCTCTATTAAATCACGATCTTTGATTTTTGTGCTGGAGGTGCCCCTACTTCGCAGGCAGGCTCCTGGCGCCGGCGGAAGCGAGGCGGGCGATCATGGCGACGATTGACGGCCCTACGCGGGCTGAGGGCCGCCATGCGCTACTATTCATGTTTCGGACAACAAGGTCGAGAGGAACGCATGAAATTACGTACACTCCCGGTATTTCTGGCCTTTCTGGCGATGGGTTTCGGCGACGCCGTGGGCCCGTTCGTCAGCCTGGCGAAGAATGAGTTTCAGCTCAGCAACGCAGTGGCCTCGCTGATTCCATTCGTGGGATTCAGCATGTTCGGGCTGCTGTCGATCCCGGTAGGACTGCTGCAGGACCAGCGCGGCAAGAAATTCGTGCTCCTGCTGGGACTGGCCGTGGCGCTGATCGGACTGCTGAACGCCACCTTCGCGGTGACGTCGTTCGCCGGCTTCCTGATCACCATTCTGCTGCTGGGCGCGGGCGCGGCGATCTTGCAGGTGGCGGGCAACCCGTTTATGCGCGACGTATCGGAAGAGGGAAAATACTCCCGAAATCTGTCGCTGGCGCAGTTCGTGAAGGCGATCGGGTCGTTGTCGGGCCCGCTGATTCCGGTGGTGGCGGCGCGATGGTTCGGGGCCAGCTGGAAAGTGATCTTTCCGATTTACGCGGTGGCGATTCTGATCACGCTCGTGGCGGTGAGCGGGCTGCATGTGGTCGAGAAGCGCGATAAGGAACGGCCGGCGACCCTGGGGTCGTGCCTGAAACTGCTCGGAAACGGCTATGTGTTCGCGATGGTGGCCGCAATCTTCCTGTATGTCGGCGCGGAGGTGTGCGTCAGTTCGGGAATCCCGCTGTTTCTGCTGCAAACGTACCAGGTTGACGTGAATCGCACGGGGTTGTTGGGCACGGGGCTGTTTTTCCTGGCACTGACCATCGGGCGATTTTCGGGCGGCATGGTTCTGAACTGGATTTCGGCGCGGAAATTCTTCCTTGCGACTTCGTTTGTGTCGATCGTCGCGCTGGCGGGCATGTTCGTTCCGGATAAGACGGTCGCGCTGGCCGGTTTCTTTCTGGTCGGGCTGGGCTTCGCCAACATTTTCCCGCTGGCGTTCTCGCTCACCGTGGAAACGCTGCCGCAATATACCAATGAGCTATCGGGGTTGATGGTAACGGCGATCGTGGGCGGGGCGATTCTGCCGCCGCTCATGGGATTGGTATCCGACCGCAGTTCGGTGCAGATCGGATTCCTGGTGCCGCTGGCGGCCATCCTGTACATAACGTGGACCGCGTTTCTGAACCGCTCGCCGCGGGCGCGGGAGGTGAAATGAGCGCCAACCACGATCCGCGCGCGGTGATGACGCTCGACGCCGGCGGAACCAACTTCGTTTTCTCGGCGATGCGCGGGAACCAGAGCGTGGTCGAACCGTTCGTGCTGCCCGCCCACGCCGGCAATCTGGACAAGTCGCTGGCCAGCATTACCGAGGGTTTCCGCCGGGTGCGGGAGGCGCTTCCGGAACCGCCTGCCGCCATCAGTTTCGCCTTCCCCGGTCCGTGCGATTACGCCAGCGGAATCGTGATCCGACCGGGAAATTTGCCGGCGTATCGCGATGTGCCGCTCACGGCGATCCTGGAAGATACCTTCGGGCTGCCTACTTTCATCAACAATGATGGCGATCTGTTCGCCTATGGCGAAGCGACGGCTGGTTTTTTGCCGTATGTCAACGGACTGCTCGAAAAAGCCGGAAGTCCCAAGCGGTTCCGCAATCTGCTCGGAATTACACTGGGGACCGGGTTCGGCGGCGGGTTGGTACGCGACGGGCAGTTGATTATCGGCGATAATTCCGCGGCGGGCGAAGTATGGCTGTTGCGGCATAAGCTCCAGCGCCAGTGGAATGCGGAGGAAGGCGCGTCGATTCGCGCCGTGCGGCGGGCCTATGCTGCGGCGACGGGCACAGCGTTGGAAGCAGCGCCCCAGCCGAAAGATATTTTCGCCATCGCGGAAGGATCGGCGGAAGGCAATCGGGAGGCCGCGCGCGAGGCGTTCCGCCTGCTCGGCGAAGTGACGGGCGACGCCATTGCGGAGGCGGTTACGCTGCTCGATGGGTTGGTGGTGATCGGCGGCGGCATCGCGGGAGCGCAGCGGCAGTTTCTGCCCGCGGTTGTGGCCGAGATGAACAGCAGCTTTCACCCGCCCGACGGACAGATATACAGTCGCTTGGTGGCGCGGGCGTTCAACCTGGAAGACGCCAACGATCTGGCGGTTTTTCTGAAGGGCGAAGCGAAGGAACTCACGGTGCCGGGAAGCGGACGGACGGTGCGTTTCGACGCCATGCTGCGCGTCGGCGTGGGCATTTCCCGGCTGGGCACGAGCGAAGCCACGGCCATCGGAGCGTATGCCTACGCGTTGAGCCGGTTGGATCGAAAAGGGAATTTATGAGTCGAGTTTGGGCACTTATATTTACTGCGGCCGTTGGATTACAGGCGCAAAACTACACGCTGGGCGTAGGCGTATATCCGGGCGACCCCAAGGAAAATTTCGCGCCGTCGATGCGCGTGGACAGCACTACGTACCGGAACCTGGCCCTGCATCGGGCAGCCTATCAATCGTCCAGCTACGATTACAATCTCACGGCGCAACTGATTACCGACGGTATCAAAGAGACCAATTTGCCGCGATGGATCGTGACGTCGAGCAGCGCGGCCGGCGTGCTTCCGAAGAATGAGCGGGAATATCTCTTCGACGGTAATTGGGTCACCGGCATCGATCTTACGGGACATGAAGTCTGGGTGCAGGTGGAACTCGAAGGCGGCGCCGCGCCCTTCGAGATCGACCGGGTGGACATAGATGGCACGGTGCGCGGAAATCCCGAGCCGGAAGTGTGGGGACTGGTGGTGTCAGGCTCGGACGATGGCAAGACGTGGAGCGAGTTGGGGCACACCGGCGGGATGGCGCGGCCGACGGGCGAAATTCATCCCTCGGTGAAGTTCGCCGCGGCAGCGCAAAAGCGATTCCTGCGCTTTGCGCTCAGCGATCCGCGGGCGCGGCAGTTTCACGTCAACGAGATCAGCTTTTTCCTCAACGGCAAGCAGGTGCAGATTGCCGGACCATACAATTTCGCGAGCGCCTGGAAAGCGGCGGGAACGGGCGAAGAGTGGGTCTATGTGGATTTAGGCGCGGTTTGCACGTTCGACCGCGTGGTGCTGGCGTGGATCCGGCGCGCGGCGGAGGGCGCGGTGGAAGTTTCCGACGATGCGACTACATGGAGCGAGCTGGCTCCCCTGCCCGCGGCAGGAACGACGGACAACCTGAAGGTTACCGGCCGGGGACGCTACGTGCGCGTCCTCATGAAGAAGCCGGCAACGCCCGAAGGGTACGTTTTGAGCGAACTGGAGGTGTATGGGAAGGGCGGTCCGGTGCCCCATGCCGCTTCCTCGCCCATGCCTACTGCGGATCGGATGGACCTGGCGGGCGGCGGCTGGAAAATTCAGCGCGATTCGCTGGTCAAGGCCGATGGCGCGGCGATTTCGCGCCCGGGCTTTGCCGATTCCGGCTGGATGGTCGCCACGGTGCCGGGAACGGCGCTGGTGAGCTACCTGAACGATGGCGCGATTCCCGATCCGAATTTCGGCACGAATCAGGATTTCATATCGGACTCGTTCTTTCAGGCTGATTTCTGGTACCGCAACGAGTTTGTCGTGCCGCCTTCGTTCACCGGCAGGAGCGTCTGGCTCAATCTCGACGGCATCAACTGGAAAGCGGATGTTTTCCTGAACGGCGAGAAGTTAGGCCGTATCGAGGGCGCATTTATTCGCTCGAAGTACGATATCACCTCGAGTCTGCGCGCCGGGCAGAAGAATGTACTGGCCGTCCGGATTGTACAGAACGCGCATCCGGGATCGGTGAAGGAGCGGACTTACCAATCCACCGATAAAAATGGCGGCGTTTTAGGCGCCGATAATCCAACCTATCATGCCACGGTCGGGTGGGACTGGATCCCCACGATTCGCGGCCGCGATGACGGCTTGTGGGGCAAGGTCTTTCTCACGGCGACCGGCCCGGTGACGGTGGAAGATCCGTTCGTGCATGCCATGCTGGCGCTGCCGGATACCTCGCGGGCGGAAGTTGCCATCGAACTCACATTGCGTAATCACTCCGCGGCGCCGGTTTCGGGCATTCTGCACGGGCGTTTCGGCGATCAGGCTTTCGACATGCCGCTGACCATCGGACCGTCGCAGGACAAGCCGGCGACGCACAACCTGATCGTCCTCAACCCCAAGTTGTGGTGGCCGGCGGGATACGGTCAGCCGAACCGCTACGACGTGAGCCTGGAATTCGACACCGGCCCCAAGGGCGTATCGGACCGCAAGACGTTCCAGGCGGGGATTCGCCAGTTCACCTACAGCGAAGACGGCGGCGCGCTGCGGATGTGGATCAACGGGCGGCGATTCATTCCCAAGGGCGGCAATTGGGGCTTCGGCGAGTCGCTGCTGCGCTACCGGGCGCGCGAGTACAACGCCGCGGTGCGGTACCACGCGGAAATGAACTTCAACATGATCCGCGATTGGGTAGGGCAGATCGGCGACGACGAGTTTTACGACGCCTGCGACCGGTACGGAGTCGTGGTGTGGCAGGATTTCTGGCTGGCAAATCCCTGGGATGGTCCAGACCCGGACGACGACGCCATGTTCCTGCGCAACGTCAAGGATTACGTGCTGCGCATTCGCAATCATCCTTCCATCGGGTTGTATGTGGGACGCAACGAAGGCTACCCGCCGAAGGTGATCGACGACGGGATTCGCGCTACACTGGCGAGCCTGCATCCCGGGATGCACTACATCCCGAGTTCGGCCGATGGCGTGGTGACGGGGCACGGACCATACACCGTGCAGACCGATAAATTCTACTTCCAGCAGCGCGCCGGAAAGTTATTCCACAGCGAAATGGGCATGCCCAACGTCGTTTCGATGGACAGTTTGAAGCTGATGATGCCGGAGAAGGACTTTTGGCCGCAGGGGACGGACTGGGGCGTCCACGATTTCACCGCCGCCGGCGCGCAGAATGCCGATAATTTCCGCCGCCGGTTGACTAAGTTATTCGGACCGGCCGATAACCTTCAGGATTGGATGGAACTGGCGCAGTTCGTGAATTACGAAGGCCATCGGGCGATGTATGAGGCTCAAAGCAAGAATCGCATGGGTCTGTTGATGTGGATGAGCCACGCCTGCTGGCCATCCATGGTGTGGCAGACGTACGACTATTACCTGGAGCCCACGGCGGGCTATTTCGGAGCCAAGAAGGCATCCGAACCGCTGCACATTCAGTGGAATCCGCTCACCGGCAGCGTTGAGGTAGTGAATTACAGCGGCGGCTCGCGAACGGGGCTGACGGCGCAGGCGCAGGTTCTGAATCTCGACGGGTCGGTCAAGTGGGAGAAATCGGCGACGATCGACAGCACGGAAGATAGCGTACAATCGCCGATCAAGATGGAATATCCCGCGGGGGTGACACCCACTCATTTCATCAAGCTCGAGCTGAAGCAGGGGGACCGGCTCGTTTCGGATAACTTCTATTTGCATGGTCTGGAGGAGGAGAACTACCAGGGCATCCGCGCGTTAGGGAAGGCGAAGCTCCAGGTTTCGACCGTGGCGGCACGGAGCGGCGACCGTTGGTTGCTGACCACCACGCTACAGAATGCGTCATCGATTCCGGCGTTGAACCTCCGTCTGAAGGTGGTGCGCGAGAAATCGGGAGATCGCATCCTGCCGGCGATTTATAGCGACGGGTACGTGGCGTTGATGCCCGGCGAGAAACGCCAGATCACCACCGAAGTGTATGACGCCGACACCCGCGGGGAGAAGCCCAGGATCGTGGTTGAAGGTTTTAATCTCGTGGGGGAATAAGCCTGGACCGGTCCCGGGATCGGTTGCTGGCCTGTAACCCCAATGCCTACAACGCGAAAATATTGAAACCGTTCCCGCGGACCGGTCGGTGCATCAATCCCGTTCCGGAAGGTGCGGGAATTCGGTTTTGAATTCGATCGCCAAGTTGGTGACAATCCCCACGGGCGTGCTGTTCAGCAGCATGGGCTCCTAGCGGTATTGTTGGGGCTTCCGGGGCTGCCGGAATGAGGAACGGCCGGACAACTGCATCCTCATCGACCATCGCTTCCAGGCTCGCTCTGCCGAGAATGCGGGCCATCGGGGCCGATCCCAAAAGGTTTGAGGGTTGCGTGCGCTATGGCCAGAACGGCTCCATGCGCCAGGACTGCCGGCATGTGTGATATTGCTCCGCGGCAGATGCAGATGTTCCCGCCTCTGGTGCCCGGATTGCACGCCACGCAGCATAGGAGTTCTCTATGTTCAGCCCCTCTCTTTTCCTCACCTGCGCCGCGGCCTTCGTGCTGGCTGGCCCGGGGTGGGCGCAAATGCAACCGGGCGGCCAGTCGCAGATGCCGCAGAATCCCCAGATGGGGCTTCCGCAGGGCACGCTGCCGACCACCATGGGGAACATTCCGCCGTCCGAGCGAGCCGATCCGTATATGGTGGACAAGGACTTCGTGAAGAACGTGGCGGAAGCCAGTGCAACCGAAGTACACCTGGGAAAAATTGCCGAGGAAAAAGCGTCCAGCGACGCGGTAAAGCGACTCGGCAAACAGATGGTGGACACCAACACACAGACCGGACAGCAACTCCAACAGGCGGCCACGGCCCTGAAGGTCAATCTGCCGGCCGGGCCGCCGAAGAAAGCCAAAAAAGACGGAGATAAATTGGCGAAGCTCTCGGGCGGCGATTTCGACCAGGCGTATACCAGGATGGCTGCCGACCAGCAAAAGCAGACGGTGAAGGAGTTCGAACGCGAGTCCAAGGATGGCAAGTCGCCGGCCTTGAAGGATTGGGCCACCAAGAACCTTCCGGTGGAACAAGAACGCCAGCAGCGGGTCGACGCACTGAATACGGGCGGCACGGCGGCGGCGAAGTAGCCGGCGGGCGGTGTTATCATTCCGGTAACACCCGTGAAACTTCTCGTCTTTTCCGACATACACAACGACTGGAAAGCGCTCGAGCGGCTACTCGCGATCGAAGCGGATTACTACATCGCCGCGGGCGACCAGGTGACTTGGGCGAAAGGAATCGAGCGCGCCGGCGAGATTCTGGCGCAGCGCGCCGGTAAGGTGTACGTGCTGCCGGGAAATCACGAGTCTGCCGAGATGGTGGCCGGCATGTGCGCGCGTCACGGCCTGCACGACTTTCACGGGCAGCACATCCAGGCCGGCAAGTGGCACGTGGCGGGGCTGGGGTATTCCAGCCCGACTCCTTTCCATACGCCCGGCGAATATAGCGAGGAGCAGATCGCGGAGCGGCTGGCGAAGTTCGCCGAACTATCGCCGCTGGTGCTGGTGTGCCACGCGCCGCCCCATAACACGGCGCTCGATCAGGTGCGCGCCGGATTGCACGCAGGGTCGAAATCGGTGCGCGAATTCATCGAACAATATCAGCCCGGCCATTTCTTTTGCGGCCACATCCATGAGGCGGAAGGCAGAGAGATCCTGATGGGGCGCACGCAGGCGAAGAATGTAGGCAAGGCGGGTCATTTGTTAGAATTGGACTAAATCCCATGACATTCGACGAGTTGCAACGCGCTTATCAGCCCCTCCGCGACCAGGCCCTGGCCGTGCGGAGGTATCTTTGACGCGCCTGCCCAGAAACAGAAACTAGCCAAAACCGAACAACAGATCTCCGCGCCCGACTTCTGGAGCCAGCCCGAAAAAAGCCAGAAAGTCATGCAGGAGCGCAAGAAGTTGGAGCAGGCCATTGCCAACGACGAGCGCATACGTGCGATGACCGACGATCTGGATACCCTGTTCGAACTGGCGCGTGAGGGCGAGAACGTTCAGGCCGATATCGAACGCGACAGCAAAAATTATGCCGAGTTGCTGGAGAAACTCGAGACATCGATGCTGCTGTCGGGCGAGAACGACGCGCGCAACGCCATCGTCACCATTCATCCGGGCGCGGGCGG
>DATJMA010000135.1:0-7363 GCA_035509055.1 Bryobacteraceae bacterium | reverse complement strand
GCTTGGAAACCGAATGCTTTTCCATGTACTCCGACATGTCGAAGCGGACCAGGCTCTTTTCGCTGCCGAAGAGGAAGCCGGCGAGCGCGCGGGCGACTTCGGTTTTGCCGACGCCGGTCGGTCCGAGGAACAGGAAAGAACCCGCCGGGCGATTGCTCGACTTCAAGCCGGCGCGCGAGCGGCGGATGGCGCGAGCCAGAGCGGAAATGGCCTTTTCCTGGCTGATGACGCGCTTATGCAGTTCCTCTTCGATGCGGAGGAGCTTGGTGATTTCCTCTTCCTTGATGGAGGTCATGGGGACGCCGGTCCAGCGGGCGACCACGTCTTCGATATCGTCCTTGGTCACGCAGCCGGTGGAGGAATCGTCCAGGTTGTACTTTTCGCGCAACTGGCGCATGTTCTCGCGCTCTTTGCGCTCCTCGTCGGAGTAGAAGCGCGCCTTCTCGAACTCGTGGTTGGCGATGGCGTTCTCCATGCGGTGCACGATGAACTTGATGCGCTTCTGGATATCGGCGAGATCGGCCGGGAGCGTTGTCTGGCGCAACTTTACGCGTGCGCCCGCCTCGTCGATCAGATCGATGGCCTTGTCCGGCAGGTAGCGATCGGGGATGTAGCGGCTGGACGTGTAGACGGCGGTTTCGACGGCATCGTCGGTATAGGCCACGGCATGGAATTTCTCGTAGCGGTCCTTGATGCCGAAGAGAATCTTAATGGCGTCGGACTCGCTGGGCGGCGGGACCTTGACGGCCTGGAAGCGGCGCTCCAGGGAGCGGTCCTTCTCGATGGATTTGCGGAATTCGGAGGGAGTAGTAGCGCCGATGCACTGAATTTCGCCGCGCGAGAGGGCCGGTTTCAGAATATTGGCGGCATCGAGCGATCCTTCGGCCGAACCGGCGCCCACCAGGGTGTGCAGCTCATCGATGAAGATGATGGCGTTCTGGTTTTCCATCAGTTCCTTCATGATGGTCTTGAGGCGCTCTTCGAACTGGCCGCGGTACTTGGTGCCGGCGACGATCAGCGAGAGGTCCAAGGCCAGGATGCGCTTATCGGCCAGGAAGGAAGGCACGTCGCCTTCGGCGATGCGCTGGGCGAGTCCCTCGACGATGGCGGTCTTGCCGACGCCCGGTTCGCCGATCAGCACGGGGTTGTTCTTGGTGCGGCGGCAGAGGATCTGCACCACGCGCTCGAGCTCGTAGTCGCGGCCGATGAGCGGGTCGAGGGTGTTGTCCATGGCGGCCTGTGTGAGGTCGCGGCTGAACTCGGCCAGCAGGGAGCTTTCCTTGGGGCGGGCGGAAGCCACTTTCTCGCTCTGCGAACGCTGCAACTCCTCGCGGATGGTGGTGAGGCGCAGACCGCGCTCGTGCAGGATTTCGGCGGCGAAGCATTTCTCTTCGCGCAGCAGGCCGAGGAGGAGGTGCTCGGTGCCGATGTGCTTGTGATTGAGCCTCTCGGCTTCTTCCGCGCCGTAGGCCAGAACGCGTTTGCATTCATGGCTGAGGGGCAGGTCCACCGACGTCGAAACCTTCTCGCGAATGGTGGTGTGTCCTTCGATCTGCTTGCGGATGGACTCCACCGCCGCATGGGAACGCAGGAAGCGGTTGGCCAGCGCCTTGTCTTCCCGCAGCAGGCCCAGCAGCAGGTGCTCGGTTTCGATATACGGGCTGCCGAACTGGCTGGCCTCGTACCGCGCGAAAAAGATCACCCGCCGCGCCTTCTCCGTGTAACGCTCGAACATAAAACCTCAAGCCCCCTATGAATTAAAGATACCCTGTACCGCTCTCGCGTTGCGAATCATTTGCGGCGGCGGGTACCAAGCCGCCTTTTTCCATTGCCAGTACGCGGTCGCAGCGCCGCGCAAACGACAGATTGTGAGTGACGAAAACCGAGGTGAGCTGGTGCGTGCGGTGCAAATCCGCCAGGAGTTCGAAGATCATTTCCCCGGTCCGGAAATCGAGGTTGCCCGTGGGTTCGTCAGCGAGCAGCACTTTCGGCCGGCCCACCAAAGCCCGGGCCAGCACGACACGCTGTTGCTCTCCGCCCGAAAGCTCACCGGCGCGGTGCGACGACCGTGCCCGTAACCCCACCTCATCCAACCTCGCTAACGATTCGGAGGCCGCTTGGGCACGGGAACTTCCCCGAATCAACAAGGGCATCATCACATTTTCCAGCGCGGTGAATTCCGGCAGGAGGTAGTGAATCTGCCAAACGAACCCAATTTCCCGGTTGCGAAAATCCGCCTGCTCCGAGTCCGAAAGGCCCGAAATCTCTGTACTTCCGTAGTATATCGTACCGCTCGAAGGCCTGTCGAGGCCGCCCAACAGGTGCAGCAAGGTGGACTTTCCGGCGCCGGATTCCCCAACCAATGCAAGCATTTCCCCGCGTGCAACGCTCAGATCCACACCTGAAAATACCACTAAGGGCGCCCCGCCCGACTGGTACACCTTGGATAGCGCTTCGACGCGAATATGAGGCTCGGACATCGCTACCGCAAGTGTAGCAATCCGTGCGCTCCCTCACGACGAGTTGTCCGGCGGGCCGGAGGCACCTACAATAGGAAAGTGGTTGGGAAAACCCCGGAGGTTCGTTGTTACCAGCAAAGAATAGATGCATCTGGCTGGCTTTGCCAGTGTTGTTGTTTTGCAGTTGCCAGAAGTCGCCGGCACCGTCGGTAGCCAAGGCGGCCTCGACTGAAGCCGTCACGCCGAAATGGAGCGACAGTATCCCGCAGGATCGGGAAGCCGATGATACGGCGAGGTTTTTAGCCGGAATGCCGGGAAGCGCGGGAAGCCAGTTCACGGCCCTGGAGGCCGACCCGGCCTGGAAAGAGCACCGGCAGCTCATGGATGCTGCCTGGGCCAAGGCAGACGAGAGACTCATCCGCGGCCTGCACGAGTTCCAGCGCAAAGAGCTTTCGGATGAGCCGTTTGCCCACAACCTCCTGTTTTATCCGTTTAGCGGTCCGGACGCCTTGACGGCGACCATCGAATTTCCGGAGAGCCCGACTTTCGACCTGGTAGCGCTGGAGCCGGCTGGATCTCTGCCCTCCCTGGATGAACTCCAGAAAAGGAACTTGAGCGAATATCTTTCCGGCATCCGCACAACGGTGGCGTCCGAACTGGGGAAGAGTTTCTTCGTGACGCGCGAGATGGACCGGCAATTCCGCGGGCAAATCACCGACGGGCTGCTGGTTCCGGTGCTGCTTTTGCTGGTGCGCACCGAGCACACCGTTCTGGGGTACAAATATACCCGGCTGGATGAAAAGGGCCAGATCATCGACCGCCCGGGCAATGCGCACGTGGATTCGAAGTATGCCAACAAGGGCTTCGCCATCGAATTTCGTGAGGATGGGGACAAGTCCGTTCACCGGCTCTACTACATTTCTTTGAATCTCGATAACAAGCACCTGGCCGGGAATACCGGGTTTGCACAGTACGTAAAAACGATGCCGGAGCACACCACGCTGCTCAAGGCGACCTCGTACATGACCCACCACGACGAGTTCTCGACCATCCGCGGCATGGTGCTCGATTACAGCGCGGCGGTCTTCCAGGACGATTCGGGAATACCGTACCATTTCTTCACACCGGATAAGTGGAAGGTGCAGCTCTACGGCGAGTACACCAAGCCCTACGGCAGCTTCGCTTTCCTGGAGCAGCCCGATTTGCGGCAAGCCTACCTGGCCAATGGCGTGAAGCCGCTCAGCATGCGGCTCGGCTACGGGTTCGGGAAGGTAGCTTCGAATCTGTTGCTAGGCAAGCGACTGCCAGCGCAAAGCCAGCAGTAGACGCAACGGCTGCTCCGGCAGAGCCGCAGAGGACGCTGCAGGAGCCAGCGCGACTGCTTCAGTAGCGGCGTCCGACCCTCGCTCGCCATTCGGCGCGATTCTCCGGCGCGGACTTGGTCGAGGGCCTTGTTCATTTTCGCGACGATATGAAAACGGTCGGGAATATGCAGGGCTTCGGAACATCTGTGACGGATGACTTTCAGGTAGGGTTCCGGCCTCGACGAGCTGTGCCCTTCGGGGCAGATCGTCCAAGATTTCAACGAGAAGTGCCCGAGAGGTAGCACATTGACCAACACCGGGAGCTCGCGGAATCGATAACCGTCGCTCCAGTAGGATCTACCCTCGCTCAAAACGGTGAGAAGCAAGACGTCCCAGTGGCTGTCTCCCCGAGTTGACCGGATCACTTTCCGCGATTGCGCGGTATGCAGAATCGCCGCTTGACCCCAAAATGCCGGACGCCGTCCTCATTCATATCGAAGAGCCGTCGTCGGATCGACAAGAGTTGCGCGCAGTGCAGGCCGAATTGCCGCCAATCCACAGGTCAGCAGTAAGCAAGATAAGGGCAGGGCCACGCTTGCAAAATCCGAGGGCATCACTTCGAACAGAATAGAGGCTACGAAGCGCGAGGCCGCAAGTCCTCCTGCCAGGCCGGCAGTAACTCCCAATGCGATGGCCACGGCGACATCTCCGGTCACGGTCCGAACCACGTGAAACCGCGCAGCCCCCAGGGCCATTCGGATGCCGATTTCTTTCGTTCGCTGTACCATTGCATAGCTAAGCACGCCATACAACCCAACCGCCGAAAGCACCAGGGCAACGAGTCCGAAGAAGCCTCCCAGCAGCGCCAGCATCCGCTCTTGCAGGATTGTCTCTCCGGTGTGCGTGGACTGCAACGCGATTCGCGCCACATGCAGCGAAGGGTCGGCCTCCTCGATCGACTTGCGAAGCGCCAGCGCCAGCGGGATGGGGTTTTCGGCCGTGCGCACTTCCACGGCCGACCCTATGCCGCGAACCGGCTGGTATACAATGGGCGCGTCCGGTTCCCGGAGATTATTGTACTTGGCGTCATGCACCACCCCCACGATTTCCAGATCGCCGAAGTTTCCGTCGTCATCGATCATGCGTTGAAATCGTTGCCCGACGGCTTCTTTATTCGGAAAGAACTGACGGGCGAAAGACTGGTTTACAATCGCGGCAGTGGGCACCGCCGGTTGGCTATCCCGATCGCTAAAGTCTCGCCCGCTCACCAAGGGGATCTGCATCGTCGCGAAGAACCCTGGCGAGACTGTGAGAAAGTGCGGCCGAGTTCCCACGACTCCGCGTCCCGCGAAACGGATCGGTGGACCGAGAACCGGTGTCATCGCTCCGCCCATCAGCGCAAACAACGACGTAGCCGCTCCCTGCACTCCCGGAAAATGCCGCAGGCGATCCAGCACCTCGACCTGCACGGCCCGGGCTTTTTCGGCGCCGGCGCCCGAACCGCCCGCTCCCATCGGCCCGTTCCAGTCCATCTCAAAAAGCAGTACGTTTTTCTGCGAGAATCCCAAGTCAACGCTGGTCAGTCTGTAGAAGGACGTCAGAAGCAACCCAGCCACAAACAGCACCACAAAACTAAACCCAACCTGGGCAGCAAGCACCGGGCGCAAGAGCCCGATTCGCGCCGATTGTCTTCCGCCACTGCCCTTGAGCGCATCGAGAGGTTTCGAAGCCGAAGCCCGTAGTGCCGGCGCCAAGCCGAATAGCAATGTGGTCAGCAGGCTCATCGCCGCCAGAAACACAAATACCCTTCCGTCCGGATGGACATCGAGGTAAGTGGGATCGCCTGCTGTACTCATGAACCCGACGATCGCGGGGGCAATCGCCGCCGCCAAGCCTAAACCGATCGCGCTGGCGGCCACCGCCAGCAGGCAGTTTTCGATCAGCACTTGCTGCAACAGCCGCTTGCGTCCGCCACCCAGTGCGGCCCGCATCGCCATCTCGCGACCCCGCGCCGCCGCCCGCGCCACAAACAGGTTGGCGACGTTGGAACAAGCGATCAACAGAACCAGGCCGACCACGGCCGCGAGAATCCACAGCGGCCGTTCGAACTGCCAACGCAGGAATGTCTGGTGGCCCTGAGCCGCCGAGTTCACATTCAAACGCGTGTCGACGTATCGCGCGATCCGCTCGGGCGATGTACCCGGCGGCAGCAGCTCGCCGGCATGCTCCTTCCGAAAATTGGTCAAAGCCGCCTGGAGAGTTTGCCGCAGTTGTTCGCGTCCGACGCCGGCTTTGAGCCGTCCACTAATCGCGAAGCGCCCATTGCCGGGATTCCGCATCGACCGCGCCGGGGCGTATGTCATAAGGGGAACCCACACGTCAGTGAGATAGCCCGGTTCCACGCCGCTAAAGTCCTTCTGTGCGACTCCCACGATCTGGAACCTGCTGGCATTCCTGGTGAACGTCCGGCCCAGAACGGACGGGCTGCCGCCGAAACGCCGCATCCAAAAGCCGTAGCTGATCACCGCGACCGAGCGTTTCTCGTCCGGCCGGTCATCCGCCTCCACCAGCAGCCTGCCCAGAATGGGGCGAACCCCAAGGACCGCCAGCCCGTTTCCGGAAATCCACTGCATCCGTACTTTTTCCGGTGCCGGCGCTGCTTCGGCCGTGCCATCCTCGAATATGGCCGACTGCAGCGGACCCCAAACCGTCATGCCGAAAAGCTCGGCCCGGCGGCTGCTGGCTTCGCGGGCATTTTCCAGGAACGGATAGCTGAAGCTGTCATCCCTCGGCGCCGCCCCCGGAAACGCAGCCTCACGTTGCAACGAAATTCCCACCAGGGCGCCCGGGTGGGGTACCGGGAGTGGACGGAACATGAGAGCGTCGATCAGAGAGAACGCTGCCGTGCAGGCGCCCACCGCGAGTGAAAGTGTAAGCACTGCGGCCGCGGTTATGGTTCGTTCCTTTAGCAGGATGCGGACGCCAAAGCGTGCATCCTGAGCGAGCGATTCCATCCAGGGGATGAGCTTGGCATCGCGGCTCGCTTCGCGTAGCGGAAGCCGCCTTCCGAAGAGTTGCCTGGCCCTCGCTGCGGCCTCCTCCGGCATCGAGCCCTGGCGGATGAACTCCGCCGCCGTTTGTTCGATATGGTATTGGGCTTCATCGTCGAGATCGCGATCCAGTCGCTCGCTTCGCAACGCATTGATGAATCGTGACAGCCAGGACATATCCCTCCCCTCTAGGCGCGCTGCAGGATTTGGCCCACAGCGGCCGTTACCATGCTCCAGCGGGCTTCTTCCTGGGCAAGCTCTTTCCGGCCGGCAGCCGTGATCTCGTAAAGCCTGGCCCGGCGATTGTTCTCCGTCTTTATCCATTTCGCTTTGATCCAGCCACCCTCTTCCATGCGGTGCAGCGCCGGATAAAGGGAACCTTGCTCCACGCGAAGGATGTCGTCGGACATGGCTTGGATGTGAGCGCCAATGCCGTAACCATGCAGGGGTCCGCGCTGTGCCAGGATCTTCAGCACCAGCAGCGGGATCGAGCCATTCAGAGAGTCTTGCCGGTCCATAGGAAGAAGTCTTACTGAGACAGCTTACCATA
>DATJMA010000134.1:0-137776 GCA_035509055.1 Bryobacteraceae bacterium | reverse complement strand
GGCGCAGTTGCCGGAAGGCACGGAGATGGTGATGCCGGGCGACAACGTGGTCATTACGGTGGAACTGATCACCCCGATCGCCATGGACCAGGGGTTGCGCTTCGCCATTCGCGAGGGCGGCCGCACGGTCGGCGCCGGCACCGTGATCGAGATTATTAAGTAGGAGAAAGCAGCATGCCTCGCGATATCATCACCTTTCAGTGCTCGGAGTGCAAGAATCGCAATTACTCCAGCACCAAGAACAAGAAAACCACAACCGAGCGGCTGGAATTGAAAAAATTCTGCCGGCACTGCCGGAAGCACCAGCCCCACAAGGAGATCAAGTAGAAGCTTGGGCCTGGGTGCCGCACAGCGGCACGGGGGAGTTTGCAGTAGAATGTAGCTAGCCTCCGAAGTTTGGGGGTGCGACCCAGGGGCGTAGGTTTAACGGCAGACCAGCGGTCTCCAAAACCGCGAGTGGGGGTTCGAATCCCTCCGCCCCTGCCAAACCTTCCCCTTCGACAATCGGGAGCAGGCAAGGAAGAATCGAATTATGGCCGATGTCAAAGTTTGGGTGCAACAGACCAAGGATTATGTGGGTGAGTTGAGAGCCGAAATGCGCCGTGTTACCTGGCCCAATCGCAAACAGGTGGAAAGCACCACGGCGGTGGTGATTATCTCCGTGTTTTTGTTCGCGGGATATTTTGCCATTGTCGATCGGATTTTCGCTGCCGGCGTCAACCGGATTTTCGGCTATTTCTCGAAATAGGCGGTTATGGAAGACGAAGAGAACGTATCCTTCGACGAGCAGCCGGACGCACCCGAGGAATCCTCGGAGCCCGTGGCGTCCTCTCCCGCCGATCACGACGAACAACCGGCTCCCGCAGCCGAAGCTCCGGCTCCCGCTTACGACGAATCGTCCCCCAAGAAATGGTATATCATCCACACCTATTCGGGATTTGAAAACAAAGTGGCGGAGTCGCTGAAGACGCGCTCGGAAGCCTTCGGGTTTGCGGATAAGATCGGGCAGGTCCTGATCCCCACCGAGGAAGTGGTCGAGCTGCGCAATGGCAAGAAAGTCACCAGCAAGCGCCTGGTCTATCCCGGGTATGTGCTGGTGGAAATGGAAATGAACGACGCGCTCTGGCACGAAGTCAAGAACACGCCGCGCGTTACTGGATTCGTCGGCGGCGGAACGGTGCCCGTGCCGTTGAGCGCCGATGAAGTGAATTCGATTTTGTACCGCCAGGCGTCCTCCGCCGAGCGGCCGCGCCCGAAGATGACGTTCGAAAAGAACGATTCGGTGCGCATTATCGACGGCCCGTTCGCGAACTTCTCGGGCAAGGTGGACGAGGTCAATCCCGAGCGTGGGACGTTGCGCGTGATGGTCACGATTTTCGGCCGCGCCACGCCCGTGGAGTTGGAGTTCCTGCAGGTAGAAAAGGGTTAGTCTCGTATGGCAAAGAAAATTACCGCGAACGTAAAGTTGCAGATTCCCGCCGGCAAGGCGACGCCGGCGCCCCCGGTGGGCACGGCGTTGGGCCCGCAGGGCGTCAACATCATGGATTTTTGCAAGGCTTTCAACGCCAAGACTTCCGGCAAAGACCAGGAAGGCCTGATCATCCCGGTGGTCATCACGATCTTTTCGGATCGGTCGTTCACCTTCATCACGAAGACGCCGCCCGTGCCGGTGCTGATCAAGCGCGCAGTCAACCTTGCGAAGGGCTCGCCCGAGCCTCACAAGACCAAAGTCGGCAAAATCACCCAGGCACAGGTGGAAGAGATCGCCAAAATCAAGATGCCCGATCTGAATTGCTTCGATCTCGATGCCGCCAAGCGCTCGGTGGCGGGCACTGCGCGCAGTATGGGCGTCGACGTAGTGTAAGATAAGAATTACCACCAAACGTGCGGATGTGGCGGAATTGGCAGACGCGCATGGTTCAGGTCCATGTACTCGCAAGGGTGTGGAGGTTCAAGTCCTCTCATCCGCACCAAAGTTTTCAGTAGTTTACAAAATCCATCAGACCTCCCCGAATCCGGTTTTGTGACGTCGTTTGTGACATAACCTGATTTAACGCTCCCCATCTGCGGTTGGTCTGTTCAGGAAACGGCGGGCTGGAACTGCCATCTAACCACGGCGCCGGCAGCTGCCCGATCTCTTCGATTCTGACCGCGTGAGCCGGTAGGATTTGGCAGACGTGGCCGGACGTAGAGAAATTGCCGCGATCGCGTCGTCCTACACGCGCCGGTCTGCCTCCAGGACCGCGGCTATCATGCGGGACCTCGCTAACGTTCGAATCCTACCAGCCCCGACGAAAAGCTCCTCGTTGAGGTGCTCCTGATTAAAATCCACTCGCCTAGAGTACTGTCGATTGCGTGACAGACAAGTGATTCGAGTCCGGAGCTCCAGGTGTCCGCAGTATCCCCGGCACGACCGTTTATCCTGAATGTTCATGGACAAGAGCCGGCGGTCTATCACAGCCGGAAATTTCCACGTCGCAATCATGGCTTGGACATGGCAATGAAGACCCCATCCCTCAAACGGCGCCGCGCCGTGCGCCCTCCTGCCGGCGCGAGCCGCTGGCTGAAACTCGCGTTCGCAATGGCGGCATTCGCCGCCGTCGGCGCCGGCGCTCTCATGGCGGAGTACACCGTTTCGCTTCGCTCGCCTGTGCGCGTACATTGGCAGTGGCCCGTGGTCATCGCACGCCGCATGTACGACCAGGAAACCAGCGAAGCGCAGGCCGACCAGTCCGGCCGCCGGCTCACCGCCTTCCAGCAGTATGCATGCAACAAGTTCGGAGAGGCGTGCCGGGTCGCTCTCGCCGTGCAGCGCGCCGAGAATCCCCGCGGGGAGTGCGAGATCTACCACTACAATTCCGACGGCACGCTCGATTGGGGTTATTTCCAGATCAACACCGTGCACCTGAAGCGCAAAGGAGTGAACCTCCGCGGGCTGCTGGATTGCAAAGCCAATATCGACTTCGCCTACCAGCTCTACAGCGAGCGCGGCTTTGAGCCCTGGACCACCTTTCGCGATGGCACCTACCGGCAGTTTCTGCGAAGTTTCTAGGCCGATCTCCGCCGCCACAGCAACAGGTACACCGCGGCCAGAACCGCATAATTGAGCGCCAACAGCCACGGTGTTTCCCAGCGCTTTCCATCCACACGCACCGACGACAGCGGCCAGAGAAATTTGATGGCGAACATGCCGCTATGGGTGAAAACATCGATCAGAACATGCAGCCCCCATCCGAGCATCTCCAGCACCGGCCGCCGCATGAACAGCCAGACGGCCCCGAAACAAATCGCGAAGATCAACGCGCTGTGGGAAGCATTGTAGACGTTCCATACCCAATCGAAGCGCGGCCCGGTGCCATCCGGCAGCAGCGATTTGGACGCTCCGGTCACATATCGCCCGATCCGGATGCACGCCGGCACGGTAAACGAGACCAGATCGGGAGCCACTCCCCAAGCCGCGATCCATCCCAGGTGTACCGGGCGTTTGAGCGATTCACGAATGCCGATTCCCGCCGCCACGCTCCAAAGTGCGTGAGCCACTATGTCCATATGCCCTCGGTTATTGCGTCTTCAATTGCAGAGCGAAGACTTCTTCGCTGCCGCGATCGAGAACCAGAACCGGCTCATCCGCCGGTGTCAACGACAACGAAAAACTGTAAAAGCCGGCGAGGCGCACATCGCGCAAATCCAGTACCGGCTGACATTGCCGGCCGTTCAGCGGAATCCGCATCACCGCGGGATTTTTCGACCCCTGAATGTGATAGATGAATTGTCCGTCGTGCGACCAGTAAGGGAAACTCAGGAAACTGCCCGTCTCGATATCGTGCCATGTGCCGGTGGAAAAATCGAACAGCCCGAGTCGGGATGCGTCCACGCTCAACGCCGCGAGATACCGTCCATCGGGCGACCAGCGCGGCGAAAAGTAATTCTCCGATCCCGGGATGTCGGTAATCCGGTGCGACTCCAGATCCACGATATGAATATTTGGTCCCGCACGGCGGCCCGCCGTGGCGGAGGTGCCCCCATAACAGATTCGTTTCCCGTCGGGCGACCAGTTCGGGTCCATTACCGCTTCGTTCGGCAGGGCCAATTCCTCCGGCCGGCCGCCCGCGAACGAAACAATATAAATGCGCGGCAACTTTCCGGGAGCCACCATGCCATACGCGATCCTGGCTCCGTCCGGCGACCAGCGCGGGACCAAGGCGTACGAATACGGCGCCGGTTGCGTGAGTTGAACCCGTTCGCCGTAGTCGACCCGGCTTCGCCACAGTACTCCGTCGGGGAACGTGACATACGCGATCCACCGGCCGCTTTTCGAAAAGGTCACGAAGTCGGCCGAAATTCCCTGGAGCAGCGGGACAAAGCTGTTTCTCCATTTGTCATAGCGGATCGCCTCTCCGCGCGGGGTATATCCTCCCGCGAACAGCCGGGTGCCGTCTTTGGAAGGCAATGGCGCGGCGAATGCCGTGGCGCCGGCCGTCAGTTGCACGGCGTGCGGAGCGCCGCGGCCGATTCCACGCGCCTCCGGCAGGATCCAGATCTGTCCGAGCTGCGAAAAAACGAAATTGCGGCTGTCGGGAGTCCAACGCCCACAGCAGGCATTTGACGGACCATGGCTGGGGAAAACCAGATGCGTGTTTTTGCCTTCCGAAGTCACCTCCCAGATCGCCTCCGAGTGATGCGCTTCGTCGGCCAGCGTGAAGCGTATCCTCTTTCCGTCCGGCGCCCAGGCCGGCGCCGTGACAGCCCCGGGAACTTCGCATAGCTTGCGCACGCCGCTGCCGTCTTTTTTCGCCAGAAACAGTTCGCCGCCCTTCGAATATGCGATCTGCTGCCCGTCCGGAGACCAGGCGCCGGACGATCCTTCCAGATTGCCCAGACGATACGGCGGCGCGCCCAGAACCGGCACGATCCACAACAATTGCCGGTCATAGGAGCTGATCTCCGCGGCCAACAGAGAGGTGCCGTCCGGCGAAACGTCGAGGAGCGCGAATTCAGGCGACATCATCGGAAGCCGGGACGGTTCGCCGCCGTTCACGGTCATCTCCGCGGTCCAGTGTGCCGCTCCCGAGCTCTCGTTCAGGTACAGGCGGACGCCGTCGGTGGCCACTAGCTGTTTCATTACACCGTCGTTGGTGAGCTGCTTATATTGGACGATTTCCGGGGGCTTTGGCGGACGGAGCAGGATCCAGCCCGCCACGCCCAATGACACCGCCGCCGCGAAGGCCAGCAGCCACCGGCGGAGGGTCTTCGAGGATTTCGCCAGCGGCCGGCGATCCGGCAAGGAACCGCGCTTGAGGCGCATCAGATCGCTGCGCAGCTCCGCCGCCGATTGAAACCGCAGTTCGCGATCCTTTTCCAGCGCCTTGGCGACAATCCGCTCCAGTTCCGGGGGCGCCTGCGGATTCCAATCCCGCATCGGCTTCGGCTGCTCCGCGACGATTTGATGGAGCGTCGCGATGCCCGAATCTCCCCCGAACGGGCGATGTCCGGCCGCCGCCTCGTACAGCACGATGCCCAGGCTGAAAAGGTCGCTGCGCGCGTCCACTTCTTCTCCCCGCGCCTGCTCCGGGGACATATACGCCACGGTCCCGACGGCGATGCCGGGGTTCGTCAGCGAGGTTCCCGCCGCCGGGCTTTGGGGATCCTTCGGCTGCGGTTTCGCCAGGCCGAAATCGAGAACTTTCGCCTGTCCCGCCGGCGTTACCAGAATATTCGTCGGCTTGATATCGCGATGAATGATTCCCTTGCCGTGCGCCGCCGCGAGTGCATCGGCAATCTGAATTCCCAGGTCGATCACGGCCGAAGACTCGAGTGGCCCGGTCTCGATCGCTTCGCGCAGCGTCCGGCCTTCCAGGTACTCCAGCACCATGAAGGGAGCGCCCTCGTGCCAGCCTACGTCGTGCACGATGCAGATGTTGGGATGATTCAGCGCCGACGCGGCGCGCGCCTCGCGGCGGAACCGTTCCAGCGCATTCTCCTGCGCCGGCGATCCCAGCGGAGAACTGGCGGCGCCGCCCAGTTCCCGCCGCAGGAATTTAAGCGCCACCGGGCGGCCCAGAAGGGTATCTTCGGCCTTATATACCACCCCCATGCCGCCTCTTCCCAACTCCGCCACAATCCGGTAATGGGAAATGGTCTCGCCCACCAGTTCTTTCTCCGCGCTGGACTGTGTCTGGGTGGTGACCACCTGTTCCAACACTCCCGAGACCGCCTGCAACGCGGGAGTCTCCAGGAATCGATCCTCCTCCCGATCGTTTGCGAGCAGCGACTCGACCTCGCGTTTTAGATTGCCGTCCGCGCCGCACGCGCTGATCAGAAACGCCGTCCGCTCTTCCGCACGCAGCTCGCGCGCCGCGTGGTACAGACGTTCGATCTGCGACCACCGTTTAGACACCATAGCTTTTCTCCGCGCTCAGTTCGCGCCGCAGCCAGCTCTTGGCGAATCTCCAGTCCCGCTGCACGGTTTCTTCGGAGACTTTGAGCACCGCGGCCGTCTCCTGGATGTTGAGTCCGCCGAAGAAGCGCAGCTCCACTACCCGCGCCTTCCGCGCATCGCAGTCTGCCAATGCCGACAGGGCGTCGTCGAGCGCTACCAGCGCCGCGTCGGGTTCGCGCGCGCCCACAAAGGCATCTTCCAATCCCACCAGGTGCGCCCCGCCGCCGCGTTTGAACATGTTGTGCGAGCGCGCCCAATCTACCAGGATGCGCCGCATCACGCGCGCGCAAACGGCGTAGAAGTGAGCGCGATTCTGCCAATCGGCATGTACCGAATCCACTAACTCCAGATAGGCCTCATTTACCAGCGCGGTGGTCTGTAAGGTATGGCCGGAGCGTTCGTGGGCCATGTGGCGGCGCGCGAGGCGATGAAGCTCATCGTAGACGAGAGGCGTCAGCCGGTCGAGCGCCTGCGGCTCGCCTTCACTCCAGGCGTGTAAGAGCTGAGTTACCTGGTGCGACAACGGCTCCATTGATTTAGCCTTTACAGACCTATTTATATAAAAATACCGCAGATCCCGGTAAAAGGTTTCATCGGAGTTGGATCGCGCGGGATTTTGCGGCCGGGCGGGGGTTCGGATGACCGATTTACGCGTGATGAAGTGAATGCCACCGCGAAGATGGCAGACGACAAAATAGGGGCATTACGCTGCGAAACGGCCATCCACGGAATCCGTCAGCGCCTGCCCGCACCCATTGATAAAATACCGGGCAATGAGACTCACGATCGCTCTGTCGCTTCTGTGCGTCCCCGTCCTCGCCGCTGCGGACTGGAAGGTGGCTGACACGCCGCTTACGACCCCCTGGACCTCGCAGGTGAATCCTACTCACGCCTTGCCCGAATATCCCCGCCCGCAAATGGTCCGCAAAGACTGGATCAACCTGAACGGGCTGTGGGACTATGCCATCCGGCCGCGTGAAACGCAGGTGAAGGATTGGGACGGTCACATCCTGGTGCCGTTTCCGCTCGAATCCGCGCTTTCCGGTGTGAAGAAGGCGCTCGCTCCCGACCAACTGCTGTGGTACCACCGCTCGTTCGTCGCGCCTAACCTCAGAGGCAAGCGCCTGCTGCTGCACTTCGGCGCCGCCGATTGGCAAACCGAGGTGTGGATCAACGGCAAGTCCGTAGGCAAGCACGAGGGCGGCTACGATCCCTTCACGTTCGATATCACGCCCGCGCTCAAAAGCGGCAAGCAAAACCAGGAGATCGTTGTATCCGTCTGGGATCCCACCGACAGCGGCGGGCAACCACGCGGCAAGCAGGTGCTCCATCCCAACAGCATTTGGTACACCGCTGTTTCCGGAATCTGGCAGACGGTATGGCTGGAACCGGTTCCCGAGCATTACGTCTCGGAACTCACCATGACTCCGGACATCGACGGCAACCGGCTCCATCTGACGGTGCATTCGCCCTCTTCCGGCGAGTACGGTGTCCGGATTGCCCTTGCCGGACAGACGGTGGGACAGGCAACCGGGCAGCTCAACACGCCATCCGAGGTGCTGCTCAGCGACATTGAGCCCTGGACGCCCGATACCCCAACGCTCTACGACGTCGAGATCTCGCTTCCCGAAGGGGACCGCGTCGCCAGCTATTTCGGCATGCGGAAAGTGGAAATTCGCAAAGATTCCGCCGGGTTCAATCGCATCTTTCTGAACGGCGCTCCCTTGTTTACGATCGGCCCCCTGGATCAGGGCTGGTGGCCGGACGGGCTGTACACCGCGCCCACCGACGCCGCCCTGCGCTCCGACATCGAAACCCTCAAGCGAATGGGGTTCAACATGTGCCGCAAGCATGTGAAAGTCGAGCCGGCGCGATATTACTACTGGTGCGACAAGCTCGGCTTCCTCATCTGGCAAGATATGCCCAGCGCGATGCCGAAAGACCACCCCGCGGTGAAACGCAATGGCGGCGCCGACCTGCCTTTCACCACCGCCGAAGATGCCGATTACCGCCGCGAGCTGGAAGCCGAGATCCACAATCTGCACAATGTCACGAGCATCGTCGCGTGGGTGCCGTTCAACGAGGGTTGGGGCCAACACGACACCAACGCCATCCTGCGATGGGCGAAATCGCTCGATGGCTCGCGTCTCGTGGACGGTCCCAGCGGGTGGGAAGACCGAGGCTATGGCGACATGAAGGACATGCACGATTATCCCGGCCCCGCGATGTATCCCGTAATGGACGATCGGGCTTCCGTCCTCGGCGAATTCGGCGGACTCGGGCTGCCCATCGAGGGGCACCTGTGGTGGAACCAGCGCAACTGGGGCTATCGCACGTTCGCCGACACCACCGCGCTCGAGGCCGGCTATGAAGCTCTCATGCAGAAGTTGGAAGGCCTGGTGCGCCAAGGCCTCGCCGCCGCCGTCTATACCCAGACCACCGACGTGGAAGGCGAAGTCAACGGCCTCATGACCTACGACCGCAAAGTCATCAAATACGACGTCGATAAATTAGCACAATGGCACAAGCGCCTGATCGCGGAAGGCTCGGGCAAGGGGACTAAATGAGCGCCGCCTGAAGGGCGCGGAAGATTCCTTAAACGCAAGGCCAAAGCTCCCCGTGGCCGCGGCGCTGGACGCGTGGGCGGGGTCTCAATTATCCACCGGCTTTTCTTCGATGTGATCGATCACCAGCACCTGCACCGGACGCTTCTGCTGTTCGAGTTTCAGCCCGAGCTGTTTGGAAATGGCATCCGGCAGCGACAGAGCGCCCGAGGGATCCGACGCGCCTTGAAGGCTGGGGCCTGCGCTGGCAGCTCCGCCGCCATCGCCCCTGCCGCCTCCCCGGAATTCACCCGCACCGCTGAAATTCAGTGTGAAGGTCCAGCCGCCTTCGAGCCCCGTAGCGTCCAGGACATCGTTGTGAACGTATCCTGGCGCGATTTCCTGGAGCAGCTTCGCGAACTGCGCCATGGTCATATTCTGGCATGAGACGTAACGGCCCAAGGCGGGATTGGAGCTGCGCGTTTCCTTCTGGTCTCCCAGGGCGCCGTTGACCCACTTCGTGCGCGTCGCGGGGTCGGCCTTGAGCATCTTGGGCTTTACGGCCAAGAGCGTAAACGCGTTCATTGGCCGCTCTTCCATGTGGACTTGCAGCTTGAACCGCTCGATCAGTAAATTCCTGAGCATGGGCACGAGCGCGTCGAGATTGACGGGGAACTGTTTGTTGGATCTCGGCGTCAAGTCGCCCAGCGCCACGCCGGCCGGGGCCTTGGCGATAATGTCATAACGCGCCGTGTTGAGCCACTTGGGCGCGTTCACCAGAGCGCTGTCGTCGTTCGGATTGAAGTCCCAGGCAATCAGCACCAGGGTTTTCAGATCCATCCCGGGCAGAAGCACGCGTCCGTTCTTGATTTCGGGCATCACGTTGCCGTCGCGCTTGGAATCGCTCGGTTTGATCTCGGCGGCGTCGAACTCGGTCGGGATCGGAGGAAACGCCTTCTGTGCATCGGGAGGGTCCGCCGAGGGTGTTTCGTTGGCGCTGTCCACTGAAATCACGGGCATCGGCGCGGTGGAAAGCTCCAGTTTCAGGCCGAGCTGCTTCTCCATGGCGTCAAAGATCGGAATGGTCTCGCCCTCGACCTTGATATTCGCCGGAACTTTCGGGGTGTAACGGAAAGTGAAATCGTACGAACCTTTGAGTCCGGTCTGATCGACCACCGGCTTGTTTTCGAAATACCCGTTGGCGCCGGGAGCATTGGCGACGGTCTCCGCCAGATTGGCCATGGTCGTACCCTGGCAGGTATACGCCAGCGTGGGAAGCTTGATGGCCGGCCGGCCCTCGCCAGGCGCCGGCGGAGGGCCGGGAGGCGGCATGTTCTCGATTTTGAAGTTACATCCGGAGCCGCCCGACGACTCCTGCAGTTTCGGACTCGCGCCCGCCTTCAAGACATACGCCGTCATCGGCTTGCTGTCCTTGTGTAGCACCAGCCCGAACCGCGCGGCCAGCAGCGATTGCAGCATCAGGCGCCGCGCCTCCGCCGTCGAATTCGGCGGCGCCATGGCGAGCACATCGTAGCGATCGTACTCGAGCCAACTGGGACCGCCATACACGAGCTCCGGGTCGACGTTATACGCGGCATGAATCAAGTCGACCATGGTGGCGTAGTGGATCTCGTACCGCCCATCGCCGAAAAACGGTCCTTTGGTGGCCGGCAGGGCGGTGCGCGGGCTGGGATGCACGGACGCGACGATAAAGTGAGCCGCGGTGCCGGATTGAGCGACCGCCGCGCCGCAAAGCAGTAGCGATGAAATCAGTCCCCTCATAATTCAACCTCCAAACCACCCGTAGCCGGGCCGCGACCGCGTGGGAGCGCCGCTTTTAATTCACCAGCATCACGTGATCTTTCCAGAAGTTCACCTTCTGGCCGGTGGGATCTACCACCGTCACCTGGCAATCGTATTTTCCGGGCGGCAATTTATTGAGCGCCACGCTGAACCGCATGGATACCGCCTTGGATTTCGGATCCATGCCATCCTTGACGCTCAGAGGCGGTGTTTCGAAGGCCTTGTTCTGCCCGCGATAGAACGTGACGTACGCTACCAGCGGGCGCTGCGTCTCCGCGCCTTTCTCGTACGCCTGTAGAAACACGTAAAGATCCTTGTTCCGGTTAAACACGTTGTTGATACTGGGCATCAGCTTGATGCCGTCGAGAATCATGGGATTTACCGACGGCCCTTTATCCTGGTTTTTCGACGTGTACAACGCGTCGGCCTTATTGATGAGCTGGCTGCCGAACACCACCGAACTCATCGGGACCTTAGTCAGTTCTTTATTCAGGTTGGGAATCGTGAAGTTCTTGATGTAAGTGCCGATGCGGCCCGTCTCGTCGTCGCGGGCCAGCACTTTGATGACGTACTTGCCCGGCAGCAGAACCAGGTTGGTGTCCCACTCGATGGGCATGTGCTGGAGTTGTTGTGCCGTCTCCCCGGAGATTTTCTGATCCACGTGATCGCGAATGTTTCCGACGGTCGAGCCGTACTCATCCTTCACTTCGCCGACGAGGTCGATGGTGGTCCGCTCGGCGCCGCCTTTGCGTGCCAGTGCCAACTCGCTGCCTGGAATCTTCATGGCAATTCCCGTGAAGTACTCGGCGGAATTCAACTGGAAGTAGTTCACCTGCAGGGAAAGATCGATCTCGGTCATGGGATCGCCCATCATCAGCGCGTCCTGCAACTGGCGGTCCTTGTCCGAAGAGGTGAATTTCTCCCAGGTCTTATTCGCAAAGTAAACCTGCCGGTAGTCCAGCTTAGCCGTGGCGTCCTCTTTGAGCGAGATCTTGATGCGCCGCATTTTGCCATCGAGCTTGCTGTTGGTGGTGTTGTAGCCGATCAGGTAGTAGTCGGAAACCGAGGCTTCCGCCTGCTCGACGCCCGTAGAAAGATCGTTGTTGTCGAGCAGCGCCTTGCCGCCGGTATCGGTGGCGAGCGCGTACATGGTATCCTGCGATGCCTGGAAACGGTTGGTCTGCGCCAGCATGCCGCCGCCGTTGGCCAGCGCCGCGCCGCCGGGCGAACCCTGCGTGGCGTTGCCCATTGGCGCGAGGGCCACCAGACCGCGGGCGTCGATGCTGTAAATCACCGTGTTGGCGCGGATGGCAGCATTGGTGGTTGCCTGGAATTGGGCCTGGTTGTCGATGCCGCTCAGTTGTAAACCGCTGGCGAAGTAAATCAGCACCTTCTTCTCGTTGAGCGAGCTCAACATTTTGAGCGCGGTTTGCAGAGCAGCAAGCTGCCGGTTGGTGTTGAACAGATTGAACTCGCTGTCGTCTTCGCCGAAGGCTGACCCGGTGTCGGCGGCATCGGCATCGCTGTTCACGTCATCCAAGCCTTCGTCCGCGATGGCCATTTTATTGATGGCCATCAGCAGGTCGTCGCGCTTGTCGGTGAAATCTACCAGCACGCGGGTAGCTTCCCCGTCGTACTTGACGATGGCCATGAGATCGGCCGCCTTCATTTCCTTGGCGATGAATTTATCGGCGGCGTCGAACGCGCGAAATTGATCGGTGGGAGGCATGGCGCTGAGATCGAAGTACATCGCCAGGAGCCGCCGGTTGCGATATTTCAGGTCCCCCGGCGCCTCCGGCAGAATCTCCATGCGGGTGAGGGAATCGACTTTGGACTTGGCCGTGTCGGCCGTGATGGGAGGCGCTTTAGGGACTTCCATAGAGGGCAGGACTTCGTCCTGCATCTTCTGGTAGTCGCAGAATGTGATAGTCTGCGGCACGTTATCTTCGGTGACCACGAAATCCTTGGCCGTTAGGCCCTCGATGGGCTTGCCGTTCTTGTCCTTGACGCTGACCGCTTCCATCACGGTGTTGACGTTCATGGTGAACGAGTACGGCTGATTCGACGGTTGCGCCGCCTGCTGCGGATTCTTCGCCTGTTGCGGTTTCTGTTGCGGCAGCAGGGTAGTTGCCGCCAATAAAGTGAGAAGCAAAGCAAAGGGAATGGTTCGCATAGTTAGAATGTCCATCGGAAGGTGGCTGAAAGCGCGCGCATTCCAGCGGGATTCGTGAACTCCCCGAACTTGCCGTAGTTGGCGAGGTCCGGATTAAACGTGTTATAGACACCCCAGTTACTGGGGTGATTGAGAATATTGCTGGCCGCCACGGTCAGGCTGTACTTATCCTGGAACGACCGCTGCATCGACCCGTTGAAGGAGAACTGGTTCGGTCCGTAAAGGAGATTTCGGCCGACGTCGCCGAACTGACCCTGGACCGGCGCCGCGAAAGCCGCCGGATTCAGGAAGAGTCCGCCGGCACCGCCGTACACATTGCCACCGACGTAATCCGGCCGCACCACGCTTGCCGCGCTGCCTCCCAAGGGCACGGGATAGATCGGCGTGAAAGGCAGCCCGCTGCCTACCGTGACGTTGGCGAGGAAGGTCCAGCCCTTCAGAATCAGCCCCCGCCAGCCGCTGAGGAGCGCGCCGCCGTGAACTCCCACGCCGGTGCTGTACTGCATCTGCAGGTTCAAGTTGTGCCGCTGATCGGTATTGGAAGGCCCGCGTTCCGCGGACAGATTTTGCCAGTTCTGAGCGATGGCGTTGAGGGGCAGTGCGTTGCCGCCCTGACTCGCCCCACCGTAACCGATCAGCCCGCCGGAATCGTCGATCGCGTGAGCGTAGGTGTACGTGATGTTGCTCGAAATACCGCTATGGAACCGGCGGCGCAGCGTGAGCGTGCCGGCGTTGCGCGAGGTGTTCCCGTTGGAGGTCAGGAACGTATAGCCGGTGCAGGCAACGCAGAAAGGTTCGCCGCCCGGCGCGTAAGTGTTGGGCTGGAATTCCTGCAGCCAGCGCGTTCCCTTGATGCCGGAGTACTGCGCGGTCAACACCAGGGATGCCGCCAGATTCTGTTGGACCGAGACGTAGTAGTTTTGCGTATAACCCACGCGCAGATTGGGATCCACCGCGAAGGTATCGGCGGTCACCGCGCCCGTCGGGCTGAAACCGTTGGCCATGGTCAGCGGTGAAGTTGGGCTGTTGGGCACGGTGAAGCTCTTGGAAAACGGCGCCTGCTGGTCCATCGCCATGGCGATGCCCTGGTAAATGGAGGTGTTGTAATAAACGCCATAGCCGCCGCGCACCACCATCGAGGAGCCGAAGATCGGCCGCCAGGCGAACGAAAGCCGGGGCGAGATCTGGTGTTTATCGGGTCTCAGTAGCGAGTTGGGATAGTGGTAGCCGGTCAGCGACCCGACCGGCGACTGTGCCGTCACGGGCGCTTGCGAGCCCCACCCTGGAGCGATGTCCAGGTTCGCCAGGCGCCCGTATTCCTCGGTGAACGGAGCCTGGTAATCCCAGCGCACGCCCCACTGGAAAGTAAGAGAAGAATTCACGTTCCAGTTGTCGTTGACATACAAATCGTAAATGCTGGAGTGCAGGTACTTGTCGGCGTTGCCGAGAGCGATGCTGGCGGTATCGGGAACGCCGAACAGGAAGTCCGCGAAATCGTAGCCGGTTGCCTGGCCGGTGAAGCCGAAGCTGCCGCGCCCGTTGGCCTGCCCTACCAGGCTTTGATCCACAATTTTGTAGTCGCCGCCGAACTGGAAGTTATGCGGGCGCCGAATCCAGGTAATCTGGCTGCTCAACGCCGGTGTCTGATTGCGAATAAAGTTCTCGTTGGCGTCCCCCAGTCCGTAGATACCGCTGCCCGCGAAGCCGATACCCGGCGGCCCCCAGTTGCCGGGCGTCTGGTCGTTGCCCGTAATCCCGGCTTCGCCCGATACGTTCGTCTTATTGGCAAAGAAAGGCATGATGCGTACCGAGTAGCGGGTGTAATCCACCGTGAACTGGCCGTATAAAGTCCGGGAGAAGTTGTGAAACCAGGAGGCATCGTCGTGATAGCCGTCAATGTGTGTGGTGTCCGTCCATCCCAGGATGCTGGTGCTGTCATTACCATTCGTCTGGATCGCAAATAACGTATTGATCCGGTTCTTGTTACCGATCGGCTTGAAGACCCGGGCGACGAACTGGTCCTGAATCTGCCGGGCGATCGACTCGGCCTGATAGTTCCACAGCGAGCCGGGAGCGGTGAATTGGGGCAGGGGATAGAAGCCCAGAAAGTACTTCGCCTGCGGGCTGATTTCGTTGGCCGGAATGACGGCGTTGGGAACCGGCTGGCCGGTAGTCGGGTCGGTGATGACGATCGGGTTGCCCTGGGCGTTGGTGACCTGCGAAAAATCCCCATTGCGCTCGGCCTCCGTCGGCATCAGTTGCGAGTTGTTCGTGGCGGTGCGGTTCCGGGTGGTCTGAAAATTCAAAAAGAAGTTTCCCTGCCAGCGGAACAAGTGGGGAATCCACAGAGGGCCGTTTACGGAGCCCGAAAGCGTGAATCGAGTGTATGGAGTGCGCGGTGTATCCTCGCCAGTCAGCGAGTAGTTACGGGCATCCAAGATGTCGTTGTCGAAATTCGTGAAGGCGATGCCGCCGCTAAACAGCGAGCGGGGGCCCTTGCGTCCGTTGCCGATGGCGCGGCGCTCGATTCCGTTGCTGGTGCTGCCGTTCACCACGAATGCATCGGAAGCGCTTTGCGCTTCCGCGAGGCTGGGCGGTGCGTTGGAGGCCGCGCCGCCATTCGCCGGGCCATTGTCGCCCGACGCATTTACGTCGATCCGCTGAAAGCCCGCTTGCGGCGTGGCCGGCGCGTTCCCCGCACTCTTCTTGCCCTTTCCTTTCGCCGCCGGAGCCGCGTTGGCGGTCGACGGGGTGGCCGGAGTGGATTGCTCCGGCGCGGCGGGAGTGCCCGATGCCGCCGGCGCAGCCGTTCCGGCCGGCGGCGCCGCGGGAGCCGATTGTTGAACCGGTTTGATCTCGTCGAGCGAGAGCATCTTGAGATCCCACTCGGCGCCCGGAGCCCCCGCTAGCACCCCGATTTCCTTCGTCTGCGGCGCAAATGCCTGCATTTCCACGGTGATTTTCCAGGTGCCGTCTTCGAGATCGGGAAAGCTATAAAACCCGTTGTCGTCGGTAATGGCGACGAATTTCTTGTCATCCTTGGCCGCCGTTACCGTGGCTCCGGGAACCGGTATGTTGCCGAATTTGACGACTCCATGATGTTCCGCCGCAACCAGATTCATTACCATCAGGCACAGAATGGCGCAGAACAGTAAATGGCGTGAAATCGCCTTCCATTTCATCGGTAGTCTTGCTCCTTCAAACGAATTCCTCTAGATTCTTGCCGGTAAGTTGGCGCGCACGGGGAGCCAACGGTTATTTAGTTCTCCGTCGGCACCTTCTCCGCATGGTCGATTACCAGGATATCCGCCGGGTTTCGTTTGGCCTCCAGTTTCAGGCCGGAATTAGTTTGTAAAGCCTGGGCCAGGGTTTGTCCGGGGTCGTTGTTGGTGTCCGCGGACGGTTGCGGGCCGGAACTTGCCGCGCCTCCCGGCGGAGGGCCCATGGCCATCGCCAGACCAAATTTCCCGCCCATTCTCTCCGTGTCGTCGGGCGTCCACGATAAATCGAAAGCGTAAGTACCCTTCAGTCCGGTTAGATCGGTTACCGGGCGATCGGTCAGGTTACTCAATAAATCGCAAAGTCTTGAAATGGTGGCGTTGCCGGTGAGATGCCGGCCGGTAGGACTGAGCATGATGCGGAATCCGGCGCGCGGCGGCGCGCTACCCGGACCGGACATGCTTCCGCCTCCTGGAGGCGGAGGCGGCATGGGCGGTCCGCCGCGAGGCGGCGCTGGCAGAGGGGGTGGATTGTCGGGGTCGATCTCCTGCAGCTTCGGGCCGCCCTTGGCGACCGACAGCGTGTAGACCGCCATTGGCTTCGTTTCGTGATGTAGCGCGAGTTTGAAACGATCCGCCAGCAGGCGCTGCATCATCAAGCCGACCTGAGCCTTGTCCGCTCCCTTGAGAATGGTGGCGATCACGTCGTACCGCTCGCTATCCAGCCACGCCGGACCTTCGACCTGAAATTCTTTGACACCGTAGGCGCGCGCCGCCAGCGTCTTGAGAGTCACGCCGGTATACGTGACCCGCCCGGGATCGCTGGAATCCGGTCCGCCACCCATCCGGACCATGATCATCCCATTCGCCGGAGGCGCCGAAACCTTCACCGACGCCGCTTCGAACTCCGGCAACGGCGTCCCGGTCTGTGCGAATGCGGCGATGGAGAAGGCGATGGCCAGCGCCGGCGTCGCGCCCACATGTCCCTTTCGCGTCATCAGTTCTCCACCGGCGCCTTCTCCGCGTGGTCGATAATCAGCAGGTCCGCCGGACTCTTGCGGGCGTCCAGCTTGAGCCCGAGTTTCTCGTCCAAAGCCTGCGCGAGCGTCATCGCGGGCTCCGCGCCGGCGCGGGCTTCCGGACCATCCGGGCCGCCAGGACCACCCGGTCCACCGGGTCCGCCCGGTCCACCACCGCGGAACATGCGTCCGCCATCCATGCTGTCCGGCATCCAAGTAATATCTACGTCGTAAGTTTTAGAGAGTTCCGTCTGATCGATCACCGGCCGCTGCATCTGCCGTGTCAGAGCGTTCGCCAGTTGCGCCATGGTCATCTGACCGGCCAGCCTTATCCCATTGGGGGACATCATCATACGCACCCCGGGACCGCGGCCCATGTCGCGCGGACCATGCGCCTGAGGGGGCGGGGCATCCGCCGGCGCCGCTGCCGGTGCCTCCACTTCCTTCATCTTCGAGCCGTTCTTTCCCACCACCAGCGCGAACATCGGCATGGGCTTCGTTTCACGATGAAATTCGAGCTTGAATCGGTCCTTTAACAGCGTCTGCATCATTTCGGACGCCTGTTCCTTGGTGGTGCCCGGCGGCATGGTGGCGACCAGGTCGAAGCCCAGGCTATCGATCCAGTCCGGTCCTTGCACCTGAAAATCCTTGAGGTTGTAAGCCATTTCCACCAGCAACTTGACGGTCACGTTTTCGTAGGTGAAGCGTCCGGGGTCGGTGGATCCCGGCCCTCCCGACATGCGGCGCATCACCCGGTCCACGGTGCCTGGCGAGGCAGTCGGTTTGAGCGATGCGGCTTCGAAGGATAACGGCTGGTTCTGCGCCAACGCGGCCGAAGCCGCGAAAACGAGCATACTGGTTCCCACTACGGTACGTATCATTGGTAGATCTCCTTTCCGCACAGTGGGGTCACCCGCTCACACGCATTTCGTGCTCATTTGTTCCGGGACCGAACCGCCTCTGTGTTTGACGATATTGCCCCTGAAAGGATTGGAGCTTCCCGAAGTTTTGCCAGTTCCTACTATTCTACTGAAAATAAATGCAGTTCTAATGACAACGCCCTCCCCTCATAGCCTGCCCGCGCACCTGGATCGGAGTATCTTATGCTTATAGACGCCGGTTTCGGTCCAAACTTGCAGACAAAATCGCCCAAATCTACGAATTTTTTAGTGAGTGGCAGGCAAACGTATTGCCTCTGTCCGCCCCGTGAGTTCCCGAATCAAAGTGCAAGCGAACAAACCTGCACAAATCTGCACAAATTGTGAGGCGGCCGAGTCATTGGCGGGCCGGACCGTCAATTCGACGAGGGCCGCTCAATCCGGTCGATGACGAGGAATTTTACCGGCCCTTTAGTGGATTCCACTTTCAGGCCCAGTTGATCGCGCAGAGCTGTCAGCGAGCTTGGCGCCGGCGCATCCGCCGGCGCGACCGCCGCGTCCGCCGGCGCTTTCGTGGCCGTGTCCGGCCGCCACTCGAGCGTGAAATCGTATCTCCCGGCGAGCCCGGTCCGGTCGATTACCGGGCGTCCTTTTCCTACCGCTCCCGAAAGCGAAGCGGCAATCATGTCCATCGTGGCGTTGCGATACCCCAGCACGATCACACCGCCAGGTTTGGGGAATAATCCGATGGAATCGCAGTACGCCGGGAAATTATCCGGTCCGGCTTCCACCTCGCCGCGCGAGACGCGATCCGGCGCGGGCGTGTAATAAGGGTCCAGGAACTCTCCGCACGGACGCCCGCCGGCATGCGGAATCAGTTTCGGCCCCAGTTTGCCCGCCTTGACGACGGTCAACGCGTAAACCGGCATTTCCTTCGTCTCGAAGTGTACGCGCAGCTTGAACCGCTCGGCCAGCAGCGACTGCATCATCAGCCGCATCTGGTCTTTGGTGGGATTGGGGATGGGCGCCCTCGCCTCGATTGCGTAAAAATCCTCGCTCACCCATCTCGGTGCGTTCGCCAGCATCTCCCGTTCTACCGTCGCCGGAAGCCAAAGCTTATACGCGAACTCGATATACGTCAGGACCGTGAAGCTGCCCCGCAGATACCCGCCGGTCGGTTTGTAGGAGTCGCTGGCGTTGATGGGAAAGGCCGGTTCGAGGATATCGCCGTTGCCCGGTTTGACGGAAGCGACATCGAAAGCCATCTTGCCCGCGTCTTGTGCGGCAAGGACGGCAATCGCGACAAGCGCCAGGGCAAACCGTGCGGCCACGTCTCAGTTTGCCACGCGCCGGCTCAATTCTCCACCGGAGTTTTTTCCACATGTTCCACGATCATCACCTCGGCCGGCACGCGCTTCTGCTCCACCTTGATCCCTAACTGATCGTTCATCACCTGGATCATCATGGAAATGGCGTCTTCCATATCGGAAGGCTTCTGCATCGCGAAGGTGGAGGCGTCGATCGTAAAATCCCATTCGCCTTTGAGGCCCGTTTGGTCCACCACCACCGCTTGCAGCGGCGACCCGGCCATTTCCGCGAGTTGCGCCAGCGTGACGTGCGTGAATGCGATGTTCAAACCCTTGCCGGTGGGCTTCAGGTCCATCGGCCCGTCTCCCTCCGAGGGTTTCATTTTGTGCCCGCCCTTCGCTATGGACACCACGTAAGCCTGCATTTCTTTCGTCTCCCGATGGCACGCCAGCTTGAAGCGCACCGCGAGCAACGTCTGCATCATCTGCCGGAGCTTGTCGTCCGACGACGGTCCCGCCGCCTTGGCCGTGATCTCATAACGGCTCGAATCGAGCCATCCCGGACCGATAATCTGCACGGTTTGCATGTGATACGCCCACTGGATGACGGCCCTCAGCGGCATGTAGGTCATGGTGACGCTGCCGGGATCGGTGGTGACGTTGGGCCGCACGCGCATGCCTTCGCCGGAAGGGCTGGCCTTGACCGACGCCACTTCGAACGCCGGCGGCTCCGAGGTTTGGCCGAACGCCCCGAGGGCGCCCGAAATCACAAGTAGGTTCGCTGCCAAAGCTGCGCGCATGGTTTCTCTCGGGTCTCCTGAAGTTGAGGACGCGAACGAACGGCGCTTCTTAACCCCGGCGATCTCTATTCCGATCGCAGCGCCACCAGCGGATCCAGCATGGCCGCCCGCCGCGCCGGAACGAAGCACGCCGCCGCCGACACCGCGACCAGCGTCCCGATGGCGATTCCGAAGATCAGCGGATCGCGCGGGTTGACGCGAAACAGCAGGGGCGCCATCCACCGGGTGAGCAGCAGCGATCCCACTAAGCCGGTTGCCAGCCCCGCCGCCACCAAAGCCATTCCCTGCCGGCCCACCAGCAGCGCCACATTGCCCGCGCCCGCGCCGAGCGCCATCCGCAGCCCGATCTCACCCGTCCGCTGGGTCACCAGGTACGACATGATTCCGTACACGCCGATCGACGCCAGCACCAGCGCCGATCCCGCAAAAAACGCCAGCAGGATAAACGCGATGCGCCGCTGCGCGATGGAATCCGCGACCACTTCTGTCATGGGCTGCACCGCGAAGACCGGCTGCGAGCGGTCCACGCTGAGGATCGCCGCTTTCATGGGAGCCGCCATGGCTGCCGGTTCGCCCGCGGTTCGCGCCAGCACCGTGAGGGGAGAGACGCCGACCAGCCCCGGCTGCTGATAGAACGCGGTGTAAACCTGCACCGGCGTATCGCGGTCGAGCCCCGCGGTTTTCACGTCGGCCACCACCCCCACAATCTGGCGCCACTGCGGAGGCGTGCTGAAGCCGATCTCCAGGCGCTTGCCGATGGGGTCCTTCCCTGGGAAAAAGCGCTCCACCATGGTCTGGTTGACCACCGCAACCAGCGGCGCCGAAGCCAGATCGGTCTCCTCCAGCGGGCGCCCGCGAACGATGCGCATCCCCATGGCGCCGAAAAATCCCGGAGTGACCGCGAAGAAGTTGACCACCGGCGCCTGGCTCACCGCCAGCGGGGGCCGTCCTTCAAACCGCATGATGTAAATCGGATTGCCGAGCAGCGGCAGGGCGTTGGTGATGCCCGCCACGCGCACGCCCGGAAGAGCCGAGACCTTGTCCACGATTCCGCGCGCGAGCTGAATCTGGAGATCCTCGTGGTTGGCGTACCGCGCCACCGTCGGTTGAAGCTGCATCGTCATCAGGCGGTCCGGCAGGAACCCCATTTCGACGTGCGCGATTTCGTAGAAGCTGCGCAGCAGCAGGCCCGCACCCGTCAGCAGTACCAGTGCCACGGCAATCTGTCCGGCGAGCAGCCAGCTTCGCAGGCGCCCACGCGCGCTGGTTCCGCGCGACCCCTGCTTGAGCATGGCATTGACGTCGATCCGCGCCGCGTGCCACGCCGGAGCGAGGCCGAACAACAGCCCGGTGAGCAGCGAGAGCCCCAGCGATAGCTCGATTACCCGCCAGTTCAGGGCCACGTCTTCCAGGCGAGGCACATTCGGCGGCGCCAGCCGCAGCAAGCCGCGAAATCCGATTGCCGTAAGCGCCAATCCCGCCGCACCTCCCAGCAGCGCCAGAATCACGCTCTCGGTGAGCATCTGCGCCAGAATCGCCGCCCGGTTCGCGCCCAGCGAGGTGCGAATCGCCATCTCGCGCTGCCTGCCCGACGCCCGCGCCAGCAGGAGATTGGCGATGTTGGCGCACGCGATCAGCAGCACGAACGCGACCGCACCGGCGAGAACCATCAGTGCCGGCCGCACCGTGCCCACCAGGTCGTCGAGAACCGGATTCACCACAATGCCTTCGTCCTTGTCGAGATCGGGATACCGGTCGGCCAGCCGCGCCGCGATGGTTCGAAACTCCGCCCGCGCCTGCCGCAATGTGACGCCGTCTTTCAGCCGGCCGATCGCGCGCAGCATATGAAAATCGCGGCGCGCGCGCGTCTCGGCATTCATCGGCAGCGGCCCCCACATTGTTGCTCCCGCCGGATATTCGAACCCGCGCGGCATCACGCCGATCACCCGGCGCACCTGCCCGTTGATTTCCAGGCTCGCGCCCAGCGCTCCCGGATCGGCACCGAAGCGCTGCTGCCACAGCCCATAGCCAAGCAGAATAACGGTATCGCGACCCGGCTCCATTTCGTCTTCGGTGAACATGCGGCCCAGGAACGGCTTCACGCGGAGCGTCGCAAAGAATTCCGGATCGGACACCGCGCCCAGGTAGCGCACCGGCTCGCCGCCGTTGGCGGTCACTCCGAAGGCCGCCGGCTGGTAGGCGCCCATCGCCGAAAGCACGTGATTCTGCTCCCGCCAGTCATAATAATTGGCCGGCGCGGCCACCAGTGTGGGCAACTGTCGCACCGGAAGGCTCGCCCACACATTTACCAGTTGTTGCGGCGCGGCAAATGGCAGCGGCCGCAGCAGGACGCCGTCGACGATGCTGAACATCGCGCTGCTGGCGCCGATTCCCAGGCCGGCCGCGAGAATCGCCGACACCGATACGATGGGGCTCCGCCGTACCATGCGCAGGCCGAATCTCAGATTTTGCAAAAGCATGGCTCGCTCCGATTCCGTTCAGACGAAGCGTAGCAGAATCCGGAGGCTGGCAGCGGGTACGCCGGTTGCGACCCGCAATAAATCCGCGGTGAAGAGACGCGGCCGCCAGGAGCATACCTTTGGTAATGCCTGGATTCAGCGACTGGGCTGCCACACTGTGCCATTTTCCGCGCGTGTAAAATGCCAGCATGGTGCAGGAGCTTCGTTACTCGTGGCGCATTCTCCGCAATTCACCCGCCTTCGCGGCAGTGATCGTCCTGACTATGGCTTTGGGTATCGGCGCCAACACCGCGGTATTCAGCGTGGTACACGGAATCATGTTGACGCCGCTGCCGTACAAAGATCCCTCCCGCCTGGTGGACATTTTCGATCGTAGTCTCAAAGACGTGAACGCGGCCCACGCATTTGGCACTTATGGCGACTTCGAAGAGTACGCCAGCCATGCCCGCAGCTTTGATAGGATCGCTTTCGCAACCATCGCCGGGCCGGCGACCAGTATGACCAGGGATGGCGCCACTCGCTACGTTGCGACCGTCTTCGCAAGCGATGATTTCTTCGCCATTCCCGGCGTGCCTGCCGCGCGCGGGCGCACGTTCGAGCACGGCGATCTCAGCCGCAGTTGCTCGGTGGTGCTGAGCGATCGCTTCTGGACAGGCTCGCTCGCGGCCGATCCCGGCATCGTCGGGAAAGCTCTCGAATTGAATCACCGCGCATGCACTGTTCTCGGAGTCATGCCCGCCCACTTCGAGTTTTACAATCGCGGCACGGAGCTTTGGATGCTTTTCTCTCCGGTTGACGCCAAGCCGGGCGAGGAGCATTACGGCTTCAGCTTCGCGCGCCTCAAACACGGAATCAGCATCGCGCAGGCGCAGACCGAATTGACGGCACTGCATAAACAGATACCGAAGTTCGCTTGGCATCGCGATTACACACCGGTTGTGAAGAACCTTCAGGACGATTTTGCGTTCCTGGCCGGCAGCAATCTTCGGGCGACGCTGGCAATTCTGCTGCTCGCCGTTGTTCTGGTGTTGGTCATCGCGTGCCTGAATGTGGCGAATCTGTTGGTGGCGCGATCGTCGGCGCGGGCGGGGGAGTTTGCGATTCGCGCCGCGCTCGGATGTGGCCGCGCAAGACTGGTGCGGCAGTTGTTGATCGAAGGGATGCTCCTTGCGGCAATGGGGGGCGCCGCCGGCGGGCTGATCGCCGTGTTTCTAGTGCGGTATTTCATTCACCTGAGCCCCATAGAATTGCCTATCGGCAGCCACGTTTCGGTCGACCTGCCGGTACTGGCTTTTGCCGCTCTACTCACCATAGGCACCGCCCTGATTTTCGGGACCGCGCCCGCGTGCAGCGGATCGCGCGCGAAGCTGGGTTCCGATCTGCGCGGCGCCAGCCGCAGAGCGGCTTCCTTTGGCACGCGGCACCTCGCGCCAGCGCTCATCGTCGTCGAGACTTCGCTCGCGCTGATACTGATTTCCGGGGCCGGACTTCTGATGCGCAGTGTCCTGAAATTCAGCGCCGCGCCACTCGGCTTCGACCCCGATGGCGTCGTCCTCAGCTATATCAACTTACCCGGCTCCCAATATGCGGCAGGCACGGACAAGCTGCGCGTGTACGAAGAACTGCGAACCCGCCTCGACTCCATTCCCGGCGTCGAAGCGTCGGCAATCTCCGCCGGCATCGCCCCGTTCGGTTTTGGCGGCAGCGAAGTAGAAATCGACGGCCGTGCCCGGCGCGAAATGGCAGATGTCGCCGAGAACAGCGTGAGCCCCGATTATTTCCGAGTTCTCCGGATCGGCCTGCGCCGCGGTAGATTCTTCTCTCAATCGGACGATCCTGGCTCCGCCGCCGTCGCCATCGTGAATGAGAAATTTGCTGGCGAGTATTTCCCCGGCGCCGACCCGATTGGGAAACGCTTGCGGATCGTCAGCCAGCCGGCATCGTCCATTGAAATAGTGGGAGTCGTTGCGACGGAGGAACAGCCGGATCTCATGCACGAAATGAGTTGGCGCGCCCAGCCGGTCGTATACCGTCCTCTCGCGCAGAAGCCGTCCTCGTTTATGTTCGTCGAAGTGCGTGCTCGCGGCAGCCACGCGGGCGCGGGACGAGCCATCGAACGCACCATCGGCGCGATCGACACTGAGATTCCCATAGGCTGGGTGTTCACCATGAGCGAGGTCGTGGGACGGAGATTTCTATACCCGCGATTCCGCGCCATCGTGCTGGCGCAATTCTCCGGGCTCGCGCTTCTCCTGGCCGCGGTCGGGCTCTACGGCGTGCTATCGTACTATGTCGCGCAAAGGAGACGCGAACTCGGCTTGCGCATGGCCATCGGAGCGAGACGCGCGGACATCGTGCGGCTGATCGCCGTGCAAGCCGGCATGCCGCTGCTGGCCGGAGTCGTCATCGGCATGATTCTGACGTTCGCGCTCACCCGGTATCTGGCCAATCTGCTGTTCGGAGTGCAGCCCGGCGACCCGGTTACCACCATCGTGGCGGTCGTCGCGCTCCTGGCAGCCGCGCTGCTGGCCGCGGCGAAACCCGCCGTCGACGCTGCCGCGGTCGACCCCATGCAAGTATTGCGGCACCATTAGCGCTCTCGACATGACGCGGCTCAAACTTACCTCCCGCGCGACTCCGTTCGTCATCGGTATTTCTGCCGCTACCCTCTTATTCCTGTTTTTCGCCTTTGACCTCGCGCACCACTACATTCCATACTCGTCCAATCGCTCGCGAGATTACGGCAAACTCCTTCCCCCTTTCCTCTGGCTGGCGGGTGTCAGTGCGGCGGCTGGAATGCGATGGCTGCGCGCCCGCCGGGCCAAATCCTGGACCTGCGCACCGGCCACAATCGAGACCGGGTCCATCAGTTCAACCGCAGGACGGGACGGTCTGCAGTACATCCTCAGGGTCGGCTATTGGTATTCGGTCAATGGCGAAAGATATGGCGGCTCGTATACCGCTCGCTTCGCCTGCGAATCCAATGCCGAAGCCACTCTGAACAGTCTCAAGGCAGTGCCGCCTCCGGCGCGATACAATCCCGGCGACCCCGCCGAGTCCATCCTGACCGGTTAGCATCCCGCAATTCGGCGCAACCCAGGATTCTTCGAATCCCCACCCTCCTCGCTCATAACTGAGAAAGGCGGGAAAACCGTCCGTGCCTGCTCTTTGTTTCCCGCAACGATAGCTGTCCCGCGACCCGGCTCCCGAGATTCTTCAACTCCTTCTCGACCGCTTCCGGTGAAGCGCGTGCTTGCGGTCGAAATGAGCCTGGTCCCCCATGCCGGCAACCGGCGTATTCGGGCCATACCACGCGGAGAGCCTGGCGAAAAGCTCGGTCGCGGCGGCCGGTGAAGGATCCACCCATGCCCGGAAGTTCAAATGGTTGCCTTGCCCCTGATTGTGCCAGTCGGTTCCCTCGGCTGTATCTCTGTAAGGACGAGGCGCGACGCTCCTGGCAGGCGGGCCGAACTTCTTCCCGAGAACTTTGCCGAAATCCGCCGCCGGCAGCCGCGAGCACAGACCGGATGGCGGCTCGCTGGCTCGCGCGGATTGCACCGCGCCCATCGGCCCCAATGGCAGAAAGGCCGTCATCCAGGAACTCCGGCAGGAAGTTAGGGAACGCTTCTTCCGAATCTTCCGCTTGGTCCGGATCTTACCGGAATGTCCAGCCGATCTTACTTTCCGAGGGCCGGCCGATCGCTGATCGCATAGTCCGGCGGTATCTGAAATAGCGCCGGGTCCTGCGCCGCCCGCACGATGTTCGTGAGTTGGTAAGTCGTCTCGCCGAATCGCGGATCGGAGCTGACGCTTTTCACGATCGCCTGCAGGTCGTTCGAAAACCAGCTCTCGTCCACCAATTGCAAGTCCCGGTCGTTGCCGATCGCGCCCGCGGGAATCACGCGCGTCTTGCGCGTTCCGCTGGCCATCACCCCGTTCACCGCCTTATCCCCTAACGTGGCCACCTCGGCGTGGGAAGCTCCCAGCCCTTCACTCTTCATGAGAATACGCACCTGTCCTTTGTTCAATCCCACCGACCCCTTCACCATCTCCGGTGGAATTGGATTCTTGTGCGCCGTTTTCGCCGCGGGGTCCAGAATCGCCACGAAGCGCGCGACCGGGTCCATAATCACCGTGATCGTCCGGCCGTCGATGGTCTGCTCCACGCGCGTCCGGCCCTGATCGTCACGATAGATCTGATCGCTGTCGGATGTCTCGATCTTCGCTCCATTGGCCAGAGTCTGTAAAGTGTGGCGGGTTTCGGTGGCGGAGAATGGCTTGCCCGCCACGTTGAGCAGGCCCATGCGCCCGTCGGCGCCGATCATACCCGCCATCATCGGCTCCGACCCCGCGTCCCCCATGCCTTTCTGAATGCGAAATTCTTCGACGTGGATTTCTTTGTGCGCCGCCGTCGTCTGCGCTCCGGCATATCCCGCTGCCAGAGCCAGCGCCAGCGGCCAAAGCGTTTTCATTGCAAGCTCCTTTCCGAAGCGTGGAACGCCACCGGCCGGATGGCTCTCGGCCGGCCGTCCTGGCTCACCATTACATCCGCCCTTACGGTCGCGCCCGGCGCGGCGGAAATGTGGAATCCCGCCGCGATCAGTTCATCCACCGGCACCTGCTTCTCCACCACCAGCACGCGCTCGTACGGTTCGAGCGGTGGCGTATACGGAATGGGGTAGAATGCCTGCGATTCCACTGCCGGCGCGGGCGCGGGAATCGGCCGCGAGAGGAGCGCGCCGGCCACGAGCGAGGCCGCCAGCGCACCGCCCAGTGCCAGCCAGCGCCCGCGCCTGCGCCGCTGTGCCCGGTCGAAGGCCGCCATCACTGCGTCCTCCAATCCTTCCGGAGGTTCGATGGCCGCCACCCGCTCCGCCAGATTTCGCATCTTCGATTCGAGTTGCGGGTTGTTCATGAGCAGTTCACCTTCTTCCCCTGCAATTTGCGCTGCAGCAATTCATGCGCGCGGTGCAGTCGCGACCAGATCGTTCCCACCGCGCAGCCGAGCGTGGCCGCCGCCTGTTCGTTGCTCATCTCTTCCAGGTCGCAGAGAATCACCGCCTCGCGATACCGTTCCGGGAGGCTGGCGATGGCCTTCCAGAGTTCCGCGGCTTCGGAATCGCCGATTTCCGGCGGCGGCGCCGTTCCTGCCGCCGATTCGTTCAGCGGCAGCCAGCGCTGCTCTTCCCGCCGTTGCCTGCGGAGCATTTGCCGCGCGACCCCGCCCAGGAATGCTGCCAGTTCGCCGCGTTCCGGGTCGAAGGCCGAAGGGTGATGGATCAGCCACACGAACACTTCCTGCGTGATCTCGGCGGCCCGTTCGCGGTCGGCGGTAAGGTATAGCGCAAAGCGGAATACGGCCCCCTGGTGGGCTCGGTAAATCGCTGAAAACGCTTCGCGATCGCCGCTTCGAAAGCGCCGTACCAATTCGCCGTCGCTGATTGCCTGCACGCGTCCTATGCCGCTTATTGCCGCCGGCCCGGCCGGAACTTCCAATAGTTTGAGATCTGCCGCCCTGGCCCGCCACATAAAAGCTTGCGTCTCCGGATGTTACTCGCTTTGTCCGTCTCTGCCCTGCCGGCGCCGGCGCAGCAGGGAAACGCCGGCGCCATCGTCGTCAGGATTCCCGCCGCGAGTATGCCCTCCACCGTGATTTTATCCGTCCCCAATACCTACGGGGGGCCGGGCCATGCTCTCTCCGTTCCGATCGTGCTCTCGCTGGCAGGCAGCACGGCACCCGCCTCGTTTCAAGTCGATCTCACCTTCGACCCCACCCGGCTCACCTTCCTCTCCGCCACCGGCCTCGCGGCAACCGCCATTTCCGCCGGTGACATTCGTCTCGCCGCGACAGGCGTCAGTCCAAACGGCATCGCGCCCGGGCTAGCCGGCGCCGCATGGTTCACTCTGGCGAACTCGTTCGGCACGTCGCCCGCCGCCCTCAATCTCGTGAACTGCGTGTCCGCCGCACCGACTGGAACTCCTCTGTCCACCGGATGTCTCGCCGGGACGGTTGGTCTGTTGACCTGCACGGTGAACGGCAATTCGACCGCGGGTGTCGCGGATGTCGAGGCCATGATCCATCAGGCTCTGGGTCTGGCGGTCCCCGCTTACGACATGAATGAGGATGGCGTTGTGAACGTAACGGACATCCAGCGCGTCCTCAACGCGGCTCTCGGCGGCGCCTGCATATATTAGCGTTGCCAAGCCAGGGCAGGCTTCAGTCCAAGGCGACGTAGTCTGGCCGGCATTGCGAATTCCGCACAGCTACCAGCCCGCCTAATCGACCCGCATAGAAATCTGGATGAATCTCCAAAAAACTCGCCCTGTCTCCCATAGTTTTTGAAGCGTCAAGCGCCGTACGTCCGGTTAGTGCGTTGAGAATCTTGTACATCGTCCAGGCACTCAGACGGCAACAAACCTGCTTCGCCATGCTCCCATCGAACGGCCGCTGGCGGCGTTCGATTTAGCGGAGAAGAGGGAGGGATCAAATGAACGCACCCGTGAAAATTTCCCGCCTGGTGCTGCCGGGTTGTGTGCTGGCATTCGGGCTTGCAGTGCTTCCCGGGGCCGCTTGGGCGGACACGGTCATTTATAACAATGGTGCTCCCGACAATTTCGGCACCTACTATGCGGACGCGAATAGCTCTTTCTCGTTCGTTGCCTCGCCGTTCATGCTAACCGCGGGATCGTCTACGATTACAGGAGCGACATGGTGGGGCGGTTGCTCCCCGGAAGGCACCTGCCCGTCGGGGGACTTTACGATCGCATTCTATAGCGACGATTCGGGAGCGCCGGGCACGCTGATCCAGTCTTACTCGGTGGGGTCTTCAAATCAGACTGCTACCGGTAACTCGATCGGATGCGGTATTGGTAATTGTTTTACGGAATACAGCTATGCGGCAAGCTTCGGGCCTCTTAGTCTGACGCCGGGCACCACCTACTTCTTCGCAGTGGGAGACAATACCGGCGAAACCGATACATGGGGGCAGGAAACTGCCGATGCATTCGCCAATTTCGACTCGCATTACGCACTTTCGGGCGGCACCTGGTATGGAGGGTACAGTACGCTGGCGTTCGAATTGACCAGTTCCGGAACTGTCCCCGAACCGTCCAGCATCCTGCTGTTCGGCACGATGTTTCTTGGGATGGGCGCCGCCCTCAAGCGCAGGTACCCACGATAGGCAAAGTCTGACTCTTCGGGCGCTGCAAAAGGCACCGCTCCAATCGTAAGGTTTCCAGGCCGGGTTGGGCGGTGTCTTTGGCAGTTAGGGTGATTTTGCCACGGCTCAATCTGGGCTTTGGCACAATGGGCCGCCCACACACCGGGCCCGAAACAGCCCCAACCACGCCGTGGTATGATGGGTCTTTACACCACTACTTCTTTCCTGAGGTTGATCCCACTTGGCTTTAGTCGAAGGTTGCAAGCACTCGCTCGAAATCTCCATCCCTGTTCTCGATGTGGAAAGCGAGTTGGGACGCGTTACCGCCGACGTCCAGAAACGCGCCAAACTCCCCGGGTTCCGTCCCGGTAAAGCCCCCACCAGCATCATTCGCAAGCAGTTCGCCGGTGATATCCGGCAGCAGGTGCTGGAAAATCTCATCCCCAAGTTCCTCCAGAAGCAATTCGAATCGGAAAACCTCAACGTGGTCGGCACGCCCGACATCAAGGACGTTCACTTCCACGATGGCGAACCCCTCCGGTTCAAGGCGGAATTCGAAGTTGTTCCGGAAATCGAACTCGGCGAGTATCGCGGCGTCGAAGTGCCCTATGGCGAGCCGGCCGTCACCGACGAGGACATCGACAAGCGCATCGAGGAGCTCCGCGATCAAAAGGCACAGTACGTCAATGTCGATCCGCGGCCGGTGGAAGACGGCGATCATGCCGTCGTGGCTCTTGAAAGCCTCGGCGGTGTGGAGGGCGATCCCGTGAAGACCGACGAAATGGTACTCGAAATCGGCGGCGCCGATACTTTCCCCGCCTTCACCGAGAACCTCCGGGGCGTCACCCCGGGCGAGGAGCGGGAATTCGAAGTCACTTACCCCGAGGATTACGGCTCCAAGCGGCTGGCCGGCAAAAGCGTCAAGTTCCGCGCCACCCTGAAGGGAATCCGCCGCAAAGAACTGCCCGAGCTGAACGATGAATTCGCCCAGGATCTCGGCGATTATCGCGACCTCGGCGAGCTTCGGGAGGCCATCCGCAAAAACATCTTCGGCCAGCGCGAATACGAGGCGCAGCAGGAAGCCAAGACCAAGATAGTCGACAAACTGGTGGACGCGCACGAATTTCCCGTTCCCGAGGTTTTCGTCGAACGGCAGGTGAAGAATCGTATGGACCAGACGCTTCGCGCCATGGCTGGCGAGGGAGTCGATCCGCGCTCCATCAAGGTCGATTGGCAAAAGGTGATGGAGTCCCAGCGCGACAAGGCGCTGCGCGAGGTCAAGGCGTCCATGCTGCTGCAGAAGATTTCCGAGCGCGAGCACATCGGTGCCACGCGCGATGAGGTGGATCGCGAGGTCGAACGGGTCGCGCGCCAGCAGAAAGAGCCGGTGGCGGCGGTGCACATGAGATTCGAGAAGGATGGCACGCTAGGCCGCATCGCTTCGCACATCCAGACTGAAAAAACTTTGAATTTCCTGTTTGAACAGGCCCGTAAAACGGCCGAAACGTAACTTTCGGTAACCGCGGGTTACCGAGCCGTGACCGCAGGGGGAGCGGTGCTCATTCCGGGTGCCGGGGAGGGGGGCAAATCGGGAACCTTAACCAGCGGTACTACCCCCTTGTCCTACCTACCTTCGGAGTACATTGCTAAGGGAGCCAGTTCAGGTGATAATGAAGACGAAGCGATTTGGAGGATCCCACCCGCCCGCACCGTCGGCGGAAGAGGAGAGAACTGCTTGAAGCGAGCCGGATCGGATGACGCTTTACGGTGTTCGTTTTGCCACAAAAGCCAGGACGTAGTCGGAAAGCTGATTTCCTCCCCCAGCGACTACCCGCGCGCCTACATCTGCGATGAATGCATTGCGGTTTGCAACTCGATTTTAGAGGACGACAAGGTCGAGCCGCCTTCAGGAACTCCGAATAAGATTCCCAAGCCTTTGGAAGTGAAGGAATTCCTGGACCAGTATGTGATCGGGCAGGAAGCCACCAAGAAGAAGCTCGCGGTGGCCGTGTATAACCACTGCAAGCGGATTCACATGAACCGTATGCGCAACTCTGAAGTGGAGTTGCAAAAGTCCAATATCCTGCTCATCGGTCCGACCGGCACGGGGAAAACGCTGCTGGCGCAGACGCTGGCCAAGATTCTCGATGTGCCATTCGCGATCGTGGATGCCACCACTCTCACCGAAGCCGGCTACGTGGGTGAGGACGTCGAAAACATCATTCTCAAGCTCCTCCAGGCCGCCGATGGCGACGTCCAGAAATGCCAGCAGGGCATTATATATATCGACGAAATCGATAAGATCTGCCGCAAGGATGAAAACCCCTCCATCACCCGCGATGTATCGGGTGAAGGTGTCCAGCAGGCGCTGCTCAAAATCCTGGAAGGCACGGTAGCCAATGTGCCGCCCCAGGGAGGCCGCAAGCACCCGCACCAGGAATTCACTCCGGTGGACACCACCAACATCCTGTTCATCTGCGGCGGCGCTTTCGTCGGGCTGGAGAAGGTGATTGCCCGGCGAACCGGCAAGAAGTCCATGGGCTTTTTGCAGGAAGAGGAGAAGTTGGGGATGCGCGGGGGCACCAGCGGCCGCCGCGACATCGATCTGCTCACGCACGTCCAGCCCATCGACCTGATCAAGTTCGGTTTCATTCCGGAATTCATCGGCCGCCTGCCGGTGAATGCCGTGCTCGAAGATCTGGACCGCTCCGCGCTCATCCAGATTCTGTCGCGTCCCAAAAACGCTATTATTAAGCAGTACCAAAAGCTGTTCGAGTTTGAGAATGTGCGCCTGAAATTCAGCGACGAAGCCCTGGAAGCGGTCGCGGACCTGGCCATGGAGCGCAAAGTGGGAGCCCGCGGTCTGCGCATGATTCTCGAAGACCTGATGCTCGATCTGATGTACTACCTGCCATCCTATAAGAAGGTGCGGGAATTCCAGGTCACCAAGGAAATGGTGCTGTCGCAGAAAATCAGTCTTACAATATTAGAAAAGGCCGGTTAGCCCCAAACCTCCCGAACAGCAGTTTCCAGAAAACCAGAGAGGACCAGGGGCAGGGCCGAGCCCCTGGGGAGATCAATGCTTACATCGAAGGAAAAGCCCGACACAAAGCGTCTGCCGATGATGCCGATTCGCGAGGTCGTCATCTTTCCGTACATGATGACCCCGTTCGTCGTGGGACGCGAATCGAGTGTCCGGGCGCTCGAGGAAGCCATGGCTGGCGACAAGAAGATTTTTCTCGCCGCCCAGCACGATGCTTCGGTAGACGAACCCAAGCCCAACGAGATTTTCAGCGTCGGCACGATCGTGAATATCGTCCAGAGTTTGAAATTGCCGGACGGCAACATCAAGGTGCTGGTGGAAGGCGTGGAGCGCGCCAAGGTGGTTTCCGTCTCCGACGAGGACGGATTTTTCCGCGCCATTGTGAAGACCGCTACCTACCGCGTGGAAAGCGGGCCGCAGCTCGATGCCCTGGTGAGCCGCGTGACCAGCCTGTTCGAGCAATACGTCAAGCTCAGCCAGAACCTGAATTACGAGCAGATGCTCCAGGCCATCCGCGGCGGCGACGAACCCGGCAAACTGGCCGACACGGTCGGCGCCAACCTGCCGCTCACTCTCGAAGAAAAACAGGAACTGCTGGAAATTTTCGATCCCATCGACCGCCTCACCCGCGTGGCCGAAATGCTCGACATCGAGATCGAAAAGCTCAACGTCGACCGCACCATCCAGGGCCGCGTGAAGCGCCAGATGGAAAAGGCGCAGAAAGAGTATTACCTCAACGAGAAAATCAAGGCCATCCAGAAGGAACTGGGACGCGGCGAAAAGAGCGAGATCGACGAGCTGAAAAAGCGCATCGAGACTGCCGGCATGACCGCCGACGCGCAGGAAAAGGCCATGGCCGAACTCAAACGGCTGGAAAATATGCCGCCCATGTCGGCCGAATCCACCGTTTCGCGCAATTATCTCGATTGGCTCCTGGCCGTGCCGTGGAAGAAAAAATCGAAGGAAATCCGCGATCTCAAGTTCGCCGAGAAGACGCTCGAAAGCGACCACTACGGCCTGGAAAAAATCAAGGAGCGCATCCTCGAATTCCTGGCTGTCCGCCGCCTGGTGAAGAACCCCAAAGGCTCCATCCTCTGCTTCGTCGGACCTCCCGGCGTCGGCAAGACTTCGCTCGGCATGTCCATCGCCAAGGCCACCGGCCGCAAATTCGTCCGCATGTCGCTCGGCGGCGTGCGCGATGAAGCCGAGATCCGCGGCCATCGCCGCACTTACATCGGCGCGCTGCCCGGCCAGATCATCCAGATGATGAAAAAGGCCGGCACGCGCAATCCGGTCTTCATGCTGGATGAAGTGGACAAGATGTCCATGGATTTCCGCGGCGACCCGTCGGCCGCCTTGCTCGAAGTGCTCGACCCCGAACAGAACTTCATGTTTGTGGATCATTACCTAGACGTCGAGTACGATCTCAGCGAAGTCTTTTTCATCTCCACTGCCAACGTGCTGCACACCGTTCCCGCGGCGCTGCAGGACCGCATGGAAGTGATCCGTCTCTCGGGCTATACCGAGCTCGAGAAAATGGAAATCGCCAAGCGGTTCCTGGTGAAGAAGCAGATGGAGCAGACCGGTCTTACCGAAGAGAAGATCACCTTCAGCGATTCCGGCATCAACGGCCTGATCCAGCACTACACGCGCGAAGCCGGCGTCCGCAATCTCGAGCGCGAGATCGGCAACGTCTGCCGCAAGGCCGCGCGCCAGGTAGTCAACCACATGAGCGGCAGGGACAAGAAGGCCCTGGCCAAGCTCGAAATCAACGAAGAAAAACTGCCCGATCTGCTCGGCCCGTGGAAGTTCCGCGATCAGAGCCTCGACCACAAGAACGAAGTCGGCGCCGCGACCGGCCTCGCCTGGACCGAAGTCGGCGGCCAGATTCTCACCGTCGAGTGTACGTTGATGGAAGGCAAGGGCAAGCTCACCATCACCGGCAAACTCGGCGATGTGATGCAGGAGTCGGCGCAGGCAGCCATGAGCTACATCCGCTCGCGCGCCCACACCTTCGGCCTGCCGCGCGATTTCTATCGCAATCTGGACGTGCACATCCACATTCCGGAAGGCGCCATCCCCAAGGATGGTCCTTCGGCGGGCATCACTCTGGCGACTACCATCTGTAGCGCGCTGACCCGCATTCCGGTGCGCGGCGATATCGCCATGACCGGCGAGATTACGCTCCGGGGGAAAGTCCTCGGAATCGGCGGCCTCAAAGAGAAGTTGATGGCGGCCCACCGTCATGGCATATTGGAAGCAATCATGCCGCGGGAGAATGAAAAAGATCTTCCCGACATCCCGGATGCCATCAAGCAGTCCATGAAGCTGAATTTCGTGGATTCCATGGATGAAGTTTTGAAGATCGCCCTGGAGCGCGAGTTGGTGGCAATCCCGCTGACGCCCGGCACGGAGGTGGCGATGCAGCCGGTGATGGAAGATCCGCGTGAAGAGACCCGCGCCCACTAATACTGGTGCCATTAAGGTTCTTTGATTGCGAGCGGAATTCGTAGTAAGCGCCGGCCAGCCGGGGATGTTTCCCGGCGACCGGCTGCCTGAAGTATCGTTTTTAGGGAGAAGTAACGTAGGAAAGTCCAGCTTGTTGAATGCGCTCATCGGGCGCAAGGGGCTGGCATTTGTCAGCAGCACACCGGGGCGTACCCAAACCATCAATTTCTACCGGGTTGACGAGGCGTTCTACTTCGTCGATTTGCCGGGATATGGGTTCGCCCGCGTGCCAGCCGGGTTTCAACAAAGCTGGAAAAAGCTGATCGAAAGATATTTAGAGACGCGAGAAACTCTGAAACTTTGCTGCCTGATTCTCGACGCCCGCCGCGGATGGATGAACCACGATCTGGACCTGAAGCGGTGGCTGGAGGATCGGGGCAGGGAGTATCTGGTGATCGCCACGAAGACCGATAAGTTAAATCAATCTGAAGAGAGCCGCGGACTGCGCGCCATCCGCCAGGAAGGCGTGGAGCCGCTGCCGTTCTCGGCCGTCACCGGCCGGGGAGTGAGGGAAATTTGGCAAGCAATAGCGAAAACACTTCAACCACGGTAGGGAACACCCTGCCGCAGGAAAAGCCCACCGAACAACAATCTGTCCCCGAGAATGCGGCGCCCGCCGCTCCCGCCGACACCCCCAAGAACGACAAGCCCGAAAAACCGGCCAGGGCCGAGAAAGAGCACAAAGAACGCGCGCCCAAAGCCGCCGCCGCGGCGCCGCCCGTGAATTCCGCTCCTCCTGCGCCGCCGGCCGAGCCGAAACCCGCCGCCGAAGTCAAGCCGCCGGCGGACCCCAAACCGGCGCCCCCGCCGGCGCCCGCCGAGGTGAAGCCGGCCGATCCGCCCGCCGCCGCGCCTCCGCACGAAATGATGTCCGGCCACCCAGGCCAGCAGCGGCGCAAGCAGCAGACCGCGCAGGCCGTCAAGAACGGCACCCCCACCCTCGACCTGGTGGAGCTCAAGGACATGAGCATCCAGAATCTCAACCAGGTGGCCAAGGAAATGGGGATTCCGGGAGCCGCCGGATTGCGCAAGCAGGAGCTGATTTTCAAAATCCTGCAAACCCAGGCCGAAAAGAGCGGGCTGATCTTCTCCGAGGGCGTTCTCGAATGCCTGCCCGACGGGTTCGGTTTTCTGCGCGCGCCGGAGTACAACTACCTGCCCGGCCCGGACGACGTGTACGTCTCGCCTTCGCAGATCCGCCGCTTCGACCTGCGTACCGGCGACACCATCTCCGGCCAGATCCGCCCGCCCAAGGAAGGCGAGCGATACTTCGCGCTCATCAAAGTTGACGCCATCAACTTCGAGCCGCCCGAAGAAGCCCGCAACAAAATTTTCTTCGACAACCTGACGCCGCTTTATCCCAACGAACGGCTGAAGCTCGAAACCGTCCGCGAGAATTATTCCGGCCGCGTGATGGACCTGCTCACGCCCATCGGCAAAGGGCAGCGTGGCCTGATCGTGTCCCCGCCGCGAACCGGCAAAACCATGCTGCTTCAGAGCATCGCCAACTCGGTGACCACGAATCATCCCGAAGTGACGCTGATCGTGCTGCTCATCGACGAGCGGCCGGAAGAAGTCACCGACATGCAGCGCAGCGTGCGCGGCGAAGTCATCAGCTCGACTTTCGACGAGCCCGCCACGCGCCACGTGCAAGTGGCCGAAATGGTGATCGAGAAGGCCAAGCGCCTGGTCGAGCACAAACGCGACGTGGTGATCCTGCTCGATTCCATCACGCGTCTGGCGCGCGCTTACAACACCATCGTCCCGCCATCCGGCAAAGTTCTTTCGGGCGGCGTCGATTCCAACGCGTTGCAGCGGCCCAAGCGCTTCTTCGGCGCGGCGCGCAATATCGAGGAAGGCGGATCGCTGTCGATCGTGGCCACGGCGCTGATCGATACCGGCAGCCGCATGGACGACGTGATTTTCGAGGAATTCAAAGGCACCGGCAACATGGAAATCCACCTCGAGCGGAAATTGGTGGACAAGCGCGTGTTCCCGGCCATCGACATCAACAAGAGCGGCACCCGCAAGGAGGAACTGCTGCTGCCCAAAGACGAACTCAATCGCGTGTGGATTCTGAGGAAAGTGCTCAATCCGCTCTCGCCCGTGGAGACCATGGAACTGCTGCTTGACAAGCTCGGGAAGACGCGCACCAACGCCGAATTCCTGAACTCGATGAGCGGATAGTTCCGCTACTTCTTGAATTGGATTCCGGCGATGACCAGGCTGGGCATCGCCTGATTCCACGTGTCGGGGACGTTATCGAAAGAGACCGAAAAATGGCGGAATTGGCCGGGGGCCAGTCCGCCCTGCTTTTTCGTCACCAGGAACGTGCGCTCGCGCCAGACCACTTCCTGGTAGAGCTGGCCATCGGGCATCGGCGTTCCGGGATCCTTGAAAAGCCATGTGACTTCGACTGAATCGACCGGCCGATCGCCGGCGTTCATGATGTTCCCGCTGATCTCGACCACGGACTGCTTCAGCAGGCTTTCGTGCGACTCCATCTTGGGGTTTTCGAGATTGACGCCATCGTCCCCGACAAAGCGCAGATTCTTGGCGTAAGCGCGGGCCTCGGCCGATGGCGGAGCCGGGGCGGGGGGCGACTGTTTCGACAAACGGTCGAGATAGAGGAAGCCGCCCAGTCCCAGCAGGACGACAACGCCGGCCACGATCGCCATCGGCGGGATGGCGAGTTGTTTTTTCGGTGCTGCCGGATTACCTGCCACCAACGGTCATTTCTCCTATTTTGATTGTAGGCGCGGAGAGAGAGCGGCGGAATTCCAGATCGCAGCCGAGGGTCTCCAGGCCGAGGAGCATGTCTTTCAAGTTGCCGGCGATGGTGACTTCCGATACGGCGTAGGCGAGTTCACCGCCGCGAATCCACAGGCCGGCGGCGCCGCGCGAATAATCGCCCGTCACGGCGTTGACGCCGAACCCGATCAGTTCGGTGACATAGAATCCGTTGGAGATGCCGGCCAAAATCTGCTCCGGCGTTTGGACGCCTTTTTCCACGTAAAAGTTCCCGTGCCCGATTCCGGCGTTGCCGGTGATTCCGCGGGAGGCGTTGCCGGTAGTCTTCAGTCCGAGCTTGCGGGCGGCGTAAGTGTTCAGCAAATAGCTTTTCAGCACGCCTTTCTCGATGACCACCGTGCGGCGCGAGGGGACGCCTTCGTCATCGAAGGGCGATGAGCCGAACAGTCCGGGGATGGTGCCGTCGTCGACGATGGTGACTTTTTCGGCGGCGACTTTTTCACCCAGCTTGCCGGCGAGAAACGATTCATGCCGGTAGACCGACATGCCGTGGACGGCGTCGAAGATGTGATCGAGCAGCGTGCGGGCGGTCCGCGGTTCAAAAACCACGGGGACTTTCTGGGTTTCGACCTTGACGGCTTTCAGGCGGCGCAGGGCTCTTTGCGCAGCCGTGCGGCCGACGGATTCCGGCGTGTCGAGCGCGCCGAACCCGCGGGCGAGAGTGTCCCAGGAATCGCGCTCCATGGAATCGCCATCGCGGGCCACGGGGGCGACGGCGAGCGAGCAATAACTGGAGCGGTACTCGCCCGAGAACCCGCGCGAGTTGGCGAAAATGTGCCGGCCGAGGTGGGAGTCGAACGAAGCGCCCTCGGAATTGGAGATGCGCGGATCGAAGGAGAGAGCGGCTTCCTCGGTGCGCTTCGCGAGATCCACTTTGAGACCGGTTTCGAGGCCGGCGACATCGCCGGAATAGAGTTGCAAATCGCCGGGGATCGAGCCCAATTCCTCCGGTTCGGGCAACCCGGCGTGGGGATCTTCGGTGGTGATTTCGGCAAGCTCTACGGCGGAGCGCACGAGCTTGTCGATGCCTTCGCGCGAAAGATCGGAGGTGTAAGACGCTCCGGTGCGGCGCCCGACGAGAATGCGAAGTCCGGCGCCGCGGGAGCCGGCTTCTTTTAAACTTTCGAGTTCGCGCATGCGCACGTTGGCAGTGAACTCGTCGCCTTCGGCGATGGTGCATTCGGCATCGGTGGCGCCGGCGGCAAGGGCGCGTTTGACCACATCGTTGGCGAGTTCCAGCAGATGGTTCTGACTCAAACTTAATCTCCTTTTACATTCTCGCGCAGCCACGGGACGAGCTTCTCGAAAGCGAACTGGTTGCTCTCGTAGAGCGAGGCGAGGAAGGCGCAGATCTGGTCCGCGCCGGCGGTGAGGCGAAGGCCGTTGATGGCGAGAAAAGTGTATGCCACGGCGAAGCCGGCGCGCTTGTTGCCATCGAGGAATGGATGGTTCTGCGAGAGGCTTTCCCACAGCGCCGCGGCCTCCTCGATGAGATCGGCATAATAGCCGGTTTGCGGGCGGAAGAGCGCCGCTTCGAGCAGGCCGTGATCGCGGACTCCGTGGCCGCCGCCGTAGCGTTCGATCTGATCGCTGTGGATAGCCAGCACTTCGACCGTAGTCAAATAGTCGGTCACTCAGCGAGCTTCCGGAAAACGGCCGCGTACGGGGTATGGCTGGCGGAATAGGCGGCCATGACGTGCGGGCGCGGCTTCGCCCGCTTGCGCTTTTCGAGAAGATCGGCCAAGGCTTCGTCCATCAGGGCTTGGATCTGCCGGCCCTCCGTTTCCGCAAGTCTGCGGACCTCGGCGAGGATCCCGGAATTGATCTGGGTGGCGAATTTTTCGCGGGCTCTGGCGGGTACGGCGGGCATCACGGCCTCCGATTAGAAAGTATCATGATGTTTCATGATAAGTCAAGATGCTGGCTACGCGGTCCCCCCGACGGTCATGCGGTCGATTTTGATGGTCGGGATGCCGACGCCGACCGGGACGCTCTGGCCTTCCTTGCCGCAGACGCCGATACCTTCGTCGAGTTTGAGATCGTTGCCCACCATGCTGACGTATTTCAGGGCTTCTGGTCCGTTGCCGATTAACGTCGCGTTGCGGACGGGGCGGGTGAGCTTGCCGTCCTCGATGAGATAGCTTTCGGAGGCGGAGAAGACGAAGTTGCCGCTGGTGATATCCACCTGGCCGCCACCGAAATTGGCGCAATAGAGGCCTTTCGGCACGGAGCGGATGATGTCCTCGGGCGCGCTTTCACCGGCGAGCATGAAGGTGTTGGTCATGCGCGGCATGGGGATGTGGGCGTAGCTTTCGCGGCGTCCGCTGCCGGTGGAATTGGAGTGGAGCAGCGAACTGGACAGCTTGTCCTGGAGATATCCGCGCAGGACGCCGTTTTCGATGAGGACGTTGCGCTGCGTGGGATGACCTTCGTCATCGACGTTGAGAGAGCCGCGGCGATTGCAAATGGTGCCGTCGTCAATGACGGTGCAAAGTTCGCTGGCGACCTTCTGGCCGATGCGGCCGCTGAAGGCGGAAACTCCCTTGCGATTGAAGTCGGCTTCGAGGCCGTGGCCGACGGCTTCGTGGAGAAGGATGCCGGGCCATCCGGGCCCCAGCACGACGGTCATTTCGCCGGCGGGGGCTTCGACCGAATCGAGCATGGCGATGGCTTCGCGGGCGGCTTCGCCGGCGAAGTGCTCGGGGGGCTTGTCCTTGAGGAAGAAATCGAGTTCCACGCGCCCGCCGCCGCCGGCGTGTCCGCGCTGCGGAGCTCCGCCATTCTCCCGGGCGAGCGCAAAAACGCTCATGCGCGCCAGCGGCTGGCGATCGAGAGTCAGGACGCCTTCGCTGGTGGCGACCATAACGTGGCGTAAATTATCGGCATAAACGGCCTGCACCTGAAAAATGCGCGGGTCGTAGGCGCGGGCGGCGCGATCGGCGCGCTTGACGAGATCGACGCGATCGGCGAAGGCAGTTTCGGTCGGGGCAACTAATACCGGATAGAGATTGTGGCGCGCGGACTCGCTGAGATCCAATTTGCCGGTTTTGCCTGGTCCGGCGGCGATGCAGGCGGCGACGCGGGCGGCTTTGCGGATGGACTCGGGCGCGAGGTCGTCGCTGTAGGCGTACCCGGTGCGCTCGCCGGAAAGAACCCGGACGCCGACACCCATCGACACTCCCTGCGCCGCGCTTTTCACCATCGATTCGTCTATGCCGATAGAACTCGTGAGGAGGTACTCGAAATAGAGGTCGGCGTAATCGCCTCCCTTAGAGAGGGCCTCGGATAAATACCCCTCTAGATCGCCGCGCGTGATTTGGAATCGTGTCGCAAAAATCGACTCTGCGAAGTGCATGCTTTCATTGTAGTGAATTTGTTAATTTAGATAATGTCTATCGAGATTTGGTAGAATGGCAGAAGGATGGAGACCAACGCCCGAAGTATCGCCAAGGCGGTGAGTTACCGCCTGCTGGGGTCGTCGCTGACGGGGTTGATTCTGTTCGCCATCACGGGGAAGGGAGCGATCTCGGCGATCGGCGGGATGGCCGACATGGTGCTGAAGATCGCGGCATACTTCGTTCACGAACGGATCTGGGATCGAATCGACTTCGGCCGGGGTAAGAGGCCGGAGTACGAGATCTGAAGTCAGGAGCAAGAAGCTGGGAGCAGGAAGAAATACCTCCGGCTCATGCACGGCGTCACGGGTGCGGTGGTTTACGTGTGTTTAGGCGATGCGGGGGCTATTCTTCTTCTTCCTCGACTTCCACGGGTTCGATGTCCTCGGCCTCGAAGATTTGCCGGCAGTCCAGGCACTCCACGTAGTCGACTCCGTCTCTTCGAGCGATGATCTGGGTGCGGGTATGCTCGCAGGGTTGCATATGCAGGAATTGATGAGATTTATTCTAACCGTCCGACGCGCCATGTCAAGCCCCCCTTACTTCAGTTAATCCCCGTGCGGCGCGCTACAATCCTGGTTAATGCCATTCCCCACGCACCGATTACGCCGCTTGCGTACTACTCCCGCCATGCGCGCGCTGGTTCGCGAGACGCACCTCGATCCGGCGCAGTTCATCCTTCCGCTGTTCGTCTGCCCTGGGGAAGGGGTGCGGCGCGAGATCAGTTCGATGCCCGAGAACTATCAGTTGTCGATCGACGAACTGGTAAAGGAGTGCGCGGAAGTGCATGCGTTGGGCATCGGCGGCGTGATCCTGTTTGGGTTGCCGGAGACCAAGGACGAGATGGCGTCGGGCGCTTACGACGATAGCGGGATTGTGCAGCGGGCCATCCGCGCGGTTCGAAAGGAGACGCCGCAGTTGCTGGTGGCGACGGACGTGTGCAACTGCGAATACACCAGCCACGGCCATTGCGGTTATATCAAAGACGGCGACGTGGATAACGATACGACGCTCGAATGGCTGGCGAAATCGGCACTTTCGCACGCCCGCGCGGGGGCGCACATGGTAGCGCCATCGGACATGATGGACGGGCGGGTTTGGGCGATTCGCCAGGCGCTGGATGCCCACGGGTACGAGAAGATTCCGGTGATGTCATATGCCGCCAAGTTTGCGTCGGTATTTTACGGACCGTTCCGCGAGGCGGCGGAATCGACGCCGCAATTCGGGGACCGGCGCAGTTACCAGATGGACCCGGCGAATGGGCGGGAAGCCATGCGGGAGATCGAACTGGATCTGGAGGAAGGCGCGGACATCATCATGGTGAAGCCGGCGCTGGCGTACCTGGATTTGATCCGGCAGGCGCGAGACCGGTACGACGTGCCGATTGCGGCGTACCAGGTGAGCGGGGAGTACGCCATGATCGTGGCGGCAGCGCGGAACGGGTGGATCGATCAGGAGCGTGCCATGCTGGAGACGCTGACTTCGATCACGCGCGCGGGCGCGAGCATTATTCTGACATACTTTGCGAAGGCGGCGGCGCGGGTGCTGGGATAGGGTCGTCAGGTCTGCACCAGCGCCGTGAGTGCCTTCAGATCGCTGCGAAGCGCTTTGGCTGTGGCCGAGTTGCGGAACGCCCACGCTCCGACGCCGGCGGTGGGAACCAGGCCGATGTATTGTTTGAGGTCGCTTGCCGGATGGTGCGCCTGGATTCCCGCATAAATGAACCATAGCGTTGCCAAGGCGCAGATTACAAAAAGCCCCAGGAGGATTCGATTGATGCGCCGGCAGTCTGCCAGGTCCGCCTCCAGGTTTTTTAGCTGGGCCTTAAAGGCGGCACGGAAAGCTGGATTCTCAAATTGCTTCGCAGGCTGTTCCGCGATGCGTTTGTGAAGCGATCCTCCCAGGCTCCCGGAGGCAGCCGGGGCGAGGATTCCGCCCTCCGCCATGGCATTTTCGAGGACGGCGCGGGCCTGGCGGGTTTGCAGCCGGGCCAACGTTTCCAGCAGCGCTTCTTGCGTCATTTGGCCGTCCCCCTGAATTCGAAATAGCGGGTTTCAGACCGGGCGAAGGCCTGGCTGAACGTACGCTTCCCGTCGCACGATCCGAGAAAGAATGCGATAAAGCGGATACTCTGGGCGAAGTTCATTTCAAACGGGCCGCCTGGCGCGAGAACCTGTGGATACCGGGCGCGCAGCTGGTCTCTCCAAGGTACGGAGTGGCAGAGGGTTAAGACGCACACCCCCTCGCGCAATTCCCCGAGCCTCGCGGCAGTCTGCTCCCATTCCCGCCACTCACCCGAGAATTCGACTGAGTCCGTGCGGTCGGGGTGATGGGCCAAAAGGAAAATTACCTGACTGCGATCCCGTATCGCGGCCATCAAATCTCGCCAGCCAGCGTTGCGCACGAGCCGGGCCGGGGTGTTTTCGATCAGGCGCAGCAACTTACCGGCGGGCCGGCCGATGGTCTTCCAGTAGCGCCAGAACGAAGCCCCGGTTTCATCGATTGGACCGCGAATGTAATCGGACGCCAACGACAGGGGCCGCAGGATCCGCATCGGAAGGTACGCGGCGCAGCAACAGCGCCAGAGACTGACGGGAGGACAAATCAGCACTGCTACGCGCCGCAGGTCTATGGACGGTTCGCGATCGAGACGTTCCAGCTTCTCCTCGATCGCGTTCGGCTCCTTACTCATGCTTACCTTGCGTGATTCCCTGCAATGCCGTTCCGGCAAGTCTCACTTTGGGATCCTCGTTCGAGGCGAGAACCGCGGCATTCAGTTCCTGAAGGGAGGAGTCCAGGTCGGCGCCGGGCTTCGTCCGCAGCCTGGCCCGCAGGGCTTCCAGAATATTCCGGAAGGGCTCCGCAGCCCAATCGAGTTTCTGCTCCCGTCCCCGTTTTACCAGGGTGCTGACGTCGGTCTGTACCTCGTCGCCGTTTGCCGCTGTGGATTGATCGAGGAGCGCGGAAGCCTCTTTATCCAGAGCTTTGATTCCTGCGAAGTCGTCCGCTCGCCAGACCGCCGTCGATACGCCAAAAGACTGGAAGTAATCGGCAATACGCCGGCACGCCTGTTCGAAACTCTTGAAATCGCCAAGCTGGTAGCGCGTCACGAGAATGCGCTTGAATTTCCCGGATTCGGCGAACGCGTCCACCACTTCCTGGCCCCCATTTGTGATCAGGTGCAGGAAGTCTTTTTTCGGGATGTCCGCCACATCCGCGGCGATGGTTTTCAAGCTGACCGGCCTGTCTGCAAACCTCAGGCTATCGCCGTCGGCGCGTACGATCAGGGTGATCTGCGACATGGTCTTATCGTCCAGCAATGCGGCGAATGCCGGGTAAGAAACGGGAGCGTTCACTCGCACCAGCAAAGAGTCGAGAACGTCCAAATCGTTCTGAAGGCCGGGAGTGGCTTGCGCGCCGCTCAGCAGGACAGTGCTGGCCACAACCGAGTGACTGACAGCCGGTTGGATTTTGGACGCCAGGTGATCGACGCTGGTGCGCGCATCGGGGATGTCGCGGGGAAACTCGATGTCCGGGTCGCCCCCGTGGATACGGTAAACGGTCTCGGCGTTGATCTGGCCGGTTTCGCGAGTGAAGAAGCGCCGCGCCCCGAAGCGTGTCCGGAGTCCATCGAGGAAAGCAAAGTATTGTTGGGTCTTGTCCCGAAGTTCGGCAACCGTGACGGCTGCGAGTTCCGGGGTCGATCGCGACGCGACTTTATCCACATAATCGCGTTCTGCAGCGAGTTCCCGTGCGTTTGCGACTTGGTCGATGGTGAACTTGTCGCCTTGCCGAATCACGATGTGCGGGTCGTCCGCGGTGAAGCTGAGGTCGGCCAGCACCGTGGAGCCGAGTTTATCGGCCGGGACCGAGGCGAACTCCACGTAGGTCGCGGCCCGGCGTTCCGGAAGAGTTTCCAGGGCGGCAACGTTCTCGGGGGTGATTACCGCCAGCTTCTGGAGCAGTTCACCGGCCGACGGTTTCGCTTCCGCCACGGCAGCCAGCCGTTTGGCGAGCGCCAGAGTTTCAGGCGACGGCGACTTGGGGATTTCCAAAAGACCACCGGAAACCTTGAGGCCGGCTTCCTGCTTGTCGCGCAGCAATACACCCATGACCACCTTTCCGTTGGACGGCACCATGCCCTCGAAGAGGGAGGGGTCGCCGAGTCCGCCGCCTCCATCGCCGCCGAAATCCGCCAGCAGGAGCGCACCGGAGCGGGACCGGCGCGCCACACCCACGGCGCTGGGCGTGCCGACTGCGTCGATGATGTCGGACAATTCTTCCGGCCGCAGCCGCGATAGGAGATCTTTCCAGGCAGCCAGGCTGCCGTCGAAGTTGCCGGCTCCGCGCGCCAGGTAGAGGCCCTGCCGATTAGCCTTGGCGGAGACGGTAGCGCCGGCTATGCTGATTCGCACGTCTCGTGCATCGCCGGGGGCTGCGGAAACCAGGGCGCTATCATAGCTGCCAAATTCCTCGGCCACCTGAATCCAAGGCAGGTCATGAGCTTTGCTCTGTAGTTCGCCATCCGGGGCGACCCGGATGTTCCCCGGCACTTCGCCGATGGCGGTGGTGACGCCTGCCTTCGCGCCTTTCTGGCCTGTGCTGACCAAAAGCCAATTGCCGGCGCCTTTGGACTGCAAAAGAAACTGGTCGTCGGAAAGGTCGATGCGGGTCCAATTGTCGCCGCCGGATCCGCCGGTGCCGGACGAGGAGAGGAAGCGAACGGCCGCGGCTTCGGGCGGCGCGGAACCCGTCAGCCGAAAGCTTTGGCCGGATCGGGCGACGTTGACGGTGGCGAGCGGTCCGGTCTCACGGCTCACCCGCATGGTGTAACCCGCGGCGGAGGGCTGGACCCGCGTGGAGATGCGGCCGGCGGGGATGGAAGCCGTCTGGCCCTCGAAGCGCTGCTCGGGTGCCGGCACATAAGCGGAGCCGATGGCGCTGTGTTCGTAGGCGGCCTTGTTTTCCAGCGGAACGGTGGTCACGCCTGCCTTTTCGACGACCTTGTCGAACACTCCTCCCGCCGCACGCCACTGGGGATTGGAAAGGGCATCGCGGCTGCGGTCGCTTATCACCTTAGCGTCCAATTCACCCGTTTCGAACAGGGTTACGCCACCCGATATAGTGTAGAGTCCGCCCATGGTGGGAAACGGATCGGACGAAATCAGCTCCATACACTCGGTGGTTTCGGCCGGTAGGTTATTCAGAAAACGTACATCCCAGCGAACCTTCAATTCCGGGTGCGCGGCCCACCATTCCGGAAAGGGTCTGGCGGCAGGAACATCAACCGCGCTCAGACTGTTCAAAAACGTGGGGAGTGGCGGTTTGTGAGGGGCGGGCTGCAAAACCGCGCTCCACTTCATCAATTGGTTGAGCCGGTGGTACTGAGGTTCAAAGTCCGCCACTTCCGCATAGTGGTTGTTCCACCACGAACTGAACCGTTCCGCCTGGAAATTGGCGGGAACTTCGACGCCGGGGTATAAGTCGCTGGACGAAGCGTTGTACAGACGGGTGGCAATTGGTGCGAAGTAAGTACGAGCGCCGCCATCGTAGTAACCGATGCTCTCCAGCTTTCCTCCCAGCCATCCCCGAGTAGCGTTGTGCCGCTTGATGTCATCCCAGTAAATCGGCGCGACTTCATATTGCGTCTCGGGAACGAACCCCTTGACGGAAGGCGTCTGCTTGGGATTGGCAAGGGACCAAAGTTTCATCACCAGATCGGTGTAAAACAGCGTCATGCCGACTTCGGTGTTTGAGAATACGCCATCGTATCGGGCGCATTGGAAGTTCTCGTTCTGCTTTACGAAGGTGAGCAGATCGTGCAGCGAGTCAAGTTCATCTTGTTTGGCATCGTCGCCGGAAAGTAAGGCTTTCCAGGTTCCGACGTCCACCACGCCAGTAGCCTTGAGGTCGTTCTCGGTTTGGTATTGCCGGATTGCCGCCTCGGTTTTGGGGCCGTACGACCCATCGACTTTTAAGTCGAAGCTATTGTCCGCCAGCATCTGCTGCAAATCCGCGACGGAATACTTAGGCGAGCCGGCACGAATCGTGATCCCGACGATATCCGCGTCGAGGTAGCGTTCGAGATCCAACAGGGGAGTAATATTCTGGCTGGCCAACGCGTTGGCCACGTCGGCCAGTTCCTCTGACTTGGCCAGAGACGCCACGCGCATCTGCTCGACAAGTTCATTGGTGGCATCTTCGATCTCCTTAGGCGTCACCACGAGCCTGGTATCGGCATCGGTCCGCACGGGCGCTGCTTTCCTGTTAGGAGCGGGTGTGGCCGTGCCTGTAAGGGTCCCCAGGTCTGTTTCCGGTTGTGCCTGCGACGAGGATGCCTCTTCCGATTCGAGCTTCCGGAAAGCTTCGAGCATCTTCTGCATCGAATCGGTCTGCACATGTTGGCCGCGCTCGACGGCGGCTCTGACCTTGGGAAGCAGCCATCGACGGTAGAAAGCCTCATTCCCGCTGGCGGCATTTCGCAAATCGGCGGCGATGTTGGCGTAGTTGACCCTGGGATCCAGGGAAAAACCCAGCCCTGGTGGATGGTCGCTGATGGCGCCTTCTACTTGCTCGCTCAGAAACTTATCGTACGGCACGACTTGGTGGGCGGTTGCCCGAAGCGCCTCGATATCGCCATAGTTCCTGATCTTCGACGGATTTTCAGCTAGAATCCCGCTGATCGCCTGATTGATGCGCTGTTCGTAGGTCTCGCGAAGACCGTCCCGTTCGAGGTGGGCGCGAACCATATCCGGCAAGCCGACTCCGGCTTTTGCCATCGCCGCCAAATCCGAGATGGTCACCAGGGGACGCATATCTTTCGCGTGACGCCGGCCGCCCGCCAACAGCTGGCTGCCGAGATTGCGAACAAAAACAAGATCGAGGTTGGCCTTCAGGAAGCTATCCAGAGCGGCGATGGAGGCGATCGGCTGCTCATAGTAGCCGGCCGCCTCGGTGAACAAACTCGGCCCGGGAACCTCTTTGTCCCTGAGAATGGAGAGATTTTGATCCTTATCGCCAACGCGATACCGGTATACGACGACGGTTGCGGGCGGCGCTCCGCTATTCACGCGGTACTGGTCGGCAATTCTCCCAAGAACGGCCAGGGAATCGGGTGCGGCGTCTGGAATCATCGCCAGGACCCGTTGATCGGCGAGTGCGAGCCATCGAGTCGGGCCGAACCGGTGCTGGTTCAATGGACCGAGATAGTCGATGCGGAGTGGCAGCACGGTAAAAAGAGTGTCGTTGGCATTTTTTGCCGTCGGATCGATATCCTGATAGGCGGCCAGGAGAGCCCAATCGCGAAGTTGCTCGACTTGCTCGTCGCCGGCCAGCGATTGTAAGTGGCCCAGAAAGGACGAATAATCGACCGCCATCCACGCGGTTGAGTTGGCTTGAAACGCGCCGCCGGGAAGCGGGCAAAGAAGAACGAGAATCAGGAACAGGAGGAGGTATCTCTCCCGAACACTTCCTGTAATACTTTGGCAATTCATAGGCACCACCTTACTTTGGCTTGGTTGCGGTTGACCGGACCGGGATTCAGCGGCGTTTGGCGGGCATCTGCTTCGCGTGCGCGAGCAGGCGGCCGGCTAAAAGCATTGGCTCTGGTTCCACCAGGCGCCCGAACCCGGGAAACGTTTTGTAATGGTGTGGCTGGAGCAAGGCCCCGGCCGGGCAGGTCTTTGGAACGAATGGAAATCGCCCTTGCGGCCGCGGCACTGATGAGGCTACTCCGGCCGAACCGCAAAAAGGCCTTAACATCGTCGTAATAACGCACAAAGGCAGGGACCGGGCACTGGCTGACATGTGTCCTCCGATTAAAGCCTGGCCGACTAAGTTCCGTTCTTTCTTAGCGAGCCGACATCATCCGGGTCTCTGCTGTATAAAGCGTCGATTGAGCCGGGGAGGGGACATTATTCCTTCTTTCAATCGGCCTGTTTACATCATCCGGCAATCCGGCGATCCACTACCCACAGTGATATAGACCAATCGCAGGCCTGCGGATGTCTGGGGGCAAGGCCTTGCTCGGAAGGCGAAAGCAACCGCGGGCTGCGAATGCAATCTATGTCTGTTTCTCAAGCTTCACATCGGGGCGGGTTGGTGGAGATATGCTCGCATCGATACTCAAGCTCGTCCATGCCAATGCCAGCTAACAAATTTTCATGGGACCAAACGGCGAGAGGCGGTTCGTCAATCAGCCAGGCGCGAAAATATGCTGAATTGCCGAAATTCCGCCGCCGGTGCGGGCGCCCTTATCCATGGCGCACATTTCCCCCGCTCGAGAGCGGCACCGATTGCCGCCGGTAGCGAAAGTAGAATGTTGTCCCGCTTTCCCTCAAGGCCTTTTAGAAAACGGATTTCATTACGTGAGTCCAAGGGAACGGAGCCCTTTTTCAGAAGTTCAGGCTTGGGACCGGGCCTGCGTGACCCGCGGCCTCATGGGGTGAATTCTGCACGCTGGCGGGGCAACTGCAGGGAAGTGATCGGGAGGAATAAGGATGAAACACCCATTCGCATTGTCCGCCGCGTTGCTGATGGCAACGGTCGGCCTTTTGTTCGCATCCATACGGACCGATTACGATCACAAGGCCAATTTCAGCAAATATCACACGTATTCGTGGATCGGAGTCAAGGCCGGAAACTCTCTCTGGCAAAATCGGATCACCCGTGCCGTGGATTCTGCGCTGGCGGCCAAAGGGTGGAGTAAAGTTCCGAGCGGCGGAGATGCCGCCGTATCCGCATTCGGAAAGACCGCGGAAAAGGACACCCTGGAGACCTTCTACGATGGTTTCCCGGGCTGGGGATGGAACGCCGGATGGTGGGGTGGAGGCGGAGCCATGGGGATGTCCACCACGCAGGCAGTGCCGGAGCGTGTTGGCAGCCTCACGGTGGACGTCTTCGACGGCAATACCAAGCAGTTGATCTTCCGCGGAGTTGCGACCGACGCGCTGTCCGGCAACCCCGAGAAGAACGAAAAGAAAATGGATCATAGCGTGGACGAGATGTTCAAGAAATTGCCGTCCGGGCCCACCGACTAAGTAAAACCGTTTCAACCATGAGCAGGTTTCTATTAGTTGGCGGCTCCGGGAGGCTCAGATTAATTCAGAAATGGCACTAAGCCGCGATTTGGCTTAGATCTTGCTAATTGCAAAATAAGGAGAGCAATTTATGCTGCATTGGTCGCTTGTGTTTTTGATTATTGCGATAGTAGCCGCGATCCTGGGGTTCGGTGGAATCGCGGGGGCGGCGGCAGGAATAGCCAAAATCCTGTTCGTTGTATTCCTGGTGATCTGGCTGATCGCCTTTATCAGCGGACGCCGGGCGGTTTGAGGGAGGCGGTGCAATTTTTTCCAACCAAGTTGGAAGAATGGCAACGCGTCGTCTTCTTCGGGATGGTTTTGCGCGCGGAGCGGGGCGGCTGCGTGCGGCCGGTCACATGGGTGTAGCAGTTGCCCCGGATATTCGACAGAGGAGATTGTGATGGCAGGAAAGAACACTGCGGTCTATGGAATTTTCCAAACCCGCGCACAGGCAGAGGAGTGCGTGGACATACTCGTACAGAACGGCTTCCGGTCCGAAGATATTTCAGTGTTGATGGCGGATAACATCGGCACGAAAGATTTCGCGCACGAAAAGAATACCAAGGCGCCGGAAGGAACCACTACCGGCGTGGTAGCCGGCGGGATCGCCGGCGGAACGGTTGGACTGCTGGCCGGATTGGGGGCGCTTGCTATTCCGGGGGTGGGGCCTCTGCTTGCAGCGGGTCCTATTGTCGCGGCACTTGCGGGAGTGGGCGCGGGCGGCGCCGTGGGCGGCCTGATTGGCGCCCTGATTGGCTTGGGCATTCCCGAATTCGAGGCCAAGCGATACGAAGGGATGATTAAGGAGGGCCGCATTTTGATGTCTGTCCACTGCGACAACTCGGACTGGGTAGATCGCGCCAAGGTGCTGATGGAGAGAACCGGCGCGCAGCACGTCTCGTCCAAGAGCGAAGCATCGGCCGACTATTCGGCCACGGATCGACCGCGCGTACGCCACGGCGGGGGCGGCGTGTAGCGGCGTTCAGCAACGGGCAGGGACCGCGAAAGGCACCGGCCCTCGCGGCTGAGGCACTCGGCACGACTGCAACTGCTGAGCGTCACAGTTTAGCGATAGTCCGGTGCCTTATTGTTTGGATGGACTCCGAAAAGTGGCGTAGAGCCGGGATGGGCTGGTGGACGAGATGGGATTCGAACCCACGACCCCGGCGTTGCGAACGCCGTGCTCTCCCAGCTGAGCTACTCGCCCCCGGACAGGTACAATACCAATATTAGCAAATGAGCCGGGGAAATATCAGGCGGCAAGCGTCCCGCATGCGTCGCGATTGGGATCGGCGAGCGCAGGAAAATGCGCGCCACTACGTGGCTACCGGGCAAAAGGAATGGTCCGATGGAGACTTTTTTGCGGCCGGCGAACAGGAACTCAAGGACCACGTTTGGAATGACCTGGTGAACATCTGCCAGGGGCTCGACCCGAAGAAAATGAGCGTGTTGGAGATCGGGTGCGGAGCCGGACGGGTGACACGGCCGCTGGCACAATTGTTTGGGGAAGTCTACGCGGTGGATATTAGCCGTCATATGGTGCGGCAGGCGCGGAAGGCTGTCCGCGACCTGCCTAACGCGCACATCTTCCGAAATAACGGATGGGATCTATCGGTGGTGCGGCGCCGATGGTGGCACCGTTTCGGGATCGGGCGAAGTGTGGATGTGGACTTTGCCTTCTCGTGTATGGTTTTCCAACACATTCCCAGCAGGGCAGTGATTGCGAATTACTTGTGCGAAGTAAACCGGCTTTTGAGACCGGGTGCCCTTTTCAAATTCCAGGTCCAGGGGTACACGGAAAGGCGGCCAGATCTGGATGACAGCTGGAGCGGATACGCATTCAGCCGGGAAGAAGCCAGCACGCTAGCGTCGGAAACCGGCTTTGAAATGCGATACGACTGGGGCGCCGGCTCGCAATACTATTGGCTGTGGTTTTTTAAGAAGGGATGATTCTAATTCCCATTGGCAATGCGGGAATCGCCAGTGGGCGGGTTCTCTCTCTTCACGCGCCGCCCGGCCCAGTATTTTTTCATACGTTCAGACACTTCCTGCCGCTCGGCGGAGCCCATGGATTTCCGGCCCCGACGTTTGGATCGGCCCATTACTTGTGAATTTGCATCGGCCGCCCGCTGTAGTTCCTCCAGCGAGGCGATTACGCGTTCGAGTTTTTCCTTCTCGGCGTATAGATCCTGAATCGTCTTTTGAAGGTCCATTGCGACTGTCGAAATCCGCCAACAAGCATACCGGGGGGGACATCCCGATGTTACAACGGAACCGTGTGGAATTCTACTGAAAATGTTTCTTATCGGATGAAAAATGGCCAATGGCGTACTAGCTTGAACCAGTGGTAACTAACGCCTAGGTACGTTATTCCGGCTCCTACCAGTAGTAGCAGAACCGTGATCTTTAGAACATTCTCCCACGGGAATTGGCGACCTTCCCGCCGCAACACGAACAAGTACCCTACGAAAACCCCTAGGTAATACAACAGGCACATCGGCACGGCGAATAAGCTCATGTTGAAGATATCGGGAGTTGGGGTGACCACGGCGGCAATGATGAAGTTGATGAGAATGGCGTACCGGCTATGGCGTACTAAGAAACCAGGAGTAACTATTCTAAGAATGATCAAAAAGAAAATTAGAACAGGCAGTTCGAATACTAATCCGACCCCAAGGATGACATTGACAAACATGTCGAAGTATTCATTAACGGAAATCACCGTGGTGATGTCTTTTTGAACGCCTATGCTAAGTAAGAATCTGAGACCGAAGCGGAACGCAACGAAATACCCGAACAATCCGCCCAGAATGAACAATCCAGCCGTGCCGAGGACAAAAGGGATAGCGAACCGCTTTTCCCGCCGGTAGAGGCCGGGGGAAATGAAAGCCCAGACTTGGTAGAGGACCCACGGAGAGGCTAGAAAAATAGAGCAAACGATGGGAAGCTTGAACCACACCACGTTAAAAGCTTCCATGGGAGTAATCTGAGCCAAGGTAGGAGGGAAACCGTTGGCAAGCAGAGCCGCCTTGGCAGGACGGACTACAAAGCGCCAGAGGGGATCGGTAAACGTAAAGCTGATGCACATCGCGACGGCGATACCGATGATCATTTTGATGAGACGGGAGCGTAGCTCCTCGAGGTGCTCGAGGAAGGACATCCGAAGCATGCCGTCTTCTTCGTCGCCTTCGCCGTCAGCATTGGTGGGCGGTTGGGAGCGGTTGCCTCCTCCCCCACCGAAGAGATTCCGGAGCCTTTCGAGACTGGACTCGAGCTCTGTGTTGGACGTACCAGCCGTACGGGAAGCGCCGGCTCCCTTCGGTTCGAGAGTTTTACTCATCTGATCGGTTTATGAATTGTGCTCGGACGTCGTAGAAACGGGGCCATGTGAGCCGGGTTCAGTGGAAGCGTGCTGCGTGCTTTCGACCGGTTCCGAAACTGCCGACGTTTCGGCGCCGCGGGCAATTGTACCCTCCGGCGCGACGGGTGACTCAGCGCCCTCAGTTGCGGATGCGCTTGCAGTGGCTGGAACAACAGCAGTGGAGGTTTCCTGACTTTCCGTACCGTAAGAACCTTCGTAGGGACTGCCGGGTTCGGAATAGTCGTAATTGTAGGCGTCGTACGTGTAGGGTGCGGCGATTTCCTTGATGGAATTGGTTTCCTGTTCCAGGTTCTGCATCTCGCGTTCGAAAGTCGTTTTCAACTCGCTCGAAGCGCGCTGGAATTCCCTGATGGCTCTCCCGACAGTGCGGCCGATTTCCGGGAGTTTTTTGGGGCCGAACAGGACTAGGGCCAGAACCATAATGAACATGATTTCCGGCATTCCCAGGGGTCCCATGTGGCGTCTTAAGTCCTCCTTGATACTTCTACCTCATGATATCAGCTTTGGTTCTGGCGTGAGAGCGAAGTGAAACTTGCGGTCAACGCGAGTGGTCTGCGCGCTCCGCGTGAAGGAACCGCCGCGGGGCAATCAATTCGGCCGCGTGTGGCGCTAGACTCGAAGTCGGCCCCGCCGCCGCGGACAGGCGCGCCGCGCGGGTTCTGGATGGAAACAGGTGAATACGTTTTGGAGCACGCTCATCAGTCCAAGGCGGTAGTGATCGGTTCCGGACCGAACGGGCTCACTGCCGCAATCATGCTGGCTCGCGCCGGTTACCGCGTAACTGTTCTGGAGGCATCCCAAACGATCGGAGGAGGCGCCCGGTCGGCCGAGCTTACGTTGCCCGGCTTCGTGCACGATGTCTGCTCCGCCGCCTATCCCATGGGGATCTCCTCGCCAGCGTTCGAGCTGTTTCCGCTCGCTCGGCACGGCCTGGAATGGGTACATTCCCCGGCACCTCTCGCTCATCCGCTCGACGATGGGACGGCTGTGTTGTTGCATCGCTCGTTGGAGTCCACTGCCAGCGGCCTGGCTACGGATGGCGACGCGTGGCGCCGGCTGTTTGAGTCATTGTCTGAGGCGTGGCCAAGGCTGCGACAGGATGCGCTGTCGCCAGTCACGCATGTCCCGCGCCACCCGCTTCTGATGGCGAAGCTGGGATGGCTCGGCATGAAATCGGCGCACGGTTTGGCCCATGCCCGGTTTCGCGGGTCGCGAGCGCGCGCTCTGTTCGCCGGAATCGCTGCGCATGCGGTACTGCCATTGGAGGCGCCGTTGAGTTCCGCGATCGGGGTGGTGTTTGTGGCCGCCGCGCATTCGCTTGGATGGCCTATCGCGCGGGGCGGCGCACAGAAAATCACCGACGCGCTGGCTGCCTGTTTGGGTTCGCTGGGCGGTGAAATACGAACCGGCGTACGCGTGACTTCGCTGCCGAAGGCGGACGTCGTGATGTGCGATCTGACGCCACGTCAGTTCCTGGCGATGGCCGGCGACGAATTGCCAAATGGCTATCGCCGAGCCCTGGAGCGATATCGATATGGACCAGGGGTTTTCAAGATGGATTGGGCGCTGGATGGACCGATTCCCTGGCGGGCGGCGGATTGCGCACTCGCGGCCACGGTCCACGTGGGCGGAGGGTTCGAAGAGATTGCCGAATGGGAAGCACGGTTCACTGGACGGCCGTTTTTGATTCTGGTGCAACCCAGTCTGTTTGACGCCACTCGCGCCCCGGAGGGCAAGCATACCGCCTGGGCATACTGCCACGTGCCGAATGGATCGACGGCGGATTACAGCGAGGCCATCGAACAGCAGGTGGAGCGATTTGCACCCGGCTTTGGCCGCCGGATTTTGGCGCGCCATGTGCTCTCGCCGGCGGCGCTCGAGAGGCATAACGCCAACCTGATTGGCGGGGACGTGTCGGGTGGAGCGATGAACCTGCGGCAATTCTTCCTTCGGCCCACGCGGTGGCTCTACCGCACTCCCATCAGGGGCGTTCATTTGTGCTCATCGTCCACCCCTCCGGGAGGAGGCGTGCACGGAATGTGCGGGTACCACGCCAGCCGGTATGTGAAAAGCCGATGAGAAGACTTCGCTCCGAAGCACGCCGCGACTGCCCCACCGGCATGTGTGAGGCGTCGGCGGCAAAGTTTTTTCAGCGCACGAAGGGAAGATAGGCGGGGACCGACCGGCGATATTCCGGGAACTCCGGAAAACGGGATGCGAGGAGGCGTTCCTCAGTGCGGACGCGAATCTCGGTTCCCAGCAGAAATAGCGCCAGCGATACCAGGCACCACTGCCACGGCGTGAGCAGCAGGAGCGTGCAAATCAATACCGCCAGTAACGATGCATAGATGGGATGGCGCACGACAGCGTACGGGCCGGTTCGTATGAGCTGGTGGTCATTATAAAGACCGGCGCGAATGCGGAACTGGCGTCCCAGGTGATGTACCGAGGTCCAGGACAGGACCGCGGCGGCCACCGCGCAGACTGCCGAAGCGGCTACTCGCGCCGGGCCGGCAGGCGCGTCCGGCGGAAGGCGGAAAACAAACGCGGCGCCTATCGCCAGGCCTTCGAGCAAAATTCCCAGCAGGGACGGATTCGACACCGTGATGGACGGACGCTTCTGGAAATGCGGAGCGCGGAAAAAGAAGGGGTACGCCCACGCCAACCAGCACACGATCAATTCCACCCGCGGGACCAGACGCATGCCAACATTATAGGGCGGAATTGCTTTGGCTGGCCGCGGTTGAGGCCGAGGCTGCGCGCCGCCGGTTTTACTTTGGCATGTAAGCCAACGTACCATTAGGAAAGCTATGTCTGAGCAACCTGGAACTCGCACTTCGGCGTCGACCCGCTGGATTTCGACGGCGATAGCCGCTTTGGTTTTGGTCTGTGGCACCGGTTTGGCGGCCCAGGACCAGAAAGAAAAAGAGAAAGAAAAAAGACCTGCGCCGGCGCACAAAACTCCGCCGCCGGCGAACAGGAGCAACAACGCGCCACGGCCGGAAGGGCAGCCGGCTTACCATCCGGGCACGCCGCAATCGAATCCGCAGGCCGTGCGCCCGGGGAATCCGCCACCACGCCCGGCGGGCAACCTGCCGAACGAGCATCCGAGGCCGGCAGCCGGTGCGAATGGGAACCGCCCGGCGTTCGGAACCAGTCCGCGCCCGGCCTATCATGGAGCGAATGGCACGGAGGTCCGCTACCGCGCGGACGGACACCCCGCGGTTGTGCGAACGCGGAGCGGCATGGTGGTTACGCATCCATCCGGTGGATATATGCGGACGGAATACGTGCGATCCGACCGTTCGGTCGTGGTCACCCAAGGGGCCCATTGGGGATACGTGCAGCGGCCTTACGCGGTTGGGGGCGTCAGCTATGTACAGCGGACCTACGTTATTGGCGGGGTCAGGCGGGCGTACATTTATCGGCCCTATGTTTACCGCGGGGTATCGTTGAACATCTATGTAAGCTCGCACTACTACGCTCCCGGGTTTTACGGGTGGGCTTACACACCCTGGGCGAGGCCGGTGGTATTCAGTTTCGGCTGGGGCCCGCAGCCGTGGTTCGGATTTTATGGGGGGTATTTCGCGCCCTATCCGGTGTACGCGGGACCGGCGTATTGGCTCACCGACTACATGATCGCGATGTCGTTGCAGGATGCCTACAATCAGCAAATGCAGGCCAATGCGGCAGCCGCGGCGCAGGTGAATGCCGGATATTCTCCCGCCCCGGGCGGGCAGGTGGCGTTGACGCCTGACGTGAAGCAGGCGATCGCGGACGAAGTGCACCGGCAGCTCGACCAGGAGCGGATGGAAAGCCAGGCGGGCGCTGCGCCTCAGGCCACGCCGGCGTTCCTGGCCGACAACTCTGCGCACGTTTTCGTGGTGGGAAACCCGCTTGACGTGCAATCGCTCTCGGGCCAGTGCAGTCTCACGGAAGGCGACGTAATCCAAATGACGGCTCCGCCGCCGGGAAATTCGGCCACGGCCGATCTGGCGGTGTTAGCCAGTAAGGGGCCGGATTGCCGTAAAGGCACGGTGGTTACGATAGCGATTGGGGATTTGCAGGATATGCAGAACCACATGCGCGAAACGCTCGACCAGGGATTGGCGGACTTGCAATCCAAGCAGGGGCAGGGTGGAATACCGGCCGCGCCCGCGGCCGCCAGCCGACCTCCGGTGGAGGCGGCATATGCCATGGCAGCTCCGCCGCCCGATCCCAACGCCGCCAGCGCGGTGAGCCAGCAGGCGCAATCGGCCGTGCAGGCGGAAAACGAAGTGCTGGATCAGGCATCGGGACCCTCTGCGGCCGCGGGCGCCGCGCCGCAATCGGTGAGCCTGGGTATGACCATCGACCAGGTAGTGGGAATGATGGGGCAGCCGGCGATGGTGGGCGACCTCGGGTCGAAGAAAATTTACTCCTACGGCAATATGAAGGTGATTTTCATCGACGGGAAAGTGGCCGACATCCAATAGCGGGCCAGCTCAACTTTTCAGCGGCCGCGCGGGGGTAAAACCGGCATCAAATCATGGCTCCCTCGCGGCCGCGGCACGGTAATGGCGTTGAACCATGCGCTCATTCAGTGCCGCGATTTTTTCAAGTGGCGAAAGGCTTTATAGCCGAAGAAAAACGCCAGGCCTCCCACCAGCGCACCGGCGCCGATCACGATTCCAGCCGATAGACCGGTGGCCGCGCCCTGGGCCGCAAGTTCCAAGACTCCTACCGTGGCGCCGCCCGCGCCACCCACGCCCGCACCAACACTGGCAACGGCGGCAGCTTCGACCCTTTCCTTGTCCGCTTCCGTCATCTCGTCGCTCCTCCGATATCTCCATCATATGCCGCGGCGGCGAGCCGCGCCTTACGGCCGCGGTTATAAGCTTATAAAGAGCCGGAAGGGAGTAGTCCGCATGCAGAGAAGATCGTTTCTGAGGTCGATGGTGCTGGGCGCCGCGGCGGGGACGGCCCTGCCGCCATCCACCGCGGCGGCACTGCCGAAAATGAAGATCACGCGAGTGGAGGTGTGGTCGCCCGCCGCGCCGAACCCGCTATTCAACCAAAGCGACCTGGTAGTGAAAGTGGAGACAGATGGCGGCATCACGGGCATCGGCGAAGGCGGCTCGCGGGACACGCTGGAACAGTGCGCCGGTCGGCTGATTGGCGAAGATCCGCAATACATCGAACGGCTGTGGCAGGATATGTACCGCGCCTACTTCTATCCGCCGGGACGCGAGAAGATGCACGCGCTGGGCGCGCTCGATCTCGCGCTGTGGGATATCAAGGGCAAGGCGCTAAGCCAGCCGGTGCACGGGATTCTGGGTGGGATGGCGCGCAATTATTGCGAGTGTTATAACACCGCGGGCGTCATCCCCGGCGTGAAGAGCGGGATGAGCTTGAAGGAGCGCGCGCAACTGACCATGGCGGCGGGATACCGGGCGTTCCGCCTGGCCGCGGCTGACGCGCCGGCCAACACGACTTACAACACGCACGAACGCGTGGACCAACTGGCGCGCGACTGCGCCGAAGTGCGCGAAGGCGTGGGCAGGAATGGCGACTGGTGCATCGATTTTCACCAGCGCTTCGATCTTCCCGACGCCCTTCGCGGCTGCGAACTGATTCGCGACCTGGCGCCGTACTTCGTGGAAGACCCGGTGCGCGCCGAAGCGTTCGCGGAAGATCTGCCCATTTTGCGCCGCAAAGTGAGCGTGCCGCTGGCCGCGGGCGAAGAGTGGGGCAACCGCTGGGACTTCAATAAGCTGATCGAAAATCACGATTTGGATTACGTTCGCGCCACACTGCCCAACGTGGGCGGCATCACCGAAATGATGAAGATCGCGGCCTTGTGCGAGACCCATTTCGTAGGTATGATTCCGCATTTCACCGGTCCGATTTCCACCGCCGCGCTGGTGAATTGCCTGGGTACGTTTTCCGGTCCGGTCATGATGGAGTACAACTTTGGCGGGCGGACGATTCCTTACCTCGAAGCGGGGCCGGATTTCCGCAACGGAAAGCTCTACGCCAACGAGCGGCCCGGGCTGGGGGTGGAAGTCGATTGGAAGCAGTTGAATCTGGTGGCGGAATTTACTCGGCGGATTACGAACCGGGCGCAGACTTATTTTCGGCCGGATGGATCAATTACTAATTGGTAAGTCAGATCTCAGAAGCGCGGGTCCATCGCGGTGATGGCTCGGTCGGGGCCGGTGGGTCCGGCTGTTTTCCGGTATTGACATCGGCTATCGAGCTTTGATAAAACTCGCGGACATTGTGAACAAAAAAGATCTTGTAGGGAAGATCGCCTCGGATGCGAGTTTGACACGGGCGCAGGCGTCACGGGCGCTGGACGCTTTCGTAGATGGAATTCAGGCCAGCCTGGTTCGGGGAGACCGGGTGACCATATCGGGTTTCGGCACATTCGGTATTTCACACCGAAAGGCCCGCCGGGTTCGGAATCCGCGCAGCGGGAACGCCATGGAAGTGGCAGCTAAACGTGTGCCGCGGTTCGCGCCGGGCGCGGACCTGCGAACCGCGATCGATCGGCCGGCATCCAATACCTGATGGATGCTACAACCCGGGTAGTAATTGTGGGCGGCGGGTTCGGAGGTCTCTACGCGGCCAAACGCCTGAGCCGCGCACCGGTGTCGCTCACGCTGATCGACCGCCGGAACTTCCATTTATTTCAGCCGCTGCTGTACCAGGTGGCTACGGGCGCGCTTTCTCCAGGCGAAATTGCGTCGCCGCTGCGGGCCGTGGTGGGCCGGAACCGCAATACCGAGGTGGTGCTGGGCGAAGTACGCGATCTCGATACAGCCAATCGCCGCCTGGTCTTGAACGACGGTGAGATTCCGTACGATGAATTGATTGTGGCTACCGGAGCCACGCATTCTTACTTCGGGCATGACGACTGGGCCGCGATCGCGCCCGGGCTCAAGACCATTGAAAATGCCACCGCGATCCGTTCGAAGCTGCTGGCGGCGTTCGAGCGGGCGGAACGGGAGACAGACGCCGAGAAGCGGCGCGAATGGCTCAATTTCGTGATCGTGGGCGGCGGCCCAACGGGCGTGGAATTAGCCGGCGCGTTGAGTGAAGTGGCCAACGATTCGCTGCGCCACGATTTTCACCATATCGATCCCACGCAGGCGCACATCGTGCTTGTGGAGGGGGAGAGCCGGCTACTGCCGGCATTTCCACCGGAGCTTTCCGCGCACGCGGAAGAGGAACTGAAGGGACTGGGCGTACATACGCGCACCCAGGCGCGAGTTACCGCCATCGACGAATCCGGCGTTGTGATGACCACCGCCTCGGGCGCAGAGAGGATGGCTGCGCGCACGGTTTTGTGGGCGGCAGGCGTGCGGGCATCGCGGATGGGCAAGGTGCTGGCCGAGCGCGCGGGCGCGCAGCTCGATCAAGTCGGGCGCGTCGTGGTGGAGCCGGATCTTACGATCGGCGGGCACCCGGAAATTCGCGTGATTGGAGACTTGGCGCATTTTACCCATCAGACCGGCAAGCCTCTGCCGGGGGTGGCGCAAGTGGCGATTCAGATGGGGCATTACTCGGCGAAGGCGATCCGCGCGAAACTCCAGGGCCGGACGCTCAAGCCATTTCATTATTTCGACAAGGGCAACCTGGCGACGATCGGCCGCAACAAGGCGGTTGCCGATTTCGGATTCGCCAAGGTATCGGGCTTCCCGGCATGGTTTCTGTGGGTGTTTGTACACCTGATGTACCTGGTAGAGTTCGAGAATCGGCTGCTGGTGTTCGTGGAGTGGGTTTACAACTACATTACGCGCAATCGCGGCGCGCGGCTGATTACCAAGGAAAATTAGCTGCCCAGGTTGAAGCGGTGACAGATTGGCAAACGCCACATTGCGCGATGCCGCTATAGTTTTCCTGGAAATGGAATTTGTGGGCAGCAGGTGGGCACGTCACTGTCGGGCGCGAGACGGGCTCGTCCCGGTTTCCCGCGGATCCGGTGTCCGGTCCGGAGGTTCCACCGATGCGCGCAGAATTCCGGTTCCGGAAAATTAGGTGTTCGCCGCGTGTTACCCTCTGGTTTACTTCATTTGAGGCCCGATATGTCCTATCTTTCTATACGCGATCTCGATTTGAACGGAAAACAAGTCTTTATCCGGGTTGATTTCAACGTGCCGCTGGAGAAAAACGAAAAAGGCGCCATGCAAATCACCAGCGACAAGCGGATTAAGGCGTCGCTGCCAACTATTCAATATGCGCTCGAACATGGGGCCGGTGTCATCCTGGCGTCGCATCTGGGGCGTCCCAAGGGGAAGCCGAATCCCGAGATGAGCTTGCAGCCGGCGGCCGCGCGGTTGGCGGAACTGCTGGGGCGCGAAGTGAAAATGGCGCCCGATTGCATCGGCCCGGAAGTGGAGGCGATGAAGCCGGCGCCGGGCGGAGTGCTCCTGCTGGAGAATTTGCGATTCCATCCGGAAGAAGAGAAGAACGATCCGGCGTTTGCCAAGAAGCTGGCTGCCTTGTGCGATGTCTATGTCAACGACGCGTTCGGTTCGGCGCACCGCGCCCATGCGTCCACGGAAGGAATGATTCAGTTCGTGCCGACAGCGGCGGCTGGACTGCTGATGGAAGCAGAACTGAAGTACCTCGGCATGGCGACGACGAATCCGGCGCGGCCCTGCGTTTCGATTCTGGGCGGCGCCAAAGTTTCGGACAAGATCGAAGTAATTCAGAATCTCGGGAAAGTGGTGGACCGGCTGCTCATCGGCGGTGCGATGGCCTACACGTTCCTGAAGGCGCAGGGCAAGCCCACGGGGAAGTCGCTGGTGGAAGACGATAAGGTGGAGCTGGCGAAGAGTCTGCTGGCATCGCTGGGCGAAAAGCTGATGCTTCCGGTGGACCACGTGGTGGTGTCGGAAATCGCGGCCGGCGCAGCGCATGAGGCAGTCGAGACGATACCGGATGGCAAGATTGGCGTGGATATAGGACCGAAGACCGTGGCGGCTTATGCGGAAGTGATTTCGGGCGCGAAAACGGTGATCTGGAACGGGCCGATGGGCATCTTCGAGAAGCCGCCATTCGATGCCGGGACGGTGGCGCTGGCGAAGGCCGTGGCCGGCGCGGGCGCGGTTTCGGTGGTGGGTGGCGGCGATTCCGAGAAAGCCATCAAAGCGGCGGGCGTTACGAGCAAGATTACTCACGTATCGACGGGCGGCGGAGCATCGCTGGAATTTCTGGCGGGCATTCAGCTTCCGGGCGTCGCGGCGTTGAACCGCTGACACTTTAGGGCGGGGAACCGCCGCTCAGGCTGCTGGGGCGGGCTTTGCCGAGCAGGCCGAAGCCCTGCCCTCCGGGCGTTATGAGGCGCGACTGCGAAGGAGCGCTGCCTCCGGACAGTTTCCGGAGAGCACTCGCAATTGCCGCGTGGGAAGAACCGATGCTGCCTGCATCGGCCGGCCGGCGTTTGCCGCTACGTCAGGCTGGGGCTGGTTTGGGACAGCGGCGCCGGCATGTGGAGGCTTTCGACCTCGCCGAGTTTGCGATATCTCTCCAGAACGTGGTTCTGGGAAATCACGCCTTCCAGCTTGCCGAAATCGGCGCGGCTGACCACGGGCACCAGTTTCCACCGGTGCACATAACGCAAAGCTGTCTCCAAAGGATGATCGGGGTGCAGCCACGGGGTTCGATGGTTGGGAAGGGCGGAATTCAAGGACACGCTGCCCTTGCCATCCTTGGCCATCTGCTCGATGTCGTGCTTGCTCACCGTGGCCCATCCCACCGGTCTGATCCGTACCAGCATCACTTCCGGAGATTCCTTGCTCAGACGTTGAAATACCCGGCCGACCTTCTCCTCGCCATCCAAAACCCAGCTCCCAGGCGGCCGCATGGCATCTTCCACGCGCAATACGTCTTCTTCACGCTGCTCTTCCATTGACGGCAGATCGACTCCGTCGTGGCGCGTCAGCACGTCGAAAATCGGAGTGGGCTGAAGCGTGCGCGAGATCACGTAGGCAATGGTGTTGGCAACAATCACCGGCAAGATGATGGAATAATTTCCGCTCACTTCGAGGACCATGAAGACCGAAGTCATAGGCGCTCGCAGGAATCCCGCGAACAGCACGCCCATGCCCACCAGCGCGTACGTTCCGATGGAGACCGAAAGATGCGGCAGAACCGCGTGCTCCGCGCCACCGACCGCCGCTCCCAGCATCGCGCCGATGAACAGGGTGGGGGCAAACATGCCTCCGGGAGTTCCGCTGACGAAAGAGAGCATCGTGGCCACAATCTTGAGTCCGGCGAGGATGGCCAGGAACTGCCAGGTGAACTGTCCATGCATGGCTTCGTCCATGTACTCGTAACCTGCTCCCATGACCTGCGGCGCACCCAGGATTGCGATGAGACCAATGAGCAGTCCGGCCACGGCGGATTGGAAGTACCGGGTCCAGCCAGGCCAAGCCATACATTTCTCACGAAACACGGTAGTCCCCAGGGCAAAAGCCACGGACAAGAGGCCGCCGACCAATCCCAATGCGCAATAGGCAATAAGTTCGGTAGGGTGCTCCAGTTGTACCACCGGAATCCGGAACAAGGGTTCCGAACCAAGGAACCAGCGCATCACCACGACGCTGGAGACGGCGGAAAGCACGACCGATCCCAGGATTCCCGCGGTCCAACGTCCGATGACCTCTTCGATGACGAAAAGAACGGCCGAAATCGGTGCGTTAAAAGCAGCGGCGAGGCCGGCAGCGGCGCCCACGGGCGCGATTAACCGCATGCGGTCCCGCGACAGGTTTACGCGCCGCCCCAAGGCCGAAGCCAGACTGGCGCCGATTTGCAGCGAAGGATCTTCCGGCCCCAGCGAATGGCCCGACCCGATCGCCAAAGCGGCGGTGACGAATTTGCCGAGCGCGGTGCGAATCGGAATATAGCCGTTATAGATGTACAGCGCCGCTTTGGTTTGATTCACGCCGCTCCCGCGAGCCCGGGGGAAGACGTGAATGACCAGGGCCGAGATTACGAGGCCGGCGAGCGCCGGCGCCAGAATCAGCCGCAGGGGGGAAACTACGCCGGAACCCAGTGTCATCATCCGGCACCAGTCGATCGCAAAGCGGAAACAGACCACCGCCAGTCCGGAAAAAATGCCGATGAACACCGATAAAATCAGAAAGAAACGCTCTTCTCGAAACAGGGAGTGCCGGAGCGACTGCGGAACTCCCGGCACCGCCGCCGTGGTTTCGGGCCGAGTACCTCCCAAAAGAATCCCGGGCCCCGATCTTGATTGTGCGTCCACCTCAATTTCCTTCATGCAGCCTCGAAATCAGAACCAGCGCACGGTCCGTTGGGGTGCCGTTGCCGCACGCGGCGCTACTCAGGTTCTCAATGTTGAACACCAGTTCCATGGCATGCTCCACCAGGTCCGGATCCCGCTGGAGGTTGCGTTCCGTGATCTGGGGCTTCATCTTGGTCAAGGTTTCGGAGAGAGACGGCTGCGCCGGATCGTTGGTGGTATCGATCGCCGGGCAGGATGCGAGCCGCTGGCTCGCCGATGCAAAAGTGTCCATGACGATCCGGTCGCGTTCCGCGACCGAGATCCGCCGCCGGAAGGGGTCCAACTGCATCACCAGGCTGGCGGTTTCGAGGCGCGCGGCGATTTCCGCGTCATTGGGGTCGGCGGCCCGCGCCGATTCCAGATATTGTTTAGCCAGGCGATACTGTCCCAACTCGAAGGCTGCGCGTCCCGCTCCCGACAACGCCGCCGCATTATCCGGGGAGGTTTTCAGGCTCACGCGATATGCGGCGAGAGCATCCCTATCGTCCCCGGCTTGGATAAAAAGGTTCCCGACCATAGCCTGCTGGTCGGCATCGTCGCCCAAATTGGCGGCTAGCGCGATCAGTTCCGATTGCGCCTGCTCCTTCTGGTGGATCTTCAACAAATAGGAGATCAACTCCAGGCGCGTTTGCCGCCTCGCCTGTTCGTGGTCGGCGGGCCAGGTCGCGTAGATGGCGTTGTGATAGTACCGGAGTGCGCGGTCGGGTTGCCCCTTTTGCGCGGCGATGCGGGCAAGCTCCAGATTCACCAGGCCGTTCTCGGGTTGGCGATCCCAGAGGTTCGCCAAGTACGCTTCCGCTTCTTCGATCCGTTGTTGCCCGACCAGCGCCTCGGCGAGATTCAATTGGTATGTGTAGTCGCCCCGGGAATAGAGGAGCGCGGTTCGAAATTCGCTCACCGCCAGTTTATAGCGGCGTTGCGCGAGATCCGCCGCGCCGCGATTGAACCATTCGGCCCCCAGCGATTTCTGTTGCGCATGATACATGCTCGAAAGCCAGCTCACCGCGGAAAAGCAAATTATGGCGACAGTGGAAAGCACGGTGATCATCACCGGCTCCCGCATCAAGTAAGCCTTCAAATCGAGCTTCCGGGCTGGCGGAGACGGAGATTCGCCCGGCGTTTCCAGCACTGGAATATCTCCGCCGACTCTGTCACCTCGGAACATACCTGACAACCTAAATGTTTTGATGGTGGTTACGGGCTTCGATCAGATGCTTTCGGAACTGTTGCCCGTGACCTGTACCGGGCCCACACCACGCGGTCTGCACGTAAGCATCCTGCCAGGTCTCCGAGCCCCGCCTAAACACGCTATCCCTAATTCTAGCAAGTCCTTCCAGCGATCACAACGCCACTCAGTGCTACTCCGTGAACGGGATGCCGGTAGCGGCCTCAAAGTGCCGGTAGTTCTTGAACTCCACTTCGAATATGAGATAAGGCTGCCGCCGGAAATATCCGGCCCACGGGGAACTCGCGGGCATCTTCGTCAATTCGACACGGTTGCCGCTTGGGTGGTCGATCGGAGCGGGAACCGGTTCCCGGTTCAACTTAGTGCGCAATCGCGCGATCGCCCTGAAAAGGGAATTCGGTCTCAAGAGCATCGAACCCGACCAACTCGGGCGCTTTCGCGGCGCGGCGAAAATCGCTTCACCTTCTGGTCCGCGGTGAAGCCGGGCATGTTGGCGATGTTTCCGGGCTGACAGGGCGGGGCCGTCAACCCGATCCCGGTCCACCGCTTAAGTTAAGCGGTGGGTTTATCGCTTTCTCCTTTTGAATCAGCAAAAGTGCAATCCGTGACCGCTTATATGCGCGCCTTCCGGAGTCTCCGGGGACCTGACGCGGGCAACTTTTCGTGCCTTGGATGGGCAATTTTTCGAGACGAATGGAATTGGTCCGGCGGTTGCGGCACCGGAAGATTGATTTGAGTTTCGGGAGCCGAGTGGCGCCTGGGCGGTCAGACGGAGAGAGAATTAGTGTGTGTTTGCCTGGCGCCTTTGCGGTTTGGCGTGAAATCCTGACGGCGATGCCAAGAGGGCGGCGCGCTCAAAGAACGGGCACCCGACCGCGGGGCAATTGATCGTGCGTTCGCGGCACTAGACCAACAGGCGCGTGATCGTCCAACCGCCGCATACCAAACCAACGAAGATGACGAAAGCCAGCAGAAGCGGCTTGCGGCCCGCCTGTTTCATCTGCTGCCACCGGGTAGCCACGCCCAGAGCAAACATGGCGCTCGACAATATTACGGTGTCCAGGTTGATCAGACCAGTCCGCGCGGGCGGCGCCAGGGAAACGAAGGACTGCGCCAGTATGACCATACCGAACCAGAAAACAAACCAGGGGAATTTTACTTTCGAAGTCGAACTGCGGCCGCTACGGCTGCGATGACGGCTGATGATGAGCAGTACGGGGGCCAGCATGAGAACGCGCAGCATCTTAGTGACGACCGCGGTGTCGCTGGCTGCCTGGCTGACCGCGCGGCCGGCTGCGAGGGCCTGAGCGACCTCATGCACGGTGGCGCCGGCGTAAACGCCAAACTGGCGCTCGCTGAGACCACTGAACGGATAAAGCGATGGGTAAAGGAACATGGCGATGGTCCCAAACATCACCACCGTACCCACGGCGACACTCACCTTGTGAGACTCGCATTCGATTACCCGATCGGTAGCTAATACCGCCGCGGCGCCGCAGATACCGCTGCCGGCGCTTACCAGTAAGGCGGTGTCGCGATCCAGACCAAAAATTCGTGTGCCAAGCCAGTATCCGGCCATCAGGACCGTGCTGATCACGATCAAATCCAGGAACAGCGCGCGCGGCCCGAGCCGCCACAAATCGCCCACCGTCAATCTGATGCCGTACAACACAATGCCAAGCCGCAACAGGGACTGCTGACAGAAGCGCAGGCCGGGGTGAAGGTCTTGCAGGAATCTCTTCGGTACCAGGTTGCCGACGGCCATGCCGGCTAAGATGGCCAGGGTGAGCGGACTGAGTTGGAGCTTTCTGTCCCATGGAAGGGACGACGCGGCCCATGCCAGCAATGCCGCCGAAAGGGACAAGCCGCATCCCGCCAGAAATGCCCCGGAAGGTCTCGAGAATGACATTCGTCCTAAGGTTACCGGCAGGGCGCATATAATCCAAACGGATAATCTCAATATATCCATTCGATAAAATCAATTTAGAATACGGAAATGCAGATCACGATCCGGCAATTGGAGATCTTTCGGGCCATCTGTCAGAACGGCACCATCACGGGCGCGGCGCGGCAGATCGGACTTTCGCAAGCTGCCATGAGCCAGGCGCTGGCGGAACTGGAGAACCAACTCCGGCGGCGGCTGTTCGACCGGCACGGGCGGCGAATTTCCGTAAACGCCGCCGGGCGCGAAGTATTGCCGGCGGCCGTCAGAGTATTAGACCAGGTCCGCGAAATCGAAGCCGGAGCCGCCAGGCCGCATCTCAGCGCCAAGCTGTTTGCCAGTCTCACGGTTGGGAATTATATGCTGCCCCCGCTGATTGCGCGGTTCACGCGGCGTCACCCAGATGCACGGTTTCAGGTGGCGATTGGAAATACGAACCAAGTGGTTCGATCGGTTCAGCAGTTCGAGAGCGATGCGGGATGGATCGAGGGGCTGTCGCGCCATCCGGACCTGTACGCAATTCCCTGGCGCGAAGACCGGCTGGTGATTTTCGCGGCGGCAAAGCACCCGCTCGCGGGGCGCCGGGTTCCGGCATCCGCGCTCGCCGGCTCGCGGTGGGTGTTGCGCGAGCCAGGGTCAGGCACGCGGTCGGTTTTCGAAGAAGCCATCAAAGGAGCGTGCGAGTTGGCGCACGCGCCGGTGGAACTGGGAGGAATCGGTGCGGTGAAGCGCGCTGTGATGGCGGGCGCCGGGCTGGGCTGCCTTTCGCAATCGGCCATTGAGCCGGAATTGAAAGCCGGGCAGCTCCGGAGGGTCTTCGTACGGGGGTTGAATCTGCGGCGCCAGATCACTCTGGTTATTCACCGGGAAAAGTACATCGACGCCGCCATGAAGGAATTCCTGCAATTCTGCGGTTTCACACTCCCGTGAGTTTGACGGCGCACGCGGCTCGCCGGCATTTGCGATTCTGGTTGCGTTCCAAACACCAGCGCAATGCCGGCCGGTATCGTGGATGCTGTCCCGCGTTTTCGCCGCTTCGTCCGTGCGTCCGCCTGGCAACCGGATTTCACCAATACGCCGGCTGCAAAAGGATGGGGCGCCTGAGTACTGGTGTGCCCGCCGCGAGGGAGAATTCCCGATCTTGCATCGACGAGGCGGCAAGGCGCTCGACAGAGAGATCAAAAATTGCGTACGATCTTAGCGTGCCCCACGAGATGAAGTCCGACGCCCAGATTGCAGCGGACCTGTTCACTGGCGACGAAGCGGCCTTCACGGAATTCGTCAAGGCGTTTCACGCGCGGCTTTCCCAATACAGTTTTTTGATGTGCGGACAACGCGAAGACGCGGAAGAAGTCGCCCAGGAGACGCTTCTCAAGGTATTCGAGAGCATCGACCAGCTTCGCGATCCGAACCGCTTGAGATCATGGGTTTTTCGCATCGCGAAGAACGAGTGTTTCATGAAGCGGCGAAAGAGCATTTTCGCTCCGAAAGCGGAACTGTCGCTCGACGACCTGAAGCCTGCCAGGCTCGGGGACGGCGAAGGCGGTCGAATCGACATCGCCGATTGGTCGTCCCTGCCGGACGACCTGCTTCTCGATGCCGAACTGCGGGATGCAATGGCAAAAGCGATCCAACGATTGCCGGAAACTTACCGCAGCGTGGTCCTGTTGCGTGACGTCGAAGAGTTGAGTACGGAGGAGACCGCGGAGATTCTCGAGATCGGCACCGATGCAGTCAAGACCCGGCTGCATCGCGGCAGATTGGCGCTGCGTCAGCACCTGGACCGGTACCTCCGGTCCAGAAAGGGAGGGCAAGCCGCATGAAGCATGACGATTGCGCGCACATTTTTGAACTCTTGTCGGAGTACCTGGACCACGAACTGGAGCCGGCGAGTTGCGAACAACTCGAGAACCATCTGCAGGACTGTCCGGAATGCGTCGAATTCGTCCAGAGCTTGAAACGCAGCAGGGAGTTGTGCCGCCAATTTGGAGGCAGCCGGCAGGCCGCCCAGCTCGCCCCGGAAGCGATGGCTGCGCTTCGTGGCGCCTACCAGAAAATGATGGCGAGACGGGCCGCTTCCCGCTAGTTCGGCTCGCAGTGGTTTCCAACTTGCGCAATGCTTTGTCGCTGCCCGGGGTTCCAGCCCGGTGCGGCGGCAGGGGGCTGCGGCCGCGCTTCCGGCAGACAGAACCGATCCGGCAAATTCCCGGCGACGCGATTATCGGGTCGCCACCACAAGCACAGGGTGCCACCAGTCCTTGACCAATCCGCTGGCGCTTCGCACCGACGGAAGGCTTCAATCCTCGCGGTCGGGTCAGTAGAGGCCGCAATGGGCGAGCTGTAATATCGTTGAAAAGCGGCCGGACGAAACTCCCAAGGTGCCACAGTGGAGGGCCGGGGCAGGTCCGATATGTCCGATCTGCGCCCGGTATCGCGCTTTTGCGGTATTCAAATTTACCGATCCGTCTCGCTTACTGCAGGTCTGGACAGGTTCAACAGGCTGAAGGATACAACTCTGTAACTATGAGTGCGCAACCGTCCAGAACCGGCTTAGGCCCCACACTAGTATGAGAGGGTGCGGTTTCCGAAATCGTATGTAGTAGGTATAGCAGGAGCTCTTCTTCTGCTTACAGTCGCCCTATTAGTGGGGGTCTATTTCTACATGCAAGCCTCCCTTCGCGACTAGTTACAGGTCTCGAATCTCAGGAATTGCCATGGCACGGTACTTTCCGCCCTGGGCGAACACGGTTGTGCGGCTGGTGCTCTTTTCGGGAGCTGTGCTGTCGGGGTTTGCGGTCTGGGGCGCCTACGAGATCGATCGATCGCCCTATGAGACACGCCAGAGCGTCCCGCGCGAACAGCCCGTGCCATTCAGCCACGAACACCACGCCGGCGGACTCGGCTTGGATTGCCGGTATTGCCACCAGACCGTGGAGACATCGGAGTTCGCCGGCATCCCGCCTACAAAGGTCTGCATGAACTGCCACTCGCAGATGTGGGCGGTGGCTCCGGCGCTTGAGCCTGTGCGGGAAAGTTACCGGTCCGGTAAGTCGATCCAGTGGACGCGCGTCAACGACCTGCCGGAGTTTGTCTATTTCGACCACAGCGTCCACATTCATCAGGGCATCGGCTGCACGAGTTGTCATGGCCGCGTCGACCGCATGCCCCTTACTTACCAGGCACAGCCCCTGACGATGGAGTGGTGCCTGGACTGTCACCGCCATCCGGAAAAGAATGTGCGTCCGCGAAACGAGGTTTTCAATATGGATTATCGACAGCCTCCCAACCAGGACGTGTTGGGAGCGCAGCTCGTGAAGGAGTACGGAATCCGCAGCCTGACTAATTGCAGCACATGCCACCGATGAATCATCACGATGAAAGTTTCGTGCCCGTGGAGTCGCTTGCCGGCGCGGCCGAGACGGAAGATCTGGAAGCCACGCGCCGGCGATTTCTGGAGGTATCGGGCGCCACGATCGCCATGGCCGCGCTTGCCGGCTGCACGCGCCAACCAACCGAATTCATCATGCCCTATGTCGAGCCGCCGGAACAGGCTCTGCCGGGACGTCCCTCTTATTACGCGACCGCTTCGCTGGTGAACGGCTACGCCGAGGGGATCGTCGTGGAAAGCCATCTGGGCAGGCCCACCAAGGTGGAAGGCAATCCCAAGCACCCGGCCAGCCTTGGCGCCACCAACGTACACGGACAATCCTGCGTGCTCGATCTTTACGATCCCGATCGCGCCGCGCAGATTACTGAAAACGGGGAAACCCGCGATTGGGAGGCGTTCCAACTGGCGCTCAACCAAGCGCTGAATCCCCTCCGCGCGAACGGCGGGGACGGGCTTGTCATTTTGACGGAGACGGTCACATCGCCCTCATACGGGGCGCAGATGACGGCTCTTACAAGCGCATTTCCCAAGGCGCGCTGGTGTCAATTCGATCCCGCCGGAGCGCATTCCGCCCGGGATGCGGCGCAGGCGGCGTTCGGGCGCCCCCTCAACACTTATTACCGGCTGGATCGCGCGGACGTAATTCTTTCTCTCGATTCCAATTTCCTGGCTTCCGGGGTGGGAAGCACGCGTTATGCACGGGACTTTGCCGATCGCCGCCGCGTGCGCGGCGCCAATACGTCGATGAACCGCCTGTACGCGGTGGAAAGCGAGATGACACCGACCGGCGGGAAAGCCGACCACCGGCTGGGCATGCGCTATCGCGACATCGAAGCTTTTGCCCGCGAACTCTCCGCTGCGCTGACCGGCGGGGCGAATGGGCCCGCGCCGGGTCCTCACGCCGCGACGATTTCGGCGCTGGCTGCCGATCTGCAAGCGCATCACGGCGCCAGCGCGATCATTCCCGGCGATTGCCAGCCGCCCGCCGTGCATGCCCTGGCGCACGCCATGAATGCCGAGCTGGGAAATGCCGGCAGCACTGTGGTGTACACCGAACCCGTCGAGTTATCGCCTGGAAATCAAGTCGCATCCCTGCGCGAACTGACACAGGAGATGATGGCCGGCCGCGTAGTCATATTGCTGATGCTGGGCGGAAATCCCATTTACAATGCCCCGCACGATATTCCGTTTCGCGAGGCTCTATCGAAGGTGGCACGGACCATTCACGTCTCGCTTCATATGAACGAGACGGCACTGCTGGCTCACTGGGTAGTGCCGCGCAAGCACTTCCTGGAGGACTGGAGCGATGCCCGGGCATTCGACGGAACGGTAACCATCCTACAGCCGCTGCTCGACCCGCTGTATAACGGCCGCTCGGATCTGGAAATCCTGGACGCATTCCTGACCGAGAGTCCGCGGGCGGCATACGAGATTGTGAGGTCATACTGGACCACGAATTCAAAGGCGGCCGATTTCGAAAGCTGGTGGCGCTCCTCGGTGCGGGCCGGTGTAGTCGCGGGGTCGGCGCTCACGCCCATTACAGTCGGGAAGCCCGCAGCGCCCGCAACGGCTCCTGGAACCGGCGCTACGGCAAACGGGGTGGACCTTCTCTTTCGGCCGGATCCTTACCTGTTGGACGGGCGCTATGCCAATAATCCGTGGCTTCAGGAGTTACCGAAACCCATCACCAAGCTGGTCTGGGACAATGTCATTCATCTCAGCCCCAGGACCGCGAAGCAGTTTGGCCTCGAATCGGGGCACCTGGCCGAACTGAGTCAGGGCGGCCAAACGGTGCGAGGTCCGATCTGGATTTCAGACGGCCAGGCGGACAATACGGCAATCGTCCATTTGGGCTACGGCCGCACGAAGGCCGGCAAAGTGGGCAATGGAGTGGGATTTGACGTCTATCCACTGCGCACATGCGATGCCTTCTGGATCGCAACCGGCGCGCAACTCCGTTCCGCCGGAGGCAAGTATCCACTGGCTGCCACGCAAACCATTTATGACATGGAAGGACGTCCGCTGGCTATCTGCGAGCCGGTGTCTGCTTATCAATCGGATCCGGATTTCGTCCGGAAGCAGTTGGAAATTCCCGAGAAGAGGGAGACGCTCTATAAGCCTTGGGCTTACACCGGCTACTCCTGGGGGATGTCGATCGATCTCACGGCCTGCGTCGATTGCATGGCCTGCGTAATCGCCTGCCAATCGGAGAACAACATTCCGGTCGTCGGCAAAGAACAGCAGTTACGCAATCGAGAAATGCACTGGCTGCGCGTGGATGTCTACAACCATGGCACCGCGGAAGACCCACAGATGCGCTATCAGCCGGTGCCGTGCATGCACTGCGAAGACGCGCCATGCGAGTACGTGTGCCCGGTCGCCGCCACTACCCACAGTCCGGACGGTTTGAATGAAATGACTTACAACCGCTGCATCGGCACTCGCTACTGCTCGAATAACTGCCCTTATAAAGTGCGGCATTTCAATTTCCTGCTGTTCAACGACTGGATTACCGACCAGCTCAAGATGCAGCGAAATCCGGATGTCACGGTCCGCAGCCGCGGCGTGATGGAGAAATGTTCTTATTGTGTACAGCGGATTCGTGAGGCGGAAATCCGCTCCATCGACGAAAACCGCACCATTCGCGACGGAGAAATCCAGACCGCGTGCCAGCAGGTTTGCCCGACGCAAGCGATTATTTTCGGCGACATGAATCAGGCGGCGAACCACGTGGCGCGGCTGAAGAAGGAAAAACTGGACTATCCGCTGCTGGCCGACCTCAACACACGCCCCCACACCACTTACCTGGCGGAGTTGCGCAATCCGAGTCCCGCTTGGAAGGATGCCCGAGCGCATGAGGATTGACGAGAAACAAAGAACAGCGGCGCGCCCGCCCGAAGCGGGATCGGGAGTGACGATCGTCGGGCCTGGATCTACGTTTCACAGCGTCACGGAGCAGATTACCTCGATCGTAATTTCGCCCGACGTGCCACCGTTCTGGTTCTGGAGCTTCGCTGTCGCCCTGACGGTAGTGCTTGCGTTTCTGGTTGGTGTAGTGGCGTTGATCAGCACCGGTGTCGGGATCTTCGGCAACAACATTCCGGTGGCGTGGGCGTTTCCCATTACCAACTTCGTCTGGTGGATCGGAATCGGCCACGCGGGCACATTGATTTCAGCGATATTGTTGCTGCTGAATCAAACCTGGCGGAATTCCATCAATCGCTTTGCCGAGGCCATGACGCTGTTCGCCGTCGCTTGCGCCGGCCTGTTCCCAGTCTTTCACCTTGGCCGTCCCTGGGTGGCGTTCTGGATTCTACCGTACCCGAACACCATGACCGTGCAATCGCAGTTCCGCAGCCCGCTGGTGTGGGACGTCTTTGCGGTTTCTACTTATGCCACGGTATCGCTGCTGTTCTGGTACTTAGGCATGATCCCGGATCTTGCCTCAGTGCGGGACCGCGCCACTACAAAGTTGGAATACACGGTATACGGCATTCTGGCGCTGGGATGGCGCGGTGCGTCGCGCCATTGGCGGTGGCACAAGACGGCGTCGAAGCTGCTGGCGGGCCTCGCCACCCCGCTGGTGCTTTCCGTCCATACGGTGGTGAGTTTCGATTTCACGATCGCGATTCTACCGGGTTGGCACTCCACGATTTTCCCGCCATATTTCGTCTCGGGAGCGATTTTTTCGGGCTTTGCCATGGTGCTGGTCCTGGCCATTCCGCTTCGCAAGGTCTATCACCTGGAAAACCTGGTCACCATCCGCCATCTGGAGAATTGCGGCAAGCTCATGCTCGCTACCGGCCTTGTCCTTGCCTACACCTATGCTTTCGAGCCGTTCACTTCCTGGTACAGCAACGACACGTTTGAGATGGCGATCGTGCATAATCGCGCTGTCGGCCCGTTTGCCTGGTCGTACTGGGCGGTGCTGACCTGCAACGTAGCCATTCCCCAACTTCTTTGGTGGAAGCGCAACCGGACCACGCCGGTGATTCTCTTTCTCATATCGATCGACGTGCTGGTGGGCATGTGGCTGGAGCGGTACATGCTCATCGTCAGCAGCCTGAATCGGGATTTCCTGCCGTCCTCCTGGTTTCTCTATTCCGCAACCACGTGGGACAACATAATCCTTTATGGCTCGATGGGTCTGTTCACGGTACTGTTCCTGTTGTTCATACGGTTCTTTCCCATGATCTCAATGTATGAAATCCGCGAGTTACTGCCGTTTTCAAGCCCAGGCGGCGGGTCGGAGAAGTAATGGATGGATCGCGCACTTACGGATTAGTGGCCGAATTCGACGACCCCGAGCATCTGGTGGATGCCGCGCGCGCGGTTCGCGAGTGCGGCTACACGCGATTCGAAGCGTACACGCCGTATCCCATACGGGAACTCGACGAAATCGTCCCCATGACGGACCGACTGCCGCTGGTGGTGCTGCTCTCCGGCGCGTGCGGCACGATTACCGCGTTTCTCCTGCAATGGTGGATTGCGGCAATCCACTATCCGCTGAATATCGGCGGAAAGCCGCTCAATAGCTGGCCCATGTGGGTGCCGATCATGTTCGAACTAACGGTGCTCTTCGCGGCATCCGCGGCATTTTTCGGGGTGCTGTTCTTCGCAGGTTTTCCCTGGCTCTACCATCCGGTGTTTCGCGTCCCCACGTTTGAGCGCACCAGCGACGACGGCTTCTTTCTCTGCGTCGAAACGCGCGATCCGGTGTACCACGAGGCAGATGTGACGAGGCTGCTTTATTCCTTCGAGCCTCTCAGCGTTTGGGAGGTGGACGATGAATAGTGGCAGGCATTTTGCCGGCGCAATCGTCCTCTTGGTTTTACTCCCCTGGTTCTGCGCAGGATGCCGGCATGACATGTGGCAGCAAGCCAAATATCGTCCGCTCGACGCGAGCACTTTTTTTGCGGACGGGCGATCGGCGCGGCCCATTCCGGCGAACACCCTCACATTCGACGGCACCGACCAGGGCGACGCTATCGAGCAGGGAACCACGAAGGGAGTTTTCGTAGCCAGCATTCCCATTCCGGTGGATCGAGCCTTGCTCGAGCGCGGCCACGAGCGATTCGACATTTATTGCACTCCCTGCCACGGCCTGGTTGGCGATGGCAATGGCATGATCGCCAAACGCGGGTTTATTCAACCGGCAGACCTCCACAGCGAGCGGGTGCGCCATGCCCCGCCCGGGTACCTTTACGGGGTCGTCGCCAACGGGTATGGCGCCATGCCGGATTATCGCGACGAGCTATCGGTTCGCGACCGTTGGGCGGTTGTGGCTTACGTCCGCGCGCTGGAACTGAGCCGGGACGCTACGCTTCAGGACGTGCCGGCGGACCAGCAGGCGGCACTGGGGAAGACGAAATGACGCCGTATCTTCCCTCCGCCAATCTCGAAGAAACTTTGCGGCGGTGGCGCTCCCCGGTACTGATCGTCGGCATCGTGCTGGTGGCGGCCTCAATTGTGGGTGCGTTCTTTAATCCCGGCGATTTCTTCCACGGGTACCTGGTGGGCTTTCTGTATTGGCTGGCGTTCGCGCTGGGCTCCATGGCTTTTCTAATGCTGCAATACCTCAGCGGAGGAGCGTGGGGGGTGATGATACGCCGCACCCTCGAAGCGGCTACGCGGACGCTGCCCCTGCTGACGGTTTTCTTCATACCGTTGATCTTCGGCTTTCCGTACCTTTACGACTGGTCTCATCCCGAGCGGGTCCACGCGAATCCGGTGCTACTGCATCGCAGCCATTACATGAACTCGCCGCTGGTGGTCGTCCGCGCGCTCGTCTATTTTGCCGTGTGGAACACGCTGATGTATTTTCTGAACCGCTGGTCTTCAGAAGAGGACTGCGGAGTGCCGGGCCGGAGGCGCCTGCTGGGGCAACTGAGCGCAGGAGGGTTGATCCTCTACGTCTTTACCATCACTTTCGCGGCGGTCGATTGGGCGGAATCACTGCAAACCCCGTTCTTTTCGACAATCTGGGGTTTTCTTTTCGTGGCGGGCGAGGCGCTCACGGGGATGGCGTTCGTCATCCTCGCCATGTGGCTTTTGAGCCGGCGCGAACCGCTGTCGGGCGCGCTGCGTCCATCGCACTTCCACGACCTGGGAAAACTGCTGCTGATGATGGTGATGGTTTGGGCGTACTTCACATTCTCGCAACTGGTGATCATCTGGGCGGGCGATCTGCCGCACGAAATCTCGTATTATCTGCCTCGCTTCCAGACATCCTGGGGCTGGCTGGGCGTGGCCTTGATCGTGGTCCAGTTTTTCGTGCCCTTTCTGCTTCTGCTGTCGGTGCCGGTGAAACGCCACGCTCCAATTTTGAGCGGGGTCTCGGTGGTTGTGCTGGTGATGCAGTTCTGGGATCTGATCTGGATGACGATCCCGGGATATCACAAGGCGGGATTCACCGTGAGCTGGATGACATTCACGTTGCCGCTGGGGCTCGGCGGCATCTGGTTATGGGCATTTTTCGGCGAGTTGCCGAAGCGACCGCTGCTACCGGCAAACGATCCGCAACTCGAGGAGGCGCTGGTGCATGTCACCGAGTAATCGTGACGATCTCGTCGATCCGATCGATCCCACTACACGGTACGAACACCGCGACGCGAATGCCAGGAACGTGGCACTTACCGGCTTCGGAGTGCTTGTCGGGATGTGGATCGCAGTCATGCTGATTTATCCCATATTTCTGCTCTTCGGGCACCTGGTCTCGCGACCCGTGCTGCCGTCGAGTTTGCCGCCGCAAACCGGATTCGTTCTTCCGCCTGCTCCCGCTCTTCAACCAAATCCCCGGCGCGACCTGCACGAGTACCTGGCCGCCGAAAACGCGGATCTGAGCACCTACCGATGGGTGGATCCCGCCAAGGGGATCGTTTCCATACCGATCGATCGAGCGATCGAGTTAATCGCGCAGCGGGGCATTCCGCCCCAGCCTGCGCCGCCTGACATGACTTATTTCGACCCGCAGGCGGGCACGCGCCGGACGGGTTTCGAAGGAAAGGTAGTGCCCGAACCAAGATGAAACTGTTGATGCAGTCCAGTGTCTTTCTGCTGTTTGCCGCCTTCTCCGCCGCGGCGCAAACGTCGGACCAGCCGCAAGTACCGAAGGAGCTTCAGGGCATCAGGATCGACCAGCGGCTGAACGCCCAGATCCCTCTGGATGCGCAGTTCCGCGACGAGTCCGGGCGCCAGGTGCGGCTGGGAGATTATTTCGGACAGAAGCCGGTAATCCTGGCCCTGGTGTACTACCGCTGCACCATGTTGTGCAGCTACATTCTGAACGGGATGGTATCGGGTCTTCGTCCGCTGTCCTTCCGGGCGGGCCGCGACTTCGAGGTAGTGGCGATCAGCATCGATCCCTCCGAAGATCCGCCATTGGCGGCCTCCAAACGCGATAACTATGCGCACTCGTACTCATCCAAAGACGGGACCGCCGGCTGGCATTTCCTCACGGGAACCGAGCCGAACATCCGCGCCGTGGCCGACGCCGTAGGTTTCCACTACCGCTATGATCCGGCTACCAAGATCTTTCTCCACGCCAGCGGCATTATGATGATCACGCCGCTCGGCCGCATCGCGCGCTACTTCTATGGAGTGGAATTCACGCCCAAAGACCTCAAACTGGGGCTGATGGACGCGTCGGGAAATCGCATCGGCTCGCCGGTCGACGAGATTCTGCTGCTCTGCTACCACTACGATCCGAGCAAAGGAAAATATTCCGCGGATGTCCTGAACCTGTTGCGATTTGCTGCCGGCCTGGTACTGCTCATCCTGATCGGCGCCCTGGCCGTGCTGTTCCGGCGCGATTTCCGGCTGGCGCACGCCCGCGTAAGGGAGGCGCCGAATTTGTGAACTCGCTGCAATTACTGCCGCAAACCGCTTCCACGGTGGCCACCGAGTGGAACTGGTTGTTCTGGATGTTGGTGGCGGTCTGTTTCCTGGTTGCGAGCGGAATCGCGATTGTCCTGGTCTACTGGGCGTTCCGCTACCACCGCAAGAGCGAAAACGAGCTGCCGCCGCAAATCGAAGGCAACATCAAGATAGAAGCCACCTGGAGCATTATTCCATTTGTCATTTTCCTGGGAATGTTCGGGTGGGGCGCTCATCTTTATGTCCGAATCGAAAAACCGCCGGTCAACGCGCGCGAAATCTACGTGGTCGCCAAACAATGGATGTGGAAGCTGCAGTACCAAACCGGACAACGGGAGATCAACACGCTGCATGTTCCAATCGGCGAACCCATCCGGCTGGTGATGACGTCCCAGGACGTGATTCACAGCTTCTTCATTCCGGCTTTCCGGGTGAAACAGGACGTGCTTCCGGACCGGTATACCACCCTCTGGTTCGAAGCCACCAAACCCGGCAAGTATCACTTATTCTGCGCCGAATATTGCGGGACCAAACACTCCGGCATGATTGGCTGGGTGTACGCGATGGAGCCGCAGGATTTCCAGCGCTGGCTCGAAGAAGGAGGGTCGGAGGGGTCGCTCGCCTCCACCGGGGAAAAGCTCTTCCACCAGTTCGGCTGCGCGAATTGCCACCATTTCGACGCGTCCGGCCGCTGCCCGTTGCTGACCGGGCTCTACGGCACCGAGGTACACCTGATCGGCGGAAAGACGGTGGTAGCCGACGAGACTTACATCCGCGAAAAGATCCTGCACCCGCGCGGGCAACCGATCGAAGGGTACCTGGAGTCGGTCATGCCGACATTTGCAGGCCAAGTCAGCGAAGAACAGCTGCTGGCGCTGGTCTCTTTTATTAAAGCGATCGGACCGGGCGCCGCTGCGCTGCCGCGAAGCAGTTCGGGAACCAGCAATGTGCAATTCGGGCAGCAGAAAGGAATTGCCGGACCGGGTGCCACCTCCATCTCCGGCTCGAGACCGAAAGACCGATGAGCACTGTCGTAAAGATACCAACGGCGGAAACGCCCAATTACCTTACCGAAGAGCGGGGGATTCTCTCCTGGCTGCTGACCACAGATCACAAGCGCATTGGATTGCTTTACCTCGCGTCGGTGACCTTCTTTTTTTTCATCGGCGGAATTTTCGCGCTTCTGATGCGCCTGGAATTAGCCACACCCGAGACAGACCTGGTCTCGCCGCACACCTACAACGAGCTGTTCTCGATGCACGGCATCATCATGGTGTGGTTCTTCCTGATTCCATCCATTCCGAACACGCTGGGGAATTTTCTGATCCCCATGATGATCGGCGCCAAGGACCTGGCCTATCCCAAGCTCAATCTCGCGAGTTGGTACATCTACATGTTCGGCGGCATCGTCGCGCTGTATTCGATGGCTCGCGGGGGAGTCGACACCGGTTGGACGTTTTACACGCCCTTCAGCACCATCTATTCCAATACCTACGTGGTTGGGGCCGCGCTGGGAATCTTCATTTCCGGGTTCGCATCCATCCTCACCGGCTTGAATTTCATCGCCACGATTCACTGCATGCGGGCGCCCGGTTTGACCTGGTTCAAGCTCCCCTTATTTGTCTGGTCTCACTACGCTACCAGCATCATCTTCGTGCTGGCCACGCCGATTCTGGCGGTGGTCCTGTTGATGATCGCGGTGGAGAGGATCTTCCAGGTGGGTATTTTCTCCGCGTCTCTGGGCGGCGATCCGGTCCTGTTCCAGCACATGTTCTGGTTCTACTCTCACCCCGCGGTCTACATCATGGTGCTGCCGGGAATGGCGGTCATCAGCGAACTGGTGGCGGCCTTCTCGCGCAAGCGCATATTCGGATATACGTTTGTAGCCTATGCCAGCGTGTCGATCGCCGTGATCGGCTTTCTGGTGTGGGGCCACCACATGTTTGTCGCCGGGACCAGCGTCTATTCGGCGATGTATTTCTCGCTTTTGAGTTATGCCGTGGCGGTGCCGTCCGCCATCAAGGTGTTCAACTGGACGGCCACACTTTATAAGGGTTCCATCTCCTGGGACACCCCGATGTTATACGCCATCGGGTTCATTGGCCTGTTTACCATCGGCGGGATGACCGGACTGTTTCTGGCAGCGCTGGGAGTGGATGTTCACGTTACCGACACATATTTCGTGGTGGCGCACTTCCACTACATTATGGTCGGCGGAACGATCATGGCGTTCCTGGGAGGGATGCACTACTGGTGGCCGAAAATCAGCGGCCGCATGTACCCCGAAGGTATCTCCAAGCTATCGGCACTGACGGTGTTCCTGGGATTCAATCTGACGTTTTTTCCGCAATTCGTCCTGGGTTACCTGGGCATGCCGCGCCGCTATGCCGCCTACCCCCCTGAATTTCAAACGCTCCACGTGCTTTCCACGGCGGGGGCCACGATTCTCGGCGCGGGGTATCTCATGCCGCTGATTTATTTCTTCTGGTCGTGGCACTACGGGCCGATCGCTCCGCCGAATCCCTGGCGGGCCACCGGACTCGAATGGCGAACGCCGTCCCCGCCGCCAAAACACAATTTCGAAGTCACCCCGGTAGTGACTCAGAAAGCATACGACTACGACGCCATGAAAGAGGAGTTGGGACTTGTCTAATCCGCAACAACTCATGCTGCGCGAGCAGTACGGAACGCCGGAGCAGCAACGTGAGAGCGTCACTTTCGGCATGTGGATTTTCCTCGCCACCGAAGTGATGTTCTTCGGCGGCTTGTTCATGGCATTTACGGTTTATCGCGTGCTTTATCCCCTGGGTTTCGATGAAGGCAGCAAGGATATGAGCATTGTGCTGGGCTCCATCAACACAGCCGTGCTGATTACCAGCAGCCTCACCATGGCACTGGCAATCCACAGCGCCTCGATGGCGAAGCTAAAGCGCGCCTCCTTCCTCCTGCTTACCACCGCGTTCATCGGGCTGGTCTTTCTGGCGATCAAATTCACCGAGTATTACCAACATTACGAGGCCCATAAGGCGCCGGGCGTCTGGTTCGAATCGTCGAGCCCGCATGCTAACGCCATGGAGCTTTTTTATGTGTTCTATTTCGCCATGACGGGGCTGCACGCGATTCACATGATCATCGGAATTACCCTGGTGGTCATCTTCGCGGTGCGGGCGTACTGCGGCTCGTTCAATTCGGAATATCACACTCCCCTGGAAGCCTTGGGATTGTACTGGCATTTCGTAGATATCGTCTGGGTATTTCTTTTCGCCATTTTCTATATTTCGGGGTTGCATACCTGATATGGGACCGGTTGTTTCCGCAAAACAGTACGTTCTTACTTTCGCCGCGCTGCTCGCGCTGACGCTCTCCACCGTCTTGATCGGATTTCTCGACCTCGGATGGGGCAGCATGTTTGTCGCGGTGGCCATCGCGCTTGCCAAGGCGACTCTGATTGCCTGCTTCTTCATGCACGCTCTGCTGGAAAGGAAGCTCGTCAAACTCGTCATTGCCGGAGCGATTTTGTGGTTCCTGATCCTGGTGACCCTCACCGTGGGCGATTATCTGACCCGGGGCTGGCTCGGATTCGGGGGGAAATAGCGCCGAGCATTTGGGCGTCCGTCCCGCCCGGAGAGGAGCGTTTATGTCCGACGATTCCTTAAGGTCGGTTCCCACCAGCAGGGCACACGAAGGAGACGACTTGGTTTGTTATCGCTTTCACGGCACGGTGGCGTTTGCGCGCACGGCTGACATTCAGGAGGAAGACCGCAGCGATTGCGACGGTCATGAGAGCTTCTGGTCTACGCTGACCGATCCCTTTTTTCCTCACTCTTCCCGGACGGTCCCCACCGTATGTGTGCCGCCAGGAACGCGCCTGATGCTCATGGATATCACCGAAGACCTGCAGGAAGCCATGGGTGTTGGACGAATCGTGGAGGTTTCACTCACGCTGGTCCATGAAAACGAAAGTTCCTACGATGCGGTTCGCTTTCCGAACGGGTGCGAGTTCCCGGTCCGCGGCCTGCGTCCGGGGCAGCGCGTTCGAGTTCTCTGGCTGCCGCCGGAACCGGTTGTGCCGGACGCGCACCATCGTCATGAGTAGGGCAACCACGTCGTAAGCGCCCGAAGCGATGTCTAATCCGGTGCTTCCCGTCCCGCACGCCCGGGTCTCCCACCCGGAACCGTACCGTCCTCCTCGCGCCGGACGGCAGATCGAAAAGTTTATGGCTCTGGTCGGACCGGTGAGCAAACAGACGCCCGTTATCGCGAGGAATCGCAGAGAAAAATAAGTACGGCACGTCCGGCGATTCCTCCTGTCTCGATTGTGCGATTTACCTACCGGTACCGCTGTCATACGCCATACTGCGCCTTGTGGCTGCCGGGCGATGTCGTGCCTCCGCATACCAGCGGCGTCTGGAATGTGCGGAAACCGCTAACAACTTCTCTGTCCGGACTGCTGGAATGGAAGTAAAGCAGCATGCCCACCGCGCAACGGGCCATCTGGAGGGGATTCAAAAGTGAAGATTGAAACTCTGGACGACCTTCTTTTCGAGGAACTCCGGGAATTGTACGATGCAGAACTGCGCCTGGTGGAGGCGCTTCCCGGGATGGCCGGGAATACCGCCTCGGAGACTCTGCGGCAAGCCTTTCAGCAACATCACCAACAAACAGTGGAACATGTCCGGAGGCTGGAGCGTGGTTTCCGCGAACTGGGCAAGGATGCCGGAAGAGCAACCGCGAATGGCATGAAGGGGCTGATCGCGGATGGGGAACGGGCCATCGAAAGTATCCCGCTCTCTCCACTGCGCGACGCCTCGCTGATCGGCGCCGCCAGATGCGTGGAGCACTACGAAATCGCGGCCTACAGCACCGCCATTTTGTTCGCGACGCTTCTCGGGTTCCAAAAGATCGGCGACCTGCTCGAGCAGACGCTTCGCGAAGAGCAGCAGACCGACGCCCGGCTCACGGAAATCGCGGAGACCGTCGTGAACCAGGAAGCACGGCAACTAGGAGCGCACCAGCGGGGGTAAACAGGCCATGAGTCCCAAAACACACACCAAGAAAGTGACCGGCGAGGCCACCAAAAAGAAATCCAAGAGCCCATTCCAGTGCGATAACTGCGGCGCTACGTTCGTCTCGGAAAGCGAGAAACAGAAGCACGAGAATTCGCAACATGGGTCCGGCAAGCCAGCGCGGTGAGGGCGGAAGGAGCAGGAAATTGTTCGTCGAGCAAATAGCATCGGTGGCATCGAGTTCTCACCCACCAGTTCCGGTCAGTTTGGCCGCCGCGACGGTAGCGCAGATCGAAATGGAATTGCGGGCGTCCGTCCAGGGAGAAGTGCGTTTCGATGCGGGTTCTCGCGCGCTGTATGCGACGGACGGATCGAACTACCGCCAGGTTCCGATCGGCGTGACGTGCCCTCGAAACGCGGCCGACGTGGAGGCGATCCTGGCGGTCTGCCGCAGCCACGGCGCCCCGGTTCTGCCGCGCGGCGGCGGCACCAGCCTGGCAGGCCAGTGCTGCAATGTCGCGGTGGTCATGGATTTTTCCAAGTACATGTACGAAGTGCTGGAGGTAGACGCGGACCGGCGGCTTGGCCGTGTGCAGCCAGGGACGGTTCTCGATGCGCTCCGCGACGCCGCCGAAAAATATCACCTGACGTTCGGCCCGGACCCGGCTACCCACACCCATTGCACTCTCGGCGGAATGGTGGGAAACAACTCCTGCGGCATTCACGCTCTGATGGCCGGCCGCACCGCGGACAACATTCACGAGTTAGAGATTCTTACGTATGACGGTTGCCGCATGCGAGTGGGCCGCACGAGCGACCAGGAATTAGAATCCATCATTCGACAGGGCGGCCGCCGCGGCGAGATCTACAGCGCCCTGAAATCATTGCGCGACCGGTACGCGGATCAAATCCGCAGGCGTTACCCGCGCATTCCCCGCCGCGTTTCGGGCTACAACCTGGACGAACTGTTGCCGGAAAACGGATTTCATGTAGCCCGAGCGCTGGTGGGCTCCGAAGGTACCTGCGTTACGGTGCTGGAAGTGGTGGGAAACCTCGTCCACAGCCCGCCGAAGCGCTCGCTGCTGGTTTTGGGCTATCCGGACATTTACTCCGCCGGAGACCACATTCCGGAAGTTCTCGAAGCGCATCCCATCGGCTGTGAAGGCATTGACGACCGGCTCATTGGTTACTACAAGAAAAAAGGCGAGTACCTCGAGGACATGAAGAAACTCCCCGAGGGGAGCGGCTGGCTTCTGGTGCAGTTCGGCGCCGATACCAAGCAGGAGGCTGACGAACAGGCGCGGGCACTGATGAACATGCTCCGGAGCAAACCCAATGCTCCATCCATGAGGCTCTATGACGATGCCGCCGAGGAGCAACGCATCTGGGAATTGCGCGAATCGGGCCTGGGCGCTACGGCTTGGGTCCCGGGTGAGCCGGCGGCATGGCCGGGATGGGAAGATTCGGCGGTACCACCCGCTCGCGTGGGTCCTTATCTACGCGACTTGCGAAAGCTGTTCGAAAAGCACGGATACAACCCCTCGGTTTACGGGCATCTCGCCCAGGGGTGCATCCACTGCCGCGTGCAGTTCGATTTGCGCACTAAGGCGGGGCTTGATAACTACCGTTCCTTCATGGACGAAGCTACCAGCCTGGTAGTGAGTTACGGCGGTTCGCTGTCCGGCGAACATGGCGACGGCCAGGCGCGCGCGGAGTATCTCCCGAAAATGTTCGGTGAAGAGCTGGTCCAGGCATTTCGCGAGTTCAAGTCGATATGGGACCCGGAGTGGAAGATGAACCCGGGAAAAATAGTCGATCCCTACGCGATCACCGACAACCTGCGCTTAGGCACGGATTACCGACCGCCAGAACTCCATACGCATTTCCACTATCCGGACGATCACGGTTCCTTCGCTCACGCCGCGTTACGCTGCGCGGGGGTGGGCAATTGCCGCCGGGAAGAAGGGGGCACGATGTGCCCCAGCTACATGGTCACGAGGGAAGAGCAGTACTCCACGCGCGGCAGGGCACGCCTTCTTTTCGAAATGCTGCACGGCGATCCGCTGACGGAGGGCTGGCGTACCGACGCAGTCCGCGAGGCGCTGGATTTGTGCCTCGCTTGCAAAGGCTGCAAGAGCGATTGCCCCGTGAATGTAGACATGGCCACCTACAAAGCGGAGTTTCTGGCTCACTATTATGAACGCCGCCTGCGCCCGCGCCACGCGTATTCCATGGGCCTGATTTATTGGTGGGCACGCCTGGCCTCGTATGCTCCGCGTGTGGTCAACTTTCTGGCACATGCTCCGGTAACCAGCGATATCGCCAAGGCGATCGGGGGTATCGCGCCGGAGCGCACCATACCGCGGTTTGCCACGGAAACATTTAGGCACTGGTTCAATCGCCGAGAGAGCAGGAATGCCGGTGGACGGCGCGTGCTGGTGTGGCCGGACACATTCAACAATCACTTTCATCCACAGGTTGCACAAGCCGCGGTCGAGGTGCTGGAACATTGCGGCTTCCAGGTAGCGATTCCGGGACGCAGTCTGTGCTGTGGGCGTCCGCTGTACGATTTCGGGATGTTGAAGCTGGCCAAGCACCTGCTGCGAGAGGCGCTGGACGAACTCTCGAATGAAATTGAGAATGGCGTTCCAGTCATCGGGCTGGAGCCCAGTTGTCTGGCGGTGTTCCGCGACGAAATGGTGAATCTGCTGCCGGACGACTGGAACGCCAAGCGGCTGCAGAAGCAGTGCTACACCCTCAGCGAGTTCCTGGAACACGAGGGGCTCGAGGACCACATGCCTCGCCTGCCGCGTAAGGCGGTCGTGCATGGACATTGCCACCAAAAGGCTGTCCTGACCATGAAGGCGGAGGAGCGGCTGTACGAGCGCATGGGCCTGGACTTTGAGGTTCTCGATTCGGGTTGTTGCGGGATGGCGGGCAGTTTCGGATTCGAAAAAGATCACTATTCCATCTCGGTAGCCTGTGGCGAACGGGCGCTGCTCCCGGCAGTCCGAAAAAGCGCGGAAAGCACGCTGGTCATCGCCGACGGATTCAGCTGCCGCGAGCAGATTTCGCAACTGGCGCACAAGGAGGTACGCCACACCGCGGAGATCCTGCGTTTGGCAATCGACTCTGCGAGCGCAGCCCCGGCGAGACAGCCAGCTCAACCCCGCTCAAGGTGGAGGGCGGTGGCGGCATCGCTGGCGGCGATTGCGGCGGGTGTTTTATTGAGTCGGGTAATTCGACAGCGTAAAGGACGTCACTATGGCACAAACGGTTGGCGAAGCTCTGGTAGAGAGACTCATCCAGTGGGGAGTTGATACCATTTTCGGGCTTCCCGGAGACGGGATCAATGGCGTGTTCGAAGGATTGCGCAAGCACCAGGACAAGCTGAAGTTCATTCAAGTACGGCATGAGGAAGCGGCGGCTTTCGCGGCTTGCGGATACGCCAAATTTACCGGCCGCCTGGGCGTCTGCATCGCCACCTCCGGTCCCGGAGGCGTGCACCTGCTGAACGGTCTCTATGATGCGAAATTCGACCGGCAACCCGTTCTGGCGATCACCGGGCACACGTTCCACGACCTGATCGGGACTCATTATCAGCAGGATTTGGATCTCGACAAACTGTATATGGATGTCGCGGTTTATAACCAGCGGGTTATGGGGCCGGCTCATGTAGAGAACGTTCTGGACGAGGCCATCAAGACCGCTCTGGCTTATCACGGCGTCGCGCACGTCACCATTCCCAAAGACATTCAGGAATGGAAGGCATCGGCCGATCAACGCTCAGGTATGAATGTAAAAAGCCACAGCGCGAAGATTCTGCCGCCGCGTTTTCCGATTCCGCCCGAGCAAGACTTCGAGGCCGCGGCGCGGCTCATCGCCCCGGGCTCGAAGATCGCGATCCTCGTAGGCAGAGGCGCGCTGGGGGCGCGAAAGCAAGTACTGGATCTCGCGGCCAAGCTGAAGGCGCCGGTGATCAAGGCGCTTCTGGGAAAGGGTGTCATTCCCGATAAGAACCCGTACAATCTGGGTGGCATCGGACTTTTGGGCACAGCCCCGTCACAGGATGCGCTGCACGAATGCGACACGCTGATTATGGCAGGGACCAGCTTTCCATACGTGGAATTCCTGCCCAAGCCCGGCCAGGCCAAAATCGTACAAATCGACATCGACCCCACCAGAATCGGTTTGCGCGCCGACGTTGACATTGGCCTGGTGGGCGACTGCGCGACGGTTCTGGAACTGCTGGCGAAATTCCTGCCCCAGAAAGAGGACCGCAGCTTCCTCGAAAAGTCGCAGCGCAGGATGGAATCGTGGAACAAGCTGATGGAAGAGCGCGGCACGCGGCCGGATAAGCCGATGAAACCGCAAGTTGTGGCTTACGAGCTGAATAAACTGCTGGAGCCCAATGCGATCGTGGTTTCAGACAGCGGCACGATTGCGACCTGGGCGGCGCGATACATCGACATTCGCGACGAAATGCAGTTTTCACTTTCCGGCATGCTTGCCACGATGGCGAATGGCCTTCCTTATGGCATCGGCGCCGCGGCCGCCTATCCCGGGCGGCAGGTAATCTGCATCGTGGGAGACGGCGGGCTGACCATGCTGATGGGAGAGATCGCCACCCTCGTCAAATACAAGCTGCCGGTAAAGGTGGTCGTGATCAAGAACAACGAACTCGGCCAGATCAAATGGGAACAGATGGCGATGGATGCGAATCCCGAGTTCGGAACCGATCTCCAGCCGATCGACTTCGCTCTGCACGCGCAGGCTTGCGGGGCGGCCGGATTCACCATAGAAGACCCCAAAGAAGCGATCGAAGTACTTCGCAAGGCCCTGGCGCACCCGGGACCAGCCGTGATCCAGGCGGTGGTGGATCCGAATGAGCCTCCGCTGCCGGGCAACGTGACGCTGGAACAGAGCGTTCATTTTGCCGAGGCCCTGGTGCGGGGCGGCAAGAAGCGGAACGACATCATCAAAACCATCGTCGAGAACAAGGTCCGAGAAGTAATTTGATGTGCGTTGGAGTGCGATTAGACCGATGAATTCACCCCTTGCCCATTTGCGGCCCCGCGATTCGGTTTTTTACGTGAGTCGAAATCGTACCGTGCTGGCTACGGCGCGCGACGGTTTCATTCACGGAGACGCCCAGCAGGGGCTTTTTGTATCGCAGACCAGAATCCTTTCCCGCTACCGCTATCGCGTCAACGGCAACTCGCCGCAGCCGGTGGGCGTCTCGAACCTCGAGGAGCACAGCCAGATTGCCTATTATGTGATCGAATCGCCGAATGCCGATCGCGACCTGTTTCGAGGAGCCCTGGGACCGGGTGGGCAAGCGGCGACCGAACCGATTGAACTCCGCCTTTCGCGCTTCGCCGGCGACGGGCTCGAAGAGGAAGTCGAACTGCGCAATCACACTTTGCGGCCGGTCGATTTACGATTGGAACTGGAAATCGATGCCGATTTTGCCGATGCCACCGAGATCGATGGAGATCGAAAACAGCACGGCCAAATCGACCGGAAGTGGCTGGCCAGCGTAGACTGCGCCGAACTGGCCTGGACCTATACGGCTGCCCATGAGTATCAACACCAGGGCCACGAGGGTAAGGCAACGCTGCGGAGGGGCGTCAAGGTTGTCTTCCTGCACTGCGTGCCGCCGCCCGTCTTCGACCCGGATCGCCATTGCGTGACCTTCGCCGTCAGTCTGCTTCCACACTCGGCCTGGCGCTGCTCGGTCGTGATTTCAGCGGAAATCGAAGGCCGTGAGTATCATCCGGCGCAACCCGGGGGAGGCTTCCGGAAGCCGGCGGTTTACCAGAAAGAATCCGACCGGTTTTTTGCCGGCTCCGCCGAAGTGCAACTCGGCACACCGGATCTTGCCTTCAACGTGCGCCGTACCCTGGAGCAGGCGCGGCGCGACTTACTGGCGTTACGCCTTTTCGATCTCGACCACGCCGATGGAGGCTGGACAGTGGCGGCCGGCCTGCCGGTTTATATTGCCCTATTCGGAAGGGACAACCTGACTACCTCCTGGCAAGCGTCGATGCTGACCGAGCGGATGATGCGCGGCACCCTGGCGGAACTCGCGGCAACCCAGGCGAAGAGCGAAGACGACTGGCGCGATGCCCAACCGGGCCGATTCGTCCACCAAATGGAAACCGGACCCGGCGCCACGCTGATGTACAATCCCAACGCCCGATATTACGGATCGATCACGGGTCCGGGCTTCTACCCGGTCGTGCTTTCGAATCTGTGGCACTGGACCGGCGATCGCGACCTCGTGCGAAGCTTTCTGGATCCGGCACTCCAGGGAATCGTCTGGCTTGACCGGTATGCCAAAACCGACGACGGATTCTACGCGTACCAAACCCGCTCGGAGCAGGGTGTCAAGAATCAAGCTTGGAAAGATTCATACGATGCCATCGTTTACCCCGACGGACGCCAGGTAAAGGACCCGATTGCGCCAGCCGAGTTCCAGGCTTTCGCCTTCGCGTCCAAAGTCAGGCTTTCGGAACTGACGTGGTGGCTGGGAGAGAGGGATACCTCCAAGCGCCTTTTCGACGATGCCATGACGCTCCGGGACCGTTTCAACGACCGCTTCTGGATGGCGGACGAAGGTTGCTTCGGAATGGGGCTGGACGCGAGCGGGGAACTGATCCGTTCGGTAGGCTCGGAAACCGGTCATGCACTCGCGGCAGGCATTGTGCATCGCGACCGGGTGGAACGGGCAGTGGAGCGGCTCTTCCGGCCGGATCTGTTCTCGGGTTGGGGAATCCGCACGCTATCGTCCCGCCATCCGGCCTTTAATCCCTTCAGCTATCACCGCGGCTCCGTCTGGCCGGCGGAGCAGGCCGCGTTCTGTATGGGACTGATGCGTTACGGCCTGCATCATCGCCTGTCTCAATTGGCCAAGGCTCAGTTCGAAGCGGCGGAATTGTTTGAGTTCTACCGGCTGCCCGAACTGTTCAGCGGGCACCAGCGAGACGACGACCATCCCATTCCCGCTCTATACCCGCACGCGGATTCGCCGCAAGCGTGGTCCTGTTCGGCGGTGTGGTGCATGCTCCAGGCGATGCTGGGCATCTTTCCGTATGCGCCGCTCGGTATTCTGTTTGTCGATCCGCACCTGCCGGAATGGTTGCCGGACATCCAGCTGAAGAATCTTCACGTGGGCGCCGCGGTGGTGGATCTGGAATTCCAACGCAAGGATAACGGCGATACCAGCTATCGTGTAGCCGGTCTTCGCGGAAAGCTACATGTAATCCGCCAACCGAGTCCCTGGTCGTTGACCACGGATTTCTCCGAGCGCGTGGTGGACGCAATCACCAGCGCCCTTCCGCGGAGATGAGAGGAGCATATGAACAATCAGCCGGAAACAGTCGTAATCACTGGAGCATCGGCGGGGGCGGGTCGTGCGGCCGTTCGCCGGTTTGCGCGGGAGAAGGCGAGCATCGGCTTGCTGGCGCGCGGTGCCGATGGCTTGGAGGCTGCCCGCCGTGAGGTGGAACAAGCCGGCGGGCGCGCGATTGCCATTCCCACCGATGTGGCAGACGCGCAGCAGGTGGAGGCCGCGGCCGAAAAGGTGGAGAAAGAATTCGGCGCCATCGATATCTGGGTCAACGATGCAATGACGACCGTCTTTTCGCCTTTCCTCGAAATTACTGCCGAGGAGTACCGGCGCGCGACGGAAGTTACGTACCTGGGGTTTGTCTATGGCACGATGTCGGCTCTGAAAAGGATGTCGCCGCGCAATCGAGGCGTGATCGTACAGGTGGGATCGGCGCTTGCCTATCGCTCGATTCCCTTGCAGTCGGCATATTGCGGGGCCAAAGCGGCGATTCGCGGCTTCACGGACTCGATCCGGACGGAACTTTTGCACGCTGGAAGCAAGGTTCACATCACGATGGTCCAGATGCCGGCGCTGAACACGCCGCAGTTCGATTGGTGCGCTACCAGGCTGCCCAACCAGCCTAAGCCGGTCCCTCCGATTTTCCAGCCGGAACTGGCGGCGGAGGCGATTTACTACGCAGCCCATCACCGGCGGCGGGAGGTATATGTGGGCCGCTCGACCGTGGCTGCGATATTGGGAACCAAGATGAGCCCGGGGCTGCTCGATCGATACCTGGCGAAAACCGGCTTCGATTCCCAGCAGACCGGGGCGCCGGTCGAGCGGGATCGTCCCAGTAACCTGTTTCATCCGATTCCCGGCGATCGGGGTGCCCGCGGCCGGTTTGATGCGGAAGCCCAAAGCGGCAGTCCGCAGTTTTGGGCCGATACTCATCGTGGCTGGCTGGCCGCCATCGGGGTGGGCATCGGAGCGCTACTGGGGACTGTTTGGTATAAGTCCGGTTCGCCGATCAGGACGCCAAGTTCTGCCTTTCACTCTTCCGAGGAGGGGTAGCGTCGCCCGAAAATCAAGTGCGGTTACAAGGGTAGCTGCGCAGGCTGCGAAAGAATGCGGCCGGACCCTTGCCATCATCCCGCCGCTCCTCCCTGATGCGTTAATGTTTGTGGACCAGGAGAGGCAACAGAATGATACTTGTGAAGTCCTGCAAGAAGTGCATCACGATTGGCGCTATCAGATTACGTCTCCATAGATACACTGCGGCGAGGCCGAGGCCAAGAACCCCGACGGTCGCAACCCCCGCCGTGCCTTCATAGCCGTGGCCGAAGGAGAATATACCCGCCGAGAGCACTGCCGCTGCGAACGGGCTGCCGGTAAGAGCTTCGAAACGGAGGATCAGGTAGCCCCGGAACATGGTCTCTTCGGCTACGGCAACAACTGCGACCAGTATGAATGCAAGGACAAACTGCCACGGACCGGAAGGACGCAGGAATCCTGAAAGGGCTTTTGGCGTTCCGGTAAAACCGGCAGCCCGAAGAAACCGGTCGACGCTCGTGGCCAGGATAAGCAGAGGTGTGAACAGGAGGAGCCCGAGTATGGCTTCTCTTGGTGCCGCGGACATAGTCCAGCCGATCCGAATTACGGGTTCGCGATTGCGCCACAGGAAAAAGGTAATCAGGGTAACCAGAGCGAAATCGCGCAGGATGGTCGAGGTGGCTATCAAATCGAATGACGCGGTTCCGAGTTTCAGTGCAAAGAACGACAAGACCATGGAGGGGACAATCAGGAAAAGAAATACCATCACTTCGAAGAAATCGGCCTTTCGCCGGGGAATGCCGAATCTGGGTGGCAGTTCCGAATCCGCCTGCCGGTTGCTATCGATCGCGTTGTCCACAAAATCCCTCCGGGTTCAGAAAATGAAGCCGAACCTTCCAGCCGGATAAGAGTACGAGCACCCGGACAGCCAGAGATCCTGTCTCAATGAAATTGCCGTTAAGCTTTCACCGGCCTCCGCCCATGCCGGGTCCGGTCAATGGACGGCGCGCATTGCAGCGATCTGCGGAGACCGCCGGGAAGCGTCGGGCGCACGCCGGAGCCTTTGGAGAATGGAATCTACGAAATCAATAGTAATCTTGCTGACGCTCGCGCCAGTATTCCCAGCTCGGGTTCGAGGAAGATTGCCACAACGGTCGGTATCATGCACGCCATCATTCCGGGCGGAGCGCAGCAATTGGCGGCATTCGTGCTCTTTCGACATCTTCCTCGATGTTAGAAGGCGAGCATTATAACCGAATAAAGCGCATCTTACACTTTTCCTTATGGCGTAAAGAAAACCGTAATGCGGTCTTTATTCGTTCCTGATTGCATACGCCTACCGTAGAGGGTAGAAGGTACGGAAAAAGCGCGGCTGGAACCGTGACTCAGCGAGCCTATGAGACGACCGGCGATTCGTGAGTGGGCCATACGCATCCTTTTGCTGGCGCCTGCACTCCTGACGCCGGCGAAAGGGCAAGCGTTGGTCGAACCCGCACAGGCAACTGGCGGCTGCTGCCGGGGGGCGGTCTCCCAGCTACGGCAGGCGCTGCTCGGGCTCCCCGACTACGGAGTGTTCGACGCCGTGCAATTGGAGGCCTCCGGGAATTCCATCACTCTCCTTGGCGAGGTCACGTGTCGTAACTTGAAGGAAGATGCCGCAGCCGTGGCCGGCACCAACCCGGGAGTGCGGAGAGTCGTGAACCGGATCGCGGTAATTGCGCCCGACCCGGGCGACGACCGCATCCGGCTGGCTACCTTCGACGCGATCTACGGATATTCACGATTGAATTGGTACGCACATAGACCGATCCCGCCGATTCGCATCGTCGTAAACCACGGAGCGGTGACGCTCATGGGCACGGTGGGAAGCGAGAGCGATAAGAACCTGGCCGGAACCCTGGCCCGTCATGTCGCAGACGTATCGAGCGTGGTGAATCAATTGCGAGTGGAACCGTGACGCGAATCGACAGGCCCGAGTTAGTGCAGGAGAGGCTATGAGCAGGAAAAACGTAATGTGGTTGCTGGCGCTGGCGCTCGGGGTGGGCGTGGCCGCGGGATCGTGGGCGACAGCCAAAACCAGCCACTCGGTGGTGGGACGCGTAGGAATGACGGTCGATGTTTCCAATGCGGGCGAAGCCGTCGGCAGTCAAGTGTCATTCCTGAATGGCTTCGTGCCGGTCGCGAAGAAGGTGCTGCCGGCGGTGGTCAACATCGCATCCACCAAGATCATCCGCTCACCCGATACGGGGCCGCCGTCTCCCTTCTTTTCCGATCCTTTCTTCCGCCAGTTCTTCGGAAATCAGTTTTGGCAGCATTATCAGACGCCGCGCAGTGAGCGGGAGCACAGCTTGGGATCGGGCGTTATCGTCAGCGCAGATGGCTATATCTTGACTAACAATCACGTGGTGGCCGGCGCCAATGAAATCCAAGTGGCGCTCAGCGACGAACGCCAGTTCACCGGCAAGATCGTCGGCACGGACGCCAAGACGGACGTCGCGGTGGTAAAGATTCCCGCCAATAACTTACCAATTCTGACGCTCGGCGACTCGTCGAAGGTGCAGGTGGGAGAATTCGCGCTGGCGGTCGGGAACCCTTTTGGGTTGGGCGAGACACTGACGATGGGAATCATCAGCGCCACTGGACGGGGCGGACTGGGACTCGAAGATTACGAGGATTTTCTGCAGACCGACGCGGCCATTAACCCCGGCAATTCGGGCGGCGCCCTGGTGAATGTGCGCGGCGAACTGGTGGGGCTCAACACCGCGATCGTTTCGGGCGGAGGCGGGGGCAACCAAGGTGTGGGGTTCGCGGTGCCGGTGAACATGGCGAAGGCCGTAATGGACCAGATCATCGAGCACGGCAAGGTCACGCGCGGATGGATGGGGGTAGTGATCCAGGAGGTGACGCCCCAACTCGCCAAATCGTTCGGACTTAGCGGAGAACCGCGCGGCGCCCTGGTGGCCAATATCACGCCGGGATCGCCGGCTGAAAAAGCCGGAATCAAGCGAGGAGACATCATCCTGGATCTGAACGGAAATGCCGTTCCAAACAGCCGGGACCTTAGTTTGAAGCTCTCCATGACAGCGCCAGGAACGCTGGTAAGGCTTAAGGTGCTCCGCAACGGCAAGGAAGTCAGCATCCCCGTGTCGCTCGGACAGGAACCGGCGAGTCCCCAGGCGGCCAGCGCCGCGGCTCCTCCAGCGAGTGGACCGAAGTTGGGGATCTCCATCACACCACTTACTCCGGACATGGCGCAACAGCTCGGATTGCCGGCCGTGACCAAGGGAATCGCGATCACCGGTGTGGATGACGGCAGTCCCGCTCAGGACGCGGGCTTGCAGCGCGGCGACGTGATCCAGGAGGTGAACCATAAGCCGGTCACGAGTGTCGACCAGTTTCAGAACGATTTGGCGCGGAACGGGAACCAGGACCTCCTGCTGTTGATCGATCGCGCTTCGGAGCATCTGTATGTGGTGGTGCAGCCCAGATAGAGCCATGATATTTGCTTGCGCATGTGTCGCCTCCACCCTGGCGGCGGCCGGACTTTTGTATGCGCAAACGCCGACGGAAGGGCGGCTGATGCGCTTTCCGGATATCCACGGCAATCGCATTGTCTTCAGCTACGCCGGAGACCTGTGGCTGGTATCGAGCGAGGGTGGAACGGCCAGCCGCATCACCAGCGATCCCGGCCTGGAGTTGTTCCCGAAATTCTCACCGGACGGGAAATGGATCGCCTTCACCGGGCAGTACGACGGTAACTTCAACGTTTACGTGATGCCCAGCGAGGGCGGCCAACCCCGGCAGCTTACTTTTGTGCCAGATCAGGTGGAAGCGCCCGAGCGCATGGGCCCTAACAACGAAGTAATCGCCTGGACGCGGGACAGCCGGAGGATCGTCTTCCTTTCGCGCCGCCAGGCCTTTAACGAATGGTTCGGGAAACTTTTCACGGTGAGCGTGGATGGCGGATTACCGGTGGCGCTGCCGCTGGATAAGGGCGGGCTGCTCGCTTACTCGCCTGACGGCTCGACGATCGCCTACAATCGCATCTTTCGAAATTTCCGCACCTGGAAGCGATACAAGGGCGGTATGCAGCAGGACATCTGGACGTATAACTTCAACACCAAACAGGCTGATCGAATTACCGATTACGACGGCACGGATACCTTTCCGATGTGGCGTGGCGACACCCTTTATTGGGCTTCCGACCGCGGTCCGGAGCAGCGGTTGAACCTCTACCGGCGGGCGGTGAATGGCGGACCGGTCCGCCAGTTGACGGATTTCAAGGACTTCGACGTAGAATGGCCCAGTCTGGGCGGCGATTCCATCGTATTTCAAAATGGCGGCTATCTGTACGTGCTGGATTTGAAGACAGAGAAGGATCGCAAGCTCACCATCCGGCTGGATGGAGATTCCCCACAGGCGCGCAAGCACTGGGCTTCGGTGGCGGGTCTGATCCAGTCGTTCGACATCGCGCCGGATGGCAGCCGCGCCGTCTTCGGCGCGCGCGGGGATGTCTTCACGGTACCCGCCAAGCAGGGGCCCACGCGAAATCTTACACACAGTTCGGGTTCGCGCGAGCAATACGTCGCCTGGTCGCCCGATGGGAAGTGGATCGCTTTTGTTTCCGACGAGACGGGGGAACAGCAGTTATATATCGCACCCGAGGATGGAAGCGGGAAGGAGCAGCAAATTACATCGGCGGACAAGATGTTCCTGTTGAAACCGGTCTGGTCGCCGGACAGCCGTAAGCTGCTGTACACCGATAACAGCGCGCGCCTGTTCTATGTGGACATCCAGACCCGGCAGCCGGTGCTGATCGATCGGGACTTGTTCGACGATCCGGAAGGCTACAACTGGGCACCGGACAGTCAATGGGTGGCCTATGGAAAGACAGGCGAAAACCACAATTCCGCGATCTATCTCTATTCCTTAGCGGACAAGAAGATTACGGGTGTGACCGACACTTCGACGCAAAGTTGGGACCCGGTGTTCGACCCGGGCGGCCGCTACCTTTATTTTCTTTCGAATCGGAATTACAACGAGGTGCTGGGGGTTTTCGACACCGAGTTCTCCAACCCAGACGCCACACGGATCTACGCGGTCACGCTCCGCAAGGATCTTCCATCGCCGGTGGCGCCGCGAACCGACGAAGTGGGGCAGAAGACGGACACCGCGGATCCGCCCTTCGGGATCGATTCGGACGGGTTGCCCGGGCGCGTCGTGGATCTGCCCGTAGCCGCCGGAAATTATACGGCGCTGTTGGCGAATAAAGACGTTGTCTTCTACCTCTCGCAGCCGACCAACGGACTGTCCGGCCCCCTACCTGGACAGCAGCCTCGATTGGGGGCATACGACCTCGAAAAACGCAAAGACGGCGTGGTTGTAAACGGCGCGACGGACTTTGCTCTCTCTTTCCACGGCAATAAAATTCTTTACGCCGCGCGCAAATCGGGCGAGCCGGCCGAAAACGACGTCGAACAGTCCGGGCCGGTGGCCCGCAATTTCGGTGTCGTGGATGCCGATCTGCCGGCCCATCCGCATGCCAGCACGGATGGTGCGTTGAATCTCAGCGACATGCGCACGGAAGTGGATCCGCACGAAGAGTGGCTCCAGATCTTCAACGAAGTCTGGCGGCAGGAGCGCAATTACTTCTTCGAACCATCCATGAACGGCGTGAATTGGGAAGCGCAGCGCGAGAAGTATCTGCCGCTGGTGGCGCACGCCGGAGACCGGTATGACCTGACTTTCATCCTGGGCGAAATGATCGGCGAGCTATGTAATTCGCATACCTACGTGGGAGGTGGCGACTATCCGGACCTCAAACCTGTGAATGTCGGCATGCTCGGGGTCGAATTCGAAGCCGATCCGGCGAGCGGACGGTACCGGTTCGCTAAAATCGATCCTGGTGAGAACTGGCAGCCGGGCCTGCAATCTCCACTCACCGAGCCGGGATTGAACGTGCATCCCGGCGACTACCTGCTGGCAGTGAACCACCGCGAGTTACGGACGCCGCAAAATCCCTACGAACTTCTCGAAAACACGGCCGGCAAGGAGACCACGCTTACCGTCAACAGCCAGCCCACCGAGCTGGGCGCGCGGCAAATTCCAGTAAAGCCCGTGCGCAGTCAAATCGGGCTTCAGGAACTCCAATGGATCGATCACAACCGTGAAGAGGTGGACAAGATGAGCGACGGACGAGTGGGATATGTCTACCTTCCGGATATGTCGGCCCCGGGGTTGAACGCGTTTGTGAAACAATTCTTTCCACAGATCCGCAAAGAAGGCATGGTAATCGACGTTCGCTATAACGGCGGCGGATTCGTCGACCAACTGGTCTTCGAGCGTTTGCGCCGGATGCTTTCGGGGATGGAATCGGCGCGCAACTGGAAGAGCGCCACTATCCCCGAGATCGTCTTCAACGGATACCTGGATTGCATCGCGAACGCCTACACCGCTTCGGACGGCGATTTGTTCACTTATTTTTTCAAGATGTACAAATTGGGACCGGTGATTGGCGAGCGCACCTGGGGCGGCGTGCGCGGCATCCGCGGATACATCCCACTCATCGATGGCGGTTATGTGACGCGGCCGGAATTTTCGCTTTACAACCTGGATAGCCAGTGGGTGGTGGAGAACCATGGCGTCGACCCCGATATAACGGTCGATAACCGCCCGGACCTGGTGGCGCAGGGCCACGATCCGCAGCTCGAAAAAGCGGTGGAACTGGTGCTGCAGGATATTCGCGAGCATCCCAAAGCGCTGCCCAAGCGGCCGCCGGATCTTCCCGCTTACCCCAAAAAGTGAGGCGGCATGCAAAGATCACTCCGCATCCGGATGTTCGTCATCGCCGGTATCATTGTGCTGTGCCTTTACGGGATTTTTGGCATACCATTGTCCGGGCGGCAGCTCGCCCGTAACATCCGGAAACATATCCGCCTGGGATTGGACTTGAAAGGCGGTACGCAACTGCTCCTCGAAGTGCAGATTCAGGACGCGTTCAAGGCCGAGGCCGACACGATCATCAATCGCCTGAAAGACCGGCTCGCCGCGAGCGGCATCGCATACAGCTCGATCTCCCGTAACGATCCAGAAACCATCCAGCAGGCTGCGTCCACCGAGGTGGATGTGCGCGGAGTCTCCCCCACGAGTGCCGGCGATTTTCAATCGACGGCGCAGCAGACCGCAGGCCCGGGATGGATTGTGACGGCGGTGAACGCGACGGATTACCGCCTTACCATGCGGCCGGAATACGCGGCGCAACTGGAACACGACACCATGGCGCAAACCATCAACACGCTGGCCCGAAAAGTGAATGCGCTGGGACTCTCCGAAGCCAGTGTGCAGGGCCACGGCGGTAAAGGCAGCGAGGAAGCCGAGGTGCTGATTCAACTGCCGGGCATCAGCGATCCGCAACGCGTCAAGCAGATTCTTAAAACCGCGGCCGTGTTGAATCTGGATCAAGTACTTGGCGGCCCGTTTGCTTCGCCAGCGGACGCGATGGCCAGCGTGGGCGGCATTCTCCCGCTCAATTCGGCGATCCTCGGCGGCAGCACCTCCGGCGGGCAACCGGCGGAGTACTGGATTCTGGCGCGGTCTCCGGTGATCACGGGCAAAGATCTGCGCGACGCCCGCGCCACTCTGGAGCCCTCCCGCGGTTGGGAAACCGAATTCTTCCTGAGCGAGGACTCGGCGGCACGATTCCAGCGCTTCACCGGCACGCACATCGGACAGAGGCTGGCGATCGTGCTGGATAAGGTGGTGCTTAGCGCGCCGGTGATTCAAGGGCAGATCGGCGACAGCGGCGTTATCGAAGGATTATCGGGACACCAGGAAGCAGCAGACCTCGCGTTGAATTTGCGCTCGGGCTCCTTGCCGGCCGCCATCGAGTACCTGCAGCAAGACACCGTCGGACCCTCCCTTGGGGCCGATTCGATCCGTGACGGCTCGGAAGCGCTGATCGCCGGAGTGATCGCCGTGACAGTGGGGTTGCTGATTTACTACCGGCGCGCCGGCATCAACGCCATCCTTTCGCTGTTATTGAACGGGATCATCCTGGTGGCAGCCCTCAGTTATGCCGGTGCGGTTCTCACCCTGCCGGGAATTGCGGGGGTGATCCTCACCGTGGGCATGGCCGTCGATGCGAACGTCCTGATTTTCGAGCGGATCCGAGAAGAACTGCGAGCCGGGAAGGCGGCCATCCAGGCGGTAGATGCGGGCTTTCGGCACGCCTTCAAAACCATCGTGGATACCCACGTCACCACCATGGTCTCGTGCGCTTTTCTATTCGAATTCGGCGCCGGTCCGGTACGGGGCTTCGCGGTGACACTGCTGATCGGCCTGGCAGCTAACGCATTTACAGCGGTGTTCGTTTCGCGGACGATATTCGATTGGGAGCTCTCGCAAGGACGGCACGTTGCGACGCTGGGTATTTGAGTTGTGTACCCATCGGCCAACCGGAAGCATCTACAAATATGGGGAAAGATGATGAGGATTGCAGCGATTCTGCTGGCGCTCCCATTGTCGGGTTTCTGCATCGCTCGAACCGGGCTGGAATCCATCACCGGAATCGTGCGTAATCAGGTGGGCAAGCCCATTTCGGGCGCAGTCGTCGAAATGGAGGATATGCGCACGCTGGAGGTCCGGTCATTTGTGACGCCGCGTTCCGGAAAATATTACTTCTATGACGTCGCACCCAATGAGGAGTACAGCTTGCGGGCGCATTACAGGGGCCGCTGGAGTAAGAATCATCGGTTGATGCGCTTCGATTCAGCGAAGAAAGCCATTACTCTAACGGTGGAACGCCAGGCTGAATAAGTCGCCTCATCATGATGTTGGTTCCGAACCCCGCACGACGGGCTATCGGGCATCGGCGCTGGTGCACACGGCAAGGTGTGACGGCTACCTGGTGTACACAGCCGGGCGACTACCCTGCCTGGCGACTTGCCAATGGCCCGGGCGGACGGCAGTCCGCGCGATGTGCTGATCCGTTTGGCGCGAAGGGATTTGCCGGTGAGGGCAAGCGCTCCGCCCGCACGATGAATCGCTTTGGGGCGGCGCCAACGTAGTCGAACGGGAAGCAGGTAACCAGCGTCAGGATATCCCGTCTGGTGGGGTACAGCACCTGCACGTCATCGGGCCCGACTACTCTCGTGGAGACTACGCGGTAGAGATATGCTTTTTTCAGCGTGCTGAGGGTGATGCGATCGTCGCGGCGAATCAAGCGCAGCGGCCGGAAGAAGGTATCGCGGTGGCCGGCAATCCCGATGTTGCCTGGTTCTCCGGGAAGGGACGTGCCGGGGATGTGTCCCACGGCGCGCCTTAAGTCGCCGTCTTTGACCCCTTCGACAATCATGACGGCGAGACCCACTCGCGGAATCTCGATTCTGGCGAGCACCGCACCATCTTTCGGCACGGCATGCGCCGCTGAAGGCGGAGGCGCCGCATGGCGGGCCGCTTCCTGCCGGAAGCGCCGCGCCTCGCGGTTTTGATATAGCTTCACGCCGATCCAGGTGGCTGCGCAGTATCCCAGGGCTAACAAGCCCGTCAGCGCGAAGGCATACTGCGCAAACCGGATCCGGGATCGCGCACTCATGGCGCGCCCACCGGATCTGCGGAGGAATCTTGCCGGGGCGAGGCTATATAACCATCCCTGGTTCGGACGAAGACTTTCCCGCCGCGCGGGTTCTTGACCGTCACGCGGATCGATCGATAAGTGTTATCCAGCTTGGGATTGGACGGAATGTAACCGATGGTGTATTGGTGGCGTATGTCCGCGGCAATGCGTTGGCAAATCGACGTCATCTGGCTGCTTTCGGTCGGAAAAAACGCTTCTCCTCCGGTGGCGCTCGCCAGCTTGCGAAGGACTCGCGGGTTCTGATCGCCGTTGTGTTCATCGAATATGCCGATGGTGTAGATCATGACATCGGAGCGCTCGGCGGCCTCCAGCACCTGGCTGAGTTTGTAATGACTGGCGTTGTCTCCCCCGTCGCTGATCACGATCAATACCTTTTTTCCAGTGGTAGCCTTCTGCATATGCTCCAACCCCGCTTCAATGGCGTCGTAGAGGGCGGTCATGCCGTATGGAGGCAAGTGGTTCAGCGCCCTTTCGAGTTCCGCGGGGTTGGCCGAGAACAATTCCTGGGAGGGAAGGCCGAAGGTGACCCGATCATTGAAGTTCACAATGAAAATTTCATCGCGGGGGTTGCTGGACCGCACGAAAGCCAGCGCGGCTGCGGTTACGTCGTTGCGTTTGCTGCCCATACTGCTGCTGTTGTCGACGAGCAGTCCCACGGTGACGGGAATGTCCTCATGGCGAAACAACCGGATTTCCTGCGGCCGGCCGTCTTCGTATACCCGGAAGTCTTCCGGCCGCAAAGTTGAGATAAAATCGCCGGCCCGGTCGCGGGCAGTCACGTTGAGGACCACCAGGTCCGCGTTGACGGAGAACGTGGCGCCTGGATTCGATGTGACTGCCTGGCCGGCCAGCTGCCACGGGAACGAAACAAGCAAAAGGAGGGTGTAACCGTAAGGGCGACACCTTCTACTCCTCGCCATGCGATACGCATTCACTGCTCCGCTCTCCGGTTTTCTCTCTCACCGCATTCTGGCGGAAACCGCTCGAAGGGCTCCCGCGGCACCAAGCGACAGCATACCCAGCAGGCCAATCAGCGGAAGGGGACTAGCAGTCTTCGGCAGTTTGCTGGGTACCTGGGCGACCTGAGCGGGCGGGGGAGTAAAGACCTCGCCGATCTCAACTTCCTGCTGATTGGGTTTTTGAGCTTTCAAGGGGGCTTGCTTCATTGCCATGACATGCGATTCGTTCATGTTCGTGGTCGCTTTGGTGGTGTTGGCCGTAAGCTCGTTCGGCATCGACGGCACCGCCTCGTGGTTCGCCTGGGCCAGCGCTATGGCCTTTACCTTCGGATAGACAAACTCATGGCCGTAATTATCCCCTGGATAGAACCACGCTTTCACGGCCTCTGGATTTCCGTTCGCACGTTCTTCAAAAGTGATAATTGTTTTCCCGCTGGGCCTCAGCCGGTAGTCCGGAATTGCCAGAAAAGTACCGTAAAGATGATTCTCAGCCTTGTTGAAGACCTCCACGATATTGCGATCCGACAGACTATCGGCGAGCTTGAAGACGTATGTCCCAGGGGGCAATACTTGACCCGGAATTTCTACCGGTGCGCCGAACGTAAAGACGGTCTTCTGGTTCCACTCATCTGCGCGAGCCTGACGCGGCATTGCTATGTACATCACCGTGAGCCCGGCCGCAAGCGATACCAGACTTTTCAAATAACGCATCTCTGACTCTCCTTTCGGTGGGCCCGTTCCCTATGGGTGCCACCATTCCTCCTCGCTGTCGAGCTGTCCCGTTACGTACAAACCGGCCAAGAGTCTCTCGGAAGGGTATGTACCAGTGACGCACCACTGACAGTCATGACAACGGTTCCGTAGCCGGCTTACGCCGCTCTATTTAAGCTGGTGGCTGCAGCCTGTGGTTTCGGCCCCAGAAAACTGTTGTAGAGCCACCCGAAAATCAACCCGCCGATAGCGCCGTCGACAAAGCCATAGACAGTACCCAGCAGGACATCCCAAAAGGTGCGCGTGTGGTAGAAGCCGGGATACACCGAGCTCATGCCGCGGAGAAAATCAACCCCATACGAGGGAGCCGCAAGGTTGATCAGCCCCACCACCAAGAGGCAACCGCCCCAGAGAATCGCCGAGGTGATGGCCAGCGCCTTGGCTGATAATCGCATAGTCTACCTCCTCAGGGTCGTGTAAGTAACGGCCCTCCACAAATTAGCTTAACTGGCGCGGCGTTAGAAAAGAGTTAGGAAAGTATTATGGTTTTCTTGACGGTGGGGTGGCCAGGGATCCCAGGCTTATCATTGCTTGAGCGCGAATTCGATGCGCGAGAGCAGTTCGTTGACTTCGAAGGGCTTCTGCAGGTAATCGTTCGCGCCGGCTGCAAAGGCTTCGGAGCGGCCATCGCGCTTGGAGGTAACCATGATAATAGGTACTTGCGATCCCCTCCGTATTTCACGGCAGAGGCTGATTCCGTCCATGCCCGACATGAGCCAGTCGACCAGAATCAAGTCGGGAGTGTCCTTGCGCATCGATTCCAGGGCATCACTGCCGCTGCCTGCCTCACGGATGTCGTACCCTTTCATCACTAACGATAGCCGCAAAGCACGCCGGAACCGGGGCTCGTCGTCAACAATCAAAATACTTGGCACTTATACTCCATGTAACGCCCGGCAGTATACCGCACCGGCAACATATGGCCGGAAGATGCCGCGGTACCCGCCGCCGGGCCAGTTCCCAGGTACCTGACCGTATGAAAATCTCCGTAACGGCCATCCCGAGGCAAGGCCTTGCAAGGGCAATGTTTCGAGACGCGAGGAAATTGATCAGGCGGTCGCGGTACTAGTTAGCTACGCTGAGTGTAATCTCGCACGCGTTAAGGAAATATAAAGACAGCATTACGGTTTTCCTGACGCCGCGGAACGGATCACCAGACGATACCCCATCGACGGTTCGGTCAGGAGATAGCGGGGAGTCCGGGGATCGGGTTCAATCTTCTTCCTCACCTGGTTGATAAAGACGCGAAGGTACTCGACTTCATCGCCATAGTCGGGCCCCCACACAGCCTGGAGGAGACGCCGGTGTGTGACCACGGCGCCGGCATGCTCGGCTAGGTAATTCAGAAGCTTAAATTCCTTCGCGGTCAGATGAATCGTCATCCCCTGGCGTTTCACTTCGTGGCTCTCGAGATCGATCTCCACGTCGTCCAGGGTGATGACACGGGAATGAAGCGCGCCGGTCCGCCGCTTCACGGCGTGAATGCGCGCAATCAGTTCATCCACATCGAATGGCTTGGAGATGTATTGATCGGCGCCGGCTTCAAAAGCTTCGGCCTTCTCTTTCGCTACCTTTCTTACGGACAGCACGATGACCGGTACATCGGAAAAGGTCCGAATGACCCGGCAGGTCTCAATTCCATTCATGCCGGGCATGTTCACATCCAAAATGACAACGTCGGGATTATCCTCGTGCAGCTTGGCGATGGCCTCCAGGCCGGTCGCTGCCTCCAATACCTCCACTCCGCGGGCTACGAGTGCGATCTTGACTGCTCGCCGCGCCTGCGGTTCATCATCCACGTTCAGGACTTTCAGGTTGGCCATCCGACACCCCTTTGGTAGCAGGCAAGGAGATATGGAATATCGAGCCGGCTCCGGGAGCGCCGGTAACCCAGATGTCCCCCCCATGCGCTTGCATAATACATTTCGCGCTGGCGAGCCCCAGTCCCGTCCCCTGCGTGCTGATTTCAGCATTTTTCCCGCGATAGTACGGTTCGAAGATCCGGTCCTTCTCGCTTTCCGGAACGCCGAAGCCACGGTCCTCGATGCTAAGGACAATTTCGGCGCCGGTAAATTCGGCCGATGCGGCGATAGGGGAGCCAGAGGGCGAGTATTTCAACGCATTGTCCAATATCAGCCGGAGCACTTTTTCCATCATTTCGGCATCGAACTCCGCCATGGGGAGCGAATCTGGTATGCAGACGTCGATGGACCGCCCGTCGGCCAGCGGGCCCAGACCGTCAAGAGCTCGCAGAGCCACTTGTTTCACCGACTCTGGCTTCTTCTCCAGGCGAATCTGCCCGGCTTCGATACGGCTGATCTGGGTCGCGCTATCGATCCATTGCTCGAGCCGATCGGATTCCGCGCGGATGATCTCCAGCAATTCATGTTGCTGGGAGGCAGTTACGGGCGCTTGGGAGAGTAAGGTGGTCACCGACACCTTGACGGTTGCCAGCGGTCCCTTTATTTCGTGCGCCAACGCATCCAGAACCGCGGATTTCAGGTTTTCCGATCGCCGGGCCAGTTCGGCGGCCATGGTCTCCCGCGCGGAGTAAGCTTTTGCAAGGGCGACACCCACGCGTTCGGCAATTGCCTCGGCCATGGGTTGGGTCAGGAAAACGCCGGAGATCCCCAGACTGCCGGCCAATTCCCCACACCGTCGAATGGGAACCACGCAGCATCCGTTTGGGCCGTCGATCAGAGGATTTCCCGTGGCTGCCACGCTCCGAAGAAGTCCCTCCGCGAGGCGATCGCCGGTTGGTCCCGAGTGAAACACCCGGTCGCTCTCCGCGTCAAAGAGCGCCGCCGCTCCGGCTTCAAAAGTCGCGGCGATCCGGGACGGGATGCACTCCAGGCTGTTTTCGACGTCGTCGAGGTCCATCACCGCGTTCCCCAGCCGATACAGTTTCTCCAACTCGTCTCGCCGCCGCTCTGCCTCGCGCCGGTTGGTGGCGGCCCGCGCGGAGAGCTGGCCGGTCACGATGGCGGTTAGCAGAAAGGCTATCAGGCTAACCCAGTACTCCGGCGCTGCGAGTTCGAATCCGTGAGGTGGCAGAAAGAAATAGTCGAAACCGATACCTCCCGCGAGAGAGGCTACCAGCGCTTCGACCCACCCCCAACGGATGGAAATACCGAGGATCAGCAGAACGAGCAGAAGTGCGACGGTGGTGTGGATAACGTGGGGCAGGTGCGTGGCGCCCACCAGGAGTCCGACCGACATTCCCGCAGAGGCCGCACACCGCAACGCGCGCAAAACCGCAGGGCTTCGCATGACGTAACGTCCGGTAATTCTATGATACGGCGTGCCCGCAACAAGCGTACCCCGGGCGGCCGGTGGGCCCTTCCCGGTCTGGCGATGGCGGAGCGGGGATGGATTTCGCTTGCCGACAGCACCGGGTAGAGCCGGCGCGTGGATGGCACGCCCGTTCTGCAGTGTCTCCGGAAGCGAAAGGAGGAACCGCACAGGATCGCGGGCGGTCACATGTGCGAAATCGGGATCTGCCGGCCAGCCGATCTGGCTTTCGGTGCTACGATCCGCAGAATCCCCCTGTCAAGGGTTGAGGACACACGGTCCACATCGATCGGATTGTCCAACTGAAATTTTCGAAACAGGGCCTTATCGCTGAACTCGCAAAACTGAACGGCGTGGCTTCCGCCATCGTGTTTGTGAATGGGATCACCTTTTACGATGATCGACTCCGGCAAAGCTGTGACGTGGACCTGTTTTACGTCCAGGCCCGGTGCTGCGACCTGAATTCGAATTTCTTTTTCGTCCTCGACCATTTCCGATTGAGGCGACCAGAGAAACTCCCGCTCCGCTTGCAGCCAGTCGTCGAGATCGGCGCCGAGCGCGGCCCCTCTCCGGCTAAACAGGTCGAAGGCCCGGCGCTGGGTCGCGTTCATAAGGTCATTAAGCTCTCGAAGTATGGGAGCATCCGCCCGCTCCCCGTCATACAGTTTTTCGACGATAAGACTTGCCATTTATGACTCCTCGCCACAGGTTAGCGCCAGGGTATAAGGGTGGAATAAAGGAGGCGTTACAGTTTTCTTTATTCCGCCCGGCAGGCACCTCGCGCCAGGCTTCGACCGGTAGCTGCACGGGCGCGACAGCGACCCTATCGCTCAAGCAGAGGATATGCATCACTCACTCGCAGCTCCATACGAAGCTGAAACATGCGCAACTGCCTGGTCTTCCACTCGCGCCAAGGCCATCCGGTCCCGCAAAAAGCGCCGGCTGAGCATCAATCCGCGACAAATTCACTTGTCACCTCGCGGCGAATCCTGCATCTTGGTAGGTGACGCCCTATGCCGATGTACGAGTATCGCTGCCAGGATTGCGGCAACCGCTATGAAATGCTCCGGAAGATGACGGATGCCGACCGGGGATTGGAGTGCCCGGCGTGCCAATCGCATCATATCGAGCGCTTGCTATCCACGTTTGCTTCTGGAGGGTGCTCGTCCTCAGGGCCTTTCACCTGAAGGCGCTAAGCTGTGGCCGGTCGGCCACGAGAACGACTTCATGAACGAAAGAACATTCGATCCTGCGAACGCCCACCGGCTGGAGGATCCGCAAAGGCTGGCGTGGACGCCGCCGGATGAGATCATCGGCCGGCTGGGGCTGAAGTCCGGTATGGTTGTGGCGGACATCGGCGCCGGCACTGGATTCTTCGCCCTGCCGTTCGCCGGCGCGGTCCATCCGCTGGGAATGGTGTGGGCCGTCGACGTTCAACCCGAAATGCTCTGCCTGTTGCAGCAAAAGCTGGCGCGCGAGGGTGCGGCTTCTGGTGTGCGGCTGGTCGAAGGGGATGCCGCGCATACGGGTCTGCCGAACGGCGCCTACGATGTGGTGTTTCTGGCCAACTTGTGGCATGAGTTGGACGGCCACCGGGCAGTCCTGGCCGAGTCGCGCCGCATTTTGCGTGCCTGTGGGCGAATTGCCATCCTGGATTGGAGACCGGGCGTGGCGCAGCCGCCGGGTCCGCCGCTCAGTCACCGGATACCATTGACCCAGATCGAGGACAGCCTGCAAGACGACGGTTGGTGCCTCCTCGCTTCCGCGGAGCTGGGGCCGTACAGCTATTTCGTGACCGCATCGCCGCCGGTCGAACCGCGTTAGATCCCGGTCGATATCCCCTCCCGGAACGCCTCACTTCTGTTGCTTCGGAACCGCTTTTCACCGTGATGCGCCCGGGCATGGTGGCCGTGCGGCCCTGCCCTAAGGTCTGGTCACAAAAAATGAGGACCTGCCGATTAGAAAGAGGCGGGAAATTGTCACGAAACGGCGGCATTTGCATCTTGCAAAGATGTAGGCCGTCATTCAGATCTGAAAATATGAGAAAGTCACTCCTTTTAATCGTGGCCGCGCCATTGCTGGCTCAGGATTCGCTCTCTTTGCGAGACGCGGTGCGGCTGGCGCTGCGCGAAAATAAAGCTGTCGCCGCCTCCAGCGCCGGCATACGAGCCTCCGAGGCTCGGCTGGAGGAAGCGCGCTCGGGGCGGTTACCCAAAGTGAACTACTCCGAGTCCTTCGTGCGGAGCGACAACCCGGTCTTCGTATTCAGCTCCTTACTCACCCAGCACCAGTTCGGGCCCGACAACTTCAACATAGGCCCGCTCAATCGTCCAGACTCCATCAATAACTTCCAGTCTGTGCTTTCGGTCGATCAGCCGATATACGATGCGGGCCAGACTCGCAATGCCATGAAAACGGCCACTCTTTCGCGACAGTTGAGCTCCGAAGAGCAGCGGCTCACTCAAATGCAAGTCATTTCCGGAGTGGTTCAGGCCTACTATGGGGTGGTCCTGGCGGCGGAAAGCCTCAAGACGGCGGAACAGGCCGTTCGTTCCGCCGAGGCCGATCTGCAGCGGGCCGAATCGGTGCGGGCGGCGGGAATGTCCACCGACGTGGATGTACTTTCGATCCGTGTACACCTGGCGGCGGTGACGGAACAGCGGATTCAAAGGGCGGCCGATCTGAACGTTGCGAGATCGGCGCTGAACGATGCTCTCGGCTTGCCCTTGGACACCATGCACACGCTCAGCAGTACGCTGGCGCCGCTCGACCTGCCCGAACTGAAACTGGCGGCGCTCGAGCAGGATGCTTCCACGGCGCGTCCGGAGGCGCGCTCCTCGCGTCTGGCGACGTCGCTCGCTAAGACCCAGGCAGATCAGGCCAGGAGTGCGATGTTGCCGGAAGTGGGATTCCATGCGGCGTTCGAGGCGGATCGCCAGCAGTTCATCAACAAGGGGGGCGCCAATTGGCTGGCCTCCATCGGCCTGAAGTGGAATCTCTTCAATGGCAATGGCGACAAGGCGCGCATCGAGGAATCGAGCCGCTGGATGGAGCGGGCACACGCCGACGAACAGCGGGTGGATTCCGCCGTGCGGTTGGAAGTCCGACGCGCCTGGGCGAACCTGCGCGCCTCGGTGGAGCGGATCGAAGTGGCCAAGGTGGCGGTTGCCGAGGCCGAAGAAAGTCTGCGGATTACCCAGAACCGGTATGAAGCAGGTATGAGCAACGTGACGGACCTATTGCGCAATGAAACCGCAGTGCTGGAGAGCCGCACGCGGTATCTGGCGGCAGTACACGACGAACGTCTGGCCGCGGCCAACCTGGAATTAGCCGCGGGCCGGCTTACGCCCGATTCGGAGGTATTGAACTAATGCGATTCGTTTTGTTTTCCGCGCTTGCCGCGGCCGCGGTTCTGACCGGCTGCGGGGGCGGCGACTCCCATCCCAAAGCGGCCTCTCCGGCGCCGACAATTTCGGTTCAGGCCGTCGCGGCCAGCGCCAGCGATTGGCCGGATGCCTACGAGGCGGCCGGGACGGTCCGCGCACGAACCGCGACGGTGATATCGAGCAAAGTGATGGCGTATGTGCGGGAAGTCGCCGTTCAGGTGGGCGACCATGTTCGCGATGGCCAGGAGATCGTCAAGCTGGACGCGCAGGATCTGGATACGAACGTTCGCCGCGCGGAAGCGGCCGAGGCTGAAGTTCGTAGCGCGTTTCCGGAAGCCGACAACGGAATAGCCGCAGCCAAAGCAGGACTGGACCTGGCGCAGACCACCTTCAAGCGGATGGAGGAACTTTCGGCGAAGAAATCGATCTCGAATCAGGAGTTCGACGAGGCATCGGCGCGCTTGAAACAAGCCCAGGCATCGTACGACATGGCGCAAGCCAAGCGCAAGCAGCTCGATTCCAAACTAGCGGGAGTGGAACAGGAGATTCGTGCTGCAAAAATCATAGTCGATTACACCCGGATCGCCGCTCCTTTCGCTGGCGTGGTCACGGCAAAGTCCGTGGAGCAGGGTAATCTGGCCGCGCCGGGCGCTCCGCTCCTCACCATCGAAAAGGAAGGTTCTTACCGGCTCGAAGTTTCGGTGGATGAATCCAAGTTGCCGGAGGTGAAGTCGGGCGAATCCGTCGATGTGGAATTGGAAGCGGTGGACAGGCGGATCTCGGCTCGCGTTTCGGAAATCGTGCCGGAAGTGGACGCAGCTTCCCGAGCCTATACGGTGAAGATCGACCTGCCGGCCATGGTGAACCTCCGGTCGGGCATGTTCGGCCGGGCGTGGTTTCCCATGGGAGCGCGCAAAGTGGTTACCGTTCCGACATCGGCCGTAATGGAGCGCGGGCAACTGCAATGGGTGTTCGTGATCGAGGACGGATCGGCGCGCAATCGCCTGGTGACCACCGGGAAACGGCAGCCAGGAGGCGTGGAAATCCTCTCGGGGCTGAGTGAGGGCGAGAAGGTGGTGAGCCCGATCGCGGCCGGCCTGGTGGATGGATCTCACGTGGAGGTCCGGCAATGACTGCGCGCCGTCTGGGTCCGGCGGGACGGTTCGCGCACGCGTGGATCAGTTCCAAGCTGACACCGTTGGTGATTGTCGGTGCGTTGCTTCTAGGCGGGTTCGCGGTATGGAAACTGCCCCGTGAGGAAGAGCCGCAGATCATCGTGCCGATGATCGACGTGTTTGTCCAGATGCCTGGGGCGTCCTCCCACGAAGTGGAAGAGCGGGTTACCAAGCCCATGGAAAAGCTGCTCTGGGAGATTCCCGGCGTGGAGTATATCTACTCGACTTCGAGCCCCGGACAGTCGATGGCCATCGTCCGATTCCTGGTAGGACAGGATGAAGAGAAGAGCATCGTCCGGCTCAATCAGAAGCTCTACGCCAACATGGACCTCCTGCCGCCGGGCGTCACGCCGCCGCTGGTGAAACCTCGCTACATCGATGATGTGCCCATTCTGGCCTTGACGCTTTCGAGCAAACGCTACGGGGATTTCGAACTGCGGCAAATCGCGGCGCAGGTGCATGATGCCATTAAACAGGTCCCCGATGTTTCCGCGGTCACGCTGATTGGCGGACAGCGCCGAGAAATCCGCATCGTTCTCGATGAGGGAAAATTGGCGGCTTACAATCTCTCACCGCTCGAAGTGGCCGGCGCGCTGGGATTATCCAACCGGCGGCTGCCTTCGGGCCAGTTCGACGCATCGAATCGCGAATACCTCCTGGAAACCGGCGAATTTCTGCGCACGGCCGACGACGTGAGGAACGTGGTGGCCGGAGTCGCCGACAATAAAGCGGTCTTCGTTCGCGATGTCGCACAAGTGAGCGATGGCGGGGAAGAGCCTTCGCAATACGTGCGCATGGTGCGTTCCGGATCCAGCGAGTTTTTGCCTGCGGTGACCATTGCGGTGGCAAAACGGAAGGGCACCAATGCCGTGATGGTCGCGGACAACATACTGAACCGGGTGGAACCGCTGAAGGGGTCCATAATCCCGGCGGACGTTAACGTGGACATCACCCGCCATTACGGGGAAACGGCGTCCGAGAAATCGAACGAACTGCTGTTCCACATGCTGATCGCGGTGGTGTCGGTGAGCATTCTCATTGCGATCACTCTAGGCTTCCGCGAATCTCTCATCGTCTTTATCGCCATCCCGGTCACGCTGGCTCTTACCCTCACCGTCTTTTACCTTTACGGCTACACCCTCAATCGGATTACGCTTTTTGCGCTGATCTTCTCGATCGGCATTCTCGTGGACGACGCCATCGTCGTGGTGGAGAACATCGTGCGCCATTGGCGGATGCCGGCCAACCGCAAGCGGCCGCCGTTCGACGTCGCTGTGGAAGCGGTGGACGAAGTCGGCAACCCAACTATCCTGGCGACCCTGACCGTGGTCGCCGCAATCTTACCCATGGCCTTTGTGGGAGGTCTGATGGGGCCCTATATGCGGCCGATCCCCATTGGCGCCAGCGCGGCGATGGTCTTTTCGCTCCTGGTGGCCTTCATGGTCACACCATGGGCGGCGGTGCGGATTTTGAAATCGGGTCACGCGGCTGCCCATGGCGAAAAGGAAGACTTCGTTACGCGGGTATATCGCCGGGTGATGGGTAGCCTGCTGCACACGCCCTGGTTGCGATGGGGCTTCCTCGTCGGCGTAGTGGCGCTGCTGTTGGGTTCGGTTTCCCTGTTCTACTTCCAGTTCGTCAAGGTGAAGATGCTTCCCTTCGACAACAAGAGCGAATTTCAGGTGATCGTGGACATGCCAAACGGAACCACGCTGGAAGAGACGGCCCGGGCGGCCAACGCCCTGGCGCGCGCCACGCTCGATCAACCCGAAGTCGTGAATCTGCAGACTTATGTCGGCACGGCGTCACCATTCAACTTCAATGGGCTCGTGCGTCACTATTATCTGCGGCAAGGCTCGACTGTCGCCGATATCCAGGTGAACCTCGAGCCCAAAGGCGATCGTAAGCTGCAAAGCCACGACATCGCCAAGCAGGTGCGCCAACGGCTCTTGCCGGTGGCCGAACGATTCGGCGCACGCGTGAAAGTCGCGGAAGTGCCGCCCGGACCGCCCGTGCTGGAAACGCTGGTCGCCGAGGTTTACGGACCGAAACTCGAGGAACGCACGCAGATCGCGCGGCGAATCCGCGACCTGTGGAAGAAAACGGATGGGGTGGTGGACGTGGACTGGTACGTCGAAGACGACCAACCGAAGTATCAACTGGTCGTGGACAAAGAAAAAGCCGCCCTGAATGGGATCTCCGAAGAAGATATCGCCAAGACGATGGCCCTGGCATCCTCCGGCTACGATGCCGGCCTTCTGCACTCCGATTCGTCCCAAGAAGATATCCCATTGATGCTGCGGCTCGACCGCGCCAGCCGCTCCGATCTCGCCAGCATTCAGACGCTGAAGGTTGCGGGACGCACGGGCCGGCTGGTCTCTTTGGGAGAACTGGTGAATCCAGTGGAAGTCACCGCCGACAAGAGCATCTATCACAAGAACCTGATGCCGGTAACTTACGTGACCGGCGACGTAGCGGGAGCGATGGAAAGCCCAGTCTACGCAATTCTCAAACTTGGGCCGGAAATGGACAAGTTTCAGGCGCCGGGTGGCTACGCTATCGAGCAGCACATGTCTTCGCTGCCCACCGATTCCGAGCACTACTCCATGAAGTGGGACGGCGAATGGCACATTACTTACGAGGTTTTTCGAGATCTGGGTATCGCCTTTGCGGCGGTACTGATCCTGATCTATGGGCTGGTGGTGGGCTGGTTCCAGTCGTTCATTACGCCGCTGGTGATCATGGCGGCGATTCCATTCTCGCTGGTTGGGATTCTGCCGGCCCATGGCTTGCTCCACGCCTTTTTCACCGCCACCTCGATGATCGGGTTCATCGCCGGGGCGGGAATCGTGGTGAGGAATTCCATCATCCTGGTGGACTTCATCGAGTTGCGTTTGCAGGAAGGCATGCCGCTGGATGCCGCGGTGGTCGATGCCGGGGCGGTTCGGTTTCGGCCGATGCTGCTGACCGCGGCGGCGGTGGTGGTGGGCGCGGGGGTAATCCTCTTTGACCCGATATTCCAAGGGCTGGCCATCGCACTGATGGCCGGAGAAGTCGCGTCGCTCGCGCTCTCGCGGATGACGGTCCCGATTGTCTATTTCGTAGTGAATCGAAGGAGAAAGGTCGCATGTCCATCGAGCGTTACTTACGACTCATCGCCGGTTTCTTTGTAATGCTGAGCTTGGCGCTCGGCTACTGGGTGCATCCGGCGTGGTTTCTGTTCACGGCTTTCGTTGGGTTGAACCTCTTTCAATCAGCTTTTACGAACTGGTGTCCGATGATTACGTTCTTGCGGAAGCTGGGTGTTGAGAAATGAACTATCCGGTCTGGGATGTGACGTTCGGCGCGGGGCTGTTAATTGCGCTCGTGTCGATTCTGCACGTCTTTGTTTCGCATTTCGCCGTGGGCGGCGGCTTGTTTCTCGTGCTGACGGAACGCCGCGCCCTGCGGCAGGGCGACAGCCAGGTGCTCGGCTGGTTGCGAACCCACACGAAGTTCTTCGTGCTTGTGACGGTAGTATACGGCGCAATCAGCGGCGTCGGGATCTGGTTTACCATTGCGTTGATTCACCCTTCGGCCACCAGCAGCCTGATTCACGCTTACGTGTGGGGATGGGCCATCGAATGGGTCTTTTTCTTCCTGGAGATCACCGCGGCATTGTTCTACCTGTACGGGTGGGACAAGCTGGAGCCGCGTCTGCACCTCTGGTACGGCTGGATCTACTTCATCTGCGCATTCGCCAGCCTGATAATCATCAACGGCATCATCACTTTCATGCTGACGTCTGGGAAGTGGATTCAGACTCACGAGTTCTGGACGGGGTTCTTCAATCCGACATACTTCCCATCGGCGGCGGTCCGGACCGCCATCGCCCTGGCCCTCGCCGGAATGTATGCCCTGGTGACGGCGAGCCGGGTCAAAGATTCTGCTTTGAAGGCCAGGCTGATCAAATGGAGCGCTCGCTGGACCGTACCTTCGATGGCGGTACTTCCGGCGCTCATTTGGTGGTACATTCGCGACATCCCGTCGGAACTTTGGGAGAACGCCAAGGGCGCGATGCCGACTGCGTCGCACTACGCTGCACAGGCCCAAGCCCTGGCCGCAGTCACGTTCGTGCTTGTTCTCGTCACGCTAATCTCGCCGAAGCGCCTGCATCTGGCTTACAGCCTCGTAATTATGCTCGCCGCTCTGGGTACGATGGGGTCGTTCGAATTCGTTCGCGAGGCCATCCGCAAGCCGTACGTGATAGCTAATTACATGTACGACAACTCCCTCTACTGCACTCCTTCGGCCACAGACGGCGGCTTTTCAGTGGAGGCGATGGATCAAAAGGGTGTTCTGAACACCGCCCGCTGGGTTCGTCACCCCGACGGTGTGGAAGCCGGCCGCGAAATCTTCCGAGTGGAATGCCAGAGCTGCCATACAGTCGATGCCTATCGTGGAGTTCGCCGATTCCTTGTCGTGCGCCAATGGGATAAAGGCCAACTCAGCGCCATGCTGGGCGTGCTCGACATGATGCACAACGGTGTCATGCCGCCATTCGCCGGGATAGACGGCGAACGGGAAGCACTGGCAGAGTATCTCGCCACGCTTTATCCGGTGGCCCCCGCCCCTGTGGAAGGCGCTCAACTATTCGAACAGAATTGCGTGGTCTGCCATCAATCCGCGCCGGACGATCCCGCGATTGCGACCATTCGGTCCCTGGATGCGCAGACGGCCGCTGAAAAGCTGAAGGATTTACCCGGGCTGTTTGTACGTATGCCTGATTTGAAACTGAACGATCAGCAGCGGACGGCTCTCGTCCATTGGATCCAGAGCGGCAAGCCGTTGGAGCGAGCCGCCGTAGTTGCGGCCGAAAGGAGATAGACGACCATGCCCAACAACCTCATTCCTACTCTCGATCCCATCCCGTTGCCGGCTCCCTATTGGGTATTCAAACTGCTCCTGGCCGTGACATTTACGCTCCATATCCTGGCGATGAATCTGATGCTGGGCGGTATCGTGCTGGCGCTCGCCAGCCGGTGGAGCGGAAACCGTGAACGGGCGAGCCGGCTGTTCAGCGATGTTGCGACCAAACTGCCGTCGCTACTACCTGCTACGGTGACACTCGGTGTGGCGCCGCTGTTGTTCCTGCAGGTGATTTACGGGCAGTTTTTCTACACATCCTCGGTGGTGATCGCGTGGCCATGGCTCCTGGCGCTGGTCATGCTCACAATTGCCTACTATGGCCTCTATTATGTGTCGGCCAAAACGCATCGCGAGGCGGGGTCGGGGCGGTTCGTTCTACTCGGCAGTTTCCTGCTGATCGCTGTCATCGGTTTCCTTTTCACTACAAACCTCACTCTCAGCCAGACACCATCGGCTTGGGCGGGCAAGTACTTCGCAGACCGCAGTGGATGGAATCTGAATCTTGCCGAGCCGACACTGATCCCCCGGTATCTGCATTTCTTTACCGCCGCGGTGGCCGTTGGCGGACTGCTTTTGATGCTGATCGCCACTTTCAAGCGAGACGCGGAGCCGGACTATCGCCAGTTCGTTTTTGACATTGGTGGAAAAGCTTTTGCATATGCCACCATGGCGCAATTCGCAGTCGGGTTTGCGTTTCTGGCCACTCTGCCGGGAGAGCAAAAGAGTTTGTTCCTGGGCGGCAGTCCTCTGGCCACCGGGCTGCTCGTGCTTGGCATCGCCGGCGCTGCCGCCGCGCTCTTGCTGGTAGCCCGCGCGATGGCTCAGAAAAACTACCGGCTCGGGGCCGTCGGCGGGAGCAGCTTGACCGCCGTGGTGGTTCTCGCCATGGCGATCGTGCGCGACATGGTACGCGACAGTTACCTTAAACCTTATTTTCACCCGGAACGTTTCACGATCGAGACGCAGTGGACGGTTCTGCCGCTGTTTCTGGCCCTCTTTCTGGGCGGCGTGGTTTTGTGGCTGGTGATGGTGCGCCGCTATCCCTTCACCGCAGCCTCTCATGCGGCGTCATCGCAGGTGAAGTTGTGAGATGCGGCATGCTGCTGGCGGCAGTGCCGGCGCTGTGGTTCTGTTCCTGCGCCAAGCGCGGGGAATCCGATTACCGCATCATGATCAATTACGAACTCGGCATGCATTGCACGGGGTTCGATTTCGAGTACTGCTGCATTCTGCCGCCCTACAACAGCGTGCAAGCCCAGGTGGTCAAGGTCGGCTTGGCCGCTAAAGCCCCGCGTTTGCTGGACCAGGCCGACCCGGCCGATGCGACCGTTCTCATCGATCCCGACACCGGCCGCCGATTGCAGCTCAAGTACGAACTGGTCGACAACTCCTTCCGGGGCCCAAATAAGCGTGGCAGGATAGAAATATGTCGGGCTATGGTTTAATTTTGTTGCTGGGCGGCTACTTCATTCTGTTGAAGTGGGTCCTCCCCCGTTTCGGCGTTCCGACTTGAATGTCGGCCTCATGCAGCGTCGAGTCTCGACGCGAGAAAACGAGTGCCGAGAGTTCGGAAACAGCGGGAGCCGCTCCTCGCTCGGAGCGGTAAGCCCTCCCGCTCAGCCGGCCGTTGCGCCGGCGATGCGATCGACCGCCCGGCGAAGCCGTGCGTTGACTTCCTCAGCCATGGACTGCATTGCCGCGTTGCCCACCACAGATAGCATCGCAGCAGCGTCCACCGCGCCGGCAAATACAGCACCGTCCCGTTCGTAGACTACGGCATTACAGGGCAGCAGCAGACCGAGGTTCATTTCCTGCTGTAGCCCCTTATAGGCGAGCGGCGGATTACAGGCGCCGAGGATCACATATCGCGGGAAATCGATACCCAGCTTCTCCTTCAGCTTGGCCTGGATGTCGATGTTGCACAGAAGGCCGAAGCCCTCGGCCTTCAGGCTTGCCTCCAGCCGGCCGACCGCATCCTCGAAGGGCATGCTGACGCGCGCCAGATATCCGTAACGACAATCGAGTTGCATCAAATCACTCCTGCTACCAGCATAATCGGGTCTGCTACACGGCAATAACAGTTCGCCTTCACATCTGGCCGGCGTGTTCGGGGCTCAGTTTCGTAGAATCCGCTCCTGTCTCGAGCCGAACCGAAAGCGATTCCGAATCGCCAGCCTTCACGGTCAACACCGGGCAATGGGCATGACGTACAGTCCGCACCGCGGTGGTTCCCAGAACCATTCCCTCAAAGAATCGACGCTGCGGCGCTCCCAAGACGATCAGATCGAATTGCTCCTCGTTGGCGAGCCGGACGATCTCTTCCGATGCATCTCCGTGACGGACCAAGTCTCGAACCGAGCATTGGCCGCGCTGCCCGGTAGGAATCCAACTGCCCAAATCGCTCACCGGGTTCGACCCCGAAGGTTCCACCACGTGAAGAACCGTCAAATTGGCTTTGAAGCAAGCGCCGATGCGCACCGCCATTTTCAGGGCCCGGCGGGATAGTTCCGTATCGTGAACCGGACACAGGACGCGGCGAATCGACGCCGGCGGAGTTGATCGGACGGTCAGTACCGGGAAGGGGCTCTCCCGCACAACACGCTCCGCGACCGAGCCCAACATCCAGCGGTTCCAACCGCTTCGCCCGTGCGTTCCCATCACAATCAGATCCGGTTTCTTTAGCAGCGCCAGTTCCCGGATCCCATCGGCGGGGAGGGCTTCCAGCGCTCGAACCTGGACGCCGTTGGAAGCACCAAGGGTCGATCCGGCGAACAGCTTGAGCGAGTTTTCGGCGGATGACAGCGACTCCCGGAATTCCTCCCGCAACTCATCCAACCGGCCCGACGTGAAGTAGGGCGGCGCCTCAAACCAGTTGGCGTACATCGCTACCAGGTGGCCTCCCCGGCAGTGTTCAGCCATACTGGCGGCAAGACGTAAGGCATGCGCGGAGGTCTCGCTGAAGTCGATCGGGACGAGGATGGTTTCGAATCGTGGCGTTTCCATGGCGGGCTCCACTGAGGAAGATGCAGAGTGCCTCAAGAGGTGACAGCCCGGACGAACGCTCTCGCGTTTGGGTTCGGATCTTGTCACCAGTGGAGGAATTGTTGCATCTTCAACTACCGAGGAGGCAAGTGACGGGGACGAACGATCCTGCGATCGACACAAGGATTTGAAATTGCGTAGGATCTTAACCTGTCTCACGAGATCAAGTCCGACGCCGAGATTGCGGCGAATCTGCTCACTGGCGACGAAGGTGCCTTTACCGAAACGTCAGGGCCTTTCACTCGCGGATTTCGCCGTACAGCTTCCTGATGTGCGGCCATCGGGAAGATGCGGAAGAAGTCGCCCAGGAAACGCTGCTCAGGGTGTTCGATTGAAGTCGTGGGTGTTTCGTATCGCCAGAAACGAGTGTTTCATGAAGCGACGCAAGAGCACTTTCGCTCCCAAAAGCGCACTTTCGCTCGATGACCTGAAGCCAACCAGGCTCGGCGAAGGCGGCAGAATCGACATCGCTGATTGGTCGTCTTTGCCGGACACCCTTGTTCTGGATGCCGAACTGCGGGGAGCAATGGAACGCTCGATTCGACTGTTGCCCCACACCGATCGGAGCGTGGTTTTGTTGCGTGACGTCGAGGAGTTGACGACAGAAGAGACGGCTGAGATTCTCGAAAACGCCTCCGATGCAGTGAAGACCAGGCTGCATCGAGGCAGGTTGGCGCTTCGTCAGCACCTCGATCGCTATCTTCGGACAAGAAAGGGGGGCATGCCGCATGAAGGATGACGACTGCGCGCGAATCTTCGAGCTGTTATCGGAATACCTGGACCAGGAACTGGCGCCGAATAGTTGCGAACAACTGGAGAACCATCTCCATGGGTGTCCGGAATGCGTCGAATTCGTTCACAGCTTAAAACGCAGTATGGCGCTGTGCCGCCAGTTTGGAAGCTGTCGAGCCCCCGCTCCCATCGCCCCCGATGCGATGGCTAAGCTTCGAGACGCGTACCAAAAAATGTTAGCGCGAAGGGGTGGCGAGGCGAACGCTTCGCGAGGCTAACCGCCTACGCTCACTTCGGGGTGTCGGACTGGAAGGTAAACGGCCCAAACAGTCCGGTGGAGAAATAGCGCTCCATGCGATCCGGGAGGACCGTCACGATCTTCGCCGGCCACACGGATTCCGCCGCAATCATGGCCGCGCGATAGTTCAATCCGGAACTTGGACCGACGGGAAATCCCAGGCGTATCAGGTGGCGCGTAATTTCGATCGCCTCCTCGTCGGACACCTCAATTGTCGTGAGGTTCGGATAGCCGGATTCCCGAAATAGCCCAGACACACAATCCAGTACGCCTGGAATGCGCGAACTGAAGCTGCAACACTCCTGTTCCCGAGTTTGGCCGAGGTCAATCGGACGGGCTAAAAACGCACGCGCCTGATGGCGACCAGTGACGCATCCGCGGATGAGCCCGACAAGCGTGCCGCCGGTTCCCACCCCACTGACCACGACATCTACCACGTTTCCCGGAATCTGCTGCATAATCTCACGCGCGGTCCCGAACTGATGCGCTTCGACGTTCTCGGGATTGGCAAATTGCCGCGGTAAAAATGCGCCCGCTTCGGCGCCGAGCCTTTCGGATTCGCGAATACACCCCAGAATTCCCGAATCCCTGGGAGCAAAATGAACTCTCCCTCCGTACGCGCGGATCATCAGGACCCGCTCGTTACTCACTCCCTCGGGCAGCACCGCAATGAACTTAAGTCCCAGTTGCGCACACACGAGCGCCATGGCGATACTGGTTGAGCCGCTGGAAGCTTCGATAACGCTGTCGCCCGGCTTGAGTTGTCCCCGATCGAAGGCGTTGCCCAGAATGTACCGCGCAATTCTGTCTTTTGTAGATCCGCTCGGATTTAGAAACTCCAGTTTGCACCAGATCGCCGGCGCCTGGCTCGACAATCGAATCGGTATGAGCGGCGTCACCGGCAACTCGGACGGGTAGCGGTTTACCAGCGGAACCCGGTGCTCCGTAATGGTGGCAGGCATGGCACTCCTTTTAGTGGCTGCACCGGCAAAACTGCTGCGAAGATACTTGCAATCTGCCTTTCAGGTAGGCTTCGACCGCCTCCGCCGCCAGACCTGAGTGTGTGAAGACGACTTCGCGAACACCCTCTTGTTTAAGGGCTTCGGCCGCTCGCGCACCCATCCCGGCACAAATCACAACATCGCACCCAGTCAGGGACAGCAAAATCGCGCCGTGACTGTGCGGCTCTACGGCAGGATCTCCACCGCAACTGCTTCCCTCGTGGTCTTCCAATCCCTGGTTCTTCCGTAGTTCGCTCGAGACGATTCGATCATTCTCCGTTTCAAAGACGAGAAAGCCGGCGCTTCTCCCAAAATGTTCGGATATTGACAACCCGTCGTTCGTCGGTACGGCGATCTTCATGCGGTCTCCTGTTTCCTCTTAGCCGCACAGGTGTCTGCCGGCCAGACCGCCGGTCATAACCCCCGCATGGGCCAAGTGATGTTCCTTGGTGCGAAGAATCTGCTGAAAGACTTCACACAATCGGAAAAGCCCCAATTTCTCGGCCATCCGGAGTCGACGCCTATAGTGTGTAAGCATCTCCAGGGATCCCGGCCAGTAGCGTGGGCGAAACAACCCGAGATGGATATTACCGCTCTCGCCAGCCGCAGGCAGCACCGGGATTCCTCCGAGCGCGAGAACTTCTGCCGCGAGTGCCGTGGCGTTCGCAAGAGCAGTTGCCGCGCATATTACGACCTGCCGGCAAATTACCGGACACTCCTCCGCCGAGAGGCACTGGGCCCTACGCAGGCACGTGTCGGCGAATTGAAATTCGCGTTGGATGTCTCCATTGAGCCCTCTGAGCAATCGCAAGTACACGAATTCAGGGTGCGAGTTGATCACTGGTTCATCTCCTGCTCCGGCGAGGCCACGGGATCTGGAGGGATCAGAAACGTTCCCCAGCCATGCGCGCACTCAACACCATCACCGCCGACCACGACAGCTTCCGCCCTAATACGCCGCTTCTGCCGGTCAATGACCCACCCCCGGATGGCATATTCCTGTCCGGATGACGACGGCCGCCGATAGCGCACCTTCAACTCCGCCGTCAGGGCGGTACAGCCAGAGAGAGCGACCGCCTTGGACATCGCCTCATCCAGCAGCGTTGCCACAATTCCTCCGTGGATGATTCCCGGGAAGCCTTCCCAGGTTTGCTCTGGGATCCATCGAGCCTCGACGGACTCGTCCTCAGCTACGCGAAATTGGATACGCAATCCGTTGGAATTCGCCTGTCCACAGACGAAGCATGTGGACTGGGATTCCCTAGGCCCCGGCACTGGAGGGCTGCTCAGGTTTGTCAACATCAGCAATCGCCCCGATACTGCCAGCAGTCTTGCCTTCGAAAGCAATCGGACGGGCTACTTTCGACTTGGCCCTGCCGCACGGTGACACGCGCGTGGACAGGCCTGCTAAGCACGGGACTCTTCCTCGTGCAACAGCGTAGCACCGGGCATCTATAGATGCAACTTACACCTAATAGGACCCGCCGGGACCCGGCCTTTCCGGAATGCCTCCCGCCGACCAGCCGACATGCGTGTGACCGTGGCCGTTCGCCTATGTGTTGGCATTCACCGTGCTTATAAATAAGATCGTCTTTCCGAACGCAAAACATCGCCGTATTAGGCATTGTCTGGGCTGTCGCTAGTGGTCTCAAGGGACGAGCCGAGGTCACCGAGGTCCCCGGCAATGCGTGTCCTATTTCCGGGTATGCGAGTTCGTGATGCGTGGCGTGAAGTCCTTCCGTGGACGGTCCCGCCTCCAGGAATCAGGATGGGTTTACCCGTCCCTGTTCGGCCAATTGAGGCATTTCTACCCCGGTAATACGCCGGTGGTCGTGGTCTGCGATGCCGGTGATCCGAACCAGAAGGTGGTGCGAGCACCGTCGCACGTTTTCCTCTGTGCGATCGATTATCGGAGCCTCCCCGTGAACAGACTGGGTCTTACGGCCGACGAGAAGTGGCGGCCATCTGCCGCAAAGTCGGTTCGAATGAAATGGCGGACCGAACGACAACGAGAGCCAGCGGACTGCCAGTCGATGGCGCCAGATTTCTCGTAACGTTCCGCGCCCTGGCAAGCCATAGCCCGCGTCAAGCTTGTTGACCGCGTGTCCATCCGCTTTGCGGCTCACGATGCTTTCTTCGCCGCACCGCTCTGTTGCAGAGTTCCTCTCGTATCTTTTACGAAACGCGCCATCGATTTCGAAACGTGTTCGAGGACCGTGGCCCACTCTTCCAGATGCCGCTCGCCTTTAGCCGTGAGTCTGTAAACCCGGCGAGCCGGACCCGCTTTGTCCGTTTCCCAATCGGACCGCACGTTACCGTTTTCTTCGAGTTGCCGGAGCGTGCGGTATAGCGCGCCCCTCTCGATTTCGGCGTCCGTAAGGGCGTGCTCCTGCAAAGCGCCTGACAAATCATACCCGTAGGATTTTCCTTTCTTCTTAAGGAGCAGGAGGACAACCGGCTCCACGAACCGGTAGAGGTTCCCCATGGCGCAAGTGCAAGGCTGGGTCTTACCGTGCCGCTGGCACATTCGTTGTGGCAATCTGGAACCTCCTGACGGCCGCTCTTTTCGGCACGCTCTCCACAGGATAGCCTGGCGTGGAAATAGATGTGAAGTACACTCAACCAAGCCCTAGCACGCGTGTTAACATCGCGGCTGAAGGAACATGCCTGGAAAACGCGTTGTAATTGTGGGAGGCGTTGCCGGCGGCGCTTCGTGCGCGGCACGTCTCAGGAGGCTGGATGAAAGCGCGGCAATCGTAATACTCGACCGCGGATACTACGTCTCTTTTGCCAATTGTGGTCTGCCATACTTTGTGGGCGATGTAATTCAGCCGGAGTCGAAGCTGTTGCTCGCCAGCCCTGACCTTTTCCGCGAGCGGTTCAATATCGAGGTTCGCCTTCGGAATGAAGCCATTGCGATCGACCGGGACGCGCATTGCGTCGTCGTCAGGAATGTCGATAGCGGGCAGGAATATCGCGAGTCTTACGATGCTCTGGTGTTGTCCCCGGGTGCTTCCCCGGTTCGCCCACCGCTACCGGGCATCGGACTGCCGGGTATTTTCACGCTCCGAAGTGTGCCGGATAGCGAGGATATCCGCGATTGGATCGACTCGAAACACCCTAAACGGGCTGTCGTGATTGGTGGTGGGTTCATCGGCCTCGAAATGGCCGAAAACCTCGTCCACCGGGGTATGGACGTCACGATCGTGGAAATGGCGGATCAACTCATGCCGCCAATCGATCCCGAGATGGCGGAGTACGTGCGCCGGCATCTGGCCAGTCACTTGTCGCTTCACTTGGGCGATGCAGTCGCCGCTTTCGAAGAAGCGGCTGATGGCCTGGTAGTGAATACGCGATCGGGCGCCGGGTTCCCAGCGGGCATCGTTCTTCTGGCGATCGGCGTGCGGCCGGAGTCGGACTTGGCCCGTTCGTCCGGGCTGGCGATCGGCGATAGGGGCGGCATTCGCGTCGACTCGCAGATGCGGACTAGTGACCCGGACATCTGGGCTGTCGGTGACGCCGTGGAAGTAAAGAACCGGCTCACAGGTCAGTGGGAACTAACTCCCTTGGCGGGACCCGCAAACCGGCAGGGGCGAATCGCCGCCAATGTGATCGGCGGACGCGATTCCCACTTTTCCGGCGTTCAGGCTACGGCCGTATGCGGTTTTTTCGGTCTAACGGTCGCGCTGACCGGGGCCACGGAAAAAACGCTGCGCCGGGCAGGTTTGGAGGACTACCGGGTGGTGTACCTGCACCCGAATCAACATGCCGGCTATTATCCAGGGGCGAGACCGGTTCATCTCAAGCTCCTCTTTCGGGCTTCGGATGGCGTCTTGCTGGGTGCACAGGCGGTTGGCGAGGAGGGCGTGGAGCGCCGAATCGATGTCATTGCGATGGCGATTCAAATGGGCGCCACCATTTTCGATTTGGAGGAGGCTGAACTCTGCTATGCACCGCAATACGGTTCGGCCAAGGATCCGGTGAACCTTGCCGGGATGGTCGCCGCGAATGTGGTGCGCGGCGACGTGGAAATCGCCTCATGGTCGGAATTGGACGACACCGATGCGTTCCTCCTGGACGTTCGCGAAGTGGAGGAGTTCCGTGCCGGCCATGTCGATGGAGCGCTTCACGTTCCGCTTGAGAAGTTGCGCTCGAGATTCACAGAACTGCCCCGCGACCGGGAAATCTGGGTTTATTGCCGCGCTGGCCACCGCTCGTATTATGCGTGCAGGTTCCTGGCGCAAAATGGCTTCCGGGTACGGAACCTGTCCGGTGGCTATCAGACATATGAAAGCTGGTGGCCGGAAGAACGGCGGGCACTCAGCCGGAGTTAATGGTGGAGAGCGTCGCCCGACGGCGCCTCACAGTCTGGCGAAGTTCTGACCAACCCATTGATGGATCGCGCCCTGGAAGATTGCCAGATCGATGAAAATTTCAACACAATGTCCCCTATCGTGTGATTCTTTACGGCATCGTGTATGGATTTAATTTATTTGGCAGTTGTCCGGAGAAGGAATTTCTGATTTGCGAAGGTTTATGCGGGCGGTCGAAGGCATTTTTGCTGAATTCCGCGCCAGGGAGGAGCCGTTCCTGGCGCCGATAGGCGGTCAGCAGCCTTTCAACAGAGGATAGGCCATCACTTGGCCAAAGAATTTACCGCAGAGCCGGCTTTCGCATTACGCGGCTTTTGAGCGGCGCTGGAATCTGCCTGGGCATTGCGAACGAACCGGGACATCGCTTTCGAGATGTTGTCGAGAACGATCACCCATTCGTCCAAATGCTCCTTCCCGTGCGCTGTTAGCGCGTAGACGTGGCGGGCCGGGCCGCTACCATCGACGTCCCACGAGGAAGTCACACACCCATTTTTCTCCAATTGGCGCAATGTCTTATAGAGAGCCGCCAACTCCACCTCGGCGTCGGTCAGGGCATACTGGCGCAAGTCGCTGGCGAGTTCGTATCCATACGACTTGCCCTTTTTCTTCAGCAGCAACAGGATTACCGGTTCCACGAATCGGTAGAGGTTGCCCATCGCGCAGGTGCATGGGTGTCCTCCCTGGTGACGCGGACAGGTTCGGCTGGCCATGACTCTATTTTGCTCTTGTTTGAACTTAACTGGTATGTGATGATAGCTGCAAATAGCATCTATCTGGCATCTGGAGCTACCGACCATTTCGGAGTTTCAGGTCAAGCATACGGACTGTCCGCGGGATGGCGTCTTCCGGTGCCGCGCGCCTGGATGGCTTGCGCCGCCGGAGTTTCCGGTCGTTTAACTCGAGAGACACCCCGTTACAGCCATGGAGGACCAGTGCAGCGTCTGAGTGAAGAAGAGCGGAAACGCGCCTTCGCCCCTACCCGAAAGCCAGAGATCATTCGAAAGCAGCAACTCCCGGTTCGCTATCATGTGGAGGACTTTGAAGGTCGCGACCGCCCTCGCCGCTTTCTGGAGGCCTTCGCGGCCATCCTGAAGCACACCAACTACCGGCTGGCGCTCGACCATTACATTCGGGTCACCGCGAAGTGTTCCCGATGCTCGGTCAAATGCCAGATTTTCGAAGCCACCGGCGACGCCTGCGACGTCCCTTGCTATCGATCCGAATTGCTGTTGTCGGTCTACCGGCGGCACTTCACCGTCTCAGGCGTTCTTCGCGGCCGTTTGCTGGGAGACCCCGGGCTCACGGACGAACGGATTCAGGAGATAGCAGATTCGTTTTATAACTGCACGGCCTGCCGCCGCTGCCATTTCGAATGTCCCATGGGCATCGACCACGCCTTAATCACGCACCTGGGCCGCTATGTTCTCTCGGAGACCGGCATTGCGCCGCGGGCCCTGGCGGTCAGCGTGCGCGAGCAGTTGACGGGAATCTCGGGCAATACGTCGGCGGTGCCCGTGGCGGCGCTGCGCGATGGACTGGAGTTCCTCACCGAGGAAATGCAGGAAGAGCGCGGTATCGACATCCCGTTTCCGATCGATCAGCACGGGGCGGACTACATTTTCCTGCCTGCGGTCTCCGATTTTTTGATGGAAGGCGAGACGCTGATGGGCAACGCCGCGGTGTTCCGGGCCACCGGCGACAAGTGGACTGTTGGCACCGGCTATTTCGACGGTATTAATTACGGCCTCTTCTATAGCGATCACATCCTGGAACGCGTGCTCCAGAAAATGCGCTCCGAAGTGGAGCGCCTCCAGGCGAAGAAGGTCCTGATCGGAGAGTGCGGTCACGCGTCTCGGGTGGCGAAGTTCTTCTACCCGACTTTTTGCGGCGGCAAGGCGGCAACTCCGGTGGTGAACATCATGGAATACACGCACCGGGTATGGAAAGAAGGCCGCCTTAAACTGAAAGCCAATACGATTACCGAGAAGGTGACTTATCACGATCCGTGCAATTTCGCGCGCTCCGGCTGGATCGTGGAGCAGCCGCGGGAATTGTTGCAGGCGTTCTGCTCGGATTACGTCGAAATGACTCCCAACCGGCGCGACAACATCTGTTGCGGCGGCGGGGGCGGGGCAGTTTCGATGGATGAGTTGAAGCCCTATCGAATGGTGATCGGAGGACGCGCGAAAGCCGAACAGATTCGGGCTACCGGCGCCAAATACTGCGTGGCGCCTTGCGCGAACTGTAAAAAGCAGCTTCGCGAGCTCATGGAAGACCAGCACATCGATTGTCAGATTGTCGGTCTTCACGACCTTCTATACAAAGCCATCGACTTCGAAGCGACAGCATCGGGAGAATAAGCCAGTGGAAACGTGGATTGATTTCGGGCGTGGGCCGCTGTTTCGGCTGGCGTTCAGCCTGATGGTTCTCGGATTGCTGCGTGTGCTGGTAATCACGGCAATCGGAATATCCGAGGCGTACCGCCGTAATTCCGACAAGATTGTTCCTTGGAAGGCGGTATTCCGGCAGACGCTCGGCTGGCTGGCGCCGGTCGGCCGGCTGTGGGGCGCACGGCCGGTGTACAGCGTCACTTCGGTCGTCTTCCACGCTGGATTGCTAACGGTCCCGCTATTCTTCGCAGCCCATGTGCGGCTGTGGCGCGGCGCCGCTGGACTCGCGTGGCCGGGCATGCCGCAGCAGATGGCGGATGCTCTCACTCTATTCACCATCGCGGCCGGCGCGGGGCTGTTTTGCGGACGCGTGTTTCAAAAGGCGGCGCGCGCGCTGAGCAGACTTCAGGATTTTGTCTGGCCTCCGCTCCTTTTGTTGCCATTCGTGACCGGCTACCTGTGCGTCCATGCCGGGCTAACTTCTAAGCTGTACCAGCAACTCATGCTGGTACACATCTACGCCGCCGACCTGATTCTGTTGATGATTCCATTTACCAAAGTGGCGCATTGCGTACTGGCGCCGCTATCGCAGGCGGTGACCGCGGTCGCCTGGAAGTTCGTTCCGGGCGCCGGGGAAAAGGTGGCGGCGACGCTGGGTTACGCGGAGCTGCCGGTCTGGGCCGCGAGTGCACGATGCGCAGCGCCAAATCCCGCCGCAACCGAAGCGCGAAAGGAGGTCCTCGCGAAATGAGGGCCGCAATTCTCACCGATACCACCAAATGCATTGGCTGCAATGAGTGCGCGATTGCCTGCAAGCAAGCCAATCACCTCGCGCCGGATTCGCCGCGTCACTGGGATACGGAAGATGGCCTCTCGGCCCGCAACTGGACGTCCGTAGTTGAGGGCCCGAACCATACATACGCCCGTCAGCAGTGCCGCCATTGCCTCGAACCGGCTTGTGCTTCCGTTTGCCCCGTAGGAGCGCTTACGAAGACCTCGCTTGGCCCGGTGGTGTACGACAGTTCCAAATGTATGGGTTGCCGCTATTGCATGGTGGCCTGTCCGTACAATGTCCCGCGATACGACTGGGACGCGGCGGTGCCGTACATCCGCAAGTGCATTCTCTGCTACGGGCGCCTCCGGAATGGACAGCAACCGGCCTGTACCGAGGCTTGCCCGGCGAAAGCGACCATCTTCGGGGACCGGGATGAACTGGTCGCGGAAGCTCATCGCAGAATCGCCTCGGCTCCTGGCAAATACGTGGACAAGGTATGGGGCGAGCATGACCTCGGTGGTACTTCGGTGATCTCCATTTCCAATGTAGATCTCTCCTTTTTGGCGCCGGAGCATCCCGCCGGCAGCAAGGCACTGCCGCAGACAACGGTTGCCGCCATGGAAGCCGTACCCTTCGTTTTCACTGGCGTGGTATCGGCGATGGCAGGAATCGGATGGGTCATCCAGCGGCGTATGAAGCTCGCCAAAGAAGGTTCCGATGAATAGGGTTTACAAGCTGAAGTTCATTCTCTGGCTGGTGATCGGTTTGGCGGCTGCGGTCGCCGCCGCGCGGTTCACTCGTGGCCTCGGCGCCAGCACCAATCTTTCCGATGCGACGCCCTGGGGCCTCTGGGTCGGGTTTGACGTGATGGGCGGGGTTGCATTGGCCGGCGGCGGGTTCATTATGACAGCCTCGGTCTACATCTTTCGCATCGAGCGGCTACATGAAGTCGTCCGTCCGGCTGTCCTGACGGCATTCCTGGGTTATGCCGCGGTCGCCGTAGGGCTGCTTTTCGATCTTGGCTTGCCTTGGAACATCTGGCACATGATCGTGTTCTGGAACCCGCATTCGCCGCTATTCGAAGTGGGCTGGTGCGTGATGCTGTACCTGACCGTTCTCACACTGGAGTTCTTCCCCGTCCCGGCGGAGGAATTTAGCGCGCTGGCAAAAGTGAGGCGCGTCCTGTTGAAGGGCCGGCTGCCCTTAGTGATCGCCGGCATCGGCCTGTCGACCTTACACCAGTCGTCATTGGGCTCGTTGTTCCTGATCATGCCGTTCCGCCTGCACCCGCTGTGGTACTCGCCGCTTCTGCCGTTGTTGTTCCTGGTGTCCGCCATCGCCCTGGGAATGATGATGGTCACGTTCGAGAGCCATCTGACGGCTTGGCTGTACCGTCGCAAGCCGGAGACAGCGGCGCTGGCGCCGCTGGGGAGCGCAGCCCGTTGGGTCCTTCTGCTTTACGTCCTGATGCGCTTCGTCGACCTGGCGGTTCGTGGGCAGATCCGCTATGTGACGTCGGCCAGCCTGCACACGGCGCAGTTCTGGTTCGAGATCTCAACGATGGCTCTCGTGCCGGCAATCCTCTTCTCGATTCCGTCCCTGCGCCGCACGCGGGGCGGCCAGTGGACCGCAGCCGGTCTAGGGGTATTCGGAATTGTCCTCAACCGCATCGATGTCGGCGGATTGGCGCATCTGTCGCGCGGGAATCAGATTTATCTACCCTCCTGGACGGAAGTGGCCATCAGCGCCGGAGTGGTCGCAGGCGCAACCCTGGTGTTCCTTTTCATGGTGGAGCATTTCCGGGTCTGGGAACAGCGGCCGGCCGATCCGCTGGCCGATCCACTTAAGCTGCCGGAGTTCGACAAGGTCGGAATGACGTGGTTGGGAATCCCGTCGATTGCCGGCCGCACGGTCTATTCGCTGGGATTCATTTTCGCGGCGGCGATCGGTTTTGCCCTGCTTGCTCCGCAACCAGCCGCCAGTCGCGGTATCGACGCGCAACCGGTCCAGCGGGCCCGCGGCGGAGAGACGTTGTGGATTGATGGAAACCTGAACGGCTTCGGCGTCTCGTTCCCCCACCAGCAAATCGTGAAGCGCCTGGGTGGGGACGCCTCCTGCGTGAAGTGCCACCACATGAACCTGCCGCGCGACCGGACATCGGGCTGCTACGAATGCCACCGGGACATGTATCTCACAACCGATGCTTTTCGGCACGACTGGCACGCATCGCCAGGCGGCGCGAAACTGGCCTGCGGGGCATGCCACAATCCGGCGCAACCCCGCACAGCGGCGAGTGCAAAACCATGCACCGGCTGTCATAAAGACTTGGTTCCCGCGGGCGCAGCGATCCAGGTGAAACACTATCGGGCGCCAGGATACGTTCCGGCCATGCACCAACTCTGCGTCGGCTGCCACACCGAACTGGCGAAGCAGGAAAACAAGCCCGATTTCGCCCGCTGCGCCACGTGCCACAAAGAGCGCCGCGGCATCACCGATACCGGCGATCTGGCGCAACCGGAAATGGGGCGCGGCATACTCCTCCCGGCGATTACCAAATGATCGAACCGGCCCAAAACGATTTACAGCAACTGCTCGGGCGAGAGTTGTTCGAACTCGTGCCCTTCAACATTGCGGTGATCGATCGCGATTTTCGCGTGGTCGCGGCTAACCGGAACTTCGAAGAGTATTTCGGCGACTGGCGCGGCCACCGATGCTACGAAACGTACAAAAACGCCAGTGAGCGCTGCGAGCATTGCCAGGCAGCCGCAACCTTCGCCGATGGACGCGTTCGTGTGTCGGACGAGACCGGGGTCGATCGACACGGGCGGATGTGTCACTACGTCGTCCACCTGGCGCCGCTTCTCGACGATCAAGGCAGTGTCCGGTACGTCATCGAAATGACCTCGGATCTCACAGAGACCAAGCGCTGGCGGCGGGAATACGATCTGTTTTTCGAACGCGTGCCGTGCTACGTCTTCGTCATCGACCAGGAGTTCCGGATCGTTCGCGCCAACGAGAAATTCGTCCAGAGTTTTGGGGAGATCGAAGGGCGGCACTGTTACGAGGCCTGCAAGCGCCGGAAATCGCCCTGCCGAAACTGTCCCGCGGCCCAGACATTCTGGGACGGCGCTGAACACGTATCGGAGCACGTTGGTGTTCATCAGGATGGCTCTCCGGCGCACTACATCGTCACCAGCTCTCCCTTGGGGCGGACCGGCAGGAGCGTGGCCCACGTGATTGAAATGGCTACCGACGTGACGGAAGTCCGCCATCTAAAAGCGGAACTGAGGAAGGCGGAAGACCTGTACGAGAGCATTGTTCGCAACTCGGTCAACGGCATTGTAGTGGTGGATAAACAGGACGAGGTTCTCATTATGAACCGGGTGGCGCACTCGCTCCTAAACTGGCGCGCCAAGCAGCCCCCATCGGCAGCACGTTTGAAGCAGATGCTGCCTCCTGAATTCTTCGAACCGGCGAGCTCGAACTGCTGCCTGGATTTTCCGGATTCCAAGCTACAGGCGGTGGGAGGGGAAGAAGTCCCCGTTCGATTCTCGTCGATCAATCTCCAGAGCCGGGGCAAGATACTTGGCCGGGCCGCGCTCATGCGGGACCTGCGCGACGTAAAGAAACTGGAGCAGGAGAAGCTGGAGGCGGAACGCCTGGCGGCGGTGGGTCAAACCGTTGCCGGCCTGGCTCACAGCATCAAGAATCTGCTGATGGGGCTGGAGGGCGGCATGTATATCGCGGACAGCGGGCTGCGGCGCGGCGATGCCAGCCGGATCGCGGAAGGCTGGCAGATTCTGCAGCGGAACTTCGAAAAGACCACGAGCATGGTCAAAGACTTCCTCAGCTTCGCCAAAGGCCGTCTTCCGCAATTGACAGCCACCGATCCGAATGCCATCGCACGCGCCATACACGAGTTGTACCGCGATGCGGCCGCGCGGCAGGGGATTGAACTGTCGATCGAACCAGGCGAGGACGTTCGCGAAGCGCCTCTCGACCCGGATGGAATCGAAACCTGTCTTACGAATCTGGTTTCGAATGGAATCGATGCCGCCGTCTTGCGGGAGGAGCCCGGCGGAAACGTCGTGATCCGCACACGGGAAGAAGCCAACGAGCTGGTGTTCGAGGTGGCCGACAACGGCACCGGCATGGACGAGGAGATCCAAGCCAAGATTTTCACGACATTCTTTACTACGAAGGGTGGCAAAGGCACAGGCCTGGGTCTGCTCACCACTCGCAAAATCGTACAGGAACACGGCGGACGGATGGAGATGGAATCTTCGGTGGAGCGGGGCTCGGTATTTCGAATCCGTTTGCCGCGAAGCCGGCTCGAGGCGCTGGCCGCTGCCGCGCAAGTCCAGAATACTCGGGAGGAGAAATGACCGGGGAACAACCAAAATACGTATTGGTAGTTGACGATGAACCCGATGTTCGCGCCTACTTACGGAGCGCGCTGGAAGACGCGGGATTCCTGGTCAGGACAGCCTGCGATGGCCAGGAAGCCCTGGAACTCATTCGACATGGCCCTCCGGACCTGATCTCGCTGGATCTGGTCATGCCCCGGCACTCGGGCGTGATGCTCCACCGGGAACTGCAAAAAGATAAGCAACTCTCGAAAATTCCGGTCCTTGTCGTAACCGGCCACGCCCGTGACGATTTGGGCAGGACGGACTTCGAGGAAATGACGATGTCCGGCCCCGGCATCTATCTGGAGAAGCCGGTTCGGCCGGGTTCTTATGTTTCGGCGGTTTGCAAGCTATTGGGAATAGACGAGGCAAAGACGGCGCCGCCTGAAGGCGAAGAAGATCTTCGTCAGTCGCTGGACCGGGCCCTGTCTGGCGCTAACCGCGATGCATTGCAACGCGCTTTGGACGCGTTGCGCAAGAAATAGGAGGATTCTGTGAGCGAAAAGAAGACGATCCTTGTGGTAGAGGATGAAGCCGACGAAGTCGCCTATCTTACGGCGTTGTTCGTCGATAACGGCTTTGACGTGGTTTCGGCGCCCAATGGACAGGTGGGATTTGAAAAAGCGAAGGCGCAGCATCCGGACCTGATCACGCTCGACATTTCGATGCCGGAAGAGAGCGGCGTTCGCATGTTCCGCGATCTCCAGCAGGATTCGGCCACCGCGAGCATTCCCGTCGTGATGATTACGGGGGTCACCCACGATTTCAAGCGTTTTATCGAAACCCGGCGGCAGGTCCATCCTCCGGCCGGGTATTTTGATAAACCGCCCGACAGGGAACAGCTCCTGGCCAAGGTACACGAATTACTGGGCTTGAGCGTAGCCGGATGAAGTTGTTTCGGGGCGAGTACCCCGAGCTACAGGGACGACCGGCACACGCGACATTTGAAGTGCCGATTGGGGGAGGGGATTCGGAGACGCCCGTTACCCTTTCAACGCAGCGGGAGTCCGTATGCGGAACCGAAACTCACTCGAGCCTCCCGCATTCTCTTCGTACGAGTCCGCCACATCATATATCGCTTACGGTCGATATCTTCGTGCGAACCCATGGGCCGCCAAGCGTGACTCCGAGTCACTCGAGTATGAAGGACACGTAAGCCATTTTGCCTGAATGTTCGACCAGGAGGGCAATAGCGTCGCCAATTTTCCGACGATCCAGGGCGGCACGCAGCTGTGCGATGGTTTCGGTTCGGGATCCATTCAACTCGTAGATCACGTCACCGGCGACCAAGCCGGGATTGACCGATGCGAATTCCGCCGGCAAACCGGCCACCACGACGCCATAGAGGCGGCGCAGTTGAGGGAGCATGGGCGTGACCTTTTGGTCCAGGGTGAGCGCAAGGATTCCCAAACGGCGCACCAGGTCGGCATCCCTCTTCGCCAGGTCTTCTAAATCCTCCGGCGACCCTGACCGGCTGAGGACACCCACGGTCTTTTTAAGCCGTTCTTTGTCCCTCAAGATATCCAGGGCTATCTGCTCCCCGTAGGAGTGTTGGTAAACGGCATCGATGAATTCCCGCGAGCGCTCGATTGGCGTACCATCCACGGCGAGGATGACGTCCCCTTGTTGCAAACCAGCGCCCTCGGCCGGGCTATCCGGCATGATATCCGAGAGGATGACGCCATAATCCCGATCCAATCCCAGAGCCGAAGCCAGAATGGGAGTAATGTCCTGGGGTATGACGCCGATTGCCCCACGATAAATCGTGCCGTCCTTGCGGATGCCCTGATAAACACGGCGGACGACATTGCTCGGAATGGCAAACCCGATCCCTTCGCTACCCCCCGATTCCGACACGATCAAGGTGTTGATGCCCACGATTCGTCCGTCGGTGTCCAGGAGCGGTCCACCGCTGTTGCCGGGGTTAATCGGGGCGTCGGTTTGAATATAGATATCCGGCTTTGTGGGATTCAGTTGGCGGGCCGCAGCGCTCACAAACCCTACCGTCAGGGAATTGTTAAGGCCAAGAGGGCTGCCTAACGCGACCACCACCTGCCCCTGCTTGACCGATTGGGGGTCGGGCAAAAAGGACAGTGTCGGGAGGCCGGTGGCGTCGATTTTCAAGACCGCGAGATCTGTCTCGCGATCCATCCCCACGGTGGTCGCGACAAAGTGTTTGCGCCTGCCATTTGTTTGGTCAATCACGCTGACCTCGATTCGCCGGGCATCGTGGACCACATGCGCATTGGTCACGATATAACCGGCCGGGTCGACAATCACACCGGATCCTGCCGAACTCTGTTTAGCGACGAAACCGGTTAATTGCAAATCGCTGTCTTCTACCGGGCCTCGCCCCACTGCCGTAATCTGAACCACCGCGGGGCTGGCTGTCTTTGCCAACTCTTCGATCGCCGTGCTGAATTGCGCGAGCGTCGGGGCGTTATGCCGGCTGGAGGGTTGGGCGGCCAGAGAATATCCGAAGCTGATCCCGATCACCAATGCATCTCGAAAAGATCTCATCATACGTCGCCTTTCCTTGATACCAAAAATCATATTTTAAGATCTCCTTAATAGTTTATGTATGCCCCTAGTTATGGGTATTGGGGGCAAAATGAGTAGTGGGGCGAGATCCATTGCCTCCCGTCGGCTTGGCCTTTTACGAAGTGTTCGTTATCACGAGCGGTTACCGAGCCCCTCGACATGGCGGCGAGCAGGCTCGGTATAAAAAACGGCTCGGTCCACGTTGTAGAAGACCGAGCCCCAGGGAAGACTTTTTGGGGCGGACGCCGCCAAATCCAGAACCCGCGGTGTCACGGCCCGGGTCCGTCTCCCAGAGGCGGCCGGACCGCAGACGAAATCCAGGGTGCAGTTACCATAAGGGTTGTCCGCTTGGCCGGTGGCGACACCATTCTCCGCTGAGTCCCCACACTTCCGCAAGAACCTCCACCCAGGCGAAAACGTTCCAGGACTTCTGGGCGGCGGTGCCGGGCCGACCGAACTTTCCGAGTTGGGGGTAACAATTCTCGGATTAACCGGCCAATTCGGTGAAAGTTGACGGCAGAAGACGCTTTTCTACCGCCTACTTCGTGGGCTCCTCACCACATCCAGCGGCAGCAGCGGCGTTATTCTTTTCCAGGTGAGATTTGTGTAGGAGGAAGGGCCTCGCGCCGGCCTGTGATCCTGGCAAGATGACCGGGCCGGGCGGAGCCCTCATTGCTACGATTCTGTTTATCCCACTCTCGGCGGCGCAATTCAACCTCGAAGCCGATTGGGCCGAGGCCGGCATGCAGGTCATCCTGCGCCATTGCCCGATTTGCTCTCAGGATTCCATCGTCGGTCATGGCCGCCGCCGCAAGCAGGCGCACGATCAACACCATGATTGGATCGGGATTCGCCGCGGCCTTTGCAACCGGTGCGGCAAGACGTTCACGTTCCTGCCGCCCTTTTCTCCTCCCTACGGCCATTACAGCTTCATCGCCCGCAGCCAGGCGCTGCAGCGCCGCTTCCTGGAAGGCCG
>DATJMA010000133.1:0-97411 GCA_035509055.1 Bryobacteraceae bacterium | reverse complement strand
TCAGCAGGCCGGACGCGACGAGCAGCGCCATGGCGAGCCCAATTTCGGAAACCACCAGGACGTTGAGCGTGCCCTTTTGCGCGCGCGAGAATGTGGCGCGGCGCGCGCTCACGTGCAGCGTGCCGCTCACCTCGGCGCGGGAAGCTTGCAGGGCAGGAAAGAGGCCGAATAGCAGCGCGGACGCCGCTGTGACTACCATGCAGAAAGCGGCAAAGCGAAAGTCGAGCTGAAAATCGATCCAGCGCGGCATGGTGTCGGGAAGCAGGGAGACGATGGCGCGCAATGCGAGGCGCCCGAGCATCACGCCCGCGATGCCGCCTACCAGCGCCAGCATCCCCGTCTCGGTGAGCAACTGGCGGACGATGCGGCCGCGCGAAGCTCCGATGGCGGTACGCACTGCGACCTCATGCGCGCGCGACGAAGCGCGCACCAGCATGAGCGCCGCGATATTGACGCACGCGATCAACAGCACCACGGCGACGGCAACCAACAGCACCTGGCTGGTGGTGCGGAAGTCGCCCAGGTAGCGCTCGCGCAGCGGCGTCAGGATGGGGGAAGTGATCTTGTTGACGGATCGGCCGGCGCCGATCATGGCTTTGTGCACGCGCGTCAGGTCGGCCTGCGCCTGCAACGGGGTGACTCCGGGCTTCAGCCGGCCGATGCCGCTCAGATACCAACCGTTGTCGGAGTCGCTTTTCGGCGCCAGCGGCACCCACAGTTCCGCGCGATCGGGAAAGACCGCCTCGCGTGGCAGGACGCCCACGATCTTGTACGGTTCGTTGTCGAGGACCAGGGTGCGGCCGAGCACGCCACGATCGCCCGAAAAGAGCGTCTGCCACAAGCTGTAGCCGAGCAGAACGACCTTCTCACCTTTGGGCTTATCTTCGTCGGGAGTGAAATTTCGTCCGAGCACCAGCTTCAGGCCGAGCACATCGAGCATGTCGCGCGTGACTTTGGCGCCTTGCACATGCCGCGGGGGCCCCATGCGCGAGAGATTGAAATCGGGATTGTCGAAGAAAGCCATGCCATCGAACGTGGTGTTCTGCTCCCTCCACGCGAACAGGTCGTTCTCGGCGATACCGGTGTAGTGCAGGTTCCACTGCGGTGCGGTCTCGTCGAGATCGATGAAGCGCGCCGAATCGCGAAACGGCAGCGGCTTCAGAAAAAGGCTGTTGAAGGTGCTGAAAATCGCCGCATTGCCGGCGATGCCAAGTGCCAGCATACCCACTACCATGAAGCTGAACGCCGGCTTCCGCTGCATGCCCCGCAGCGCGATGCGCATGTCGTAGAGCAGGTTCGAGAGATGATTCGGCCGCGCCGGCGGCTCGGGTTCGCGCGGGTGGCGCGCGCGGCTCAAGGCTTCCACCAGCGAAGGACTGGTGTTGAGCGGCTCGATGGCGAGGCGCTCGGCATCGGCGGGAGAGACTCCGGCCTCGAGCAGTTCCTCATAGCGATCTTCCAGATGTTGCGCCAGTTCGTCGAAAACCTCGGATTCCTGCGAGCCATCCAGTTTCAACGCCGCCAGGCGCTCCCTCACGATGCGTTTCCAATCAGGCATAGTCCACTCCTGCGATGCGGCGGACGGCTTCGGCGAACTGCTTCCACCCCTGCCGCTGCGCCGCCAGGACCTTGCGGCCTTGCGCGGTGATGCGGTAGTAGCGGCGGCGCCGCTGTCCGGCCTTTTCGACCCACTTGCCCTGTATCCATCCGCGGCTCTCCAGCCGGTAAACCAATGGATAGAGCGATGCCACGTTGAATTTCAGCATGCCCTCGGAGCGCGATTCGATTAGCTTGGAGATTTCGTACCCGTGACGGGCGCGGTCTTCCACCAGCGACAGCACCAGCAGCTCGGCGCTGCCTTTCTTGAGCTCGCGGTCGGGCAGTCGGATAGACATATATAGTTATAGAATATATCACGCGGCTGCGCCGGGAGGGATTTCAGATTTCAGCGGTGAGATTTCAGCGCTCAGATCTCAGAAGTCGGATCTTGGATGGAGGCGCCGGCTAAGCCTTTACGAAGGTGGTGAGGCCGCGGCGCTGGCGTTCGCGAAGCTGGCAGCTGCGGAGTTGTTCGGCAATCGATTCCAGTTTCGGCACCGCATAGATGAAGAACTTCGAAATCTCCGCGTCCGAAGAATAGACGTGCAGGGCCGATTGTCCCAGCAGTCTCATGCCCAGAGGTTTGCGGAATTCGAAATGGTCGATGCGGAAGAGTTCCAGGCTCTCCTGCACCTTCGACAAAAGCCCGCGCTCCAGCTTGATGCGCTGCGTGGTGATCTCGAAATGGATGGCGCGGCTCTTGCTGTAATAATTCAGGCAGACCAGTCCCGCCAGAACCACAAAGCCCAGCAGCACGTAGGGCACAGCGGCGCCGGCGTAAACGGCGATGCCGGCCGCCACAATCAGTACCAGGAACGGCACCACCTGGCCGACGCTATACAACACAGCGGGATGACCCGAAAACAGGTCCTTTTCGGTCTCGGCCTCCTTGGTGGCGGCGTATGAAGAGAGATCGGTGTTGCAGAAGCGGCACTTCAGCGCGACGGCTTTGATCGTCTCTCCGCAAACCGGGCAGGGCTTGGTATCTCCATCCATGGCAGCTCCTCCATGTCCGCACGACGGGCGGTTGTTCAGGCCTATTGTACCGCGCCAGGCGCTCACTTCCGCGCGGGTGGAGGGGTTTTCGACGGCGGTTTGTTGACTACCTTCTCGACTTCCTTCTCCATCCCCTGAAGGGTGGCGCGCTCCTCATCGTACACCTCGTTCGGCGGATCGAGAATCTTGATAGCCCGCTTGTAAATCGGAATCGCTTCGGCCATTGCGCCCTCGTCGATGCGTTGCGAAGCCTCCACCGAGAGGCCCTCCGCCAACAGATAGGCGCGGATCGCGTTGGCGCGCGTCGCCGCGTCGCGGGATTGTTCCCACTTCTTCTGATCGGCGTAGAAGACGGCCATTTTGTCGAGCGCGGCCGCCACCATGGCGTTCTTATCGGTCCCCATGGAAGTGATCCACAGCGCCAGCAGCCGCTGGTATACCGGTTCGGCATCGTCGTATTTCTTCTGCCCGAATAGCGCATAGGCGAGCCCGTCGAGAGTGGCGATGAGGTCGGCGTGAACCTTTCCGTAGAGCGTTTCGCGAACCACCAGCGCGTGCCGGTAAGTCTCTTCCGCCTTGTCGTACTCACGGAGCGTGATCTGAATTCCAGCCAGGCGGTCGAGATCGTAGACGAGCGAGGGATCGAGCGGCCCGAGCAGCCTGGTGCGGATGCCGAGCGCGATATTGAGCGATTGGATGGCGTCTTCCGGTTTCTTCATCTCCATCTGAATTTGCGCAATGCGGCTTTGATCGTCGGCCACTTCGATTGTGTAAAAGGCGTCCTCGATCGATGCCCCGGCGTTAATTTTCGGCTCCGTGTGCAGGCGCAGAACGCGGCTCCGCATGATCCCCAGCGCGCGCGCATAATCTTTCTGGCCGCGCGCGTAACCCACCGAGAGAAGGACATCGTCGACGATCTTCGGATCGTCGGGTCCCAGGTTCTGTTCGCGCCAGGAGATGGCCAACTGCAGGAAGTTGTCGGCGTCGGCGAATTCTCCCACGGCGGCGCGTACGGTGGCCAGACGTTTCAGGACATCGTAGCGCTGGGGGTCATCTTTCGGAAGCTGCTGCGCCAGGTCCCAGGCTTGCAGCAGCGATTGCCGGGAGCCCTCATAATCGCCATGCATGTACAGTCCCTGTGCGGTCTTTTCAAGGTCGGGGATGGCGGACGCGGCCTTGTCGTCCTGCGGCGGCTTGTCGTCCTGGGCCAGGCAGCAGGCGGCGGCCAGGAGTGCAATGGCAATGATCCTCGGCATATATGCATTTAGTACTAATTTATTAGCGTTGTCAAGCCGGGAGCTTCACCTCCGTACGCTGTCGAACCGCCTCGTTTGGATTATTCTTATCGCTGAGCTTTGTACGTCCGCTCACACTGCCAAATCGACGGATCGCACCCCTGGTTCGGACGGCCGGGACATTCGCCCCTTGGGAAGAACCGGCGGCGATTAGCGTCTTTTCGCCGCAAAATGGCCGCCATTCCGGTCATATTCGCGTTACCCGGTTCCCGGCCGCGATCTTGATCCATGGTACACTTAAAGTGCCTTTTGAAAGTCCCGCCAGAGCTTGGCTGTCCCGATCTGCCTCGTCTTGCCTGCACAATTGAAAGACAGAAAGAGTAAAAGTGAAGAATATTTTTGTGGGCAATCTGGATTTTGCCGCTACCGATTCGTCTGTTCGCGCCATGTTTGAGCGCTTTGGTACAGTGGATCGTGTAAATCTGGTTACGGATCGTGATACCGGCCGCTCTCGCGGCTTTGCGTTTGTTGAAATGAGCAATACTGAGGAAGCCGACCGGGCCATCGCCGGCCTGAACGGCACCGATTTCGAAGGCCGCGCACTCAACGTAAATGAAGCCCGTCCCAAGGGACAAGGTGGCGTTGGTCGCGGAAACGGCGGCGGTCGCGGAAACGGCGGCGGTTTTGGCCGTCAACGGCGCGAACCGCGCTGGTAAGACAACAGGCAAGGCCGTAGCCGTCGATTCCACGACGGGCGCGGTCTTCAGAGTCCGGCTTGCAGAGAGGAGATCGTTATGGAGACCTTCCAGAAGCGCCAAAAGGAAATGCGGCGGTTGGAACGCCAAAGAGATAAGGAAGCCAAACGCAAGGAGATCAAGGCGCGCAAAGCCGCCGGAATCACAAGTGAATCCGATCCCGATGCCGAAGCAAGCGAGAACGCTGCGGCACCCGGCCCGGCAGCAGATCTATCGAACATGGGTTGAGGCGATTGTCGATCGCCGGAAAAGGGGAACTCGTGGAGATCCGGTATCTCGGCTTTGACCAGAGGCAGAACTCCCGCGTATATCGGTTCGACGTGCGCATGGATGGACACCTGACCAAACAAGCCTCTGTCACCGCGGACATTGCAGTCTTCCGCGACCATAGCGTCGGTATTCAAGACGGTCCTTTCCTTTGCGGAAACAAACTGACTGCCGACCTGGAACGAGGCTGGGAAGGCGACCACGAACTGACCGCCACGGATGTTCGCGCCTACGCCGATTCTAAAGCCCTCGCCAACGCCCAGCGCGCCGGTGCCCGAAAGACACCCCGCCGCCGGCCTGGAATGAAAACTGAAACGCAACAGAAGTCTCCCTGGCGAAACTTCGGAATCTGAGGCTGGTAAATGCTCTTGACCCGCACATCGGGGACTCTTCCAGGGCGGCCTCGATCGCGCGGAACGCCCGCCTGCCCGCACTTGCCACTCACTCTGGCGTTCATTTCCCTGCCACGATACAATAAAAGTAATGAAGTCTCGGGATTTTACCCGACAATGTTATGCCTATCTACGAATACAAATGCCACAAATGCGGTCTGAAGTTCGAAGTCCGGCAGCGGATTTCTGAAGCGCCCCTGAAAGCTCACGCCGATTGCGGCGGCGAGCTAGAGCGGCTGATTTCGGCCCCGGCGTTGGTTTTCAAGGGAACCGGCTGGTACGTCACGGATTACGCCAAAAACGGAAAGTCCCCATCGACGGCAAGTTCGGAAAGCAAATCGGAAACCAAGGGCGACTCCGCGAGCACCAAATCGGAATCCAAGTCCGAGACGAAGAGCCAATCGAAGACCGAATCCAAGAGCGAACCTACCCCGGCAGCCAGCTAACCCTCGGCGCTCCCGGCTCATTTGAGCGATTCATTTCTGCCGCAAAACCCGCAGCCAAAGTACAGGGCGATTTCAAGACGCGGCCCGGTCGATTTCGCAGCCCGTTTATTCCGCGTTGGCGGTACGTGCCTGCGCGCGGCGCGGGATGGTGAAAAAGAACGTCGCGCCTTTGCCCGGTTCCGATTCCACCCAGATGCGGCCGCCGTACCGCTCCACTACGCGCTTGCAGATCGCCAGCCCGATGCCGGTGCCCCCGAAATTCCGGTCGGTATGAAGGCGCTTGAACACTCCAAAGATTTTTTCTTTGTACTGGGGATCGATTCCGATGCCGTGATCCTGCACCGAAAAGCACCAGTCGGCCGAGTGACGCACAGCCGAAATATGGATGCGCGGAGGGTTCGCATCATGGTATTTGAGGGCATTGGCAATCAGGTTCTGTAATACCTGCTGGAGGTGCGCTTCGCCGATGTAGACCTGCGGCAGCGCGTCGGAGGTAACTTCCGCGCCGCTTTCGCGGATGGCTTCCGCCAGGCTGGCGAGGGAGTACTTCAGCACGGCGTTAGCGTCCACCCGCGCCTCCGGAAGCTCCGCCGTCCCGGCGCTGGTATAGGCCAGCAGATCGTTCACCAGCATCGCCAGGCGCCGTCCGCCCTCCACCAGAAATCCGAGGAACATCTGGCCCTCGGAATCGATTACGTCTTTATAACGGCTGGCCACCATCTCGCTATAAACCGTGACGTTGCGGATCGGTTCCCGCAAATCGTGGCTGGCGGAATAAGCAAATTGCTGGAGATCGTCATTGGCCCGGCGTAGCGCCTGTTCCTTTTCTTTCTGCTCGTGAATTTCCGTAGCCGAACCGATCCACATGACGATGTTGCCGTCGGTATCGCGCATGGCGTGGGCGCGCGTCAAATGCCAGCGATATTTGCCGTCCGCGCGGCGGACGCGATGTTCCAGGTGGACCGGTTCACCGGTTTCCACCGAGTGGCGCCACAGGGCGACATTATCCTCGACATCGTCGGGATGCACGATTTGCGCCCAGTTTTGCCCGAGTAACTGGCCGGTTGGAAGCCCGCTGAAGTCCAGCCATTGCCGGTTCACATAGTCGATGTAGCCATCGGGCCGCGCGGTGAAGATCTTTTGGGGCATCGATTCGGCCATGAACCGGAAACGTTCGCGCTCTTCTTTCAGGGCATCGTCGCGCGATTGGATGCCGGCCAGCATTTCATTGAAGCGGTCCACCAGAAGCCCCAGTTCATCGCCCGACAGCTTTTCGGCGCGCGTCGAGTAGTCGCCCGTTTCGGAAACGGATGTCGTCGCGCGGACCAGGTCCGAAATCGGAGCTGCGATGATCTCCCTCAGCCTCGCCGATAACAGAAACGCCAGAACGCTCGACGCCAGCAGCACCGCGAAGACCGTGCTGCCGTAAAGTCTGACTCGTTCCCACAGCTCGCCGAGATCGTATTTGAGCATCAGGATGCCGATTTGCCGGCCGCTGAGAATTATGGCTTGGGAAACTACCACGCCTTCGGGAGTGAACCGAATGCCGGTCTGGCGGCTCATCGGCGGGCAACCCGTGCTGTCGTGCCGCGAATAGGTTGCAAAGAGATCGCCGTTTGGGCGATAAACACAGGCATCCACCACATGCCCGCGGGCGCGAAGTGTGGCCAGCGTCTCGCCGGCAGATTTGGGGTCGTCGAACTGAAGCGATGCCGTGGTGTTGTCCGCGATGATTTTCGCAAGCGCCGAAAGATCGCGGCGCAGGTATCCGCGAAAAAGGATCGAGTCGGTGAGCACGATGCCAAACGCCGCAACGATGAGGGCGGCAGCGGTGGTCACCATCATGGTGACCACCAGCTTCTGCTTGATGGGGAGATCGCGGAAGGAGCGCTTCATTTCTGCACCCTCCTGGCCACCGCCAAGAGCCGGGAACTCAGCTTGAGCTCAGCCAGTTCCGCCGCCTGCTGATCGATGTTGAAACGCACACGGCGGTTTTCGATCAGGAAACCGATCATTCCGCCCTCATGGACGAACGCATCGCCCTCGCCCACGGTGAGGACACCGGGACCCAGGCTCTCCACGGTGGCGTGGGTCTCCTTTCCCGTCTCTTCGGTAAAAACGATCTGGCAGGTATGCGGAGCCGGAGTCGTATTGATACGGCGGACAATCACACGCCGCCCGTTCACCGATTCGCCCTGTACCACGTCGTCGATGGCGTGTCCGAAAGGATCCTTGCCGAGAATGCAAATGGCGATCGGTGAATCCGGCGCGGCGAACGCATTGGGGGGCCAATCGACAAATTTGGCAAAATTCAGCAGGAACGCGGCCTTCACTTCGAATTCCAGCGCGGACTGCGCGTACAGGCCGCTAGGCGATGCGCAAAGCACGACACAGGCCATCCAGGATAAGAGCCAACGGCGAGACCGTACGATATGCACCCTATGCCAGTGCATGCCGCTATTTTGCCATCCAGGCCAAGCTCGCATAGACGCTGCGGCTGATGGCAACCGGGCCGCCAGGATCCCCGATGTATTCGACGTGGAACGGCTGAAAAAGATTTCGTCCGGCAACCGAAAGCTCGATGTGTCTATATAAGCGATAGCCGACCCGTATATCGCCGGTGGAATACGCCGGCACATTTTGCTGGACATACGGCAAACGGCTCACATAGCGATAGACCAAATCCAGATCGAGTTTGCCGGAAATTTGGAATCCCGAGTCGAGGCTCACTTCGTTCTCCGGACTCGAACCGTTGTCTTGCGTAGCTCCGAGGGGTATCGACCCAGGGCTGGGCGCTGCTTTTAGCGACATGTGCAGGTACGAGTACGACCCGCGCAAGCGCCAGAATTCGGTGGGACGCCATTCAGGCGCGATTTCCGCGCCGTACGTGGCGCCGTACAAATCGTTACGAAACTGGGCCGGAAGGAGGATATATGTGGGCGGAGCCAAAGACGTGGGATAGGGAAGCGCATTCTGGAGCGAGTATCCGCCGGTGATATCTTCGCTGAAGAGATCGTGGTAGTGGTTGTAGTACCCGGCCACGTCGATGTACAGGTTCTTGCCGGCAAGTTGGCGGAATCCGAGTTCATACGCATTGAGCTGTTCGGGGGAGAATCGCGGGTTGGCGTTGAAGCGCGCGAATACCGGAATCGCACCGGATGTTCCGATCAAGGAGGACAAATAGAAAGCCTCTTCCGCGTCGGACGGAGTCCGCACCGCGTGAGTGAACGAGGTCCAGACGGTTTGCTTGGTGGTTGGAGTCCACATCAGGCGCACGCTGGGCTGGAAAAGAATTCCATGCGTATAGTTGGTGTTCAATGCCTTGGTGCCGGCAGTGAACATCAGCTTGCCATCTACCAGATCGATATCGTCCTGAACAAATGTCGACAGCAGGTAATCCGTACGGTGAAAAGGAAAGAAGACTAGCCCGGAATCCACCTCATCGAAACGCCCCTCGGCGACCCGCACTCCGGCGCCGTAGCTGATTTCCTGGCGGCTGCCCCAGCGCGTTCGTGCAAGAAAGTCCGCGTCCACCGTATCGCGATCTTCGCCCAGGTTGGGCTCCAGACGGTTGGCCCGGTCATAGTAGACCTGTAATTGAAAATCGTTGGTGGCGCTAAAGGTGCGCTTCCAGCGGAAAAGAACGTTTCCGCCCGACACATCCTCGAACCCGTCCTGGGCCGCAATGGTCAGCGGCGGCGTGTACGTGGTGTAGGAGACCTGCTCGCCGTCTTTCTGGACGTAAGCGTCGCCTTGCACCGTAAAAGCATCGCGCCCACTGCCCCAATCCATCCGGAAGCCACCTTGGATTCCACGCCAGTCGTCGAAATCGTCGCCATCGGGATGGTGCTCCGGCCCGCGCGTGAACGTTTTTTCGTAGACGCGCCAGGTAAGCCCGCTCGAAGTCGTACCGCCGTAACGGGAGTCGAGAAAACCCTGTTCCTGGTTGCCACCCCCGGCCAACATGTAAGCGCCCTGCGTATCTTTGGAACTCTTGGTGATGATGTTGATCACGCCATCGACGGCGTTCGGCCCCCAGATGGTGCCGCCCGGCCCGCGTATTACCTCGATGCGATCGATGTCCTCCAGCAAGGTGTCCTGCACTTCCCAGTACGTACCGGCGAAGAGTTCGGTGTAGACGGTGCGGCCGTCAATCAGCACCAGAACGTCGCGCGTGAGGCGCGTTCCGAAGCCGCGAATCCCGATGGACCATTTGCTGGCATCGATTTGAGCGACTTCCACGCCGGGTATCAGGCGCAAGGCATCCGGAATGGTGGTCACTCCCGAGCGCCGGATATCGTCGCCCGTAAGCACGTAAATCGCGACGGGCGAACGGAAAGCCGGCGTCGGCTCCTTGGACGGCGAGGACACTTCGATTTGCGAAAGTTGTTCGAGCGAGAGTTGCTTTAGCGCAGCCGGTACGGAAGAAGACCCCTGATTCCCTGACAGTGCGGGAGCGAGGAAAAGGAAAAGTGTGCAAGCCCGCCATCGCACACTCCCGGAGCGAATTGGCATTCCGATACCGTAAGCCTTGCGAATATAGCACAAACAGTCACGCAATCTTAAGGATTCTGTGTGGGTTCCAGCACGTACCTGTCACTTACAACAGGTCGTGTCGATTGGATCGTTCCAGCGCTTTGACCACCTCGCCGACTTCCTGCGCGCGGTCGCGGGTGGTTACAAGCAGTGCATCGGGGGTATCGACCACGATGAGATCCTTTACCCCGAGGAGGGCGACGAGCTTGCCGCGCGCGTCGACGAAGTTGTCGTGCGCTTCGAGGCAGATGGAGTCCTGTGCGGCGACATTGCCGCAGGCATCGCGCCGCATGAGTTCGTAAACCGCGTTCCAGCTGCCCACGTCGTTCCATCCGAAATCGGCGGAGGCGATTCCGGCCACCTGATCGGCCTTCTCCATCACAGCAAAGTCGACCGAGATGTTGTCGCAGAGCGGAAAGGATTTTGCCAGGCAGTCGGCGAACCGGCGCGAGCCGAACGGCGGCAGGGCGGCGAGGATGGTCGCGGTTTTGGGAAGATGGTGGCGGAGTTGATCGAGCAGGACACCGGTACGCCAGAAAAACATGCCGGAATTCCAGTAGAAATTGCCGGCGGCGACGTACCGTTTTGCCTTGGGAAGTTTCGGCTTTTCATGGAAGCGAAGAACTTCGAGGGCCGCGGTGCTCCCGGCTTTGGCGCCGCTCGGAAATTCGACATAGCCGTATCCGGTTTCCGGCCACCGCGGCTGGATCCCGACCACCATCAGGCGGCCGGCAGCCGCTCCTTTCAGGGCCGCGCGCACCATGGCGCGGTACACCGCATCTTTCGTCACCACGTGATCGGACGGAAACACGCCCATGACCGCCTGGGGATCGAGCGAGTGGAGAATCTGCGCGGCGAGCCCGATAGCCGGCGCGGTGTTGCGCTGCTCCGGTTCCGCCAGAATCTGGCGCTTGGGAATTTCCGGAAGCTGGCGCACGATAACGTCGCGCAGGTGGTAGTTGGTGAGGACCCACATGCGCTCCGGCGGGATCACCGGCGCGAGGCGATCGACCGTCGCCTGGATCAGCGACCGTTCGCCGATAACGTTCAGCACCTGCTTGGCGGAACGCTTGCGGCTCAACGGCCAGAATCGCGTGCCGCGCCCACCGGCGAGGATGAGTGCGTAATGATGGCGGTTCATGTTCGACTGCGGCCCTTCCGGCTTCTTTCAGGCTTCTTCTCTAATTCAACGGATACGAGTGTATCAAACGGAACGTACGTTTCCAGCGCGTCTTCGTGGGGAAATGCTCCAGCAGGTCGAGGATGTGGCGGGGACTGATGGTGGTGTTAGTGAAATCGTCGGTGGGGGCGTCGTACGACCAGTAGATGATGAGCGGCTTGCCGATAATGTTGGCGCGGGGCACGAAACCCCAATACCGGCTGTCGGACGACATGTCGCGGTTGTCGCCCATGGCAAAGTAATAGCCGGGCGGCACCACGACTTCTCCATTCACCACATGATTCCGGAACATGTCCTGTGCCGGCTGCGGGACGTGGTAAGAGATGGACGGAAAATCATCCCGGTAGGGATCGAAGAAATCCGATTTGTGATCGACGTACGGCTCATTTTCCACCTTACCGTTGAGAATGAGATTCTTGTCGCTGAGGCGAATGTGATCGCCGGGAAGTCCGATGCAACGCTTTACAAATGTCTGGGTGATATCGACGGGATAGCGGAACACGATGATGTCGCCGCGATGCGGTTCCCGGTACGGGAGCAGGCTCCGGGAGTGCGATCCCGCCGGAGCGTAGGCTAGCTTATCGACCAGTAGATGATCGCCCACAAGGAGCGTGTCTTCCATCGAGCCGGTTGGGATGACGTAGGCCTGAAGCAGGAACGAAGTGCCAAACAGCAGCAGAATGATGGTGACGGTCCACTCGGCAATGAAGCTGCGCTCTTCCGGTTCCTCGTGCGGTTCCTGGTTTTGAGGCTGCGGTTCGGTCTCTTCCTGCTGTAAGGCCGCAGTTTCGGCCTCAGACGTGTGATTCGGATCCACTCCTTCATATTTTATCGGAAATCCCTGGTATCCTGTTTTGAGACCATCAGGTTTCGACACACGTGAGCACCATTCCTTCCAGCCCCACATCCCAAAACAGCTCTGCCGCCGCGCGCCAGCGGGCGGTAATCGTAGTCGCGGCCTGCACCATTTTCGGCGCCGTGGCGCAAATTCTGATCAAGGTGGGGATGAGCCCCGCACACCTGGACATCACCGGCAAGGGGCTCGTGGCCTTAGCGCTGGCGGTGATGACCGACTGGCCGCTGGTGGCGGGCTATGCCTGCTACGGATTGTTCACCGTCGCCATGGTGCTGGCCCTGCGCGAAGGCGAGCTCTCGAAGCTGTTTCCCATCATCGCGCTGACCTACGTTTGGGTGACGCTGCTCTCGTACTGGCTGCTCAAGGACACGCCGAATTGGTATAAGAACGCGGGCATCGCGGTCATCGTCCTGGGGGTGGCGATTCTGGGACAGGGAGGCGGACAGAAATGACGCCCCTGATGTGGCGCTCGATGGGACTGGTGTTCTTCGCCGCGATCGTGGGCTCGTTCGGCTCGGTGTTCCTGAAGATGGGCGCGCTGCGGCTGAACAGGAGCCTCTTGAGCTTCGTGAATTCGCGCCTCGTTTTGGGAGTGGGACTGTACCTGGCATCGTCTGTGTTCTACGCAATGGGCATCCGCGGCGGTGAGCTCTCCGTGCTCTATCCGCTGGTTTCGTTGGGGTACGTCTTCACACTGGTCTGGTCGAAGATGTTTTTCAACGAAGCGATCACGCGCTACAAGGTGACCGGGTTGTGCCTCATTCTCGTGGGCGTGTTTCTGGTGGGAATGGGCGCCAGGTAGCCAGCCCCGGCACCCTGGAAAGCCGGCCCCCCCAGGCCCCCGGCAATGAGTCATTCAGCCCGCTCTTATCGCGGACTAAATCGGGGGGACCATGCGATTTCTTTCCTGTGTGGCGTATGGCGCATTTCTTCCGCGACGGTGTGGGGCGCAGAGCGTGAGCTTTCAGCCACTTACCTTGTATCCGGCGCCGAGCGGGCCGACAACGGCTGCAACGGCTGATTTGAATGGCGATGGAAAGCCGGATCTCGCCATCGGAAACACCGCGGCCGGCAGCGTTTCGATCGTCCTCGGCAAGGGAGGCGGTACGTTTACGGCGGGCACGACGATCGCGGTTCCGGCGGATGCGTGATCATCTGGCTGGCCGCCGCCGATTTCAATCAGGATGGAACGGCGGACCTGCTGGCCGCGGTCGATTGCAACCGGCTCCCTGGCAGTACAGGCGACGGTTGAGGGGGGCCAATCGCGGGCTGGCGTCAATCTGTTTGTGGGAAAGTGACAGGGATGGGAGGTCGTGGAATGTCAATGCGACAGCGGCAGGCGCGCGATATCGATCGCCTGGAGCGTCTGCGAGCCGAAATTGGTCAGAAACAGCGTCCGCCCGTCGGCTGAAACGGCCATCTCGCGGGGAAAAGCTCCGGCACGGATGGTCCCCAGAATGGCCGCCTGGCCCTCCGACATTCCGGCGGCATCGATTACCGTCAGAGTTTGCGGCTCGCGCGGTCCGCCGAAGCGATTGGAGTTGCCGGCAATCACTTTGCGGCCGCCATCGATCACGGCCACCGGCACGGGAGCGGGACCTACGGAGACGGCCGCCAGGCGGGCGTGCTCCGGGTCGGATATCAGCTTGGCGGTATCGAAGGAGAGGACGGCGTTGCTGTTGCGAGCGGTGACGTAAATCCGGTCGCCGCGAGGCGAGATGGCCATGCGGACGGGGCTGCATCCGGCGGGAATACGGGTCACGGCCGAATGGGCCGGGTCGGCTGCGGCGCGGGCGACGTCGACCACGATGACCGCGCCTTGCGGACGCCGGATGGCGGTATCGCCGCGGCCTTCCGCCGTACAGGCGTTGGGCCAGCGCCATTCGTCAAGCGCTCCCTCGCTCGTGGTGTAAAGCCACTTGCCATCGGGCGAAAAAGTAAGCGCGATCGGGGCGTGGCCCACTGGAATACGTCCAACGATGGCGGTGTCCCGATAGCCGTTGGCGCGCGCCTTGGGAAGATCGATTACGCTGATGGATTCCTGGGTTTCGTCGCTGACGAACAGCAGTCTGTCGTCGGCGGTAATGTTGGCATAGACGCTGCCCGCGGCGCTGCCATCCGCGATCTTGCCGAGGAGCGGGTCGCCTTGGCCCGAAATAAGTCGCGCGACCTCAAAGAAGGCCACCGCCGTATTAGCCGCCACCGCCAGCAGCTTGCCGTCGTGACTCAGCGCCATGCCAGTGCCGCCGGCGGGCGCGAGAGGCACCATACGGACCAGTTCGATATGGCCCGAGGCCCGGCGTAATACCGCGATTCCCGGCTTGCCGTGGTCGCCTCCCGTGCCGGAGACGAAAATCCAGCAGCCGTCGCCGGTCGGCGCGGAGGCAAAGGGGTGGTTCGGTACGGCGATGGTTATCGATGGCCATGGGGCGGGCGCGTTGCAGTCTTCCGCCGCGCCCCATCCCGGGCAAACCACGGCGAGCAGGGGGAGCGGCCAGAGGAGCTTGCGCATAGGCGCTTACGGCTGCTTGTCGAACACGTATTTCTGGTCGACAAGGCTGGCCCTTCCCGCGCTATCCTTAGATCCGTCCAGCACCCGCCGGAATCGCGTCAGCACTTTGCCGTCCGGGGACAAAGTCCACGATTCGCGGACGTAGTAGAGGACTTTGGCGTCGTCCTTCTTGCTGTCCTTGTCGCTCATTTCGAAAACCAGCGTGCCGGTTTCCCAGTAAACTTTCAGGTATCGATACGCCTTGCCTTGCTTTTCAATGTGTTCCTTGTCGCTGATCGAGTAGGTGCCGTCGAACAGGTTCTTAACGCCGTCGGCTTTAGTGGTGACGGTGATCGATTTCGGGGTTTGGATAATGGTCTCGAGATACACGCGGTCGGCTGGACCGTCCTGCGCGCTCTTGCCGTTATTCAGTTTCCAGTTGCCCGAAAAATCGGGCTTATCGGGTGCAGCAAAGACGGCGCAGCAGAAGCAAGCCGCCGCCAACAAAAATCGGGTTCTCCTCAATTGCCTTCCTTAATACCGCTCCAGGCGTGCTTCCTGCGCGGCCAATAATTCTTCCTCGGCCTGAAGCCAATCGTCGACTTCGGACCCGGATTCGTTGCCGCGCTCCACATAAAGCTGGTGCGCGCGCAAGCGGATCCGTTCTTCCAGCGGAAGCTCGTTCCCACGGGAATGTTTTGCTAACGGTTTGGGTTCCATGCAATTACCTCCGTTACAAAATCCGGTGCTATCCATTCTAACGCCGCCGTGGGACAGGGGATGGTTGCGGCGCAGACAGGCGCTTTTTGCCGCCCGGCTGCCGTTCCCGCTCATTCGAAAATGGTCATACCTTGAGGCAGCGGCGGGAAAGTTAACCTTCGACCAACCTGTTTCGGGTCCCAAATTCCTATAATGAGAACAGTGAAACCGGTATTTGCATTCCACGTCGTGCCGTCGCTGCCGGCCCCGCTCGAAGGCCTTCGGCAGTTGGCCCACAATCTCCGATGGGCCTGGGACCATAACACTATCGAATTGTTCCGCCGCCTGGACAGCGACCTTTGGGAGTCCACCGGGCACAATCCCGTGAGGATGCTGGGGCTGATGGAACAAGGCCAATTGCAGGCCCTGGCGCGCGACGAATCGCTGCTGGCGCACCTGGCACGCACAACCCGCGAACTCGAAACCTATCTGGCGGCGGAATCCACGTGGTACGGACGCACATATGGGGCCGTGGGCGGTTTCAAGGTGGCCTATTTTTCGGCGGAGTTCGGGCTCACGGAATGTCTCTCCGTTTTTGCCGGCGGCCTTGGAGTTCTGGCCGGGGACCATCTGAAATCTGCCAGCAATTTGGGAATTCCGTTGGTCGCGGTGGGGCTGCTGTACCAGCAGGGATATTTTCGGCAATACCTGAATGCCGCGGGCTGGCAGCAGGAATCGTATGAAGACAACGATTTCCAGAATCTGCCGCTGACCTTGGAGCGGAAGCCCGATGGGACCCCGGTGTCGATAGAAGTGGCCTTCGATAGCCGCACGGTGAAGGCTCAGGTGTGGCGAGTGCAGGTGGGGCGCATCCCGCTTTACCTGCTGGATGCCAACCTGCCGGAGAACCGGCAGGAGGACCGCGACATCACCGACCAGCTTTACGGCGGAGATCTCGAGATGCGGTTGAAACAGGAGATCTTGCTCGGAATCGGCGGGTACCGCGCGCTGGAAGCCCTGGGAATCGAGCCGACGGTTTGCCATATGAACGAGGGCCACTCGGCGTTTCTGGGGCTGGAATGGGTGCGGCAGTTAATGCAGTCGCGCAAGTTGTCGTTCGCGGAAGCGCGGGAAGCGGCCTCTGCGGGACTCATTTTCACCACCCACACTCCGGTTCCCGCCGGGCACGACTACTTTCCGCCCCCGCTGATCGATCGCTACCTCGGAGCATACATGGCTTCGCTGGGGCTGAGCCGTTGGGAATTTCTGGGGCTGGGGCGACAGAACCAGCATAACGATTCGGAAGAATTCTGCATGACCGTGCTGGCGCTGCGCATGGCGGCGTTCAGCAATGGAGTGAGCAAGTTGCACGGCAAGGTGAGCCGGCAGATGTGGAAAGCCATCTGGCCCGGCTTGCCGGAGGACGAGATCCCCATCGGCCACATTACCAACGGCGTCCATTTCCGCTCTTGGATTTCGCACGAGATGAACCAGTTGTACGACCGTTACCTGGGCCCGCAATGGCGCGAGCAGCATGCCGATCCCAAACTGTGGCGGCGGGTGGAATCGATACCCGCGGAAGAATTGTGGCGCACCCACGAACGGCGGCGGGAACGGCTGGTGGCATATGCACGGCGCTGTCTGCGGGCCCAATTACAGCGGCGCGGAGCATCGCCCTCGGAAATCAATTCGGCCGACGAGGTGCTCGATCCGGACGCTCTGACCATCGGCTTCGCGCGGCGTTTCGCGACCTACAAGCGGGCGGCGCTGTTGCTGCGGGATCCCGCGCGGTTGGAACGGATTTTGAATCAGGCCGGTCGGCCGGTACAGATTGTGTTCGCCGGCAAAGCGCACCCGCGCGACGATGCCGGCAAGGCGCTGATCCAGCAGATCGTCAAGACCGCGCAATTGCCGCAATTCCGGCGCAGGCTGGTGTTCCTCGAAGATTACGACATGGGCGTGGCGCGCTACCTGGTGCAGGGCTCGGATATCTGGTTGAACACTCCCCTGCGCCCGCTCGAAGCCAGTGGAACCAGCGGTATGAAAGCCCTGGCCAACGGCGCCCTGAATTTCAGCACCCTCGACGGCTGGTGGGACGAAGCGTGGCAGAAGGCCGAGGCCGAGAAGCGGTTCGTGGGATGGGCAATTGGCCGCGGCGAAAACTACGACAACGCCGATTATCAGGACCAGGTGGAGTCTTCGGCGCTGTATGACCAGTTGGAGCATGAAATCGTGCCGGCATTTTACGAACGCGGCGCCGACCTGCTGCCGCGGCGGTGGATCAACGGCATGAAGTCCTCGGTAGCTACTCTCTGTCCCATTTTCAATATGCAGCGGGTAGTGAAGGAATATACCGCGGATTGCTACACGGTGGCCCACGAGCGATACAGCGGTTTGATCTCCGGCGATGCCGGCCGCGCGCGGGCGCTCACCGCGTGGAGCGATCGGATTGTCCGGGAATGGCCGCAGATTCGAGTGGAATCGGTGGATGGCTTGCCGGAATCGCGCGTCGCCGTAGGCAGCTATTTGCAGGTACAGGCGCGGGTCCGTCTCGGGTCGCTCCTACCCGGCGAAGTCACCGTCGAACTGTACGTGGGAAAGCTCGACGCCCACTCCGAGATCACCGGCGGAGTCTCGCTTCCCATGCAGGCAGCGGGAGAAATGCGCGACGGGGTGCAGATTTTCGAGGTCGCCGGCGTGCCGTGCCGCGAAAGCGGATTGCACGGCTACACCGTTCGCGTCCTGCCATTCCACCGGGACGAGGCCAAGAGCTTTCTGCCCGGCCTGATGGCGTGGGCGTGAAGCGGTTCGTGCGACAACATCACTGAGTTCGCGAAATCGAACTGACCTTTAAGGTATGGACGGTCTGTTCTCCGCTCACCGTCACGGCTACCGGCGTCTTTTTCGCCGAATTCCGGATCACTTGCGCTGCCTTGGCATTCCCGGAGGAATCCAATTTCAAACTGCTCCAGTCCCTCAGCACCAGGGCGAAATCCCTGGTTTTCGCAGTCGGGGAACATTGCCGCAGTTCCAGATTCATATCGCGCTCGACCGTGCTCGAGTTCTCGTTGTGGTTGCTCTGATCGTTGCGATAGCAGCCTGCATCCACCAGGTAACCGGACCAGCTTTGGGCGAAACTCAACGCGGAGGCGGCGAACAATAAAATTAACACTCGCAATGGTAGACCCTCCCCTATGTGGTTCGATCCCGCCAACGCATGGCAGGTTTCCGTGCGCGGACTCCATCCTGTTCCGCGCGGCACAAATTGCGCCGTGCTAACGTGAGCTTTCAGGGGTCAACCCATGACGAAATCCGCGATCGCTGTCATGGCCGCCATGCTGTGCACAGCGGCCAACGTATTCGCTCAGGCCGCCGCGCCGCCCGCCTCGCTTCCGCAGCAGATCGAGCATATCCAGCAACGGATTCAACAGTTGGGGAGTGACAATCCCTCTCCCGAACTCCAGCAGCAGATCCGGCAGACCGGCATGCAGCTCATGATGCTGGGACGCGCCGGGCGCGGCGCCGCTCCGCCCCGCGCCGCGGCGCCGGCACCGTACAATTGCGAACCCGTCAATCCCGATGCCACGCCCGAAGCCCGCGCGCTCCTGAAAAAGTTGTGCGATCTCGGCGGCAAGGGAATTCTCACCGGACAGCACAACTATCCCAACGAGCGGAACCTCGACACCAATCGCATTTTCCAGATCACAGGTAAGTATCCCGCCATCTGGGGCTCCGATTTCGGCTTCACCGGCGGCGAGGACAAGGATGCCATCACCCATCGCGACCTCATGATCGCTGAAGCCAAGAAGCAGGCCGCCGCGGGCTCCATCATTTATCTTTGCTGGCACATGCTGCGCCCCACCGAAGAAGAGCCCGGCCAACCCGGAGCGAGTTGGAGCGGCAGCGTCCAGGCGCGCCTGACCGACGACCAATGGCTGGAACTGATCGCTTCCGATTCCCCCCTCCACCGGCAATGGGAAAAGTACATGGACACCGCCGCGGCCTATCTGAAACAGTTGCAGGACGCTCATATCCCCGTTCTGTGGCGCCCGATGCACGAGAATAACGGTACGTTCTTCTGGTGGGGCGGCCGTCCCGGACCCTATGGCACGGCCATGCTTTACCGCGAAGTATACAATCGCATGGTCAACGTCCATCACCTGAATAATCTGATCTGGGTCTGGAATCAGAACGGCCCGGCGCCCGGCGGCGAGTTTTACAATTTCTTCCCCGGGAGGAGTTACTGCGATGTGGTCAGCTACGACAACTACCGCACCCTGGACGAGCGTTACTACTATGAAATGCTGACCATCGCCGATGGCAAGCCGATCGCCCTCGGAGAGGTCGGAACTATCCCGCCGCCCGACGTCCTCAAAGCGCAGCCGAAATGGACGTTCTACATGACCTGGGCCGGCATGAGCGGCGCGCCGCCGGAGCCCCCCACCGCCGACGAGATCCGCGCCGAGCGGCGGCAGATCGTCGATCAGTTGCAGCAATTCCGCCAGGAGTTGCTGCAGGCGGGAACCGCCGCTCCGTCTCCCGAGTTGATGCGGCAGGCGCAGGGGATCGCCATGGAACTCGGCGGGTTAGCGGGACGCGGAGCCGGACGCGGCCCCGATCCCGAATCAGCGAGGCAAGCCCTGCGCGATGCTTACAGCAACCCGTACTTGATCAAGCGCGGCGACCCGCTGCCGAAATAAGGCAGCGGGGCAAGCGGCAATTCCTGCCGGCGGCTGCCCGCGCTGTCCGAATCGTTCGTAGCGCGTTCATGCGGTCTTCGGGCGGCAGCAGGCCCGGCACCTTGCGCTCCGCGGCCACGATGCGGTCCTGCAAGGCATAGGCGATCATCTTGCTGTGGTTTCGTCGCGCACATTTTTTCGCTCAATCAGGGGAGCATCACCAGCCGCTGCACGAAGCGGCAACACAATAGCTACGGGCGGCAGGACGCTGGTCCGCGTCGACGCCCAGCCGTTGTCAGCGCAAGCATCCCGCTTGACCCGGTGTCACAATAAGTGCTGGATGCGCTTCATCGTGTTGCTTGCCGGGTTCGTCCTGCTGAGTGCCGGCCCGGCGGCCGGACAAACCGGGTTGGGGGATTTGAAGGCCTCCTTTCGGCTTCACGGGTACGTGACGGATCTCACTTATCGGCCTATTTCGGATGCAAGGGTCAAGTTGGTGGGCGAGGGCGCCGATGATTCAACCATCGAAATCATGACGCTGGACGGCTATTTCGATAAAGCCGTTCCGCCCGGAAAGTATCGCGTCACCATCCAACATCCGAATTACCGGCAGACTGAGCGGTCGGTGGATGCATGGGCGGGAGGCTATCGCAATATGGATGTCCGGATGGAGACTCTGCTGCCAACCATCGATTTGCCCGGCGGGCAGGCGCCCGTGGAGATCACAACTTGCGATCTGGATCGGAGAGCGGCCGACTTCGAGGGACGGGCCGTGCGTTTCCGAGCCAGCTTTTCCGACTCCGCGCGGGACAGGCAGTTCTATCTGTCGAACGGCTCCTGTGACATCGCCGGCTATTTTTCGAAACCGGCGAAACCCTCGGCCGAGGAGTTCCTGAAGGACGAATTCTATTCGTCCAAGCGGCTCGTCGTGGAAGCCACACTGACGGGAAGGGTGGTCGTCTTGCCGCGGAACAACTTCTTCCCAAAGGGCCTTTTCCAGATCGCGCTGGACGAAATCTCGGACATCCATGAAGGGGAGAAGCTCACACGCATATGGGTAACAGGCAGACTCGTGGATCCCGGCGGCAGGCCCTTGCCGTACGAATCCTTATCTATTTCTGCGCCGCGCCAGCAGTTCCAGATTCCCTACGATGATCTCAGCGGGATTACCGCGGAGTGGGATGGCACGTTCAAGGTCCCCGCGATCGCGCCGGCCAGCGTGACGCTTCGGGCACTTCGTTACGATTTCCGCAGGACCTTTCATACCGCGAAAGGACTCAACGTCGTTTTGGGCGATGTGGTGATCAAGGACGCGGACGCCCGGAAGTGAACGCTTTTCGCCTACTGCTCCGCCGCCGTCTTCGGCGCGGGCGTACCCGGCGGCAGAATCGGCCGGGGCCGTTCGACGCGCCATGTCACCGCGCCACCGGCCTCGCGCTGCGTATGCGAGATGCGCAGATCGCCATCCGCTAAGTACTGTAAGTGCACATAGTCGAAAGCCAGCCCTGCCGATGCCATCAGCTTCATGTAATCGCCATGGGCCGTCTCGTCGGGCGCTTCGGTGTAGCCGGCGTCCCATGTGACGTCGTTGGATAGCCCCGTGACGCCCCCGCTTCCGGGCGTGCTCGCGCCCGCCCCGCCTTCCCCGCCCTGGCCGCCCGCCGCACCCCCGCCGCGCCCTCCCGAACCTTTGAGCGACATATAAATCCGGATGCCATCGACAATCGGCTGGAACATATCGCGCGGCTGCCAGCGCTGTCCGAAGCGTTCATAACGCGCGTTCATGCGGTCTTCGAGCGGCAGCAGGCCGGGAACCTTGCGCTCCGCGGCCACGATACGGTCCTGCAAGGCATAGGCGATCATCTTGCTGTAGGGGTGCGTTTCGTCGCGCACATAGCCGAGGCTGGTGAACCAGCCGCGAGGAATCCACCAGGCACGCCCGGTGTTCGCCCCTTGCCGGCTTTGCACCCACGCGGTGTATTCGGAAAACGGCTGCACCCACTCGTGCGAAGGATAACCGTGCGGATTGAGGAAGGCGTCGGGCTGCCACATCTCGATTAACTGCCGGCGGGTGCGCGACTCAGGATAGACGGGGTCGGTCTCGCCCTGGCCGGTGGAGACATCGGCGCTGAGCGCGCCATGATAGCCGGGGTGCAGCATGTTATCGGGCGTGATTTTGGCGAGATCGACGGAAAGCTGCGCGCCGTCCGGGTTAGTGATCGGATGGATCACTACGTTCACTTTCTTGAGTAAGTCGCGCCGGGCGGGATCGGTAACCAACTGCTCGGCCAGCTTATCGATATGGCTGGTGCTGGAAACCTCGTTGGCGTGTTGCCTCCCGGAGTAGACAATCGATGCCTTGAGCGTCGTCTCCTTTGCCCAGGAATGGAGCCGCGACGGCGAAGGCAGCATGATATCGGCGGCCCATATGTTCTCGCCCAGGTAACTGCGGCCCATCCAATATACGTTGACGCCGGGATAAGTTGCGAGGCGCGCCAGGATGGCGGCATTTTCGGCGGGACTGATGGGCTCGCTCCATTGCACGAAGGGCGTGCCGGAAATCGGCTTGACGTCGGTGATCATCGGCCGCGAAGTGGCGGGCGCGGCGATGGCGAGCGTGGCGTATTCGCGCGGCGCGGGCGTTTCGGGAAGCGCCGTGGGCGCGAGCGGCAGTTCGAACTCGAAAGCCATCTCGTGCAGGTGCGGATACGCCACCTCATCGCGGTATATTCCGGCGAAATGCATCTGTTCGAGCCAGTGCAATTCGCCGCGTGCCTGCTCCACCGAGAAAATGCTGCGGTCCACTTGGTCCTGGCCTTCGAGCTTCAGCCACTCGGCGTAATCGTCCTTGGCGAAATCGGCGGGCAGCGACCAGGTGAGGCCCTCAATCCCCTGTGCGCCGGCTTTCACGCGCGCCGCGATCAGCCGTGGCTGGGTTTCGGCGGTCAACGCGGGCAGATTCCGCTCCTGTTTGTGATGCTTGCCCTGCGCGTCGGTCCACGAGAGGCGGACCAGCGGATTGGCGGCCGGTTTGCCGTAGAACTCGATGCGCACGTGGCCGTCCTTGCCGTCCTCGGATGCATGCACGATCGGCAGAACGCGCCCGGTGTAGGTGATTGGCCGGCCGGTGAGCAGGTCGCCCATCATAGCCATAAAGACGTCGGTGGAATAGAGCGTGTCTTCCTGTAAGGCTTCCAGCGAGGAGATACGCTCGCGGTCGAGATCGAGGCTGTAATCCGGCTCGCTCAGGTGGATATCGAGCTTGATGGTGTCGAAGGGCGGCGAGAATTCGGTGCGCAGATCGCCGTGCGCCTGCGAAAGGACGAACTGGTAAACCTTCGGCAGGGTCTTGTTCTGGTAATGGTCCCAAAGCTCCTCGATATCGGTGGGGATGCGCTGGTTGAGCACAGTCTTTCCACCCGCTTCGAGCTTCACCCAGCCGGTCTCCACCTGCACCTGCTCGTAACGCGGAATCACGCCGTTGTAGGGCTGCATGACCGTGCTCACCGTGAAATCGCGCGCCAGAATTCCCTTGCCGGCGGCGTCGAGAGCATGAACGCGATAGGTGGGCGTGGTCGTTGTAGGCTCTTCGATCTCGTCGAGGGTGATTTTGGCGAGCGGAAGATTGAGTTTGCGCGCCAGCATCTCGTCGACGGGGTAAAGCTCCTGCACCCAGCGCGCTTCCGACTGCATGGTGCGGATGTTGGTGGGGTCGATATTTTTCGCGAACTCGATGCGCAGGCTGGCGACGGGCTTTCCCGCCAGGGCGGGCGCGATTTCGTCCATCAGCCAGCTATATCCCTGCTTGAACGCGCAGAGAACTTCGATCGAGGCCTTCGGGCCGAGCAACTGCTGCAACTGCGCGGTCAGCTTGCGCCGCTCTTCCGGGCCCTCGCTCACGCGCGCGACCAGCTTCACATCCTGGCCTGCCGCGATTTTCGGAGCGGCTTCCCTGACGGCGGCGAGCAGGCGGCTGCCTTCCCACGGAATCACGATATCCTCGGCGAAGGTCGGCTTGGCCTGCTGGAAGGGCGCTGATTTGTAGTGCAGATCCGTGCAGCATTTGGTCCCGGCGTGGAGACTGCCGGTCTCGACGCTGGCGACATGGAACTGGCGCCTGACGAAATCGGCGAGCGCGGGATCGGCAACTTCTGTGTAGATCTCGGCCTTCACGTCTTTGGCGCCGGAGAGATCGAATTTCTTCGTCCACTGATCGAGGTGATAGAGCGCGGCGGCAGCCTGGCCGGAGGACGAGCGGAGCGAGAAGAAGCGATGGAGGTCGTAGCGGATTTCTTCGAGCGAGAGATACTGCTTGCCTTGTTCCCAAAGATTGGGGAAATGATCGGAGAGCGCGGCGAGAGCGGCGGAAGCCCCGGGGTCGTCACCGTGCGTCAGGACCGCGGGGCGGCGCCCGAAAGCCTGGTCGACGATGCGGATCTCGCCTTCGTTCGGCTCGATATTGGGTTGGTTGGTGCGAATCTTGTGTTCGGCTTCCTGCGCAAGTGGCGAATTTCCGGCGATCACGGCATTCGCGCGCACGTCGCGAGCGGTAGCCGTATCGGCGGGGGAGGCGATAGGCAGCGTGATGCCGGTAGTTTCCAGTCCGATGCGCGCCGCGAGGTTGGCCATGGCAATTCCAGCGGCGCCAGAAGGAACGAAGAGATGCCCGTTTGACGACCCCGGTACAGGAATGCGTCCGGAAGCGCCGAACAATCCGCGGCTGGTGAAGAGCGTGGCGAGATCGAGGCGCGTGGGCGCGGCGTTGGCGGCCACTGCCTCGTTTTCGCCACCAGCCGCGGCGGAGGCAGGTGCAGGTCCGTTGGCGGCAGGCGCCGCGAGTTCGGGTTTGGGATTGGTCGCAGTAAGTTCGCCGGCCACCAATTGATGCACGGACGCGAGTTGCGGCTTGGCGATCGCCGCGTCAAGCGCGGCTTGGGTCAGACTGCCGCTCAGGATTGCGCGGTGGACTCCAGCCTTCCCCCGCATGTAAGTCACTCCGGCCAGCTCGCCGCCGGTGGCGGCGCGAATCGCCGACAGTTTCTCCCCATTCACGCGCCATATATAAGGTGCGCGCGCGGAGAATGCATCCGCCGCGGCAATCAGGCCGGCATCGTCGCCGGCGATGATGACACCGTGATCCGTGGCAAACACGCCGCCTTCATCTTTTTCCAGCTTCTCGGGCGAATTCCCGATCACGATGCGAGGTCCGCTGGCCGGATCGCCGGCGACTACAAGCGGGGGCGTCAGCCCTGTCGATCCGTATGCCAGCCGCGCCGCCATATTGGCCGCGGCCGCATTCTGGCCAGCGGTGGAATTTATCGGCACCACAACCTTTCCCTGGATGCTGTCCGCGATGCCGTCGCCATTGGTATCCACCAGCATCCACCCTAGAGCGAACGGGTCCTCGAGATGATTCGCGTGGGGCGCGTTCGGCACCTGGAAGGCAAAACATCGGGCGAAAAAAAGGACCAATAGAGGCAAGCACGCACGCGGCATGAGGCCTATTGTATAACTGCTCTATATGCGACGACTCCCTGCCATCCTCTTCGCCGCGCTCGCCCTGCACGCCGCCGACGTCAACACGTTTTCCATCGTGGGGTACGACCCGTTGAACGGCGATTGGGGCGTCGCCGTGGCGTCGCGCTATTTCTCGGTGGGCGCGGTGGTGCCATGGGCGGAAGCTGGCGTAGGCTGTATCGCCACGCAGGCCGATGTCAACGTAGGATACGGGCCGCGCGGGCTGGAATTGCTGCGCCAGGGTCTCTCCGCGAAGGAAGTGCTGGCGAAACTGCAAGCCGAGGACACCTTCCCCGATAAAGAAGGCCGGCAGGTGGCGATCATCGACGGCAAGGGCAATATCGCCACGTTCACCGGTCCGAACGCGCCCAAATGGGCGGGCGACCTCCAGGGAAAAACGTGGTCTGCCCAGGGGAATATTCTGGTCGGTCCGCAGGTGCCGGAGGCGATGGGGCGGGCCTTCGAAGCGACGGACGGCGAGTTGGCCGAAAAGCTCTTCGCGGCGCTAAAAGCCGGCGATGATGCCGGCGGCGATTCGCGCGGCAAGCAATCGGCATCGATGATCGTGGTGCGCAAAGGCGGCGGGCGGAATTACAATAACGATCGCTATCTTTATTTGAATGTGGACGACAATCCCGCGCCGATTCCGGAACTGCGGCGCCTGCTCGATATGAACTTAGGCTATCTGTACCAGGAGAAGGCCGGGCGCCTGAGCAGTGCGGGCAAGCCGCGGGAAGCGCGCGACGCCGCGGCGAAAGCGGCGCACTACATGCCGACCGCGCAGGCGTACGTGAGCCTGGGAATTCTGGATTACGGTTTGAGCGACAAGACTGCGGCCGTGGCGGATTTCCGCCAAGCGATCGGGCTGGACGGCTCGGTGCGGCAGCGGTTCGAGAACCCATCGGGGAGACTGCGGGCGATCGCGGAGGATAAGGAGTTTGTCAGCCGGGTACTGCAATAGAAAAACGCTTCTTACCGCATCAACTGCCCGCCATTGACTTCGATTGTCTCCCCTACTACATAGCTCGCGGCATCCGATGCCAGAAAGGCGATCACGTTGGCGCATTCCTCGGACGTGCCGACACGGCCGAGGGGGATGGTCTTCACGAAGCCGGCGATCATTTCGGGAGTCGAAAAGACTTCGTGAAAAGGCGTATCGATCACGCCCGGCGAGACTGCGTTCACACGCACGCCATGCGGCGCGAGTTCCTTCGCCAGAGATTTGGTAAACGAAGTCAGTCCCGCCTTGGCGGTGGCATACGTGCCGGCTCCCGGTCCGCCGCCGTTATGACCGGCGATGGAAACGATGTTGATGATGGCGCCCCGCCGGCGTTCCATCATCGAAGGCGCGACGGCCTTCGACGCAAACACCGCGCTCTTGAGATTGAGGGCGATGACATCGTCCCACATCTGCTCGCCGACATCCCGAATGGGCATGCGCTGCACCAGCGAGCCGGCATTGTTCACCAGGATGTCGATGGGGCCGAATTCTTTCACCACCTGATTGACCACTGCGTTGATCTCGGCCGTTTTGCGGAAATCGCCCACCGCGGCTACTGCGGTTCCACCCGCCGCCGCGATCGACTCGAGCACTTCGAGCGCCCCCTTTTTGTTCTGGTGAAAGCCGATTGCCACACGCGCGCCCTGCGCGGCAAGCAGGCGGGCGGTCGCCGCGCCGATTCCCGAGGACGCGCCGCTGACGAGCGCGACTTTGCCTGCGAGCTCCGGATAAGTTGCCATAGAAGGTCTATTGTTTCACAGCGCGCGCGGTTTACTCGGGCAGATGAATGCTGCCATCTTCCGCGATCGGGAACGACGGATTCCAGGCCACTTCCCAGGCGAAATTGTCGGGGTCGGCAAAATACCCCGAATAACCGCCCCAAAACGCCTCATGGGCAGGCTTGAGAATCGTCGCGCCCGCGGCTTCCGCCTCGGCGAGGACCTTGTCGACCTCGCCGCGACTGCGGGCATTGTAGGCGAGGGCGACTCCGGAGAATCCTTGCCCTTCTGGTGGGACGTCAGCGTCTTTCGCCAGGTGAGATCGCGGATAGAGCGCCAGCGCCATCCCGCCGGTCTGAAAGAAGATGATGCCTTCGGCCTTGGTCATCGAACGGCGCCATCCCAGACGCTCGTAAAATTTGCCGCTCCGTTCCAGGTTGGAAACGCCCAGGGTGACGATGCTGATTCGTTGCTCCATCGGCACGCGCGATTACTGGATGGCGATCACCATGGTCTGGGTCCCCGGCACGCCATTCAGTGAAAACGTTACCGGGACGGTGTCGCTCGCCGCGACATTGGGGACCACAACGTTGAATTGATAGAGTCCCAGATACCCGCCCGTCAGGCCGGCGAAAGATACCGTTGCCGGCGTGCCATTAAAGTAAATTTGAAAAGTTCCGGCGAGATTGTTCGACTGGGTGACAATTTGACCGGCTGGAATGCTGGGTGTCACGGCCCCGAACCCGACTCCGTAAAACACAATCGTCTGCCCTGGCTGCGCCCGTTGGGTGGTGGCGCCGGAAATGGCGCCCGGCGGGAGAACGAACACCACGGAGTTGCCCGGAAAGACTGCGCCTACATATTGTTCGTTGTTGAGATCGAACACTCCCGGCGCCAGCAGTCCGGGCTCGGTAGTATTCACCGTGATGTTATACGCCACGCTCGCCCCGCCGGGAGTGGTGACTACGACCGGCTGCGACCCGGTCCCCACGTCCGACGGCACCTGGGCGTTCACCTGGCCGGGGCTCACGTAATCGATAAAGGCCGATTTTCCCCCAATGGTGACGGTGGTTTGACCCAAAATAGTCGGGGCGTTATTGCCGTTGAAGTCGGCAGCGGCCCAAGTCTGCGACTTGACGTTGGCCAGATTGGTGCCGTAAATCTCCATCCACGATCCCGGCGCTAGCGCGTTGAAACCGCCGTATGCGCTGGCGCTGATGACGCCTTGGGAGGTACGAATTACGGGTGTCTGGTCGAAGGTGCCATATACCGGCCCGGTAATCGTTGCCCCCGCCGTCAGGCCGACCTGCCCGACACTGCAGGCGGAAACCGCAGTCCCCGAGCAGGTGGCGCTGGTCGCAAAATAGAAGGTAAAGCCATTGGTCAGGAAATTGACCGTGGTCCCCGTGTTTTCCATCAGCGATACGGCGAGGCTGCCCGACGATCCGGGAGTTAACCCGAACGTGACCAGGTTGCTGCCCGGGCTAATTGAATTCGCAAGAAATGGCGTTTTTCCATTTCCCGCATAAGACAGAACCAAAGAGATGGTTCCTCCGCCACCCACGCCCGTGTAAGGCGCGGTAACGGTGCAATTCGTGTTTGTCCCGTCGAAAGCGCACGTGCCCCACTGGACGCTGCTTTGGCCAACGCCGTTGCTGCCTCCGAGGCCCGTCAGGGTGACGTTTTGGTTGCTATTGCTGTAAGTGGCTGTCTGCGACCACGCACAATGCAGAAAAATGACGCTGAGAGATAGGATCCCGATTTGGATAGGTTTCATGGGCGAGCAATCCTTACAGCCTACAAGATCGCCCGGAAGACTCGCAAGCGAATAATCGCCGCTTTTGTAACGGTACCAACATACCGCTCCGGGCAGGACCTCCGGGGCAACCGTTGCCGCTGGCGCAGATATCTTGTGCTACGCCTCCCGAAACGCGCCGGGAGATTTTATTCGCGATGATACGGCACCGGGGGCGAGGGCCGGAAACATTCCACGTGGCGCCATTCGAGCTGCGCGGGCAGGGCGGAGAATTCCCGCTCCACAATGGCGCGCAGCGCGGCAGGGTCCGCTAACGCCCGGACGTTCAGCAGGATCTCGTGCTCGCCCGAGGGCGATTGCGCAAGCGCGCCCTCGACTACGGGCTCGCGGCCGTTGCCGGTGAGCGCTGCCTTCAGGTAGCCCGCGTCGGATTGCATGAAGAGCTTCAAGTGCACGATGCGAATCCGCGGCTCCAGCCGGTCGAGAAGGGGACCGATCAGCATCGGCGCCGAAATCGCTGGCCGCGCGCGCGCCGTCACGCGCAGATTGAGCCACGCCAGCGCGGCTTCCGCCTCGGCATAGCGCGCGTAGTCGATCTCCAGAGTCTTCGTGCCGGCGGGAACTTCGCCCGTGAGGACCTTATCGACCCACTGCTGCACACTCTCACCGCGGGCATAGAGGATATCGGCCTCGGCGATCTGGTTGCGGTAGAGGAAGTCGAGATTGCCATCGTCGAAGTTCGCTTGCGGATGCAGCACCACCGTGAGCGGCGCGATTTCGAAGCGGTCGCGATGCTCGCGAATGAGCGGGCGCAGCGTGGTGGCGACGATATCCGTGCAACTGCCGACCGCTTCGGCAAAAATCACATCGGGCCGAAACGCGAGGAGTCGCCCGGCAGCCTCCACAAGATCGGGAAAGCGGCAGCAGAAACATCCGCCGGTGACCTGATCGCAATCGACGCCGAGAGCCGAAGCGTAATGGGTATCGACAAGGTCGCCGCCCTGATCGTTGAGGATAGCGGCGGGGCGTAAGCCGCGCTGTTGAAGGAGTCGAGCGGCGGCGAGGATGAGTGTAGTCTTCCCCGCCCCGAGAAATCCGCCCACCACGGCAATCGTCGGCTTCATAGCGTCAATTCTTTGCCTTCCTCAATGGTGGCATGGGGCGTGAAAGTTTTGCCGTTGACAAAGGCAGTCCGGACAGCGAGCCTGCCGTGATCCACCCTGAAAATGGCGCCCGCCGCCGTGACGCGGAATGTTCCCCAGCCCGTTGCAGTGGCCCAGAAGCAGCGGAACCCAGCCGCGGCATGGACGGTGACAGCCTGTTCACCGCCGTGATAGCGGAAGCCGCTGGCGGCCAGCAGCGTGCTCCAGCTCGACATCGCGCGCGCGTAATGATGGCCGCATTCCGGCTCATTCCAGGGATTCCGGCGCTCGCCGTCATAGCGTGCACGCGCGTTGTGGACGGCCTCGATGCCCTCGCGCGTCATCCCGGCATAGAGGAGTTGCGCGGCGGCGAGGTATTCGAGCCCGGTCCACGATTCGGCGTAGTAAGGGAACGGCACGTGCGGCCTTTCGGCCTTGGCATAATCGCAGACCATAAGCGCGGGCTCGTCGTTCACCACATAGGTGCGCTGCAAGCTGACATGGCCTTCGAGTGTGCGCTTGTAGTTGTAGCGCCAGATGGATTCGAGCGTCTTATGAATGTGGTCCGGCGAGAGCAGCGGGCCGAGCCCGGCGACGTCGGCAAGATACTGGCCGATCAACTGGTCGAGCAGGCATCCCCCGCCCACCTGATATTCCGGGTTCTCGGTATTGGCCGATCCCATGTCGCTGGTGAGGTGCGGGGCAATCTTGTCCTTCGGCAGGCCCTGGACTTTCTGGATATAGAACTCGCCATTAAAAAGGTTGGCGTCGATCCACCTGCTGCCGCGCTCGAACACTGCGCGGTATTCCGCCGCGCTGGCAGTATCGCCCACGGCTTTCGCCATTTCCTCGGCGGCACGCAGCGCGCCCAGATAAAAAACACCGCATTGCGGATTGGGCCCGTAGAACTCCACGTCGTAGGTATTGTGCTGGACGCCGGTGAGCACGCCTTTCTTGTCGGGGTCCCAGCCGCCGGGAATCCAGGCGAACTCCATGGCTTTCTTGATGCGCGGCCACATTTCGCCTAGCCAGGCCAGGTCTCCGGAAAGCTGCCAATCGAGATAGGCGTGCATGATCTGGCCCATCTGGCCATCGGCGGCGGCAAATGGGAAACCCACGCCGTTGTGCGGCAGGCGTTCGCGGAAACGGATGCCGCCCTGATCGTCCATCTGGTAGCCGAACGCCGACCCGCGTAGCGAGCGCGCGAAGCTGGGGAAGAGATGGGCCGTGGCCGTTTCGTAATTCCATACGTGGGCGCAGCTTCCGTGGCAGCAGCCGGAACGATCGCTGGCGCCCTCGAACCCATGAAATTCACCATCGGATGTGCGGAAGCAGACCTGCGTGACGAGCGTCGAAAGATTAGCCGTGGCCGCGTCTTTGATCGCGGTGGGCACGGTCGATTCGCGCATGGCGGCTGCGAACCGGCGCGTCTTCTGTTCGAGCGCGGGCAAGTTCGCTGCGGCATATTCGGCCGCGGCCCAGGCATCCGCAAACCGCTGGGCGTAGTAATTGCCGATGAGAACGTCTTCGTCCCCCGGCGCGGAACTCCATCCGCAGCGTCGCGGGGTGCGATTCGGAAAATGCCAGCCCAGCAGGAAAGTGTAATCGGCGTGCGCTCCGGGCGCGATGGTGCGGCTGAATGAGAGCGCGCCCACCGCGCCGGGATCGTTCGATTCCGGACCCAGCGCGCCATCGGCGGAGAAATCGTCCCAGAAGAACATCGGCGAATTCCACCACGCGCTGCGCTGCCATCCTTGCAGGTGCGTGAGCGTGCCGCCGGCGGAATCGAGCGCGGCCAGAACAAAGCTGCCCTTCAGCGGATCCTTCTCGGCAAGATCGGGACTACTCATGAAAATGCCCGCCACGCGATCCGACGATCTATATTGGTTGACGCGCGTATCTTTCTGCGGCGTGCGGCCGGTAGGGTTTTCAATAGACCAGCAAATCGAAACCTTGGCCGGCGCCGTGCCGGGATTGGCGGCGCGATAGCGCAGGATGGCGATGGGCAGGCCGGACTCGTCCGGTTCGTGCGGGATGAACGGTGTGAATGCTTCCAGCGAGACTTTCACGGGCAGGGCGGAATCCGCGAAGTCGATGCGGGCGAGCGGGAATTCGCCGGTGAAAGTGGCGGCAGCCAGGCGCGTCAATCCGGGAGCGTTGTTCGAGCCGAGCCCGCTCGATCCGGTGAACGGCGGCTGGAGACGCGATTCCAGCACGCGGGCGACCGGCTTTCGATTGCCGGCTTGCGCCCAGATGGCCGGGAAGGCGTAAGGCGGCGAGTTCCCTTTATCCGGGCGATTGAAAATCTCCCAATCGCGTAGTTGGCCGCGCCCGCCGAGGCTGATGGACCCGGCACACACTCCGCCCAGTGGGAAAGCGATGGCCGTGAGACGGCGGCCGGTGAATGCGCGCGGGTACGCGATCTCGGTGGCACCCGCCGGCGACGGCGCAGGCGCGGATGGAGGCGGCGCTTGCGCGGCCAGGGGAGCGGCGGCACTGGCGAGCGTCACCTGTTGGAGGAAAGTGCGGCGCTTAGTGGGCATCAACTATAGAGTAAGCCCGGTTACGATGCTTTGCAGGTACCGCCGAGCGCGGCATTGGTGACAATCTGGAGATCCACAATGTTGACCGCGCCATCCCCGTTCAGGTCGTTTCGCGGCAACGAGACACCCAGCGCTTCGTTGATGATCTGCTGGAGATCGGCAACCGATGGGGCGCTGTCCAGCGTTACCGCGCAGGCGCTGATGATGACTGTGGAGGCACTGTAAGTGGAGGTCTGGAATGTGCCCCCGGTGACAGACACCCCGTTGGACGGGGACCCTTGCGCGCTATATCCCACCAGCAAAGTGACGGTGATGCTGGAGCTGGCGCCGGGGTTCAGCACCGTGTTCGTGGTGCAGGTAGCATTCGAAACGCTGCAAGTCCAAGTCGCCCCGCCGCTCAATCCCGTGAGCGTCAGCCCGGCGGGCGCCGATTCCGTCACCGTAATAGTGCCCGAGGTCGGGCCGGCATTCGCACCATTCGACACCGTGACCGTGTACGAGGCGCTCTGCCCCTGCACGAATACCCCGTTGGCCTGCTCGGCGATGGTGAGAACCGGAGCTTTCAGGTTGGTCAGCGAGAAACTGGCAGTGCCGGCCGCTCCTGCGACACTCGCGGTCACGGAATAGGCGCCGGCCGTGGCGTTGGCGGTGAACGGCGCCGACGCGATGCCCGCACTGTTGGTCGCCACGGTATAGGTGGCAAGGCCGTTGGCGAAAGTCCCGCTGGCGCCCGTGGCCGGAGCGCTAAACGTGACCGAGGCGTTCGGGACCGGGTCCGCGCCGCCATCCTTTACCAATGCCTGCAAGGTGCTCGCGAATGCCAGCCCTACGGTGATGCTCTGACCCGATCCCGCCGCCGCCGCGATGTTCGCCGGAGTGCCGGGCACCACCGTCAACTGAAAGCTGTTCGACGTGATGCCCCCCAGGCTGGCGGTGATATTCGTCTGGCCGGCGGAAAGCGCGGCCGCGGCGCCGCTCGCGCTGATACTGGCAACGCTTTTATTGCTCGAGGTCCAAGTCACCTGGTTGGTAAGCGTAGCCGTCGAGTTGTCGTTGTAGGTGCCGGTGGCCGTGAATGGCTCGCCGGCGCCGTAGCTGAGCGATGCGCTGTTGGCGGTCACGCTGATGGAACTGAGCACGATTCCCGTGCCGCTGAGCCCGATGGATTGCGTGCTTCCCGAGACGTTACCGCTGTTGTCGGTAATCGTGATTTGGGCGTTATTGTGCGCGCCCTGCGATGCCGGGGCGAAGGTCACGTCCAGCGTGCAGGATGCGCTCGCGGCCAGCGTGGCGGGCGAGATCGGACAGGGGTGGGAGGCATCGGCGGTATAGCGGTAGTTGGCGGCATCGGATCCGGTGGGCGCGATGGAAGTGATGGTCAACGGAGCATTGCCGGTGTTCTGGAAGCTGAAAGTCTCGCTTCCGCTGGAGCTGCCCACCACGGTATTGGGGAAACTCAGGCCGTTGACGCCGGCGCTGCCGATTCCCGCGGTTACGGTGAAACTCTCGCTCACCGGTTGCGCGGCGGCGTAGTCGCCATTTCCGGACTGCGCGGCTTGAATGATGCAGGCGCCGATGGCGGCCAGCGTGACGGTGCCATTCGATATCGTGCAGACGGCGCTGGATTGCGACGTGAAGCTGACGGTAAGACCGGAGGATGCGGTCGCCGCCGCCGCGAACGGCGCCGTCCCCAGCGGCTTGTTCGCAATCGCCGGGAAATCGATGGTTTGGCTGCCCTGCGTTACCTGGAAACTCTGCGGCAGCGGCGACGCCGCGGTATAGACGCTATTCCCTGCCTGCGTCGCCTGGATGGTGCACAAGCCGACCGCCACTAGTGTCACCGTCGAGCCCGAGACCGTACAAATCGAGCCCGTCTGCGAATTGAAACTCACCGGTAATCCGGACGATGCGGTGGCGCTTACGGTAGGCGAGGTTCCGAAAGGCTGGCTGGCGATTCCCCCGAAAGTAATGGTCTGGCCGCACTGGACTATGGTGGTGGCGGACGCCTGAACGGAACTGGCATTGGTGGAGCTAGCGGTGGCCGTGTTGGCATAGATGCCGCAACTGGAAGCAGTGGTCGTACCGGTGACGTGCACCGATGCCGTGGCTCCCGGGGAGAGGCTGCCGAAGCTGCAACTGAGCGTGCCGCCCGCCACCCCGCATGATCCCGGACCGCTGTATGCCGGGCTGACCGACCATGCGATTCCCGTGCCGGAGGGCAGCGGATCGTTGAGCGTGACAACCTGCGCCGTGCCCGTGCCGGGATTGCCCGCCGTGAGTGTAAATCCGATCGAGTTTCCCGCGGCAACCGTGGCCGCGTCCGCGGTCTTGGACAGATTGATGGCGGCTGGACTCCCCTGGCTGTACAGCTCGCTGACCTCTGGCGCGGTGAGGACGCGGTTGTAAATCCGCATGGATTGCATGGCGCCCCCCCAGTTCGTTCCCATCTGGAGGACCGTGGCATTTAGAGTCACGCTGAAGGTATCGCTCGCCACCAGGGCGTTATCCACGTAGAGCAGGGCGTTCGTGCCGTCGTAAGTCGCGGTTACCAAGTGCCACCCGGTGGTGACGGTCCCGCCCTGCGCGCACCCTTTCGAGATGTTGTACACCGAACACGTGCCCGTGGAGCCGGTCCCCACATTGACAATGAACTTATACATCGTTCCAGTCGAGTCGAGGCCGAGAGACCAGTAATTGCTTCCGTATACCAGGGTCGCCCACCCGATTTCCGAGGCGGTGGAATTCACCCACACGGATACCGAAAAAGGCCCGCTGAAGGCAATCGCGTTGGAGGTGGCATAGCTCTCGTTCACATTGAACTGGAGAGCGTAGGGAAATAAGAATCCTGTGGTCCAGTTGGTGTTGGTAAGAGTGGCGGTGTGGTTGTTCCCGGATTGATCGAGCGCCTGAGACCCCGAGCCATCGTTGAACGGCCAGTAAGCCACTAAACCGGTGCTGAGCGAAGCTCCGGTCGCGAAGTCGAGGTTTACCAGCGTCGAGGTGTTATTTGCGACATTGACGTTGCTTACACTGACGTTGGTATATCCCGATGCCGACGCGGTCACGGTATAAGTTCCGGCCGGAAGCCCGGGGGTGGTATAAGTTCCGTTGCTCGCGGTGATGGCTCCGCCGTTGAAGCCGGCGCTCGTGAACGCGACATTCGCATTGGGTACCGGCAAACCGTTGAGATCCGTAATCGTGCCGGTAATGTTCCCCAGCGCGCTGAGCGCCAGGTTCGCGGTCACGCTTCCATTGGCCGCGAGGGTCTGGCTCCCGGATGTCGAACTGATGTAGTTCGGCGCCGATGCCGTAAGCGTGTACGTTCCCGGCGGCGCCAGAAGCGTGTAATTACCGGAAGAATTGGCGATGGCGGTGCCGAGAATCTGACCGTTCGACACGGCCGCCACGGTCGCGCCAGCCACGCCCGCGCCATTGTACGTCACCGTACCGCTGAAGGTCCCATACGAAATCCCGAACTGGATCGTCAGCATCGTGTCGGCGCCGGCAACTACGGTAGCCTGCGTGGTGACCGTGGTATTGCCCGTATCCGTCGCGGTAACCGTGTAAGTGCCGGGGGCCAGGTTCAGGCGAAACAGGCCGTCGGTATCGCCGCTGGTGGGGTCATTTGCGGTAGTGTAAGATTGCGTCCCGGCCGTCACCACGGCGCCGCTCACCGGGAAGCCTCCGGAATTGAGCACCTGTCCGGTGATGGCGCCCTCGGTGAACGGCCCGGGAATATTCTCTAAAGCCGCCGCCGCATTGATGACGCCATATCCGATGTGTTGATCCCACCCGGTGTTGGGCGATTGCGCGGTCTGCTGGATGCGCTGCGCGACTTCCGCCGCCGAGATCCCCGGGTTGGCCGCAAACAACAAACCCGCCAGCGCGGAGACGTGCGGCGTCGCCATGGACGTGCCCTCGAGTTTGCCGTAGTTCTCCGCGCCCAACTGGTTGGAGTAAGTAGGGAGCGTCGAGAGAATGTTAACACCGGGAGCGGCAATTTTTATCCAGTTGCCATAACTCGAGAAGGACGCCGCCGCATTGGTATCGTCGGTCGCAGCCACGGCCATGACGTGATTCCCATCGCCCGGGTAGACGAGTTCCGAAGTACCAAGATTGCCGGCCGCCGCGATCACGAGCACGTTGCTCGCCCAGGCGGCATCCATGGCGTTCTGCATGGTCTGGGAATAGCCCGCTCCGCCCAGGCTCATGGAAATCACTTGTGCGCCCGCGTTGATCGCGTCGTAGATTCCCTCCGACACCTGAAAATCGGTGGCGCTGCCGCTGTTGTTGCTGGTCTTGATAATCATCAGTTGCAGCGGAAAGCCCAGGGAGGCGACACCGGTGGCATTATTCGTGGCCGCGGCGACAATTCCGGCGACGTGCGTGCCGTGGCCGTAATCGTCTGCCCAGCCGCTACAGGTGGGACTGCTGAGGGTGGTTTGCTGGATGTAGGTGCTGTCCGTGACGTCGATCTGCCCCCCCTGCAGAGCATCGATCGAGCTGCCGCCGGCGTTGATGAAATCCGGGTGAGTGCAATCCAGGCCGGTATCGAGAATCGCGACTTTCACGCGGTTCAGGCCGGCGGTGGCCGAAGTCAGGAAAAAATCGGGTATATAGTTCCATGCCTGTTGCGCGTGGACGGTGGTCAGGTTCCACTGCTGGGTGAGAAAAGTGTCGTTGGGCGGTCCGGCTGTCACGGTCCGGATGCGGTTGGGCTCCACATAGTCTACCAGGGGGTGAGCTGCCAGCAACTTCGACACGGTGGTTTGAACGCCGGGCGGAAGCTCCAGCAGGAAGACGTTGCTGTTGGAGCCAAGCGCGGTGGAGACCGCCTGGGGAGCGATGGCGCTGAGAATCTGGCTGATAATGCCGCCTGGTTTCAGGCGTACCAGCAGCTGATCGGGCTGAACCTGCTCATGCGCTCCGGCTAGGAACTCCTTTCCGGCATACGCGCGCGGAACGGCGGCCAGCACCAATAGCCATGCCAGCAGCCGACGGCCGCGGCGTGCGAAAGGCGCAATCATACTTTTGCAGTGGGCCCCAGGGAGTACGACCACTTATCGGAGTTATTGTAGTTCAGGCGGCGCGCTTGCCGGCAGGGATTAGTACCTTAACCTTCGTCAGGTTCTCTTTCGTCAGATCCCGCGCGGATCCCATCCGGACCGGTATTCGCGCGCAAGGTAACGGTTGGCTTCCGCAAAGTTAGTGATGGTTCCGGCGGCAGGATCGTAGATCAGCCGCCGCCCGGTTCGCAGGGCGATCGCGTAGAGATTGACCGCCTCGGAAATCCCGCTGGCGTGGAGAAAACTGCCCGGCGACTGCTGCTTGTCGCCGCGGCATGCCGCCACCCACTGCATCAGCGAAGGCGTCAGCTCGGGTGTGTCGGCGATGGGCGTGTGCGGCCGGCGCGGCGGCGCCTGCTGTCCCCGCATGCGCGCGATCGGAATCAGGTGCGGATCTTCCAGTTGGAACCCGGCGAGAATTTTACCCTTGTCACCGACGAACATCATGCCTTCCGCCGGCATTTCCTCGCCATCCTCCTCGAGTTCCGGCGGTGTCGCCGGACGAATGCCGCCGTCGTACCACACGAGATCGACCGTGCCCCGCTTGCCCCGCGCGGGATAGCGGAAGCGCACCACGCTGGCAAACGGGAACGAATAATCGTTGTGGATCGTGTTGGCAACATCGTGATCCCGGAAATTGCAGGCGTGGCTCAACATCGGCTCGATGCTGGTGGGGCCGGCGAGATCGAGCGCGTTGAATACGGTCCACAGACTGTAATGGCCCATGTCGGCCATGGATCCGCCTCCGAAATCGTACCACCCGCGGAACACCATGTTGGTGTAATCGGGATGGTAGGCGCGATCGGCTTCGGGCCCGAGCCACAGGTTCCAATCGAAGCCATCGGGAACCGGCGGACGCTCGCTGGGGAGCGTGGTGTACTGCGGCCAGACCGGGCGGTTCGTCCAGTTGTGCACTTCGCGCAGGGTTCCGATGGCGCCGCCCTCGATCCACCCCATAACGGCGGTCATGTCGCCGTTGCTGTCCCAGGGCATGAAATGCGTGGAGACTCCGGTCTGGCGCGCGGTTTCGATCACCAGTTGCGCTTCCTTCAGGCGATTGGAGATGGGCTTGTGGGTGATGACGTGCTTTCCGCGTTTCATTGCGGCGATGGCGATGATGCCGTGGAGATGATCGGGAGTCATGATTTTGATGGCATCGATGCCCTTCTCTTTTTCCAACATCTCGCGGAAATCGGCATAGGCGGCACAGCCTTTGTAAGTGCCCGAAGCGGTCTCGGAAGCGTAGTAGGTTTCCACGGCGCTCTTTCCGGCCTCGCGCCCGCCCGGGATGGTGCCGGGCGTGCCCCAGTCGGACTTTTTCACGGTGCGGCGCAGGAAGTTGAGCAGGCCGTCGCGATCCCAGTCGCGATAGTTGGTGGCGTACCGGTTCGGATCGCAGACGGCCGTGATGCGGATCTGCCCAGACGCCAGAAAGTACGGCATCTCGCGCAGCCCCTGCGTGCCGGTGCCGATGTAGGCCAGGTTGATCTGGTCGCTCGGCGGGATGTAGTTTGGCCCGCCCAGAACGCGGCGCGGAACGATGGTAAAGGCCGCGGCAGCAGCGGCTGCGGCGCCTAGAAACTGGCGGCGGTTGGAATCGGACTTCATGGCCGGTAGGATAACTGGAATCGCAGAGAGGGGCAAGAGAGCATGCCAGCCGCTCCCGCGCCGGCTCTTCAAGCCTTCCGCGCCAGCAGTTCCGCCACCTTGGCCAGCAACAACCGGCAATTGACCGGCTTGTCCAACACCGCATTGGCCCCGATCAATTTGGCCACGCTCAGGAAATTGCCGCCGAACGCGCCGGAGATGGCGATGATGGGAAGACCGGGCTTCAGACGGCCCAGGGTTTGGATGGTTTCGATCCCTTCCTGTTCCGGCATTACGATGTCCGTGATCACGAGGTCCACCGCCCCGGCTTCGGCCTTCTCCACCGCTTCCCTTCCGTTCGCTGCCTCGATTACCTCGTGCCCGTTGGCTTGCAGGACGTCGCGCAGGAAGGAGCGCACTCCCGCTTCGTCGTCCACCACCAGAATACAAGCCGCCGGAACGGGCGGCATCAACGCTTCGCGCATCTTCGCAGCCAGTTCTTCCGGATGGAATGGTTTTTGAAGGAAGTGCACGCCGCCGCCCTTGCGCTGCGGCATCGGAACAAGGTCGCTGTAGCCGGACATGAACAGGGCTTTCATGTCCGGGCGCAGTTTCGCCAACCGTTCCACCAGTTCCTGCCCGCCGATTCGCGGCATGGTCACATCCGTCAGCACCAGATCGATTCGCGCGCTCTCCTGTTCGCAAATCATCAGCGCTTCGCCCGCGTTGGCTGCCGGGATCACGTGATATCCGTACGCTTGTAGCGCCTCGACGGTAAATTGGAGAACTTCGGCCTGATCCTCCACCACCAGGATGGTTTCCTTCCCGCGCAGATTCGCCGGCGCGGAGTGCTTCTCCTGCGGTAGTTCGGTTTTCTCGGGCACCGGCAGGTAAATCTCGAATGTCGTCCCTCGTCCCACCTCGCTGGCAACGCTGATATGGCCTCCGCTCTGCGCCACGATTCCCTGAACCGTCGACAAGCCGAGCCCGGTTCCTTCGCCCACGCCTTTCGTCGTGAAGAACGGCTCGAACATCCGCTGCTGCGTAGCTTCGTCCATCCCCACGCCGGTGTCACTCACCGCCAGTACCGCGTACCGGCCCGGCCGTACGCCCGGATGGGATTTGGCGTAATCTTCGTCGCGCAGCGCGAACCCCGTCCCGATGAGTAATTGGCCGCCGTGCGGCATGGCGTCGCGCGAATTCACCGCCAGATTCAGCAGTACCTGCTCCAATTGGTGCGGATCGGCATGCACCGCCACGCCTCCCTCCCTGAGCGCCAGGCGGACTTCGATATCCTCGCTCACCAGGCTCTGCAGCATGCCTTCCAGATCCTTCAGCACCAGATTGAGATCGAGCACCCGGGGCTGGAGAATCTGCTTGCGGCTGAAAGCCAGCAACTGCCGGGTCAGCGCGGCGGCGCGGTCGCCGGCCTTCTGGATTTCCTCCAGAAACCGGCTCAACGGATCGCCGGAACCCACCCGCCGCAGAGCCATCCGGCTGTAGCCGCTGATCACCGTCAACAGGTTGTTAAAATCGTGTGCCACCCCGCCGGCTAGTTGCCCGATGGCCTGCATCTTCTGCGATTGCCGCAGCTGCTCCTCCAGGTGGAACTGCTCGGTGAGATCGATTCCGACCCCCCATGTCGTCCAGCCGGGAACCGGCTGATTGGAGACGCGGCACCAGCGCACGGTGCGCACCACGCCATCCTTGCGGGTGATCTGCCACGGCTCCATCGGCTCCGAGGGCATCGACCGCGCCGCCCACGCCCGAGCCCGTTCTTTCGGATCCGGAAACAACAGTTCGAACGCCGACGGATTGCCGATCATTTCGCCGGCGCGGTACCCCGTCACCCGTTCGCATTCCCGATTCCACGAGACCGGCCGTCCTTCCTCGTTGAATGCCGCGATCATCACCGGCAACGCTTCCATGATCCGCAGCAGGCGCGCTTCGTTTTGCCGCAGGGCCTCCTGCGCGGCTTTGCGGTCGGTGAGGTCGATAAACACCACCAGCGAGTAATTCCCATGCCGGCACAAATGGACTTCCGCGAACCGTACCGACCCGTCCCGGCAGGTAACCAGTGCGTCCACTGGTCCGAACGCCGACGGTCCGCCGGATTCGGCCGCCTCCACCGCCCGCCTCCAGGCGCCGCGGATCTCCTGCCGGTATTCCGCGTCCGGATAAGCGCACATTTCCCACGACGCCATGTCGTGCGTCTCCGCCAGCGTGTATCCGAACAGGTCCGTGAAGCGCTGGCTCAGCAGCACGATCCGTTGCCGGTCGACCGCTACCAGCATGGGAACCGGAGAGCTTTGTACCAAGCCTCGAAATCTCTCCTCGCTTTCGCGCAGGGCATCTTCCACCCGCTTGCGCGCGGTCACGTCTGAAACGCTGACGATCACGCCAACGATTTCGCCCTTGGAATTACGCAAAGGACCGGCCGTTTGCGAGGTCCATCCCTTTCGCCCGTGTTCTGGCACATCGAACGGGAAATCCGGCGAGGTCACGGTCTCGCCTTGGAGCGCGCGCCGCCATAACTGCTCGGCTCCCGCCGGCTTCAGGAATGGGAACAATTCGAACGGATGTTTGCCCAGCACTTCATCGGCGCGCAGCCCGCTGATCTCTTCCATTTTGGGATTCCAGGCCACGTACCGGAATTCTCGATTCATCACCAGAAATCCCACTTGCGTGCTCTGGAAAACGTCGTGATTGAGCTGGTTGGCATCCAGCAGGGCCTGTTCCGAAGCTCGCATCACCGGCGCTACGCGGACGACGGTCAACCACCTGGAATCCGGCAACTGCCGGGTGGAAATCTCGGCCGGAAACGCCGAACCATCCTTGCGCCGGCAGATTCCGGGCTCGGTCGCGCCGGGCAGAAGGGCGCTTAACGGGTGGCCGGCCAGCTCTTCGCGGGAATATCCGAACAGCGCCGCCACTTGCGCATTCGCCGCGCACACCGCGCCGTTGGTGCTGATGAGAAGGGCGTCCGGGTGCAGTTCAAAGCTGGCTTCATAGAGGCTCGAATCGGGCATTCCAGATCACGATACCAGAAAACAAAAATCTGCATTTTTGTATTTACGCAATAGGATCGCGGGATGGTTCCGGTCTCACCTCTCGCCGTGTTCGGGCAGCGGGCGATCGGTATGAAAATATTTCTTATACGACGCAATCCAGTCGCCGGCAATTTCGCGTTGCGCTTCCGCCAGATCGAGTTCGCCGCCGCAAACCATATCGCGCAGACGGTCCTCGAGGGCATCTTTCACCCGGGCGTTCCAGACGCCGTGGTACGAATGAGGCCAGAGGTTCCGGATGTCGTCTGATCCGCCCAGTGCCGGAGTGACCAGGTAGTCCACTTCGTAGGCCCGGGATTGCGCGTCCGGAATTCCATATTCCTCCAAAATCGCGCGCCGAACCGATGCCGGAACCTCTTTGTTTTTGATATTTGCAGCGGAACATACCGCCCGCCCGCTCACCAAAACGGTGGCTCCCGGCGTCAGTAAGCGGTCGGGCATCGAGAGTGCCGGCCCGCGGCCGGGCGGACCGAACCGGATCACGGCGGAGGCGAGAACCAGCAGCCCCAACAGCGACAGGGCCACGGTCGGGAGCAACCGGCGCCGGCTCATGAACCATCCCCACCGCTCTTTGTGAGGCGGTTCCGGCATTTGCGCCAGTTGTGCCTTCAGCATCGCGCGGGGACCGGCGGCGGGCGGTAACTGCCCGTCGAATTCCTGCCGGTAAGCCTCCATGAAGCGCGCGATCGAACGCTCCAGTTCCTGTCTGCGCGCGCGGCACCGCCAACAGGCTTCGATGTGCGCTCTGACCGGCTTCGCATCGCGTGCCGGGAGTTCCCCTTCCAACTCCATCAACAGGAGTTCGTCCGGTGCATGTGAATCGGGACTCAGCATAGTCTCACCGTTGTGTGGCGCGCCCGAAGCGCGCCAAAGATCGCGCCAGCGAGAGGGAAACCGCCCCCAGAGAAATGTCCAGAACCGCGGCAATTTCCCGGTATCTCAACCCTTCAGCCCTGAGAAGGAGGCAGCGGCGGTCCATCTCCGGCAATGCTTCCAGCACCGAAAGCACCCGGCGCTGGGTTTGAAGGTTTACGGCTTGATCCTCAGGACTTGGCGACGGATCGACAACATCGTAATTGCCCGCCGTCGCGCTCGCCAGAACTTCGGTTCTTCGCCACGAGTGCGCCAGTTGCTTCAATGCCAGATTGTGTCCCACCCGGAACAGCCAACCCTTGAGATTCTGCCGCGGCTTGTCCGCCTGCAGGTGCTGGAACAGGGACAGGAACGTCTCCTGAATCACCTCTTCGGCTTCCGGAATCCTCAACCCGATGGCGACAACGTAGCGAAGGAGCCTGTCCCTGAACTCGTCGAACAACCACACCACCTCCGCTTCCAGCGCGGGCCGCGCCGAGCGCCGCGCGGAGCCGTAAGGCATCAAAGCTTCGAGTTCGGGGTTGTCAGCCGTCATCGCCAGGTTGATCTCCGGCCTTATCCGAATATTCCTGTTATACGACGTTTGTTCACGGAAAATCAGCCGTATCGTGCGGAAGGGCGAAAAACGTTGAACAAATACCAGGCGGCTGGAATAATCAAAACAAAGGCCCCCGGTGAAGTGAACCCAAATCGCCATTTCGCGGACGGGCAGGCGGCCCTCCCCGGGCCAGTCGATGTGCGGCCCGATACATTCCATCGCGGCACCGGCGAGTCGCAGCGGCCCGGCTTCGTACGAAGTATACTAATGAATCTCGCCGGGTTTGCGAGGAGCAGATGACATTCGCCGCATGCGGCCGCGCTGGTACTCTTCTACTGCCTGGAAGGAATATCGAAAGGATGCGTGGGAGAGCCGGTTTCGCGCTTTCGTCCGCCGGGGCTCTCCCGGCCTCACGCTGGCGCAATGGGTTTGGCTATGCTGGTTTCGCGGCGGGTAAGTGATTTAGTCCGGCGTCCAATGGTTCTTCGTACAACTCTGCTAACGCTCCTGGCCGCATCGCATCCCGCATTCTCCTGCCAGTGCGAGCGGTTTTCCACCTGCAATGAAGTTGCCGCTACCAATCTGGTTTTTATCGGCACGGTGGAATCGATCGAACCGAAATTTCTGAGCCGCTGGAATGAAACCAGCCAACCCTCGCTGCGCGGAATGAACGAAGCCTATCAGCAGGCGCGCCAGCATCCCTCCCCGGAATCCCTGGAAAGCTTGAAAGACGCATACTTGCGGGCGTTTCCGGACGCCCCGCCCGATTTGAAAAACCAGGTCCTTAAAGCCAGGAGCGCCGCCGGTGTAGCGGCGGTTTTCTACTCGAGCGTTGGCCGGGGGATTCGCGTCCGCCTCCACGTGGAGACCCTGTTCAAAGACGAAGAGGACGACGGCGATTCAAAACCGGTACAGGCCGCTCCCAAAGGCGCCCAAAAGGATGACCTCGACGACCGGCGCACGCCCTCCGCGAACCATGCCGCGAAGAAGCCGGAAGCGGAATTCATCGACGTCTGGACGCCCTTTGGCGACTGCGGGGTCAACTTCCAAATGGGTGAAACCTACCTGGTGTATGCCGCCAGCGACGAGGAATCGTCCGGCTCCATCATGACCGACGCCTGTACTCGGACGCGCCGGCTGTCCGATGCCGGAGACGATCTGGCTTACCTCTACTTTTACAAAAACCACCCCGCATCCTCCACCCGTATCGACGGCTACGCCACAACGAATGCCCGGTACCGATTGGATTTTAACCCTCTCCACCCCGAGAGGGTTCAACCGTCGGTGTCTGGCGTCCCCATCTTAATAACAGGGGACGACGTCTCACGCGTCGTCGAAACCGACCAGAATGGCCACTTCGTGTTCGATGGCTTGGCGGGAGGCGACTACACCTTGACGGCTTATGATTCCGATTACCCTCGTAATGCGAGGGCGAGATCCGCCCCGCTGCCGTTTCACCTCGCACCTCGCAGTTGCTCTTTGCAGGTCGTCGTCGTGTCGAAGCCCGAGGGAGGTGCCCAAATCGATGGCAAACACTAAGCCTTCCAAACCAGGACATCTACTTGTGGGTTGCCTGTCGCTGACCGTCCTTGCCGCTTGCTCCACTGCCCCCTCGCGGACGGCGTCCAAGAAAGATGCTCCCCCGCCCTTCTTCCACGTCGATCCTGCCACGGCGGGCGTGCTTCGAGGAACGGTGCGGTTCACTGGCCGGAAACCGGCTCCGAAGCTCGTCGACATGACCAGCGATCCCGCTTGCGTGGAGGCCCATAAAGGAAGGCAATATGACGATTCGCTCCTCGTCAATCCGCACGGCGGAGTGGCGAACGTTTTCGTTTACATCAAGAGCGGGCTGGAAGGGAAGCAATTTGAGCCGCCCGGGACAGTCGTGAACTTCGACCAGCACGGCTGCTGGTTTGAGCCTCGAGTGCTCGGAATCCAAACCGGCCAGGTGCTGCGCATCGCCAACTCCGATCCCGTCACTCACAACGTGCATCCGCTGGCGCAAGTCAATCGCGAGTGGAACCACAGCCAGGGGGCGGGCGATGCGCCAATCGACCGGCGGTTTCTCCGGCCGGAGGTGATGATTCCGGTAAAATGCAACATTCACAGTTGGATGCACGCCTACATCGGAGTCGTCTCGCACCCTTATTTCGCCGTCACCGGAGCCGATGGCGCTTTCGAGATGCGTAACGTTCCGCCGGGCGATTACGTGATCGAAGCCTGGCACGAAAAACTCGGCGCCAGCGATCAGAAAATCACTGTGCCTGCAGCCGGCGAGGCCGGCGCAAGTTTTACCTTCAAAGGAGAACAACCGTGACGAATCGTAAATGGCTGAGCTTCGCTGCCGGCATGACGGTATTCTGGGCCGGTTGCTCCAAACCGGCGCCGGAACAGAAGTCGCAAGCGGAGACGCCGGCCGAATCGTCCGCGTTCCGCCTTTACGTCAGCAACGAAGTTTCCGGCGATATGACCGTGATCGACTCCGCGACCTATCGCGTAATCGCCACGGTTCCACTCGGCAAGCGGCCTCGCGGCATCCACGCCAGTCCCGACCGTAAGACCATCTACGTGGCGCTCAGCGGATCGCCCATCGCCGGCCCGGGCGTCGATGAAAGCACGCTTCCGCCCCCCGACAAGAGCGCCGACGGCATCGGCGTTTTCGATGTCGCCCGGAATAAACTGATCCGCACGATCAAGGGCGGCTCCGACCCGGAGAACTTCGACGTGAGTCCCGATGGCCAGCAATTGTACATTTCCAATGAGGACGATTCCGCCGTCAGTGTGGTGGACATCGCCTCCGGCACGGTGGTGAGATCGGCGAAAGTCGGCGGTCAGCCGGAGGGAGTGAAAGTAACGCCCGACGGCAAGTCGGTCTACGTCACATCCGAGGAAGCCGGCACCGTGTCCGTGCTCGATCCCAGTACCGGCAAAATCGTCAAGGTTTTTAAAGTCGGCCACCGGCCGCGATCGGTGGCCTTTTTTCCGGACGGCTCCAAGGCGTACCTGAACGCCGAGAACGACGGCGGCGTGGTATTGGTGGATGCGGTGAAACAGAAGATGATCGATGCCATCCCGCTGGGAAAACCCGGGGTCGTCAAACCCATGGCCGTTTTGCTTTCGCCCGATGCCTCCAGACTCTACGTGAGTACCGGGCGCGGCCATCAAGTTTTCACCGTCGATACCGCCACCAACAAACCGCTCGGATCGGTTGAAGCCGGAGCCCGTCCATGGGGAATCGCGCTGTCCCCCGACGGAAAAACTCTTTACTCCGCCAACGGACCCTCCAATGATATTTCGGTGATCGACCTTGCCACCAATACCGTGACCCGCAAGGTGAAGGCCGGGCAAGGTCCGTGGGGCGTAATCGCGCTGGAGAGATAGACTGCCGATCCGCGACGGAGAGCGAAAATGAAGCCAACTCTGATCTGCTACCTTGTTGCCGCTGCCTGGACGTCCGGGCTCTCGGCCCAGGGACTCGCTCCCGAGCGCCTCCTGAAGCCGGCCATCGACGCGTGGCCGACCTATAATGGCGACTATTCGGGCAAGCGCTTCAGCCCCCTCACGCAGATCGACGCCCTCAATGTCGACAACCTCACTTTGGCCTGGTTCTATCGCATCACGGGCGTCGGCGAACAGCGCGGCGTCGGGAATCCGGAAATCAAATCCACTCCCTTGATGGTCAACGGAATTCTCTACTTCACCATTCCCGACCACGCATGGGCCATCGATGCACGAACGGGCGAAGAACTCTGGCATTACGCCTGGCAGGATAAAGGCGGCCATCTGGTAGGCAATCGCGGGCTGGGGATGTACCGCGACTGGCTGTATTTCATGACTCCCGATTGCTGGTTCGTCTCCCTTGACGCCAAAAATGGAAAGGAGCGCTGGCGTAAAAAGATTGCCGACGAAAAGATGCAGTACTTCTGCACTTCGGCCCCGCTCGTGGTCAAGAATCACGTCATGGTCGGGATGGGTGGAGATGCCATGGACGTTCCGGGCTATCTGGAGGCTCGCGACCCGGAGACCGGCGATCTTCAATGGCGCTGGAATACTACGCCGCGAAAGGGCGAGCCGGGATCGGAAACGTGGCCCAATCCCGATGCCATGGAACATGGCGGCGGCATGCCCTGGATGTCCGGCACTTATGATCCCGAATTGAATCTCCTGTTTTGGGGAACGGGCAATCCAAACCCGGTATTTGCGGGGCAGGGGCGCGAGGGAGCCAACCTGTGGACCGCATCCATCGTGGCGCTGAATGCCGACACCGGAAAGCTCGTCTGGTACCACCAGCCCTCGCCGCACGACACGCACGATTGGGACAACACCGAAACTCCGGTCCTCTTCGACGCCGCCTACGAAGGGAAGCCACGCAAGCTTCTGGCGCAGGCGGCGCGCAACGGAATTTTCACCCTGCTCGACCGGACTACGGGCCAGGATCTGGTTACGAAAGGATTCGTGGGTGTGAATTGGATGAAAGGCATAGACGCCAAGGGGCAACCGGTTCCCGATCCCGCCAAGGAACCGAAAGTCGATGGCTCCTTGTTGAACATTCCCGGCGGCGGAGCCACAAACTGGCCCGCCCCCAGCCTGGATCCCGAAACCGGCCTGTTCTACGTGAACGCCAAACAAGGCTATAGCGTCACATACCTCACCGATACCGATCCGCAGCCGCAAGGCTACGGGGGCGGCGGCGGCGGCGGCATGTCGGAACCAATTCTCGAAGCCATCGACTATCGCAACGGCAACATTGCCTGGAAGCACGTGTACCCGGGCGGCGGGTTCGGCAATGCCTTTCCGGGCATTTTGACCACCGCCGGGAAATTGCTGTTTACCGGAGACCCCTCCGGAAACTTCCTCGCGGACGATCCTGCCACCGGCCACACGCTCTGGCACGTGCGAATCGGTAGCATGGTCAGTAACGGACCATCTACGTTCATGCTCGATGGGCGCCAGTACATCGTCGTTTCCGCCGGCGATACCCTGTGGGCGTTCAAGCTTCCGGACAGCCAGGCAAGATGAGTTCGAAACTGCTATCCATGGAATAACGCATTCGATCGGACACCCGAAATGACCAAATCCGCCATCGTATTTCTTGCCCCTCTGCTTTTCTGCACCACCTTCGCAGCGGCCCAGCCGCTCGATCCGAACTCCCTTTTGAAACCCCTGGACGGCTCCTGGCCCAGCTATGCCGGCGATTATTCCGGCAAGCGGTATAGCGGTCTCAAACAAATCGATCAGTCCAATGTCAAAGATCTCACTCTCGCGTGGGCGACGCGTCTCTCCAGCGGAAACGGTAGCGGAGGTGGATTCGGCCGCGGGGGCGGCATAGCCTTTCCCACCATTGTGGGCGGTGAAGCGCCCGGCTCCGGTTCGGCTTCATCCGACGTGCCGGCAGTCCGCGGAGCAATTCTCGAAGTTGGCGGAATCCTTTACGTATCGGCTCCCGACAACGCGTGGGCGATGAATGCGCTGGATGGCCACGTCCTGTGGCACTATTTCTGGCGGACTCGCGGCGGCACGCACATCGGGAATCGGGGGATGGGCATGTGGGGCAACTGGCTGTATTTCGAAACCCCGGACGACTATCTCATTTGCCTCGACGCGCGGTCCGGCAAGGAGCGCTGGCATAAGGAAATCGCCAATTTCAATCAGCAGTATTTCTCCACCATGGCGCCGGTCGTGATCGGCAATCACATTCTGATCGGTACGGGCAACGATCTCGATGAACCGGGCTATATCCAATCGCGCGATCCCGAGACGGGCGAATTGCAGTGGAAGTTCTACACCGTCCCCATGGAAGCCGGTGATCCGGCGGTCAAGACCTGGGGAAGCCTGGATGGCGCGCGACACGGGGCCGGCAACGTCTGGATGCCCGGCGCCTACGACCCGGAAACTCACTTATATATTTTCGGCACCGGAAACCCGTCGCCCGCCTACACGAATCCGCCCAGCCGTAACGGCGACAACCTTTATACCTGCTCCATGGTGGCGATCGATGTGGACACCGGCAAAATGGCGTGGTATTACCAGTTCAATCCGCACGACACACACGATTGGGACTCCACCGAGAGCCCGGTCCTGGTGGATGGCCAATTCCATGGCAAGACACGCAAAATGGTGCTTCACGCCGATCGCAACGGCTACTTCTACTTACTCGACCGTCTGACCGGCGAGCACCTCCTGACCAGCAAATTCTCCGAAGCCGCCAATTGGGCGAAGGAAATCAACGCCAAAGGGCAGACCATACGGAATCCCGAAAAGGACTCCACAGTAGCTGGTTCGCTGGTCTCGCCGAACAACGGCGGCGCCACCAATTGGCAGCCGCCCAGCTATTCCCCCGACACAGGACTGCTCTACGTGCCGACCAACGAAGCGTATGCCATGTACTACCTTACGGAGACTGATCCCCGCGGGGCGATGGGACTGGGTGGCAAGGAAGAAGATGGATTGGGTACTCTGGGCGCATACCTGACGGCCATCGATTACAAGACCGGCAAGGTGGCATGGCGCCACCGCTATCCTGGCACCGGCGGCAATTTAGGCAACGGGATGCTGACCACGGCCGGCAAGTTGCTATTTGCCGGCGATCTGGCGGGTAACCTGGTTGCCTACGAACCGGCGAGCGGGAAAATCCTCTGGCACTCGCATCTGGGGCAGATTTCCAACGCTCCCGAGACTTACATGGTCGATGCCCATCAGTACGTTCTGATTGCCGCCGGCGACACTTTATATGCGTTCATGCTGTACTGATTCCCGGTTCGATTCCGGCGGACTTGATTCTTTCGCCTCGTCGCAAGAATCCGCGGCGGTCCCCGCTGAAAGGTCGGCGTGGGCGCGGCCTGCGGACCCGATCTGAAATCGCGCATCGGCGTCTGACCAGTAAACACCAGGTCGGGGAGGATCTGGCAGCGCCAGACCGGCAAAATATCAACAACGGGCGTTTTTCTTCAAGTGACGACACCGGATCTGTGTACCAGGAACAGCGGCGCTTTGTCATGCACTACGATTTGCCCCGCGAGATCGTCGTCGCGATGCGCCATCGTAAGCGTCTCGCCATCGTCGGAAAGTGACCAATGGTCCTTAAAGTGGAGTTGGCGGTCGAGTATTTCCAGCCATGACTCAATCACCAGTTCGTTGCCATCCCACAAGGCGCGAGTTCTTGCCGTCTTGCCACCAATCCGGTTGGTGGTTTCATCACCAGTAGTGTTGTAGTTGAAGATTAAGTGCTGTTCGTTACCGTCGGCCTGTGCAACGAGGATTTCTTGATTGAGGTGTGGCTCTCGATGCTCGATCCTGTGCAAGATCTCCCTCGGAACTGGACCACGTAGGATGCTCTTCTCAAGGTTTGCCCGCCAAATTCCAGTGAAATCCGGACGCCGTTGGGAGGACTTCGGCCTCGGCATGGGCTCAGAGTAGCATGCAGAGGCCGCCCATGTTAACGGTTTGTCGCCGACGCACCGAATGGGCGTGCGACGGCACCGCCATGATTTCCCCGACGGCAAGCCCCCCGCATATTGACCGCTCGCACTCTTCTCGCTTTCGCGTTTTCCAAAGATGGCGCCCAAGTTTACGGGGTGGTCCATAACACGGAGGGTCAGGGCGCTCTGTGGGGGAGCTTCACTCGATTGACGTAAAGACCGGCGCTGACCGGCTGCTCACCCCGCTGAATTTTCCCGCTTACACCGCCAACATTGCGGGATTCAGGCTGCACCCGGACGGCTAACAGTTCCTCACGTCCCTCGCGAGGTGGCCGTACGATATTTGGATGCTGGGCGGCTTTGATCCGCTAAGACCGAAGACCTGGGTGGAGCGCTTCGCGCGGCGGTGAGGTGGCGAGTGGGTCGGCAACTCGGAACTTGCCGCGCCTACCATCCCGCGCCGTCTTCAGTTTCCGGTTTGGGCGTGATATGACCAAGTGAATAGGATCTGGGCGATAGAAGGCCGACGAGGGTTGGCGCTTTTCTTGAACCCGCGCGGGGAGCCGACCTGAGATAATGCGCCCGACCCCTTTAGGTGCCGGTGGGCCAAGTTTGGTAGACTTATCGTTCGAAAACGCACAAATATCGGCTGATGGCGATGGTATGGGCGCGCTGACACTTATCGTTATCGCATTCATCGCGTGGGCCATCTACAAGCTCTCGCGCAAAGGGCCTCGCCCTCTGGCCGCTCAACCCGACTGGAGGGCGGAGCGCAGAAAGCGGCAGGAGGTCAACCGCAGGGAAGATGCCGAGAAGCAGAAGAAACTGATACAGGTGTCCCACATAATTGCCCCTGAGATTCTTGGGCGAAACTCCGCCTTGATCGACCAGTTTCTCCAAATTGCCGAGCGCAAGATTGCGGTGTTGGACGAATACGGAGACGAGGACTGGGCTGCTCTGGACGCGGAAATCCTGCGTTGCATCGAGAAGATCGCAAATGCGGAGCGCGCGTCCGTTTCCTGTCCCCCTTCAAACCGCAAACGTGACATCCCGATTCGGCCTACACCCATACAAGACCTTGAGGGCGGCACCGAATTAGAGAGAGAACTTGCCCGCCTCAAATCACTGTCCGGGCGGGGAGTGGTAATCGAACGTTCCGAGCAGTATGCCCCGCAAGCACTCTACAGCGAATTGTTTTACAGCCTCGAACAGCGCTTCCGCAGCTACCACAATCAGCAATCCAGCCACGAGTACACTTCCGAGCAGTTCGCCCAGATGACAGGCGTTGAGTTTGAGAGCTACCTAATGCGGATACTGGCTGCGTGTGGCTGCGCCGTGAGTGGCACGCCTAAAACGGGCGACAAGGGCGCCGACATCATTGCCCGCCTACCGAGTCGAACGATCGTTATTCAGGCGAAACGGTCGAGTACGCCCGTGGGCAATGGGGCGGTACAGGAGGTAGTGGCAGCTCTCGCGTACTATCGCGGAACCGAGGCGTGGGTCATCTCCAACTCGACGTTTACTGCGGCGGCGCGAGAACTGGCTCAGTGCAATCGAGTGCGCCTTGTTTGCGGAGCCGATCTCCGGCTGGTAGGCAAGTTTATCGAGCAGCAGTAGCATGGAGAATCAACGTGCGACTCTATTATTTTGTCACGGCTCGACACGCCGTAGAGGACATCGCCAAGCAGCGTCTGAAGGTTTCTCGCTTTTTCGATCTCAACGACCCTTTCGAACTGTTTGCGGGTGAACAAAGCGATAGGTCTTTCCGGAAAAAGATGAAGGATTGGGCTGAAAAGCTCAATGAGCAGGAAGGCGTTCTGTGCTTCACCAAGGGCTGGCGTGACCCCTTGATGTGGAGTCATTACGGGGATAGACACAGAGGTATGTGCTTAGGCTTCGACGTATGTGACCTCATCGTGAAACCTATCGATTACCGGCCCGAGCGTCTATCCTTCGACGAATGGAAGGGTCTGAATGCCGCCGATCCGCCGAGGGGGCTGGTGGAGCGTCTCCTCACAACAAAATTTGCTCGCTGGGAGTACGAGAATGAGCGTCGAGTGATTGTTCATCTTGCGGGGCTTGTGCCGGAAAAAGAAGGCGGAGATTGCTTTTTCAGGCGCTTTGATGGCGATCTCAGGCTTGTTGAGGTTTTCGCGGGCCCTAGATGCTGCGTTAAGTGGAAGCCTCATATAAAGAGGGCAATTGAGCAGCTACCGGCAAAACCAAGTGTGATCAAAACAAGGCTGTCATTTAAGCAGTTCAAGGTTGTAACGCAGAAGGTCGAAAACTCGGTTCAACGGGGGTTCGAATCAGATATCTACTGGCGGGAATGCGGCTGTCGCAGCCCAAGGCCGCACGACATAGTCGAATAGCCGCAAACAACGTCGACATGTTTCCTGGTCCGTGCGAACCAACTGGGACAAAGGTACTTTACTTTCCGCCAACCTGGGCGGAATCCACTTGGCAGTGTAGTCCCCGACCCACCCCTACCATACCGCACCGCCTTTCAGTTTCCGGTTTAGCGTTTTCCGTCAAGTTGGCGCCGAACATCCCAAGTTCCGCTAAGGGACTGCCGCCGCCCAAGTTCCTGGCGCAATTATCCACCCTGGATCACGTGAGATAGTCGCGGCAGTATAATTTGCAACGTTGCGGCGTCGCGCGCACAGAAGCGCCGCAAGAAACTCTACACCGGGTTAGATCGGTACAATGGGCAACGTGGCGGGAGTTTCAGCTGGCGATCGCGTAGGCCCCTACGAAATTCTGTCCTCTATCGGTGCAGGCGGGATGGGCGAGGTGTGGAAGGCGCGTGATACGCGGCTCGAACGCATTGTCGCGCTCAAGTTCTCGCAAGCGCAGTTCAGCGAGCGATTCGAACACGAGGCGCGCGCGATCGCCGGGCTCAATCATCCGAATATCTGCCAGATTTTCGACGTTGGCGACAACTATCTCGTCATGGAGTTCGTCGAGGGCACAGCCTTGCGGGGTCAGGAGGACGTACGCAAGCTGCTCGACATAGCCGTGCAGATCGCCGACGGGCTTGCCGCCGCACATGCCGCCGGTATCATTCATCGCGATCTGAAACCCGATAATATCCTCATCACCAGGGACCGGCGCGTCAAGATTCTCGATTTCGGCTTAGCGAAGCGGCAGCTTGCTTTGGCGACCGAAGCGACGCGCACCCTCAGTCTTACGCATCCCGGCACGGTGGTCGGAACCGTCGCGTATATGAGTCCCGAACAGGCGCGCGGCCGGGAACTCGATTACCGCAGTGATCAATTCTCCTTCGGGCTAATCCTGTACGAGCTCGCCACCGGGAAACGCGCATTTCGACGCGACACTGACGTAGAAACGATGACCGCAATCATCCGCGACGATGTAGAGCCGCTGCCGCACGCCCTTCCCGCGCCGGTGCGCTGGACGATCCAGCGCTGCCTCTCCAAAGACCCGGACCAGAGGTGCGATTCAACGCGCGACCTTTACCGGGAGCTTCGTCAGACGCGCGATGGGCTGTCCCAAACGCTTGGGCTGCCGGCTGTAACGGTTGCCGCCGCGCCACGCGCCCGACTGCGATGGTTGGGGGCGGCCGCAGTGGTGACTGCGGTTGCCGCGGGTGCGCTCCTCGGAGGATGGTTCCAGTCGCTCAGGCAGATCGCAACGCCGGCGTGGGCCGGAGTCCGCTTGGGTGGCCCTGTCGTTGCTCTCGCGCCGCGAGTCTCTCCGGACGGCCAGATGCTGGCGCTTCTCACTCTCGTTGACGGGCAGACCCAGGTCGCGATAATGAAACCCGATGGAGGAAGTTGGAACGTCCTCACGCACGATATCACCAATGGTTCCGTGACCAACGTAGCCTGGGCCCGGGACGGCTCGCGGCTGTTCTTCGACCGGTTCTGGGAACGGCCCGCCGGAGTGTATTCCATTCCGCCGCTCGGTGGAGAACCGACACTGCTGCTGGAAGACGGCTGGGCTCCGCAGCCACTGCCCGACGGCAGCCTGATAGTGCTCAAGCGGACGCCCCGGGGTCACGATGAGGCGTTCCGCTTTTGGCCGGACTCGGGTCGAAGCGAGCCTCTTCCCGCGTACCTAGAGCGGTTCGATAGCGGACCGCCGTTGCGCGCATTTCCCGATGGTAAAGAGCTCGTTTTCATTGGAGCGACCGAGGAGGCCGGCGTCGAATACGGCACGCAGCCGTATATCCTGGAACTTGCCACGCGCAAATCCCGCCGGCTGGATCCGCATGCGCCTGTCGACAAGCTCGATTTCCAACTCGGCATCCCATTGGCCCCGACTGCAGACGGCCAAGGCGTTTTGATGCTGGGGAGGCAACAGAACAGCTTCGAATTGATCCGGGTCGAGAGAAACGGGAAGCCGGGACACACGCCTGTTCTCTCGTTCGCGAACGGGCTGCCGCCGTTTTATACGGACGTCGCAGCCAATGGATCCATCTATGTGGACTCGGCCGAAATGACCCCGTCCATATCGCGTTTCACGGTGGGCGGCAAATTCATTGCCGATTCGGCAGCGCCGACGCCGGCCGGAAATCGCGTACTTGTGTTGAAAGATGGGCGTGTCTTGATCACGGCTCCGCTCGCCGGTAATTTGCGGCTACTTTGCGGAATGCCGGGGAAGGATTTTCGTCTTTTTCTGCAGGGCGATGCCAGAGAAGCCTCGTACGCTTCGTTAGTGAACACCGATGAGGTCGCAGTTTTGCTTGGTCCGCCGGGAAAGCGTCGGATTGGCTTTGCCTCGGTTCGCAACGGTGTGCTCCGGCGGGAGATTCCCGTTCCCGGCGGCAATGCAACTGCGCTGGCCGTCTCCTCCAGCCTCCAGACCGTCTACTACGTCGCTCGAGACACGATCTACTCGATGCCGGAGAGCGGGGGCCCGCCAGTGCGGCTCACCGAAGGCGAAGACCTGGCGATCGACCCAGCGGGACGGATGCTTCTCGTCCAAACCAGCCGGGGAATGGAGCGGGTCCACCTTCCTTCAGCGGCCGCCGAGCCGATTGTGCTTCCCTCCGGCGTACGACTGGCCACGGGCAACCTCTCCCCATCGGCCATTGACCAAAGGGGACGCATTCTACTGAATGTCGTGGTACCTCGAGATTTCGCCTACAAAGCGGCAATTGTAGATGGCAAAACGGTCACGCTGATCTCGCCTGACATACCAGGAGACAAACTTGTCCCGGGCTGGACGCCGGAGGCGGACATCATATCGGTACACGATGTCTTAAGGTCGGAGGTTTGGCGGTTCAGCCGGGTGGCGAAATGACGTCAGTGGAACGACCATCGCCCGCCTCTTGGTCGAAAGACGTTTGGAGCGGGTTGGCCGAAGGGCATCTGGACGCGTCACGCCTACATATTAAAGTTCTACGAGGATGCCGTCCGGTTCGCCGCCCGGAAGTAATTCACATGACCGTATAAACGCCGACCCACCGAATGGGCGTGCGACGGCACCTCCATGATTTCCCCGGACGGCAAGCCCCCCGCGTATTGACCGCTTGCACTCTTCTGGCTTTCGCGTTTTCCAAAGGTGGCGCCCAAGTTTACCGGGTGGTCCGTAACACGGAGAATCAGGGCGCTCTGTGGGGGCCCGCTGGATTTTCCCGTTTCTACCGCTAACATTGCGGGATTCAGCCTGCACCCGGACGGCTGGCACTTCCTCACGTCCATCGCGAAGTGGCCGTACGATATCTGGATGCTGGACGGCTTCGATCCGCCGAGACCCAAGACCTGGGTGGAGCGATTCGCGCGGCGGTGAGGTGGCGAGTGCGTCGGCAACTCGCAACTTGCCGCCCCTACCAGCCCGCGCAGCCTTCAGTTTCCGGTTCGAGCGTTTCCCAGCCAAAGTGGCGGCCGAGCAGACGCAAAGTCAGTTACCCATATACCACTATCATTTCCCACCGCAGCTTCGGCGCTCGTGAGATGTATGACTCACCAGTTGCTTTGCATAATCGACCCGGCAGCCTTTTCAGGGCATCTCGAATCGAGGCAGTAGGTCGCCTCCTCATCACTGCCACTTTTGGCGATTCTATACCGCTTCGCCGCGTGGGGGGAGCGGTTCAAGAATCATCATCTTCTTCGCATAGTCGAGGAAGATCCTGTAACGCTTCAGAAACCCGATTGCCAGCAAGGCGTCCGGTGCGCCCGTCTTGCCGCCGAATCCCTGATCCGGTAAGAGGTGGACAATCGGCCTTTCCATTGTGAAGCGTCCCACTGCGAGGTGATCGATTCGACATGCGGAGAACCCGTTTCTGCCGCGGATCCAGGTAAGACTACGTCCTTGGTGGCGGAGTTTATCGCAGAATCTGGGGGTTAGATATGCCGTGCTACCGAGGGCCCCGGTGTCAATCGTCATCCGCGCTCTCACGGGGTCTCGGTCGTCGATTGTCAGATGCCCGAGGACGTGCGGATTGTTCTCCCAGAGATCGAAGGGGACTGCCGCACCAGAGCCTTCGTAGCGAAAGGACGTGCCCGGATGGAGGCGGACGATGGGGCGTTGAAAGTCGAGCTCGATGATAGATTCTGCGAATACCGCGGCGCCGATCACGGGGGCATCGACGGAAATCGATTCTTTAATGACGAGCTGCCGGTTTTTCACATGCGCACTGCCCACATCGAGTGTAACCAGTGCGCGGTCATCGGGCTTCAGGACAGGATCGAGGCCTCCTGCGCTGCGTCCACTAAAGGAGGGCATGATGCCCAAGTCAGCGGCTATGAGGGGATTAAGATACAAGAGCGTCCCGCCGCCGGTGTCGAGAAGCCACCAAAGCTGCGTACCGCCGTTGACGCGCGCGGGGATCAGTAACCCGTTCTCAGCATTCAGACGGGCCGGCAGTTCAATGTTGAGGGGATTGCCTTGAGCAAGGAACCGAAACCGGGCGGCGCCGCAAAAAGCGGCGAGCGCAGCACGCCGGGTCAGCATAAACGTGCTTTCACTCCAGCACACACCGAGGCCGGGGTCAAGAGAGTGGCCTGGAAGCGGTGGGCAGAAAGAGCTACCACGAGTGTTCCGACACGATCACCCGGCCTATCACACCGCCGAAGAGCCGCGAGCGCAACCGCGCGGTGCCTAAAACCGCGCGCGAAGCTCGATCCAAGCCCGTAACGGCGCGCCCGGCGCGTAGAAAATTACGCTCTGTGCCGGCGAACTCCCCGCGTAAGGACCCGTGGTGTACGCGGGAAAAGGCTGCGTCGACACCGTGCCCTGCGCTGTAAGCCCGGTGCTGGCCAATTGGCCCGCGGTGTAATAATGACGATTCAACAGGTTATCGGCCTCGATGGCCAATTGCAGGTGATTCGTCAGGTCGTACTGCCCGCGGATGTTGGTGATGGCATACCCGGGCACAATTCCAGGTCCCAAATAATAGATTCCGTCGGGCCGATACGCGTTGTTCTCGTTCCCTCGCGCGTATTCGCTCGATGCCGCCACCTCGTCGAGATCGAACAGCAGACGGGAAGTTGCCCGTATATCCACGTACACTTTTCCACTGTGTTTGGGAATCAGCGGGATGCGATTTCCCGGATGGACGTAGATATTCCCGTCCAGCCCGGGATAACCCGAAAGCGCGCTGTCGCTGGTGCTGTTGGCGCCGCCATCAAGGCTGTCGGCGCTTTGAAACGTGGCGCTCAGAAACGTGTAGTCCAGACCCCAGGTGAACCTGCCGGTAACGCCTCCGGCATCGGCGTCGATCCCTTCGCGCCGCGTCTGGCCGAAGTTCTGAAAATATCCGGTCCCCAGCACGGGGGCGGTAACGAACAGAATGTCGTCGTGATTTTCCGCGCGAAACGCGCCCACGTTCCAGTTCAGATTCCGGCCCCACCGGAATTCCGGCTTCCCCCTGAGCCCCGCCTCCCAGGTATCCGCGACCACCTGACGGAGTGGCGGATCGCTGGCCAGTGCATTCGGCAGGCTACACGGGTTCTCGGGGTCGGCGCATCCGAGTTCGATCGATGTAGGTGCGCGGCTGCCCTGGGAGAATCGCGCGTACGCATTCACCGCAGAGGTCGGACTCCAGGTTAGGCCGATTGCGGGATTGAAGCGCTGGAATACATAACCGGCCGTCAGTGAGCCCGGTCCGGGCGCCGGATTGATCATGTCGCGGTTGTCGACATCGTACCGGTTGTATCGGCCCGAGACTGTCAGGTTCCATGTTTTCGCGAACGTAAGCGTATCGGTGAAATACAGGCCGCCATTGGGCGTCACCCCGTGCAGACTCACCCGCGAATCGACTGGATTATTGGTCGATCCGTCCTGCCACGCGGGGACGGGTGTAATCGAGTAATTGGGGTTGAGATAGCCGTATGCGGTGTTCTGCGTATAGTCGATCGTGCCGCGGTCGATCGAGCCGCCCACCGCTAATTGATTGTGGCCGATCGGGAGCGCCGCGGTCAGCGTGAGCTGTCCCGACGCGCCATACTCGGTCTGCACTTCCTTGGAATAGATGATCACGCCGTCGCACGTTTCATCCGGATTGTTTTGTTGGAGAGCATTGGCGATACAGCGCCATTTCGGGAAGGGCGTGTTCGAAGGATCGGCGCCGGCGATCGGAAAACCCGAATAACCGGCGCCTGCCAGCGTCTCCTGTTCATCCGCGGTGGGTTGATATATGTCGCTGCCCAGGGCGTCGGTATTGAAATTGGGGTTGATGCCTTCGGTGCGGATATTCCGAAACCACGCATTGCCGGAGAATGTCAGGGAATTACTAAAGCTGTGCCGCGCAATGAAATCCAGGGCAGGAGAGCGGTTGGCGATGCTGTCGGGAACAGTGTACGAACTGGAATAGCTCTGCTGGAGCAGGCGATAATCCTGGAGGCCGTTGCCTAGCAGCGTGTTGTATGCGAAAGACGCGGTGAGGGCCAGGTCGGTTTTCCCGGTCCGCCAGCCAAAGCGCCCGAAGGCCTGACGCACGTCGGAGGGCGAATCGTAGCGCCATCCGGTTTCGTGAAATCCGGTGCCAGCCAGAAACCAGTTGAAGCCCGTTCCTTTGCCGCCGCCGTATTCCGCCTGCACTTCTTTTCGCCCGCTGCTGCCGTAGGTCAGAACGCCGTCAAGTCCCGGACTGCTTACGCCGTCCTTCGTCTGAACGGAAATCGCTCCTCCGAGAGTATTCAGGCCGAACACGGGGTCCGAGCCGGGCACGAGGGCGAATTCGGAAATGGCGTTCCGGGGGATCAGATCCCAACTCACGACATCGCCGAAAGGCTGATTCTGGCGCACGCCGTCGAGGTAGACGGAAAGGCCTTCGGGCGTTCCCAGCAGGGGCGAAGCCGTATATCCGCGGAAATTCACGTCGGGCTGAAACGGATTGCCCTGCATTTCATTGACGGACACCCCGTTCATCCGGCGATTCAAAAAGTTGGCCAGATCGAGCGATCCGCTGTTGGCGATATCCTCCCCCGTCGCGGTTTGAACCGGAACCGGAATCTGATCTTTCGTGAGATCCACTCCGGCGAGAGGCGTGGCGGCCACCACATCCACGCTGCTGGATGTACTGGCCGGCCCCATCTTTACGATTCGATCCACCACCTTGTCCGCCGTCACAGTCACCGCGATCACCTGAGTTGCGAATCCCGGCTTGGAAACTTCCAGGCGGTGCCGGCCGGCCGCGAGATTCCGGAAATCATACTTGCCCTGCGCATCGGTAACGAAGGCACGATCGTCGATTTTGCCGGAAGCCGGCATCACCGCACCGGAGGAATCCTCTACCGTCAGCCGAAGCTCTCCATTCGGGCGCTGGCCATAAAGAATGCCTGCGGCCACCCACAGAGACAGGAGAACAAAGCGGCGGCCGGATCTTCGGCGGGGATCCATACTGACTAAATTCCTTCGGGCGCCGGTTTGTTCAGCGTTTTTCGCAAGTGGCAGGAGGTGGGTGTCAGCCACAGTCCAAATCGTTGCCAGTCGATCTGAAGCGAGATACCATGAGGCTTCCTCAGGGTCTTCGATTGTCAAACCAGGTGACCAAAATATTCCCCGTCGTCTTGCTTGTCTGCAACGTCGGAGCCGCCATCTGCTGTGCCTTGGCCGGCGACTACCGGCGCTCCGTCTATTGGGCCGCTTCAGCGCTCTGCATTACGGCAATTACGTTCTGAGAGGGATAGCGGGCCTCCGAAAGTTGGCGTTAGTGTCTGGCAGCCGTGATGACCTGCCCCGCGGCGGCAGCCTCGATATCGGTGCCGCGCACCACAATGGCTCGCTCCGCATCGAGAGCCACGACTCTCTGAAGCCGCGCTTTCTGGCGAACGGTACTCACGATCTCGCCGAGATCCTGCACACTGGTTTCCGCGGCAAAATAGAAAACCCGCACGCTGCGGCTCGCCTGCTCTAACTGGTGCGAAATGGGCGCCGTCCAGTTCACCGACGGAGGAGTCGCCAATTGCCGGAGCAGCCACAGGACGAAATCGTTTTGCCAGACCTTGCCGCGCCAGACCAGAACCCCGGTAGGCGCGTAGACCGTAGTTCGCGGGATATCGGCCACTACGTGGATCGCATTGGCGAGGTCTTTCAAGTCCTGGAGAGTGGCCACGTGCGGCGGTCCCGCCGAGATCGGCATGCCCACCTGAATACTGCCGATAGCCAGCGTTACGTCGTCGCTATCCTGGGGCATGATAAATCCGCGCCCATTGGGATTGGCCTGGGGGGCTCCTAACTCGCCAAGCAACCACTCCGCCAGGGCCACCTCTCGCGCGTTACCTTCAACCGTGATCGATTGGTTGGCCTGATCGGGAGAAATCTTCTGAGTTTTCACGATCGCATGCACAGCAGCGACAGCATCCCGCATGTCGCTTCCCGAAAAAGCGATTTCCCGCGCCGACATCCCGCTTCCGGGATCCGAGTTGCGGGTCCAGGAAGCGAGCACCGACTGGGACCATGTAAGAGCAGGCAGGGCCAGGAATAGGGCAACTTTCGAGGTCATGGGCTCTCCTTTCCGAAAGGCAGGTTCCAGCCTTATCGGTACAAGCTAGTTTACGGGCTTTTGTGGAAATAAGCCACACTATCGGTCATAGATTTCGCGGCCTAACTTGCAACCTGATTTTACAGATACCGGGCACTCAATACGAAGTCTTATGCGTGTAAAACCGGAAGCTCCGCCGTGGCGGCTTAGATGTAATCCGAACCAGGCAGTCCCATAACATTAGTAAGTTTGTATATCCAAAGGTAGTGCCGCGGGAACCTTCTGCCCAATTACCCGGGCGGCGATTCAGAGGCAACAGCGGACCTGGATAGGCGCCGGCGCCGCGCCCTTAAACCAGATCGCCTCCCTGGCTGAAGGTTTTCTTTTGCCGGGCCTGGTCGCGGGCAGCGAGTGTCCGGCGTAAGTCTTCCATTATTTCGGGCTGTTCCGGAAAGTCGGCAGCCAGCCGCTCCAGCGCCGTTATCGCACCGTCGAAATCGCCGTTTTGCATCAATTCTTCGAAATCTCTTCGACGCCGCGCATAAGCTTCTTTGCGGGCCGCGCGGTCGCGTGCCTGGCGCGCCCGATCCAGCAGGTCCACCAGTTCCGGTTCCTGGGGGAAGATTGCCAGCAGCTCCTGGGTCTTGTAAACCGCCTGCTCGAACTCGCTGCTTTTCACCAGCCCTTGCAGAGACTCGCGCTCTTTGGCAATCGCCGCCTTGCGTGCCACTTCGTCCCGGTGAGCGATGGCGCGGCGCAAATCGTTCTCCACTTGCGGCACGTCTGGAAAAACGGCGGCCAGCTTCCGCAGCCGCACGATGGCATCGTCGAAGCAATGGTTTTTCATCAGCTCCAGCACTTCGCGGCGGCCCTCCAGATAGGCTTCGGTGCGGCCGGCAGTCAAAGTCTGGGGGTCCTGTTCCCTGGTGAAGCGCGGAGACTGGCGCAGCCGCTCTCCCAACTCGCGAATGATCGCCTGAACGCCGGAGTGATCGGGACTGCGCTTCCAGAGCTCGCGCGCGCGTGTCTCGGCCTGCTCAAACCGGCCTTCGTCCATTAGGCCGCGACACTCCCGGAGCTCACCGTCAATCGAATTGGCCTGCCCGGCGCGCTGCCGGTTCGCGAGAACCGCCTCGTCCCTCTGATTTCGCGCGAAGCTCAACAACTGCACGACCTGTGCGTTCCGCGCGGCTTCCCCCTCCAGCCTCGAGAGAAGCTCGATGGCCTCCTCGATGGCGCCCCTCGACAGGCACTCGCGGCTCTGGGCGAGGGTGGCGGCCACGGTTTTATCCGCGGCGGCTGCCTGCAAACGCTCCGCTTCCGCGATTCGAAGGGCGATTTCGGAGTCGTTGGGAAATTGCCCGTCGAGTCGCTGTAGCGTAAGTACCGCGCCGGCATAGTCCTGAACCAGCAACTGGCCGCGTGCCCGATTCAAACCGGATTCGCGGCGGGCGGCATTCTGTTGGTCGATGGCTGTGCGGACCTGGTTCAGAAACTGCGACGCTTCCGGGTTGGCCGGGTCGTGTTGAGCCGCTTCGCTGGCGCGCGCGAAAGCCGCCGCAAGATTCTGACGCTCCCATTCGGCACGGGCTTCCGCCAGCAGACGTTGCCCCCGAGCCTTCTTCTCGCGCTCCTCGTTGATTTGAGTCAGGCGCGAGCGAGCCGCGCCATTCTCCGGATCGATCTGCAGAATTTCCTGGAGCCGCGACTCGGCGGTTTGAAAATCCTGCATCGTAACCTTCTGGTCGGCTTCCTCGATCAGGGTCTTGATTTGCGATTCCGCCTTTTGGCGGCGCATGAGATTGCGAATTTCGGCGCGCCACTCGCGCGCCCTGGCGTTTCGATGATCGAACTTGAGGATGGCGGCCGCCACCCCCAGGGCTTCGTCGTACCTGCCGGCGGCAATCAGCGACTCGGCATCTCTTTCCATGCCGGCAACCTGGGCTTCCCCGAATTCCTGGATGACCATGCCCAGATCCATCCGCACATCGTCCATGCTCGCGTAGCGGTCGGTTTTTTTCTTGGCGAGAAGGCGCCGCAGAATCGGATCGAGGCTGCGCGGCAAGTCAGGAGCCTGCTCGCAGATGGGCCGGGGATCCTCGTTCGTGACTTTATACATCATGACGCCGAGAGCATCGGCGGCAAATGGGTTCCGGCCCGTCAGCAGCTCGTATAAAACCACGCCGTACGCCCACACGTCGACTTGCAAATCGACGGCGCCGCCCATGAATTGCTCCGGCGCCATGTATTCGGGCGTGCCCACCATGTATCCGACGGCCGTGAGGCTGGTGGTGCGCTGGGTGAGACGGGCGATTCCGAAATCCATGATCTTCACGGACCCGTCGCGCAGCCACATGATGTTGGCCGGCTTGATATCGCGGTGAATCACGCCTTGCTCATGGGCGTAATGCAAGCCTTCGGCGACCTCCGACATGATGCTCAGCCGGTTGATCGCGGGAGCAGCTTCCCGGTTTGCGACCAGCGGTTGCAGGTTCCGGCCGTCGAGGTACTCCATCACCAGATAAGGCACGCCGTTCTGTTGTTCAAAATCGAAAATGGTGACGATGTTCTTATGACGCAGTTTTGCGGAGGTGACGGCTTCGGCGCGAAACCGGCGAAGCATGTTTTCGTCGTTTTGAACATTCAGCACCTTAATCGCGACGATATTGCCGATGGCCGGGTCCTCGGCTTTGTAGACGTGGCCAAAACCGCCTTCACCCAATGCGCCGATAATTCGGTACTTCCCGATTGTTTCCATTTCTCCAGGACTGAAAAACCAGCAATTACGCGAATTATACCGGAGTTTTCGGGTGCACGGAACCCCGCCATTGCCGGCCCGGCGATACCGCGACTTTTCAGTGCGTTCCGGATCCCGGTTCGGCGCTCGCAGACGGGCACCGCAGCCGTGCCGGGTGTTCCCGCGCGTTCCGCCCCTCCGCACTCCGGTGTAAGATGACCCGAGGAGCCGGCGGGGACCGATGCTGACTGGAAGGCGCAGAGCGGGGTGCGGATGTTCTTCACTCGCGGGCATGCTCATGCTGGTGATCGCCGGCATCCTCATCGTCGCCTGGCCGGGCGTCGTCGACAGCATCGGCGCGAGCACGTCGGGCACCATTGTCGAGAAGCACGAGGTGGTGCGCGTCTTCGCCGGCGACTGGTTTCGCCATTTCGAAATCACCGCCTCGTACTCCATTCCCGGCCGCCCGATGGAACATCGCGCGGCGTGCGATGTCACCGAAAGCACCTATGATTCGCTGCGCCAGGGGAACACGGTGACGGTGCATTACATCCCGAATCTGCTGGTCCAGCCGTTCGTCCCCGCCACCCACCTGTCGCCGTGCACCGCCATGGGCGGAATCAGCCTGAACACGCCCGTCCGGCACCTTGGCATCGCATTGCTCGCGCTGCTGCCGATTGTGTTTCTCTGGAGAGTGCTCCACATCCGCAGCGCCGCCTGGTTGTTCCTCGCATGGATCGGCCTGACCTTGGCCTGGGTAGCGATGCCCCGCACGGAGCCCGAGCCGCGGCGCCGCGTTCCGGCCCTTGCGACGGTCCACCACGTCGTGACCGTCACGAAATTGTTCGAGTCGCGCAACAGCAACCGTGACATCCCCCTCCAGCATCCTTATCAGATCGTCGAGTTGCAGTTCGTCCCGCCCGGAATGGATACGCCCGTGATGGCCGTCGACAAGGTGGATCAGAACAGCCTGCCCGGGTTGCAGGAGGGGCAAAGCCTGCCGATCGTCTACGATGCCGGCAATCCGCGCGTCGCGCGCCTGGTGGGCGGTACGCGCTTGTTTCCCGCGCAGGCGCGCCAGACGGTGCTTTCCATCGGGATCGGGTTTGCCATACTGGCGGCTATTGGGATGGCTTTCAGCGCGTTCGCGCGGACGGCGCGGCGAAGAGTCGGAATCTGAGGCGCCGGCCGATGCAAACTTTCTTGTTACGCACGCCTTGGTGTGGCAGCGACGCATTCACCCAGGTGCGCAGTTGGCATCCCTATTCTTTACGTCGAGGCCGCCCCGGTTCCCGCCGACCTACGCACGAGCGGGAGGCAACCCGCGATGTCCTGGCGTTGTCCGCGAGCGTTGATCTTGTGGTGTTAGCATGGGCCAAGAGGAAGAGCCGGTGACCGGGGCGAGCTTTGCAACCAGGCTGAATCAGGCTGCCGCGATCGGCGGAGCGGCGCTCTCGGACCAATCAATCGGCATTCTCGAAGAGTTCTGCCGGGAGATGGGAGAGCAACCTCCGCATGTTAAGATCGAGCCTCTTCAGCTGAATCTGGATGCCCGCCGCGTCTTATTACAATACTCGACTCGATGCGCTGTCGAGGCCGTTCGAAAGCGCTGTCCCGGTCTGGTGGCCAATGGTCTGGCCGCGGTGCTTATCGAGAACGGCTCATTGGACATCCGGGACACGATTCGGGTTTTAGCTGAACTATTTCACAGTGCATCCGTGCTACAGCTGAATGCCATCGCTCTCTTTGGCCGGTTCGCGGATATCGCCAGAAACGAAGGCCTCGCCTCCAGCATCAGGCGGTTTTCCCTGCCGGCGGGATCACCGTCAGCCGCGCTCAAGCACTTTGGGCTTCGGGTTTCGGGAACGGGCGATACCTTCCGTTACGTGGATGACGACGACTTGATGAGAGCCGTGCGCATGTACCGGAACGCTCCCGGTCTGACCTTCTCTCAGCGGCTCATGTTCATCCGAATGTTGCTGCGGCAGAATCGGGAACAATGGCAGCTCCTGAAACGCGATCGCTGACGGCCGGTAACGCGGTTGCATCCGCCCCAATCCCGGGCCGCGTCACGACGATCGGATGGCAGTCTGGATGCCGGCGTCGATTCAGAACCGCCCGCAGCGCCACGAACCGCTAGCGGTTGTCCCTTCTCTTCGGCACGCCCCTGGTATGACAGTCCCCGCACTTCACCCAGTGGATGTTGTGCTTGCTGGTGCTCGATGCGAAGGTGGTATCCATCTTCTCCACGTCGAGGCCGCAGTTGGACATCTTGGGATGGCAGGTGACGCAGGAAGCCTTGGTGGTTTCGCCGTGCTGGGCGTGGCAGGCGAGGCAACTGATACCTTCGTGGACGCCCATCCCGGTGCGGTCGTCACCGCTGCCGATCTCATCGGTGGAGAGCGGGGCGTGGCATTGGTAGCAGAGCGCCTGCCGGCGGTCGGGGCTCATCTTCACCGCTCGCGCGCCGTCGAACATCTGCGGCAAAGGCAAATCGGCTAGCGGGATGTACTGTTGCGTGCGCCGATCGAAAAACGCCAGCGACGGCCGGACCAATTCCTGCGACGGGCCGGGAACCGCGCCATTGTCGGAAGCCTTGTTCATCGGCTCGCCTTCGCGATGCATTTCATGGCACGTGACGCAGGGCATCGACGGCATGGCAGCGAGCTTCGCATCGAGCAAGCGCCACGGGCCATTGCGTTCGACCGGCGTCACCAGGTCGCGGATGCCGCCCTCAAACTGCATGCCGTGGCAGCGGAGGCAATCGTCCATGAGCATGTTCTGCGCGTTGTATTTCCTGTCGAGAAACATGCGCGCGTAGGTGGCGCTGTGCGGACCGGCCTGCCACGCGGCGTATTCCTGCCGGTGGCAGCTCTGGCATCGGGAGTTCATGGCCAGCGCGTCGCGATTGGGAAACGCGATCTGCTCGGGAAGGTCGTCGCGAAGATGCTGGCGGACACGGGCGAGATTGGTGCGGTGGAAGTCCATGCCGCTGGTCAGCGCATCGCCGTGGCACTTCGCGCAGGCGATTCCGCGATGGCTGGAGTGCGCCCACTCGTCGTAGCTCGGCCGCATTTCGTGGCAGGAGGTGCAGCGGCGGCCGTTGCCGCTTTCGAAATATAGTCCGCCGGCGGGAACCGAAAGCAGCGCGGCGACCGCGACCAGGGCCGTGCCGAGAATCCACTTCATCATGCCGGCACCTTCGATCCCTTCCAGCCGCGGAGCAGGTTGGAAGAAGCGCGATAGGCGTTCGCCAGGATGGTGAGGACGGGGTTGAATCCACCGTTGGTGACGTGGACGCTGGCGTCGATGACATAGACGTTCTCCACATCGTGGATCCGGCAATCGCGATTGACGACGGAAGTCTTCGGGTCGTTGCCCATGCGGCAGGTGCCCGCCTGGTGCTGGCCGCCGCTCAATCCGGGACCGGGAAGGCGCAGCCAGGTACGCGCAGCGCCGGCCTCCTTGAGCCAGGCTTCGGCTTTCCCGCCGAGGAATCGCGCGATTTCGAGGGTGTGCGGATGGCGTCCGCCGGAAAGCCGCGCCACGGGAATGCCCCACGCATCCTTCACTTTGGGATCGGCCTGGACGCGCGCGTCGAAAATCGGAATCTCCTGCACCGGCCCGAAGACCACCACGGTGCGCTTGTAATTCCGGCGAACGAATTCCTTCTGCTCGATGCCCCAGCGCGGCACCCACGGAGGCAGCGACGTGACGTAATGAATCGGAAGACGGATGAATTCGTTGGCCAGCATGCCGCCGCCGGCGAGCCCGGCGTTGCCGTGGTTGTAATCGCAGATGGCGATGGATGCGCCGGGGCCGATATCGTCGAAAGTGTCGAATTCGAAGATGCCGGCAGCACCGGTGTAGGAGTGGCCTTGCAGATTACGGCCCACCCAATCGGAGCGGTTGCCGAGGCCACTGGGGAACAGCCGGTGCTTGGTGTTCAGCAGCAGGCGGGCCGATTCCACCGCCCCGCCGCTGACGACGACGATATCGGCGGTCTGTATCTGGAGCCGATTGTCGCCATCGTAATAAGCCACCCCGGTGGCTTTGCCCGAATTGTCGAGCAGGATCTCGCGCGTCATGCACTCGGTGCGCAGTTCGCAGTTGCTGGTGGCGAGCGCGGTGGGGATCACCGTGTTGTGGGTTCCGTTGCGCGCGCTGAGCTCGCAGGCGAAGCCCACGCACCAGCGGCAGCGCATGCACGAGCGGCGCCCGTTGTAGGGGACGGAATTCCGCAGCATGGGGATGTGAAACGGGTGCAGGCCGAGCCGGTGGGCGGCCGGTTCGAGGATGGCGTGCTCTTTGCCGGGCGGGAGCGGCGGCATGGGCAGGGGCTTGCGGCGCGGGGCTTTAAATATGTTGCCGGAATCGTCGCCGGAAACGCCCAGTTCCCATTCGGCTTTCTCGTAGAACGGCTCCATGTCGTCGTAGCTGACGGGCCAGTCTTCCAGCGTGCTGCCGGCCACCGCGCCGTAGGTGGAGCGCATGCGGAAATCCTTTTCCATGTAGCGCCAGGCTTGCGCGCCATAGCTGAAGGTGCCCCCGCCGACGCAGGCGGCGTTGTTGCTGTACGCGCCATCGCTGGGCTTGACGATGCTTTCGCGCCCGTGCTCATCCACGAAAACGCGCGGATTGCGCTCGTCATCAGGCCCGAATTTGGCGCCGAGAACCGAGGTGCGCTGGTTGCACAGATCGTCCTTGCGGCAATCGGCAGCGGTGTACCACTTGCCGCGCTCGAGCAGGACCACGCTCAGTCCCGCGGTGGCCAGTTCCTTGGCTACGACGCCGCCGCCCGCGCCGGCGCCGACGATTACGGCATTCACGTGTTTCGGCATCAGGCGCCCTCGTAATGCTGGCGGCCGCGCAGCGGGGGGTAATCCAGCCCGACCATTTTCCAGCTGGCGCGATTGCGATTGCCGCCGTGGCGCGGATCGCCGTAGAAGCCCTGCCAGGTGTGCGAAAGGATCAGTTGGAAGAACGGCCGCGAGTTTTGCTCGAGGGTCCGCAGAATATCGGTTTGTTGGGCGGCCGCCAGGTCCGCGAACCCGGCGCCGAATCGCTCGCGGCTCATGGAATCGATGTGCGCGATTCCCAGCCGGTATGCCTGCCGATGTTTGCGGAAGGCTTTGGCAAGCTGGATGTCGATGTATTGAACCACCCCGGCGGATTTGGCCCCGGGGTCGCGGTCCGCGGGAATCAGATTCTCGCAGACCGCGTCCACCGCCCGGGCCTCCGAAGCTGTGAAAAACCGCCACTGGCCGGCCGCGCCACGCGCGGCACAACCGGCAAGCGATCCGGCGACGGCAACCGAGGCGCCGGCTTCTAGAAAAGTCCGGCGGCGCACCTCAGGCTCCCACCAGGAGCCGGTGCACGCGCTCGGCATTCTCGCGGACTTCGTCCCTGGCCACCGGGAAGAGGCCGATGAAAACGCCGTCATTGGTCTTGATGCTTTCGTACGCCGTGCGGAACGCCTGCTCGACGTTGGTAACGCGCCCCGCCGCCAGAATTTTGAAGGCAAAGCATGGCTTGGAGGTGGCGCGCATGGTTTTGTACATGCGCGGCGGATCGCTTTGCAGGTAGCAATCGCCCTGGCCCTCCACCAGCTCGCTGTTCAGAACTTTCTTCCACTCCTCCGCCGTGCGCGTGCGATTGTAGACGCAGCCGGCATAGAAATCGACGTCCCAAGCCTGTTCTTCACACAGCGCGATGACTTCCGGCTTGTGGGTCCCGACGCCGATCATCGAGCCGGTGTCACGAGTCTTCTTGCACCATTCGCGGATGGTGTCCATCTGTCCCGCCTGCCAGGCCTTATCGACAATCTCGCCCTGGCAATAGATGGCCATGGGCTGGAACGCCTTCACCGACGGCGCGAAATCGCCCATGCCTTGCACGATGAGATTCATCTGGCCGCCTTCGGCGACGAAGGCCGCGAAATCGGCCAACCCGCGGCCGCCGGGATAATAGTTGAAGGTGTTGATGCCGAAGCGGGTACACTGATGGAGCACGGCGCGCACGCGATCGGGCGTGAAATACTCGCGCATGGCCGTATCGTAGCTGCGATTGAAGTGGCTGAATCCGTAGAAGGGATTGCAGCCGGCCACCAGCCTGCTCACCTCGTGTTTGCCGAATTTCATCTTCGGCACCTGGACTTCCGAGGCGGCCCGCGGCGGCGCGGCAGGCTCCTGGGACTGCGCGGCGATGGCGCTGGCGGCGATCGCGGACTGGAGGAAAGTTCGTCGGGTTCCGGCCATGGGCGATCCTTTCTTTAAAAGATAAGTTTATCCGAAAGTCTCAGTCCTGGACGGAAACCGTCCAGAAAAATTGAGGCTTTATTGATGGCAAAGGACTTATCGAATTTTCCTGGACGGATTCCGTCCAGCGACGCTGGAAAACGGCCGTGGGACAATACCAGTTTGGACGTGTGATGGGGCTGGTGCAAATAGAAATGGGCGACCGGCGCCTGCTGGAGGCGATTGCCGGAAGCATGGCGGAGGCCGCGCGGCGGAGCGGCGCATGGCTGGCGTGCCGTCCGGGGTGCACGCCATGCTGCATCGGCGCGTTTGGGATCACACAACTGGATGCCCGCCGGCTGCGAACCGGACTCGAAGCCCTGGCGGCGGCCGATGCCGATCGCGCGGCGGCCGTGCGATCGAGGGCGGAGACCTGTGTGGTTACTGCCGCACCGGTCTATCCGGGCGATCCCATTTCGGGGATTCTGTGGGATGAGGATGCGCTGCCGGATTCACTCGATGAGCTTCCCTGCCCCGCGCTCGATCCGGCGACGGGGCGGTGCGATCTCTACGACGCGCGCCCCATCACGTGCCGCACCTTCGGACCGGCGACCCACATGGGCGAAGCCACAGTGGGAGCTTGCGAGCTGTGCTACCAAGGCACCACTGAACAGCAAATGCGGGAATGCGCCGTGGAGACCGATCCGGAGGGACAAGAGAATGCGCTCCTCGATGCGCTGAAAGCGGAGGGCATCGGCGGGATGACGATTGTGGCCTACGCGCTGCGGGACGCGGCGGGTTAGCCGCAAAAGGTGCGGGCGGCTATCCCGGAGCTCCCGGGCAATTATTTTCGATCTCCGGGTGCTAAAATCCTCTCCAGAAGGGAGCAACGATGGAAAAGGGTTTCAGCCGCCGGGGATTTTTTAATTCGCTGGCGGCCGGCGCCACGGAAGCCGCGCTGATCGGCGCGGCGATCGACCAGGAAGCCCAGGCGGGTGGACTGGAGGCCCCGGAAGGCGAAACGGTAAAGGTCGTTCTCGAGGTGAATGGCCAGACCCACACCATCCTGGCCGAACCGCGTTGGACTCTGCTGCACGTGCTGCGCGACCGCTTGGGGTTCACGGGCACCAAGCAGGGCTGCGAGCGCGGCGAGTGCGGCGCTTGCACGGTGCTCATCGATGGCATGGCGCGCAATGCCTGCCTCACGCTGGCGGTGGAAGCTTCCGGCCGGAAAATCACCACCATCGAGGGCCTGATGGACGGAGCGGAATTGGGGCCGGTACAGCAGGCGTTCCTCGAAGAAGACGGCTATCAGTGCGGGTACTGCACGTCGGGACAGATGATCAGCGCCGAGGCGCTCCTGCGCCACACGCCATCGCCGACTCCCGGGCAGATCCGCGAAGGGCTGAGCGGCAATTTGTGCCGCTGCGGGGCTTACGGACACATCTTCCGCGCCGTCCACCGGGCCGCGGAATTGAAGCAAGGGAGGTGAGCCATGCCGGACGCAAATCCCAAACCCTGGACGGAAACTACCGTGGTCGGCAAGCCGGTTCCCAGAATCGACGGCCGGGAAAAGCTTTCGGGCGAGGCGAAATACGCGCTCGACCAGAACCTGCCCGATATGCTCTACGCCGCCAGCGTCCGCTGCCCGCACGCGCATGCTCGCGTGACGAAAGTGGATGTGAGCCGCGCCGCGGCTATGCCGGGCGTGCGCGCCATCCTGACCGACGCCGATTCGGAATGCCGGATTCCGTGGTATCGCGGGAGCCGGATCTTCGACCCGCATTGCCGGTATGAAGGCGAAGAAGTCGCGGTGGTGGCCGCCGAGACTCAGCAACAGGCACGGGACGCAGTGCGCGCCGTCGAGGTGCAGTATGAGAAACTGCCCTTCGTCAGCCACATGGAGGACGCGCTCAAACCGGGCGCGCCCATGGTGCAGGATAGCGGGAACATCGTCCAGCCCAACAATTTCAGCCGCGGCGACGTGGCGAAAGGGTTCGCCGAGGCCGACGTGGTGGTGGAAGAGACCTACCGGACGTCGTGCCTGCTGCACACACCGCTCGAAGTACACGGATCGGTGGCGCATTGGGAGGGCGACCATCTCACCATCTGGGATTCCACGCAGTTTCCGTTCACCTCGCAAGCCGGGGTGGCGCGGGCGTTGAAGATTCCGCTCGCCAAGGTGCGGGTGATCGCGCGCCACATGGGCGGCGGGTTCGGCAGCAAGATCGATCTGAGCAAACACACCGTCCTCGCCGGTCTGCTGGCGCGCAAAACCGAACGGCCGGTGAAGTATTGTCTGAGCCGCGAAGAGGAACTGCTGTGCGTCGGAAACCGGCCCGCTCATACCCTGCGGCTGAAGGCGGGGGTGAAGAAGGACGGGACGCTGACCGCGTTCGAACTGCACGGCAACTCCGAGATCGGCGCCTACCCGGCCGGCGATTCGGCGGCGTACCTGGTGCGCGAGTTATATGTTTGCCCGAACGTGAAGACGGAAGAAGCGCCGGTCTTCATCAATGCCGGGCAGAGCCGCGCCTTCCGCGCGCCGGGATTCCCGCAGAGCGCGTGGGCGCTCGAGCAGACTATGGACGCGCTGGCGGAAAAAATCGGTATGGACCCGGTGGAGTTTCGCCTGAAAAACATCTCGATGGTATGCGGCGTGGATGGCAATAAGCCGTATACCTCGATCGGGCTGCCGGATTGCCTGCGCGAAGGCGCCAAAAGGTTCGGCTGGACGGAGGCGAGGGCCAAAGCCAGGCGGGATGGCCCGATCGTGCGCGGCGTGGGGGTGGCGGCCGGCATGTGGGGATATCTGGCGCCGCCCAACTCTACCGCGATCGTGCGCTTCTTCGCCGATGGCAGCGTGAACCTGAATACCGGAGCGGCCGATCTCGGAACGGGCACGCGGACCATCATGGCGCAAGTGGTGGCCGAAGAACTCGGCGTGCCGATGGCGCAGATCGAAGTGGAGAATGCCGATACCGGTACGACGCAATTCAGCGACGGCGCCGGCGGCAGCAAAACTTGCATGATCGATTCGCCCGCGGTGCGAGCGGCGGCGCTGGACGTGAAGGCACAGCTGCTCGAAATGGCGTCGGCGCAACTGAAGGTGCCGGCGGCCGATCTCAAGCTGAATGGCGGCGAGATTTCCGACGCCGGCGGCGCCCATCAGATCGCCGTGGGGCGTCTGAATGGACTCCGCGCGCAGCAGGTGGTGGTCGGCGTGGGCACGCGCGCGCCGCATCCGGCGAACAAAGCGATCCGGCCGTTCGCCACGCATTTCGCCGAGGTCGAAGTCAATAAGCGGACCGGTGAAGTTCGCGTGGTACGCATGCTGGCGGCGCAGGATAGCGGCCGGGTGATGAACCTGCTGACGTATCGCAACCAGGTGCTGGGCGGCATGACGCAAGGAATCGGGTTCGCGCTCACCGAGCGCCGCGTGCTGGACGGCGGAACGGGCAAAATGGTGAATCGCAACTTTCACGATTACAAAATTCCCACCGCCATGGATGTCCCGGCCGAGCTCACCGTGCTCCCCATCGATCCGCACGACACCGAAGTGAACTCCACGGGCACCAAGGGGCTGGGCGAACCGGCGCTGGTTCCGGCGGCGGCGGCCATTGCCAACGCCTTTTACCATGCCACGGGAGTGCGGCTGGCGCGGGCGCCTATTACACCGGCGGCCGTGCTGGAAGCGTTGAACGCAAAGCGGGGGTGAGCCATGATGCAGAAATTCTCCTATAAGAAAGCAGCTTCCGTGCAGGACGCGGTGGCACTGGCCAGCGCGCCGGGGGCTCACATTCTGGCGGGCGGCAGCGATCTTCTCGGCTGCCTGCACGACGGTGTCACCGAAGCGCAGAGGGTGGTCAGCATCTCTGGAATCGGGGAGTTGAAAGGCATCGGCGCGCGCGCGGGCGGCGGATTGCGGATCGGCGCCCTGACTACCTTGGCCGAGATTGCCGCGAACCAGGAAGCGGCGGAGAAATACCAGGCGCTGGCGGAAGCGGCGCGTTCGGTGGCAAGCCCGCAAATTCGCAATCAGGGGACCATCGGCGGGAATATCTGCCAGCGGCCGCGATGCTGGTATTTCCGCGGCGAGTTCCATTGCCGCCGCAAGGGCGGCGACACGTGCTTCGCGGAGACGGGCGAGAACCAGTTCCACGCGATTCTGGGCTGGGACCGCTGTTACATGGTCCATCCTTCGGATACCGCGGCGGCGCTGGTGGCGCTTGGTGCGCGGTTCGCCATTGCCGGTCCGCGCGGGCGCCGGGTCGTTCCAGCGGAAGCCTTCTTCGTGCTGCCGACGGTGAGTATCGTGAAGGAGAATGTGCTGGCGGCGGGCGAGATCGTCACCGATATCTTGCTGGACGCGCCTCCGAAGGGACACGTCAGCGCCTACCGCAAGGTGCGCGAGCGCGGCGCGTTCGATTTCGCCACCGCGGGGGCGGCCATCGCGATGACGCTGGCGGAGGGTAAAGTGACGGTGGCCCGCGTGGTGCTGAGCGGCGTGGCGCCCGCGCCGTGGCGGTCGGCGGAAGCGGAAAAGGCGCTGGCCGGCAAATCGCTCGACCTTCCCACCGTGGAAGCGGCGGCGGCAGCGGCGGTGAAAGACGCGGTTCCGCTCGAAAAGAACGGCTACAAAATCGCCATGGTGCGCGGGATTCTGGAAGAAACGCTGCTGCGGCTGGCAGCGTAAGGCTGCTGAGATGCCCGGCGGCGGCGCGCCACTACACAGTGAATGCGCTGCGCCGCCGGTTACCGTCCCGATATCGATGGTTTGCGCGGGATTGCCGTGCTGGCAGTCTTCGTATTTCACCTCAATCGCCGCTGGCTGCCGGGCGGATTTTTCGGCGTTGATGTCTTTTTCGTTATCTCCGGCTACCTGATTACATCCATCATTCTGCGCGATTGCGGCGCGGGGAGGTTTCGCTTCGGGCAATTCTACCAGCGGCGCATCGCGCGTTTGCTGCCGGCGTTTGCGTCGGTCGCAACGGCAACGATCGCGGGCGCCGCGGCGATTTATTCTCCGCAGGACCTGGCGTCGGCGGGGGCGACGCTTTCGGCGGCGGCGGCATCGGGGGCTAATCTGAAATTCCTGCTGCAGGGGAATTATTTTCATCTGTCACCCGATGCCCAGCCTTTCTTGCATTGCTGGTCGCTCTCGGTGGAGGAGCAGTTCTACCTGTTGTTCCCGGCGTTGCTGTTGTGGTGCCGGCGAACATGGGTTCTGGCGGCCATCGGCGCGGTAAGTCTGGGGTGCTATCTGGTATTGCGGCCGGAATGGGCGTTCTATCTGCTGCCGGCCCGGGCGTGGGAACTGCTGGCGGGCGCAATCGTGGCCAAACGGGACAGCCAATCATGGCTGCGGCCGCCTTTCAGCCGGCTCTTGCCCTTGGTGGTCATCGCCGTCTCCTTCGCCACAGGCCGCTTTGCCATTCTTACAGTAATTGGCACGGCCGGTCTCCTGACGACCGAATTGCCGGTCCTCTCCTGGAAACCGCTGGTGTTCGTCGGGCGCATGTCGTATTCGCTCTATCTCTGGCATTGGCCGGTGTTTTCGCTGGTGGACTATGCCTGCTATTGGCAATCGCCGGCGCTTCGGCTGGCGTTGAAAGTAACGCTGAGTTTCTCCGCGGCGGCCGCCTGTTTTGTTCTGATCGAACGGCCGGGTCGCAGGATTCTGAACGCTCCGTCGCGCGGACGCGTGGCTTTTGCGGCTCTTGCCTGCTCGCTGGCGGCCCTGATACCGCTTGGCCTGGTCATCCGCAGCGCGAACTACGTCAACGCCGGCGCCCGCGCGGTCCGCGGCGGCGGACTGCGCTTCAATCCCGGCGGGCGAAACGGGTCGATGGTGCTGATGGGCGACAGCAACGGCTCGATGTATGGCAAAATGGCGCGCGAAATCGCCCGCGAGCGGGATTTGCGGCTGGCCGTGATCAGCGTGGAAGCGGGCGATCCCCTGCCCCGATCGAACGGGCAAAATCCGCAGCTGTGGGACGACTCTCTCGCCGTGGTGCGGCGCGAAAGGCCCGACTTTTTGCTGCTGGCCTGCAATTGGAACAAACTCGCGGACGATCGCGGACGGCTCACCGTGGCGCTGCGCGAACTGAAGCCCTTCGCCCGTAACATCCTTCTCATCACCCAGCCGCCGGTACTTCCCGAAAACGCCACGCGCGAGGCCATTCGCGAGGGAAACCGGCCGCCTTTTCGCGAAGATGCTGCAGAGCGCGCGGCGCGGCTGGCGCGCAACGCGTTGGTGAAGAGCGCCGCCGGCGGGAACGTGCGGGTGATCGATATCGAGCCGTTATTCACGGGCGGCGCGGGCGAAATTCGCTTCGCCGGCGAGCGCCGCAGGCTGCTCTACCAGGATCGCGACCACTTATCGGCGGCCGGCGCGGAAATCGTCAAGCCGGAACTTCTGCGCGCTATGAACGGGCTCACTGCTTCACGCTGATATTGACCGGTGGCGAGAGAGTTCCGGCGGTGTCCAGGATCACCGGAACCACGCTCAGGGTGGTCCCCGAAGGCAGCGATGGCGGTAACTGCACGTTGATCTGCGTCACGCCTTCGATCAGTCCCGGCGCCGCGCCGCTCCACAACGTGTTGCCGGCAATTCCTGCAAATTGCAGCTCCGGATCCGTGAGCTCGGTGACATCGAATGGCGGCGGAATGGGCGCCAGGCTGCCATCCACGGGGAGGTTTTCCAGGTAGCCCGTGCCGGTGCAGTAAACCGACACGATCGACCCCAGCGGCGCGGGATTGGCGGGTGTATTGACGGTGCCATCCTGATTAATCAGGGCGCCCTGGCCATTCACCTCGAAAATACCCGGATTGAGATTGGCCGCGGGCAGGTCCAGAGGCGGCGGATTGCTGTTGCCATATTGCACCTGGACGGTGGTGCCGGAAGGGATGCCGCCGAAAGGCGCTACCGAGTGGATCTCCGTGGCGCTCACGTAGAGCAGGGGCAGCGGCTTCGATCCCAACAGCACCTGCACGCCGCCAAGCGACGTGGGATAGTCGCCGGAGGCATCCGGCGCCGCGCCAATTCCCTGCGCGGGGCCGAGCCCGGTCCCGGTAAGCATGAAGATCTCGCCTGGCGCCAGGCCATTACCCAGTTGCCCGGTAGCCAGATTTAACGCGCACCCGAAGAGCGCAGCGGGCTGGATGGTCAGGTCCACCGGCACTGTCGTGGATGAGGAGTCGCGATACACCGTGAGATGTCCGGGATCGCCGGCGGCGATGGCACTATCGCCTCCCTGGCGGAGATAAGTGGATGCCGCGATGGCGCCAGCCGGGCTTTCTTCGATCACGAAAGTTCCACCGTTGGGGGTACACGCCGTGGAAAGCAACTGCACGGGTGCGCTGGGAATTGCGCCGGTGCCGTGGCCGAAAGCGTAGACATTCCCGGCAGAGTCGAGCAGGATGGAGTCGAACTGGCTTTGAGCGACGTGGATTTCGGACACGACGGCGCCGCCGGAGGTCAGTCCGAGCAGGTAACTGTCTCCCGGCACGCGCACCGGGGGAGTGGGATAGAAGTCCGCATCGTATGGGAGTGGGGCGGGACTGACTGCCAGTGCAATTCCGCTGGGACTGAAAGCAATGGCTACGCCTGCCGCGGAGATCTCCGGCAGAACCGGCGACTGCGTCACCGTGCCGGCAACCGTATCGAGAATAACGACGTAAGGTTGGCCACTCGCCAGATTACCGGTAAGATAGGCGCGGCCCTCATGATCCAAGTCGAAGGCCAGGATCCGGGAAAGAAAGTAGGTGGAGTAAGTAAGCGTAGTGCCGTTGGAATTCAGGCGTGCGAAAAAGTTACTGGTGCCCTGGCTGGTCAGCGCGTTGGGCGTGACAGGGAAATCCTGCGACATTGTAACCCCGGAGACATAGATGGAGCCGGACGCGTCCACAGCAATCAGGGTGGGCAGGTCCTCGCCGGACCCGCCCAGCAGAGTTGAAAACAACAAGGCGCCGTCGGAAGCAAACTTGGCGACAAAGCCATCGCCGCCGGGCACGACATATGCGGGTCCGTAGGGCGCGCCCAAGGCGGTATACACCGTTGGAGTGGTCGGTCCCGCATTCCTGGATTGCAGGACGCCGGCAGTTACCGGGAAATCGGGCGAGTAGGTGTAGCCGGCCACATACACGTTGCCCTGCGCATCGGTAGTAAGTGCCGTCCCGCCGTCTTCGCTGGAGCCGGCGAGATAAGTCGCGTACAGCAGATTTCCGGCGGAGTCCTGTTTGGTCAGATAAGCGTGAGAGCAGTTCAGCGGCACCGGCGACTGGAATGGCGTGAGATTCTCGGTGCCGCAAACTTCGGACACAGCCGTTTCTTGGAATGCCGTCGCGGTGGTCACAAGAGTATTGCTTTGGCCGGTCCGCCACACGTTGCCGGTCTTGTCGATGAGGACGGTGCTTCCTCCGGCCGCGGCAAAGAGCTGTACGGCAAGAAATAACGGGGCGAATCTCATGCAAGCATGGGGCCACCAGGGAGACCACAGCTCCTTCGCGGCCGCGGCTCCGTAAGGAGCATAACGCCACAAGGGTGTGTCCGCACTACACTGATGTTACATGCGTACTTTCTGCATTCTCCTTCTGATAGCCGCGCTCGCGCCGGCGCAGGATAACGCCGCGGCCCGCGCCGCCCGCGCCTGGCGCCAACAGCACGAGCGGGCGATTGTCGACGAGTTCTTCTCGTTGCTCGCGATCCCCAACATCGCGCGCGATCGCGTCAACATCCAGCGCAATGCGGAGACCATCGCGGGGATGCTGGAAAAGCGCGGCGTGGCGGCTAAGCTGGTGAGCGTGCCGGGCGCAAACCCGGTGGTGTTCGGCGACCTCCGCACGCCTGGCGCGACGCGCACCATCGTTTTTTACGCCCACTACGACGGCCAGCCGCTCGACCCTAAAGAATGGGCGAGCCCTCCGTTCGAACCCGTCCTGCGCGATAAGCCGGTGCAGGATGGCGGCAAAACAATTCCGCTGCCCGCCGCCGGGCAGCCTTTCAACCCCGAATGGCGCCTGTACGGGCGCGGCTCCGGCGACGACAAGGCGCCCATCATCGCCATGCTCACCGCGCTTGACGCCATGCGGGCGGCGGGAATCCGCACGCGATCCAACATCAAGTTCGCATTCGAAGGCGAAGAGGAGGCCGGATCGCCGAACCTGGAGAAGATCCTGTCGGCAAATAAAGATCTCTTCTCCGGCGACCTGTGGCTGATGTGCGACGGGCCGGTGTACCAGACGCGGCAGCAACAGATTGTCTTCGGCGCGCGCGGCGATACCGGGCTCGATATCACGCTCTACGGTCCACGCTTCGAGTTGCACAGCGGCCATTACGGAAACTGGGCGCCCAACCCGGCGATGATGCTGGCGCAATTGCTGGCGTCGATGAAGAACGCCGAAGGGCGCGTCACCATCGACCACTTCTACGACGGCATCACTCCGCTTTCGCCGCTCGAAAAGCGAGCCATCGCCGAAGCGCCGCCGATCGACGATATGCTGATGCGCGAATTCTGGCTGGGATCGACGGAAGGCGGCGGGGCGAAGCTCAACCAACTGGTGACGCTGCCGGCGTTGAACGTCCGCGGGATGGCCAGTTCGCGGACGGGCAATCAGGCGTCGAACGTGATTCCGGCAACCGCGACCGCGTCGATCGATATCCGGCTGGTGGCTGGAATGGACGCGCAGGAGACGAACAACCGCGTGGTGGAGCACATCCGCAAGCAAGGGTACTTCGTGGTCGATAAGGAGCCGGACGCGGAGACGCGCCGCTCGCACGCCAGGGTCGCCCTGGTGACGGTGCGCCCCGGCGATAACGCCGTGCGCACGCCGATGGATCTGCCGGTCGCGCAGGAGGTGATCCGGGTGGTGGAGAGCGTGCGCGGTTTCACGGTGAAGCTGCCCAATATGGGCGGAAGCCTGCCGCTCACCAGCATCGTTCGGCCGTTGGGAACGCGCGTGATCGTAGTGCCGATCGCCAATCACGACGATAATCAGCACTCGTTCAACGAAAATCTGCGCGTGCAGAATTTGTGGGATGGGATCGAGCTGATGGCCGGATTGCTGGCGATGTAGGCGCCCCGAAAACGGCACGCGGCGTGCTACATATCGGGTAATGAGCACGATTGGAGTCTTCGATTCCGGGGTGGGAGGGTTGACCGTACTGCAAGCGCTTCGGCGCCGCCTGCCGCATCACGATTTCCTATACCTGGGCGACACCGCGCGCGTTCCTTATGGGCGCAAACCGCCGGAAATGGTGGTGCAATTCGCCGAGGAAATCGCTGCTTTTCTCTGCGGGTTGGGAGTGGAGCGCCTGGTAGTGGCTTGCAACACCGCTTCGGCGGTGGCTCTGCGGCGGCTGGAGGAAATCTGTCCCGTGCCCGTGTGCGGCGTGATCGACCCGGGCGTGTCAGCCGCTACACACACCACGCGCACCGGCCAGGTGGGCGTGATCGGCACCAAGGCGACCATCGCCAGCGGCGCTTATCAGCGGCGCCTCGAGACCGCCGGGTTGCGGGTCTGGGCGCGAGCGTGCCCCATGCTGGTGCACACGGTCGAAGAAGGCCTGGCGGATTCCGAAGAGGCGGAACTGCTGGTGCGACACTACCTGGAAGGGCGGCCGGATATCGATACGCTGATTCTGGGCTGCACGCACTATCCACTCCTGCGCGACACCATCGCCCGGGTGGCGGGCGGCGGCGTGACCCTGGTGGACAGCGCGGAGGCAACCGCAGATGCGGTCAGCCGCGCCATCGACGGAGTGCCGGGGCACGGCGCCGGCACGGTAATTCACTACGTGACAGGCGATAGCGCGGCGTTCGCGCACACCGCGCGCGTGATCGGCGGCGTGGCCGGCGAAATCCGCTTGTTGCCGGTGACGGAGTTGCGGGAGCAACTGCCCCTTACTGAATCTGAATCGTCACGGTGTTCGACTGCTGCCCCACGACCGTCACGGTCACTGCCGTCATCCCCGAACCTTTGAGCGAGTAAGGTATCTGGACATTGACCTGGTCCTCTCCTGGATACCCCGGTGCGGCTCCGGCATAAGCCGGCGTGAGCGATTGATCCGCAATCTGAACAGTCACCTGTGGCAGTGGCGCGGCGCGGATTCCGGTGCCATAGAGTACCAGGTAGACACTGTTCGTGGACGGATCGAGACTGATCGGCGTGGTGACCAGAGTGCCGACTGCATTGGCGGTCACCAGCACGGTAGTAGTCTGCGAGCCGGCGGCACTGGCCGTCATGGAGAGAGCGGCCGCTTTCCTGTAGCGGTGATGTTAAAGCGATGCGAAAGCGCCATCACTTGTCGAAGAATGGGTGCGTTGCTACGGGTGGATTGGGCGCCGCGGTGCGGATCCGCCGCAGCGTGACATCCTCGAACAGCAGCGACGGCGCAACGATCGTCACCGGCCAGTAATTCGCCTCGGGAAGCATCTGGAACGCCAGGAAGTTATTCTGCTGCGGCCGGTATTCCACCGTGAGCGCGTTCAGATCCTTTGAGGTCGCGACGATATCCTTGAAAGCCGCGGCGTTCATACCGCTGAACTGCATGTTGCGGACCAGTTCCTCATGGCCATCGGGAAACGCCTTATATAGCAGCACGGGCGTGTTTCCATTTCGCAAACGGCGCACGATCATGCCGAACTCCAGGTGCCTTTGAGTGACGAGTGCGACCAGTTTGGCGCGCAGATCCTCGTTGCTCAGGCCGTTCGTCGAGGTGACGATGAGGTTGGTGGGAGAAGCCTGGCCCACATGCCGGCTGCCGGTGGATTGTTCGAAGCCGCGAACCGGATCGCGGGTAACCAGCAAGGACTTCAGGTATCCGTTCTCGACCAGCTTGACTTCGCGCGAAGGCACGCCGTCCTCGTCGATCTTCGACATCCCCGCCAGCTTGAACCCCTGATACTCGGCGATCAGCGGATTATCGGTGAGACTCAGGAACTCCGGAAATACGCGCGCGCCCACCTTGTCGAGGAAAGCATTCTCCGTCGCCTGACCGCGTCCGCCGGGAACCATCCCGTTGGGCAAATCGCTGGCCAAGGTCTTCATCCCTACCAGGTTCGGCAGGAAATCCAGCCGGATCAATTGCGCCGCCGCGTTCCCCTCGGCGAGCATCGGCCCATTGTAGTTGGCCAGGATGGAGGCATCGCGCAGCGAAGTCAGGTAACCGCCAAGTTCCCTGGCGCGCGCCGCCAGTTTGTCTTCCGCGGGCAGATCCGCCGGCGAGCGGCCGTGATACCAGACGAAATCGTTGAGCGCATGGCCATCCGGCGCCTGGGTGGCGGCATTGATATTGACGGAGAGATTCGGCAGGCGGCGCGTGTACGAAGTTCCCTCGCTGTTCAGGTAGCGCGTGTAGATGATGTCCGCGTTGAAGGCGACGTGCGAGGTTTCGATGGCCGGCATCTGCCGGAAGAGCGCCGATAACGCGCGCGCCTCGCTTTCGAACTGGCTGCGATCGATTTTCACCTCCGGCCGGATATCGGCGGTAACGGTGGGAGTCTCCTTGCTGAAATCGGGCGTGTCGTCGGAGCGCGTCTTGTTTTCCAACGACGCTTTTTTCTTGGAGTAATTCTCCACGGCCCGTTTATAGGCGCCGTCCGTCGCCAGCCAGATTTGCCGGCGGATCTCCTTGTAGTCGTCGTCCAAGGTGAGTTCCGTGCCGCCCAGCCCCATGAACATCGAGGTGCCGCCGTCGAAACTGAACGAGAGGAAGCCGGAATTATCGAACTTGTAGTCGCCCACTCGCACTTCCACGCTCAGCCGGCGTGAGCGGCTGCTGCCGGTGTTGTTGAGCGCCCCGAAGCTGGCATTCACGTTGCAGGTTTCGGAATCCACCACGCGATAAGCGATGTAATAGGGTTTCTGTAAGTTCTCGATGGACAGTTGACTCATGCTGCGCGCCATTTCGTCGCGCATGGCCTTCATGACGGCGTCGTCCTGGGCGTTTAATACCGCAGCGGCGAACATTGCTGCGGCCGCCGGAACTATTTTCGCAATGCGCGCGCTCATTTCTTTCCTCCTTCAAAAGGCGCCGGCAAAATCGGAATCCGTTCCTGCGATTTCGCCTTTTTCTGCACCTCGATTTGCGAAATATAGATGCCGGGAGAAGCCGCGGAAACCGGCACGCTGCCCGATTCGGCGCCGCAGATGCCATTGAACACCGCGACGTTCTTGTCGGCGGCAACAATTTTGCTGAAGGTAGTGAGCGGCGTGCCGATCAGGTCGGCCCCGCGAACCAGTTCTTCGCGGCCATCGGGATAGATGCGGTAGACCATCAGCGGAAGCACGTTAAAGGCGTTCGGAACGGTGCGGCCGGTGAAGGTGAATCCGCCTTCGATGTCGTCGAACAGCAATCCAAACGGCAGCCCCTGCTTTTTCACTTCGGCGATGAGAAGCTTTTTGAGGTCGGGCTGGACCGCGGCGGGAGCGACTTCCACGATCAGATTCGACTGGCGCGCCACGGGAGACAATCCCACTTGCCCGCGTCCATGACCGTTGGATTGCACAATGCCCTCCACCGGCTTGCGGGACATCAGGAACGTTTTGAGAATGCCGTTCTCCACCACGGCCACGCGCCGGGCTTTCACGCCTTCGTTGTCATACGTGTAATAGCCTGCCAGTTCGGTATTGCCGAGGCGGCGCATGGTGGGATCGAAATAAACCGAAAAGTCCTTGGATAGCACCTGCTGCCCGAGCTTCTTCTTGAAGGTCTGCGCGTCGTTGGAATTCCGCTGGCGCGCGCCTTCCACGCGGTGGCCGAAGATCTCATGGAAGAAGACGCCGCTGGCGCGTCCGGAAAGAATGGCCGGGCCGGTATATGGGTCCACCACCGGGGCCACCCGCAACGCCTCCATCTCGTGAATCATTTTGTCCACGTCTTTGAGGACCGTGGCATCGTCAGGCAGGTCTTTTTCGGAAAAGGCGAAATAAGATTCGTAGCGCGGCAGTTCCATGCCGTCGGAAGCCTTGCTGTTGGCCTCGATAAACAGGTGAATATCGGGCTCGGACGTCTGGATTACCGAGCCTTCGCTGTTGACATACCAGCGCGTCTCGTTGCCGGCCTGGAGAAAGGCCTGAGCTTGATAAATGTTGGTGTAGGAGGAAAAGGGAGCGGTGTACTTGCGAAGCTTGTCTTCCCACACCTTGCGGTCGAGCTTGATATCGCCGATTGGTTCGGAGTAATGCTGCGGCTCCTCGCGGCTAAAATCGGGCGAATCGTCTTCCTGCGCGACCTTCACTTTGACATTGGTCTTGACCTTGGTGAGCTGCTCGAGGGCGTGTTTGTATTGCTGATCGGTCTGATACCAGATCACGGCGCGGATAGCATCGGGATCGTCGTCGAGCGGCACGGCGGCGGGAGCGCTGCCGCCCGATGCCATGATGCCGTTGATGTCGCCGCGAATTTCGTGAGTATTATCCAGCGTGTAATCGCCGACGCGAACCTGGGTAGCCAGCACGCGCCGGCGCCCTTCGCTGCTGCCGGTGATTTTTCCGAATTCGCTGGCGATGAAGACGTTGTGCGCTTCGATGATCTCATAGCTGATGAAGTACGGAGGCACGGGCTGGGATTTCAGCTTGTCTTGCGAGCGGGCCAGTTCCTTTTTCATGGCATCGAGAACGGGCGAGGCGGGAGGTTGAGCGTTGATTACCATCACGGCCACCGCCGCGAGGGTAGTTAGTAGCCAAAATGTAAACTTGGGAATTACAGTGGGAGTTCGCATGGCTGGTTGCGGCCAGTATATACCAAACCAGGTTCACACGGAGAAATTACAACTTATTTATAATCTCTGCCAGGAAGTCTTCTTCGCGCGCGATGCGGATCTCGATGTCGAGCCAGTAAAGGGGAACGGGCGCGACGAGCTCGGTGGCTGTGTCGGATAAGTTGATCGCGTCTTTTTGCGTCGTTACCAGCGCGGTAGCCCGCGAGGCCTTCAATTGCTCCGCCAAATGGCGGAGTTCGCTGGGAAGGTAACGGTGGTGATCGGAGAACTCCACCCAATCGGCGATTTCCACTCCGAGCTTTTCCAAAGTGCGCCGGAAGGTGGCGGGATTTCCCAATCCACAGAAGGCAACCACGCGCTGAAACGGGCGGTCGGCCAGGGTGATGCGGTTCCCGCCGGCATATTCCACCCAGGCGCGCGGCTCGACCGACGAATGGAAGATCGGCGCCCGCGGATTCCAGCGGCGCACTTCGCGGGCGATGGGCGCGGCGAGATCGGACGAGGCGCAGCGGGTGAGCAGTACGATATCGGCGCGAGACAACCCCGCCTTCGGTTCGCGCAAGCGGCCCAACGGGAAGACATCGCCGCCGCTGAACGGGTGGAGCGCATCGATCAACACGATATCGACGTTGCGCGCGAGCCGGCGGTGCTGAAATCCGTCGTCAAGGACGAAAACGCCGAGATCGAATTTCCGGAGCAGGCGCTTGCCGGAAGCGAAGCGGTCGGCGCCGATGCCGACGGGGGCGAGTTTGGAGCGAATGAAGATCTGCGCTTCATCGCCGGTGTGGTGAGGCAGCAGTGTTTCGCCGGGAGCAGCTTCGATGGAAGGCTCGGGCGAGTGGCGGCCATATCCGCGGGTGAGAATTCCGGCTTTCAGGCCGCGCGCGGCGAGCAACTCTACCAGCCGCAGCACGCAAGGCGTCTTTCCGGTACCGCCCATGCTCAGATTGCCCACGCTGATCACCGGCACCGGCAAACGGGACATGCGGCGGACTGCCGAGCGCTGACGGCGAGCAGAGCCCCACTGCCAGAGTCGCGCTAACGGCCATGCCAGCAGGTTCCACGGCTGCGCCGGCCGGTAGCGCGGCACGGCGCGCCAATCGCGCACCAGGGCGACGGCGCGCGCGGAGGCGCCGCGCTGCGCCTGCGCGCGGGCGAGAGCGCGCGATCCGATCTCGCGCGCTTCGGCGGGAGCGGAGAGCAGGCGCTCGACGGCGCCGGCGAGTTCCGCGCCGGACGCGATCGCGACGGAGGCGCGGGCGGCGCGGAAATCATCCGCAATCGCCTGAAAGTTTTCCATGTGCGGCCCGGTGATGACGGGTTTGCCAAACAGCGCGGGCTCCAGGATATTGTGACCGCCGCGGCGGGCCAGCGTGCCGCCCATGAAGACCACGTCGGCTACGGCGAACAGTCCGCTCAATTCGCCGATGGAATCGAGCAGCAGCACGCGCGGGCGGTTGCCGTTCGCGCCCGCTAACGCGGAGCGTCTGACGTACGGAATGCCGGCGGAATCGAGCTTGGCGGCAGTAACGGAGAATCGCTCGGGCTTGCGCGGAGCGAGAATCAGCATCAGGCCGGAATGGCGCGGCGCCAGTTGCTGGAAGGCGGAGATGACGACATCGTCTTCGTCCGGGTCGTCCGCCGCAGCGGGCGGCATGGTGCTGGCGGCCACCCAGATCTGCTCCGGCCGCAGGGTGGCGAGGAGTTCCTTTACGGGCGAACCTTCGGGAATGGCCCGCGGCTCGAAATCGTACTTGAAATTTCCGGACACGCCGACTTTTTCCGCCGTCGCGCCGATGGCGATGAAGCGCTGGCGGATTTCCTCGGACTGCACCAGGATGGCGTCGGCGGCCGGCAGAATGGCGCGGAAGAAACGAACCCAATTCCGGTAGCGGGCGAATGCCTTGTCGGAAATCCGCCCGTTCACAAGTGTAAGAGCCGCACCGGTTCGCTTGGTTTCGCGAAACAGGTTGGGCCAGATTTCGGTCTCCGCGATCACCACGATGGAAGGCCGAAGCGCGCGCAGAACGCGACGGACCGCGAAGACATAGTCCACAGGCGCGTAGAAAACGCCATCGGCGAGCGAGCCGAGCTTGTCCCCGGCGGCGGACCGGCCGGCAATGGTAGTGGTGGACACGAAAAGGCGCGTGTGCGGAAACAGGGCCCGTAACTGACGCAGAAATTCCACGCAGGAAAGCACTTCGCCTACCGAAACTGCATGCAACCAGATGGCTCCGGGACCGGTCTGAGTAAATGAATGGGGCAGGAATCCAAAACGTTGGGCGAGCGATTTCCAATAGCCGCGGTTTCCGAGGCCGCGAAATACGAAATACAATAGCAGGACAGGTAGAGCAAACGCCTGCAAGAAGCGATAGAGGAAATAGATGCCTTTTGTTTTCAAACGTTTGGCTCTAGTATTGAGTATAGCGGCGGCGTTTGCGGCAGACAAGCAGACGCCGTTTAAAGCCGCGCCGGCGGCAAGTTACCCGAGCCACCAGACCAACGAGAAGATCACGATCGGCGTCGATCCGTACGTGATGGGCGAAAAGGTGAAAACCGCCTTCGGAAAAGCCGATCCCTATCAGTACGGCGTGTTGCCCGTGTTGGTGGTGATCGAGAACGCTGGCGGCGTCTCCATCAGCCTGGATAACTTCCAGGCCGAGTACGTGGGTCCTAATGGCGACCGCGTGGAGATGACCGCGGCGAAGGATGTGCGCTATGCCGTAGGACCCAGCCGGCCAAGCGTGATTGGCGGACCGGCGGGCCAGATGCCGAAAATTCTCGGCAAGAAGAATCCGCTTGACGAGTGGGAGATTGAGGGACGCTCGCTGGCGGCGCAAATGCTGCCCCCGGGTCAATCGGCGAGCGGTTTCGTTTACTTTGAAACCGGATTGCAGCGCGGCGCCACCATCCTGATTCAGGGGCTGACGCAAGCGAAAAGCGGACGCGAGCTGGCGTTTTTCGAACTGCCGCTGAGCTCCGATTCTGCCGAGCCGGCGAAGAAGAAGTAATCGGCCCCGAAAACCGTTCACAAGAATTTTGCGGAAATCCGCGATTTTTTGCGGCTTTTCGCTCAACAACTTAGCAAATCAGGCCGGTTGGCGCGGACCCGCGCGCGCGAGACCTCGGGGTAATCTGTTCGCCGGAGAGATCCCCATGATTCGCCGCTTCTTCTTCGCTGCCGTGTGTCTGGCCGCCGCGCGCGCCGCTACCCCGCAGCTCACCACCATTCAGGACGTGCTCTACAAAGCCGACGGCACGCGCTTCAATGGCCTTCTGACCATCAGTTGGAACAGTTTTCAATCGGCCGATAGCGCCGATATCGTCACCCAGAGTCTTACCGTGAAGGTTCTGGCGGGCAATCTGCGCGTGCAACTGGTGCCGTCCCCCACCGCACCGCCGAGCTATTACACGGTGGTATACAACAGCGATGGCAAAGTGCAATTCCAGGAATTATGGTCGGTGCCGGCGAGCAGCCAACCGGTGCGCGTGAGTGCGGTCAGGGTCACTACCGCCGCCGCGGGAGCGGTCACCAGCGGAGGCCAGATCACAACCGGGCCCATCTCGGAATCGCAAGTGACCGGACTATTGGCCGACCTCGCCGCACGGCCGCTCGAAGGGGCGGCATTCACTCCCGGCCGGGCGGCGATCATCAACTCGCTTGGCTCCATTGACGGCGCCAGCGGCAATCCTTCGGATTGCCTGCACGTGGATGGTTCGTCGGGTGCATGTGGAAGTGCGGGAGGAAGTTCGACGGCGTTCCTGGATGGCGATTCGCCCGCCGGCATCGTGGACGGCTCGAACGCCACGTTCGCGCTTTCCCAAACCCCCAGCCCAGGCACGAGCCTGGCGCTTTACCGCAACGGCATCCTGCAAAAGGCGATCCAGGATTATACACTCAGCGGGAGCAGCGTAACCTTCGCGGCGGCCAATGTGCCGCAGGCCGGCGACACGCTGCTGGCTTCGTATCGCCTGGCGGGCACGGGGGACACGGGGCAAACCAACCCCGCGGCGGAGGTGCTCTGCAGCGGCACCGGGGCGTCCACTGCGTCGACGGCGATGTCGACGATCGGAGCGTGCGCCATCCCCGCGGGAGTATTGCTCGCCGGCGACCGCGTGGAGGTCCACTTCGACCTGGCGCACACCGGGACGGTCTCCGGGTTCACCTTCGAGGCGAACTGGGGCGCCACACCGATCGTGAATCGCTCGGGTGCGGCGGCGGACGCGCTGGTCTCGGTGCGCGCGGAGGCCGCGGTGCTGGCATCCGGATCGCAGCTCAGTGCGCAATCGTGGGGGACGGTGCTGCCGTTCAGCGCTTCCGTGGCACCATCGGCGGACACCTATACCGGCGGCATTACCATCAACTTTCAGGGCCGGCTCGCGGCGGCGGGAGATTCGCTGGCGCTGGCGAATTACAGCGTGGTTCGCGTGCCGTAGGGCGGACTACTTCGTCAGACCCTGGACGTAAATGGCGTGATACGGGCCGGCCGACGCTTCCGTGCCGTTCACTTCCACGATGTGGCCCATATTGGCGGAGGCCGACGCCCTGGCATCCACACCGCCATCGCGCCGCGGGTCGTGCTCTTCGGGCATGAGCATGTAGAGTTCGCCCGACTTGGTGAGCAGTCCGATCGGCTGTCCGTTCTGCACACATTTTTGGCCGCAGGAACGGTGCTTTTCCCCATGCTTGCCGAGTTGCAGATAGCACGAAAAGTCGACAATCTCGCCGACCACGGTGACGGGCTTCCCGGGTTCCGGCTTCTTATCCACACCCGCCGCGATGGTAGTGGCTGTCCATGGCTCCGCCGGCTTCGTGCCGATGGTGGCCGCCGGGTGATCCCACGTGCCTTCGGTGACCGTCATTTCCGGGTGCAGAATCTTGGTCTGTGCATATAGGGCGAGCGCCAAAACAGCTGCAATCGCGCCTGCCAGAATCTTAGCTTTCACGAATACCCTCCGTTCAGCAAGGGTATCACACCCGGTTCGGCGGAAAATCAGGGATTGGTTCCAGCTTTGGCCGATTCGCGCCGCGCACGGTCGAGTTCCGCACGCGCGGCCGGCATGCTGCGGGCCGCGATTTCGAGGTGCGCGATAGCCTCGCCCAGAGTGCGCCGGTCGCGCTCCAGGAACGAACCCAAAAGATAATGCGCGGGCGCGGAAGCCGGATCCAGACGGACGGCCTCGCGGACCGAGAGCGTGGCTTCCGCGATGCGCTGCAGAGCGAATTGCGCGAACGCGATATCGCACAGAATCATCGGCCTCGGACCGGCGAGTTCGCCGGCGCGGGCGAATTCGCGAAGCGCCTGCTCATACTGCTTCAGGTAAACGTGCTCGGCGCCGAGATTGATCCAGGCATCGGCATACTCGGGCGAAATCCGGATCGCTTTCTGAAGTTGCCCGGCGGCGCTGTCATGATCGCCGGCCGCCGACAGCCTTTGAGCGGATTCCACCAACTTAACTGCCTTCCTGCCCGGCGGGTGAAGCAGTTCCTGCATCGAGACGCGGCCCGAAGCGGGCTTCGGCTTCTCCGGCAAGGTCAAGTGGATCTCGATGGGCGGTTGCTGCTCGCGGACGCTAATGAATTCTTCATGAACCGGCCGGTTCTCCTCGTCCGAAACCGTCAGGCGATATTGCCCATACGGAACGTGCCGGAATTCGAAATGGCCATCGGCTCCGGCCGGCGCGGATGCCACCTTTTGGCCATGCAAGTCGCTCAACGTAAGCTCGGTTCGTACCACGGTGGGCGGGCTGATGTTGAGTTCGCCCACCACGCGATCGGCCTCCGAGATCTGTCCCCAGGCGCCACGGCCGGCCGACAACGCGAACAGCGCTGCCGCCAAGCGGGCATGCTTGATTGACACAAGCCACCTCCGTCAGTTGTATTGGTTTTTTAGTTGAAAACCGGCGAAGATCGTTCGCCGGCAATTAGAACGGGTACGTGGTCGGTGGGACGGGGCGACTAAGAGGAGTTTGCTACTCGATCCCTTTGTTCTGGCGATGGAGTTCTTCCGCCAGGATGATAGCCTCAGCCAGTTCGCGAATGGGACGCCGCAGGCGCCGGCTCTGGTTGCGGAGGCGCAAATACGCTTCTTCTTCGGTAATATTGTGATTCTGCTGCAGGATTCCCTTGGCGCGCTCCATCAACTTGCGGGTTTCCAGTTCGCGCTTCATTTCCTGCGTTTCTTCCAGCAGCCGCGCATTCTCCTCTTCCAACAGACTTTTGGAAATGGTGACGCCGAGCTGTTCGCCGATAAAAATAAGAGTGCTGATTTCTTCGCTCGAATGGTCGTGCTGGCTGCGATGATGCACGTTGATGACGCCGATCAGTTCACCACCGCTGACAATGGGCACCGAGAGGAAGGCCTGGTAAGTATCTTCCACCAGCGTCTGGAAGCGTTTGAACCGGCCATCGCTGGCGGCATTGGTGGGCAGGGCGACCACCGATTTGTGCTCCGCCACCCATCCGGTAATTCCCTCGCCGATTTTGATGCGCAGATTGCCCAGATCGTTGGCGTGCGGTACCTGCGAGGCGCGAAGGACAATTTCGTCGGAGCTGTGGTCGATGAGGTAAACCAGGCAGGCGTCACAATCCGTGGCCTGAACGGTTAAACCGATTACCTCGCCCAACATTTCATCCATGGAAAGCTTGGAGCTTACGATGCTGCTCACGCGGTGGAATAACGAAACTTGGGATTCCGACATTGCGCTGAGTGTCCTCGCCGCCATACATTTACGCTACAGGCGGGGAGGCTTCGGCGTCCAATTGAATTTTTCTATTCGGGCCATTACGGGAGCGCTGTAATTGTCTGTTTACTGTGGCTTATCGGGGGCGTCCGGCCGCGTACCGGTACGACCTTTGCGCTTTTCGACGGCCTGGCGCAGGAGGTATTCGATTTGCCCGTTGACGCTGCGCAGTTCGTCCTGCGCCCAGGCTTCCAATTCGGCCCAGAGCGCAGGATCGATGCGTATGAGAAAGGATTTGCGTTCCGCCATGAAATTACTTGGGTGGGGCGGACCCCCTGGTCCGCGCGGGTCCCCCTGGCCCTGCACGTCCGCCCCACGGTCTTACGTGTACAGTGTCCCGGTGTTTACCACCGGGTGGACTTCCGATTCGCCGCAGAGCACCACCATCAGGTTGCTCACCATGGCAGCCCGGCGTTCGTCATCGAGCGCGACGACGTGCTTTTCCGCCAGATCCCGCAGCGCCATGTCCACCATGCTGACCGCGCCGTGTACGATCTTCTGCCGCGCGGCGATGACGGCTTCCGCCTGCTGCCGCCGCAGCATCGCCTGCGCGATTTCCGGAGCGTAGGCCAGATGAGTGAGCCGCGCCTCGTCCACCGTCACGCCGGCCTTCGCCAGGCGTTCGAGCAATTCGGCGCGCAGCGCCTTGGAGACTTCATCGACATTGCTGCGCAGCGTGCTCTCGTTCTCTTCGCCATCGTCGTAGGCATACAGGCTCGCTAGATGACGCAGGGCCGATTCGCTCTGGGTCTGAATGTAGGTCTCGAAGTTATCCACATCGAACACGGCCTGCGCGGTGTCCTGGACGCGCCACACTACTACCGCTGCAATTTCGATCGGGTTGCCGCGCTTGTCGTTGACCTTCAGGGTCGGACAGTTGTATGTGCGCGCCCGAAGCGAGATACGGTAGCGGCCGGGGCGAACGTCCTTTGCCGCTGCCTTGGCGCCAGCGAGGGGGCCACCACGCGCGCAGAAGGGATTGGCCCAATGGAAGCCGGCTGTCCGAACGGTGCCCTTGTACGCACCGAAGAGCACCAGCACGCGCGCCTCGTTCGGCTGCAAGGTGAAAAGCCCGCTCATCAGGATGATGAGGATCGGCAGCGCGATCATGCTCACTACCAATGGCAGCACGAGCGGCTGGTCGTTCGATCCCTTCGCGATCGAATAGATAAACAGCCCGATGTCGGCAAAGATCAGGATCAGCAGAAGCGGCAGCATGACCCAGCCGCTGGCCACGGTCACGACGCGCTCGCGATTGCTCGAAGCAGCATTCGGTGTCATAACTCTCGTTTCTCCTTTATGATAGCTAAATGATATCATTGTGATATTGGCGCTTCAATCGGGAACTTCACCGACCCTCCGGTGTCCAAAAAGGGCATGCTGAAAACCTGCCATCTCACCCAGCGATATCCAGGCGTCCTGGCGGTAGACGTCTGCTCTATCGGACCGAACGGCTCCGGCAAGCGCACGACGGTGAAGATGATCGTGGGGCTCATCGAGCCGCGCGACGGACAGATTCTTTTCGACGGCCGGGTTAGCATGTGGACGGCGCTTGTGGGCTTACTGGCGAAAATGATCTCGGCATTCGCGCTCGCAGGGCTGATGCGGTCGGTGGTGTTCGGTGTGAGCGCGGTGACTCCGGCCGCGTTCGTCGGCATTCCGCTCGTGCTGGCGGTTGCCGCGGCGATCGCTATCCTGATTCCCGCGCGGCGGGCGCTGCGGATAGAGTGAACTGGCCGCCGATGAACGCAGATAAACGCCGATGAAATCTTGGCGTAAACTTGACTCGTGGCCGATTCTCCCCTGCCGATGACTCTGCCCGCGCGGTATTACACCGACCCGGCAATTTTTCACGACGAGATCGAACGCCTGTTTTTCGGCCGCTGGATTTGCGTCGGGCGAACCGAGCGGATTCCCAACGCCGGCGATTACTTCCTGGTGGAACTGGCTAACGAGAGCGTGATCGTGACGCGCCCGGCCGATGGCGCGTTGCGCGCTTTCTATAACGTCTGCCGCCATCGTGGCACGCGCATGTGTACCACTTCCGAGGGCTCGTTGGGCGCCAGCATTCAGTGCCCGTATCACGGCTGGACGTACGGGCTCGACGGCTGCCTGATCGGCGCGCCGCACATGGAGCAGCCGGGATTTACCCGCGCCGACTATCCGCTGAACACCGTCGCCATCGACACCTGGGACGGCCACATCTTTCTCAACTTCGCCTCCAATCCTCGCTCTCTGAGGGCGCAACTCGGCGAATTGCCGGAACGATTCGCGGCGTGGCGAATGGGCGAACTGCGGCTGCACCGGCGCATCGTATATGACTTGAAGGCCAACTGGAAGCTGATCGTCGCCAATTACAACGAGTGTCTGCATTGCCCGCTGGTACACCCGACGCTGAACCGGCTCACCGACTATCTGGGCGCCGACAACCAGCCAACCACGCCCGATTATATCGGCGGCTCCATGGGTTTTCGCGCCGGCGCCGAGACGATGAGTTTCGGCGGCGTTCGCAAGCGCGAGTACCTGCCGGGCTTGAACGCGGAACAGCGGAAGATTGTCCAGTATTATGCCATCTATCCCAACCTGCTGCTGGCGCTGCATCCGGATTACATGATGGTGCACACGCTGTGGCCGAAATCCGCGGACCGCACCGAAGTCGTCTGCGAATGGCATTTCCATCCCGCCGAAATGGCCAAGCCCGATTTCGAAGGCAACGACGCGGTGGAATTCTGGGACCAAACCAATCGCGAAGACTGGGGAATTTCCGAGCTCTCTCAATTAGGCATCGGTTCACGCGCCTACACGCCCGGTCCCTACTCGCGGCGTGAAGAACTGCTCCACTCTTTCGATCGCGCCTGCGCGGAGCCCACCACTTCAGGCGCGAATTCGGTTACGATCAAACATTGGACCCCTGCTCCCAGCGGTCCGTCGGAAGGAAATTCGTTCAATGAGCCTTAAGATTACTGTTCGTGAGACAGCTGACGCCACCATTCTAGATCTCAGCGGCCGCGTCACCCTGGGCGAAGGCCTCGGTGACCTGCGGGATTCCATCCGCGAAGCCCTCTCGGGCAACCGTAAGCATATCGTGCTGAATCTCGCCGATGTCAGCTATATCGACAGCTCGGGCCTGGGGCAGCTGATCGGGAGCTACGCCAGCGTGACGGAACGCGGGGGACAAATGAAGCTCGTGAATCTGCAGAAAAAGGTCAGCGACCTGATGCAGATCACCAAGCTGCTCACGGTCTTCGAGACGTACAACAGCGAGTCGGCAGCGCTCGCCAGCTTCGCCGGCAAATAGCGCGCTACCACGAAGCACAAGCTTCTATCGTCGCCGCATCGATGGCGCCGCGGCCTGCCGTCCGCAGGTATTGCGCGACTTCCGCCGGGCCGAACTCGGTGTGGTCCTGATTCCATTCGCAGTTGGCGCAATACACCGATGGGCCGCTGGACTCCCGTTGGGCCTGGTACGCCGCGGGGTCGCCGAAGAAGCGGCGGGCCTGCAAATACCGTGGCGAATTGAATTCGTCGCCCTCGCCCAATTCGCCGAACACCACATCGACGCCGGGCTTGGGAGCTCCGCAGCAGGGCAGAATCCGGCCGTTGGCGTCGAGCGTCATGCTCTTGTAGAGCCAGCGGCAGGTGTGGGGCGAAGCGGAGGAACCCTCGCACGAGCCAGCCAGCCGGCCCCACCCGCGCGCGTATTCCCGCTCCAGAATCTCCAGCGCCGCCCGCGGCACAGGCCGATTCCAATTCTCCGCCAGGATTTCTTCCGTGCCGGAGATGAATTGCGTCTGCGACGGCTCGACGTCGTGAGCCACGCGCACTTCGGGGTCATCCCAGCTGACGTCGAAGGGGATCTCCACGGCGAATTGATCCACTCCAAGCGACCGCGCGATTTCGAGTGCGCGCGGGATTTCGTGAGCGTTATGCTCGAAAGCCAGATACTGCCAGCGCAACACCGGAGTGCGGCTGGAGATCCGCCGCTTGGCGTCCACCAGTTTCTCGATATTCCGGTAAATCAGGCCGATATCGCCATTCTTGCGGTAGCGGCCATACACTTCCTGACTGGCGCCGTCGATGGCGAGGTACATGAAATCCAGCCCGGATCGGACGTAGGCGTCGGGATCGCACCGCCCCACCGAGAGATTGGTGGAAAGCGCGGTTTGCGTGTAGTAGGCTTTCGCCAGCGCGATCAACTCGGGCGTCCGGGGATTGGTGAGCGGCTCGCCGTAATTGCAGAACATCACCTGCATGGCGTACGGTCCGTAGCGTTCGAGCATCGCGGCGAAGCGCTCCAGCGGCAACAGGCCGTTTTTCCAATCAAAAATGCGCAGCGACTTTGCGCGCGCCGATTGCACGCATCCGGGGCACGCCAGGTTGCAGCCGTTCGAGGGATCGACCAGCAATCCCAGCGGGCGCGAAATCAGCCGGGTGTCGCGGGAGATGAAACCATGCTTCGCCAGGAGAAGATTGCAAAGCTTGAGGGTGAGCGCCGTGGCCGCCGGATCGCCGATCTGGCGCCGGAGTTCGCGGCGCACCGGATCGCGGGCGGCATCGAGCATCGCCAGGATTTCCGGCTGGCCGTCGATTTTGCGCACCAGGTCGCGCAACGTCTGCCCGCGCTTGAGAATCGCTCCCAGCATGCTCTTCGAGTATAGTCGACATGCGTTCCCCCAAAATGAAAGCGGCCCCAGGGAGCGAATCCGGGGCCGCACG
>DATJMA010000132.1:0-165263 GCA_035509055.1 Bryobacteraceae bacterium | reverse complement strand
TCACTCTCCGCACCAGACCGGAAAAATAGTCGACCAGTGGTAGCGGTCGCGGACCGTGACGTCACCGCCGACACGGCATCCGCGGGCGGCCAGGATCTGTTCGGGCGATAATTTTTCGCTCCAGGCGGAACTATATCCGACCCAGAAGTGAGAGCCTTGGGCTTCGTCGATGCTGACGTGATTCCGGACCTGAATGCGCGCGGCCAAAACCGCCAGCTTCGCACGATCCATTTTCCAGACCGGCGCCGCAAAGCCGGTGATCTTTTCGGCCTTCAGTGTCTCCAGGTAGAACCAAATCGGATAGTGCAGGTACTTGTCGACGGAATAAAACGTCACGGCATTCGGGTGACCGGCTTCCTGCGCGAGCATCTGGATTACCAGCGAGTCGAATGGCGTCTTCTTGTCGTCACCTCGTAGCTGGTGGTGGATCACCATCCCGGCCCAAACCGCGCAAAGCGCTCCGGCGGTGATACGGACCGCGTTCGAATTCAGTTCAAAGTACGCCGCCGTCACCAGCATCAGCATGGGAAAGACCAGGTACACCATGTGGCGATGGCCCCACACCGAATTGGGCAGCAAGCGCGATGCGGTGAACGCGACAGCCACCGACCCGAGCACGAAATAAAGCAGGTATCGCGCCAGGTACACGAAATGGCCGGTGTGCAGCCTGGCGCGATCGCGCCACGTGGCGTAAGCGGCGGCGAGAATCAGCACCACCAGCCCGGTCACCGCCTGCCGGCCGATGAACGGGAAATCGCCGAAGCCCGCGAGATCGACGAAAAACCAGGCCAGCGCGCCGGCATCGGGCTTCTGGATCCAGTCCAGGTTGGAAGCCAACCCGCCTTTGGCGCGGATGTATCCGCTCACCCAGTAAATCCAGGGCGTGAAAGCCACGAACACGATGGCGCTCGCCGCGATCATTCGCATCAGGTAGCCGCGCCGCCAGAGAATCACGTACAGGCCCTCCAGGCCGATCACCATCCACCCGTAGTAATGCGAATAGACCATCACCACATTCACCAGCGTCAGCGCCGCGAAGCGCGTCACCGGCGATCGCGCGCCGGGCCGGATACAAGCGTGAAATACCCAGAGCGACGTGAGCGCGCACAGCATCAACAAGGTGTACATCCGGACGTGCTGCGAGTAGTACAGGAGATACGGATGGATGGCCGCTAGGGCGACGGTGGTGTTGATGACCGCCGGCCGGAGTTGGAATTCGCGGCCGAGAAGCACCATGGGGATGATTGCCAGGGTCGAGAAGAGTGCCGGCAGCAATCGCGTCCAAAACAGCGAATCGCCGCCGATGGCCACCCAGATTTTGAGCAGAAAATAAAACAGCGGAGGATGGATGGAGTCCCGCCCAACGGCGCGCAGCAGTTCGATCCAGCTTTTTTCGGCCACTCCGACGCTGAAGATTTCGTCGCCATCCATGCAAATGGCGGCGCCGCGGTAAATGCGCATGGCAATATAGAGCGCCACGACGGCGAGGAGAACCCAGCGCTGCGTTTTCCAGCTCATGCTCCGGCAACTCCCAGGTGCAACGCCACGCTTCCACCAGTGAAACGTTCGAACGTCACGCCCGAGAATCCGGCGAGACGCATTTCGCCGGCCAGTTGCGGGGCGGAGGGAAATTTGCGGATCGATTCGGGCAGATAGCGGTACGCGTCGGGGCTGCCGGTGAGCATTCCGCCAATCCACGGCAGGACGCGGCGCGAATAAAATCCGTAGGCAGCGCCGAAAATGGCGCCCGGCGGCTGCGAGAATTCCAGAATCGCAGCCATGCCGCCGGGCCGCAGCACGCGCCGCATCTCGCGCAGTCCATCCCCGTAGTTAGCCAGGTTGCGGAAGCCGAATGCCACGGTGATCAGGTCGAGCGACGCGTCGCGAAGCGGCAGGCACAGGGCATCCGATTCGAAGAGCAGCGACGGTACACGCTCGTGCGAGAGTTTTTCGCGGGCCGCAAGCAGCATCGGATGGCAGAAATCGGACCCGAAGACCGGCCGCGGCGAAGCGCGTTGCAGCGCCATTACCAGATCCCCAGTGCCGCAGCAGATGTCGAGGGCCCGGGCGCCGGGCCGTTCCAGAATGCAGCGCACGCGGCGCACGGTGCGCGCTCTCCAGAGGCGGTCGATGTTGAAAGAGAGAAGGTGATTGGCCAGGTCGTAGCGGGGCGCCACGCGGCCGAACATGCCGCGCACCCAAGTGGCGGCCTCCTGTTCGCTGCGAGCGCCTTCCGGCGTGGTGCCCTTCATGCGAGGGCCGACCGGATCGCCTGGATTACGAGCCTGTCGTCCACGCCCGACACCACGGTAGCTTCTCCAATCCGCACCGGCAGGACGAAATGGACCTTACCGTGAACCGTCTTCTTATCGTGCACGAGACGGGCGTGCAGATTGCCGGGGGCGATTCCATCGAGCGGCGGAATCGGGCCGTAATCGCGGATGACTTCGAGAATCGCCACGCTGTCTTCGGCGGAAAGGTATCCGATCGACTGCGCCAGGTGGACCGCGGCGCGCATTCCCCAGGCGACTGCCTCGCCGTGCAGGAAACGGGTATAGCCGGTTTCGGTCTCGAGCGCGTGTCCGAAGGTGTGGCCGAGATTCAAAATGCGGCGGAGGTCGGCTTCGCGCTCGTCGCCGCTGACGACTTCAGCCTTCATGCGGACGGAATCGTCGATGATGCGATCTACCGCATACGGTTCGCGGGCCAGAACGGCGTCGCGGCCGGCAACCAGAAAATCGAACAAGGCGTGGTCGCGGATGATGCCGGCCTTGATGATCTCGTAGAGGCCGGCGCGGTATTCCCGCTCCGGCAGCGTATCGAGCACATCGGGATCGATGAGTACGGCCAAAGGCTGGTGAAAGGCCCCGATGAGGTTCTTGCCGCATGCCAGGTTGACCCCGGTCTTTCCGCCGATGGAGGCGTCTACCTGCCCGAGCAACGTGGTGGGGATGTGGAGCAGCGGAATGCCGCGCATGAAAATGGCGGCCAGGAATCCGGCCATGTCGGTGACGATGCCTCCGCCGAAAGCGATGACGGCGCTGGTGCGGTCGCCGCCCAGTTCCACCATGCGTTCGGCCAGCGCTTCGAGGGGCGCGAGGCGCTTGCGATCTTCGCCACCCGGCAGGAAGAGAGTCTCCGTGGGAACACCGGAGAGCGCGGCGGCGAGGCGGCCGCCCTGGTGGCGCCAGACGTCGTCGGTCGAGACGACAAAGATTTTGCCGGCTTTGGGCGGCAGATACTGCGCCGCGCATGCGACGATGCCACGTTCTACGACTGCGGAATAGCGGTGAGGCGGCGTCTCGACGCGGAAAGAGGGCATAGAAAATTTGTACCACGCGGTGAATTGGGGTAGTATTCGGCGATCGGCCGGCGCGGGCGCTGTAGGGCGGCCGGCGTCCGCGGCCCGGAACTGAACTCGAATCAGTACCCACCAAAGTGGAGGGGTTAACCGGCGTGTAATTAATGTTAATCTGCAATTTAGTCCCGCTTGGACTAACATTCGCGGCCGCGGCGACGGCTTGAGCTCCCGATTTTCGTGAGGACCTAAGCCATGACGCCCGCTCCGAAGGACCCGCGCCACCCTCCCGCTCCGGGTTCGCCCGTCCGCGCAGTGGTGTTCTTCGCGATTGTGGCAATCGTCGTGGTGGCCACCGCTTATCGCTACTACCGGGCGCAAAAAGAGGCCGTCGAGCACGAAGTCCGCAACCAGCTTCTCTCGATTGCCGATATGAAGGTGAAACAGATCGCTGATTGGACGCTCGAGCGAAGGGACGCAGTTCAGTTTTTGATGGCGGATAGCGCGGGCCAGCGCATGCTGCAACGCGCCATATCCGGCGCGGACAGGCAGGCGGACCTGGCCGAGGCGCGGGCCTGGTTGAATCAGATCCTGATTCGTTTGCATTACGCCAGCGCCACCTTGACGGATGCCAACGCGAACCCGGTGATTGCGATCGGCACAAGCTTCGGAGATGCCAACCACCTGCACGAGGCGGCAATCGAGGCGCTCCATTCGCAAGGGCTGATTTTCCACGATCTCCGCGCTGCCGGCCCCGGCAAGGTCCACATGGCCGTCAACCTGCCGCTGCGGACCAAGCCAGAAGAGAAACCATTCGGCGCGCTGCTCTTGGGAATCGACCCGGCCGAGCGCCTCTATCCCATGTTGGCGTGGTGGCCGGTGGATAGTAAGAGCGGGGAGACGGTTCTGGTGCGGCGCGAAGGCGATGCAGTCGTCTATTTGAACGGCACGCGTTTTCATCCCGACGCCGCGCTTCACGTGCGAATTGCCCTCATCAGCCACGGCGATCACCCCGCGGTCCAGGCGGTACTGGGCGCGCGCGGCATCGTGGAAGGCATGGGGATTCACGGTGCTCGGGTGATCGCCGCGGTGCGCGCCGTCCCCGACCTTCCCTGGTTCCTGGTGGCCAAAGTGGACGCCGAAGAGGTGGAAGCACCCATCCGGCGGCGGTCGCTGCTGCTGATTCTGGCGACAGCCTCGCTGCTCTTGGCCGGAGGAGCCGCGCTTTTTACGATTTGGCGGCGCCAGCAGCTGCGGTTCTACCGCGCGCGATACGAAGCCGAGCTCGAGCGGCAGGCCCTGGTGGGCCATTACGATTACCTGAGCCGCTTCGCCAACGACATCATCCTGCTGCTGGACCACTCCGGCCGGATTCTGGAAGCCAACGATCGCGCGGCAGCCACGTACGGCTTCACGCGCGAACAGTTGCTGGAGAAAACCGTGCGCGAGTTGCGGCACCCCGGCGATATCGAAGGGTTCGAGCGTCAATGGCGGGAAGTAAGCGAGCGGGGCTCGGGCGTTTTCGAAAGCGTTCACCAGACACGCGAAGGCGTTCCGATTCCGGTGGAGATCAGCGCCCGTTTCCTGCATGTGGGCGACAAGCAATTCCGTCAGGCCATTATCCGCGATATCAGCGAGCGAAAGGCACTCGACGAAAAACTGCGGGCGATGCTCGACGCCCACACCGCTGTGATCGAATCGTCCCCCGGTGGAATCGTCACGCTGACGCCGGAGTTTCTCGTGGCCGGATGGAATAAAGCCGCCGAGCGAATTTTCGGCTGGACCACCGAAGAGATTGTCGGCGGCCCGCCGCTGTTCGTGCCTCCGGACCGCGCCGCGAACGCCAAAGACATCCATAAACGGGCCATGCTCGGCGAAGTGCTCTCCGGGCAGCGCGGATGGGGCCTTTGTAAGGACGGCAGACGGATCACGCTCAGCATATCCGCCGCGGCTCTTCACGACCGGGCGGGCCATTCCGCGGGCGTGGTTCTGAATTTCCTGGACACTACGGAGCAAACCACGGCCGAGGAAGCGCTGCGCCGCAATGAAGCGGTGTACCGCGCCACTTTCGACCAGGCAGCGGTGGGCATGAACTACGTTTCTCTGGACGGGCGATTCCTGCGCGTCAATCCGCGTTACTGCCGGCTTCTCGGATACTCCCAGGAAGAATTGCTGGGGCGGCGGTTCCAGGAAATCACTTACCCCGGGGATTTGCAGGACGAGGCGGAACGCGTCGAAAAGCTGCTGAGCGGCCACGGCGCCACGACGTCGTACAACAAGCGGTTCATTCGCAAGGATGGATCTTTGGCGTGGCTCCACGTCACGGTTTCGCTGCTGCGCACCGAATCCGGAGAGCCGCTGCATTTCGTGGGAGTGGTGGAGGATGTCACCGAACGCGTGCAGGCCGAAGAGGCGCTGCGCAACAGCGAAGAGCGCTTCCGGAGGGTGGTCGAAAATGCGCCGGAAGGGATCGTGGTGGAGCGCGACAGGCTCATTTTGTATGTGAACGCGAAGGCGGTTGCACTGTTCGGTGCATTGTCGGCATCGGAATTGGTGGGGCGGGACATGCTCGCCTTGGCCAAGCCGGAGGAGCGCGCGGAGATCACGGCGCGGTCCAACGCCGTGGCGCAGCGGGCGGCCGTACCACCTGCCGAAAGAACTTTTCTGCGCCTTGACGGGACGCCGTTCCCGGTGGAGGTTTCGGCCACACCCATCGAGTACGACCGGCAGCCGGCTTCGCTCGTGTTCCTGCGCGATATCTCGGAACGGAAACAGGCCGAAGCCGAAAAGCGGGGGCTGGAAGAGCAGTTGCGGCAGGTTCAGAAAATGGAGAGCCTGGGCCGCCTGGCAGGCGGAGTGGCGCACGATTTCAACAACCACCTGACGGTGATCAACGGCTATTGCGACATGCTGCTGGCGAACCTGGAACCAGGGTCGCGAAGGGAAGAGATCGAAGAGATTCGCGCGGCTGGCCAGCGTGCCGGGAGTCTCACTCAGCAATTGCTCGCATTCAGCCGCAAGCAAATGGCTGAACGAAAGCCCCTGGCCCTGAACGAGGTGGTCGCCGAGAGCGAAAAGATGTTGAGCAGGCTGATCGGCGAGCAGGTGCAAATCGTTACTTCCCTCGACCCCTCCCTCGGAATGGTCGTGGCCGACCGCAGCCAAATCATCCAGATCCTGATGAACCTGGTCATTAACGCGCGCGATGCCATGCCCGGCGGCGGCAGAATTCTGATCGAAACCGCCAATGCCGATCTGCAGCCGGATTCCCTGCCCTCAAAGAATGCCGTGCCCGGTCCTTTCGTGGTGCTTTCGATCGCCGATACGGGCGAAGGGATGAGCGAGGAGACATTGCAGCACGTCTTTGAGCCGTTTTTCACCACCAAGGGCTTAGGTCTCGGGACGGGGCTGGGGCTTTCCACGGTCTATGGCACCGTGCGGCAGAGCGGCGGATGGATCGAGGTGGATAGCTGTCTGGGCGAGGGGTCGCGGTTCCGGATCTACCTCCCGAGAGTAGAGGCGGCGGCGCCCGCGCCGGAACGGCAGGCGCCCGCCTCGGCCGCCGGCGGTACGGAAACCATCCTGGTGGCGGAAGACCAGCAGGAGGTACGGCGACTCGCACTGCGTATTCTCAAAAGCAACGGATACCGGTTGTTGGAAGCGTCGAGCGGCCCGGAAGCGCTGGAACTGAGCCGTCGCCACGACGGGCCAATCGACCTCTTACTCACCGATTTGGTGATGCCTGAAATGAGCGGGCGCGAGTTGGCGGCGCGCATGCAAAAATCGCGTCCGAACACGAAAGTACTGTACGTATCCGGCTACACCGCCGATCTGATCGGGCGCGAAGGCGTGCTGGATCAGGGGGTGGATTATCTGCCCAAGCCTTTCACCGCGGCGCAACTCTCTCTGAAGGTCCGCGAAGTGCTAGGGCAGAAGAAGCCCTTGGGCAGGATTCTGGTGATAGACGACGATGACGCGGTCCGCACCCTTCTCCAGCAGACGCTGGCGGATGCCGGATATGAAGCTTTCTCGGCCCGCGACGGCCGCGAGGGCATGCGCCTGGTGGCGAACCATCCCTTCGACCTGGTGCTGACCGATCTCATCATGCCGGATCAGGAGGGGATTGAAACCATTCGCCGCCTGCACCGTGATCATCCGTCCATCCGGATCGTCGCCATCTCCGGGGCCATGGACGCCATCTATTTGAAGACCGCGGAACTATTGGGAGCCCATGCAGCCCTGCGCAAGCCGATCGACGGGGAGGAATTGCTACGCACCATTCGGGAACTGCTCGGCTAGCGGCGGCATTACACCGGGGAGGGCGGCGAAGCGCCGGACGCGATTGTGAGGCCAAGCGCTACGGCCCCAAAGAGCCTCGGCCGGCAGCTTGGACGAACTGCTACAATTCAGTCGTAGCAAGGTTTCACCCGATGTTCGACCACGTCGTTTCGTATCATCGGCCCGGTCCGTTTTGCGCCCGGTTCGCATCTGTGGCGGCTCCGTCCGTCATTTCCCCCTCCTCCCGCACCTTTCAGGCACTCTTATGACTCCTGCACGCGTAATCGATACCCAGCGTCTCTCCACTCTCGCCCATGAATATGAGCGTGAAATCCACCAGTTTTTCCAGGATCTGAACGCTGTCCCGATGGAAAGCGGTCCCGCCGCCAGGATCCAGCGGATCGAACGTGAGTTGGGAAAGGCGCCTTTTGAAGGAATCGGGATCGATTCACAAGGGCTTCTGGCGCATATCGGCACGGGCCAACGCAATGTGTTCATCCAGGCACAAGACGCCGCCGGAGTGGTGGCGGCGGTTTCGGCCGGCAGATTCATCCACGAGCTCGGAATGTACGACGACTTTGTCCTGTGGGTTTCGACCTCGCCGGCACGCGGTGGCGCGCTGTGGGATCTTCATACGGATTGTGTGGTGCAGGCAGAGCCGACCAACCTCTGTATCCAGATGCGCGAGGCGGCGGTAGAGGGTTTCCTAAACGAATCGCACCCCCTGGTAGCGGCCGCTATCGCCACTTACGAAACGCTTTTCGAGCTGCCGCCGATCATCAGCCAGTCGCCATCGGCCACCGGCCCGATCGGGATTCCCGCCATAGCGTTCGGTGCCGGCGGGAATGGCGCCGCCAGCGTGTCCATCCGGCATCTGCTCAAAGCAGCGCAATTCTATGCGGCATTTCCAACCATGTACGTGGAGGAAATCCGGCGGCGCTAGTGCCGCGACCACAGGATCGATTGCCACGCGTCTCGAAGCATTGCTCCTTTACAAGGGCATGCCTCGGGATGGCCATTACGAAGATTTTCAAGCGTTCAGATACCTGGTTAATTCTCCGTGGGGATCCGGTCGGCGTGATCGACTACCAGGACTTCGACGCGTCTCTTCGAAGGAACCAGTTTCAACCCCAATTGCTCCTGGAGCGCCGGGAAAAGGGATGAACCGGCAGCGTCTGGCGAAGCATTGTCCGGGGTCCAATCGAGCGTAAAATCGAAAGCGCCCTGGAGTCCCGTGGAATCAATCACCGGGGCGCCTATGCCGAACATCGGCCGCGACAGTTTGTCGGCGAATTCGGCGATCGAGATGGCTTTGCACGATATGTGACCCGCGCCGAAGGTGAAATCGGCATCGCCGGCGGAAACCGCTTTGAGCGCCGGCGCGGTCCGCGCCACCGTGAGAAGGTACACGCGGCGATCCTGGCTTTCGCGATGAAGGCGCAAGTGGAATCGCTCTGCCAGCAGCCCCTGGAGCATGCGGAGGACTTGCTCACGGGGCGTTTCGGCCGGCAATTTGGCGACAATATCGTACCGTTCCGAGCCGATCCAGGCGGGACCGGTGAGCGCATAGTCGCGATCGGGGCTGATGCCGTAAGCGATGGCGATGCATTCCCGGAGGGAAGTGTTTTCGAACGCCAACTGGCCGCCCGAGCGGCCGGTGGACCCGGGATTTCGGCCGGATGTGTTCCGCTTGACCGATGCCACCTCGAACGATTGCGCCTGGAGCGCGGAGATAGCGAGAGCCAGCAGAACTGTTCCAGCGATCCCTCCGGGCGTCATTCCTACAATTTGACGGCTCGCGCGGCCGTTTCGTGCATGCCATCAGACACCCAGCGCGCGGGCGAGCGCCTGCTTCATCACCCCGGCGGGAGCTTCGCGTCCCGTCCACAGTTGAAATCCGATCGTGCCCTGATAGACCAGCATCGAAAGCCCGTCGAGGACCGGCAGGCCGAGACGGCGCGCGGCGGCGAGCAGGGGCGTTTCGGGCGGGTTGAAGACAACGTCGCTCACCAGCATTCCGGGCCTCGCTGCGCGCAGATCGACCGGCGGCATCGCGTCGACATCCGGGAACAGGCCGATCGATGTGGCGTTGACCAGAAGATCGGTGGCATGATCCACCGCGAACACGCCGCGCCACGGTTGGAAGCGAATGGGACGGCCGGTCTTCGCCGCGAGATCGGCCGCCATGGATTCCCCGCGGTCCAGCGAGCGATTGATCACCAGCACGTCCGCGGCTCCGGCGAGCGCCAATTCGGTGACGATGGCGCGCGCCGCTCCGCCCGCGCCGAGCACGACGGCGCGCTTGCCCCGCGGGTCGAGGCCGGCGCCGGTGCGCGCGCCGTGCAAAAAGCCCTTGCCATCGGTGTTTTCGCCGATGAGGCGATCGCCTTCCCTGCGCACGGTGTTGACCGCGCCGATCAAAGCGGCGTCGGGCGCGATCTCGTCGAGGTACTCCATCACGGCGACCTTATGCGGAATGGTCAGGTTGAATCCGCGGAAACCGAGGGCACGAGCGCCGGCGACGGCTTCACGCAGCTTCGCCGGCGGCACTTCGACGGTCAGATAACGCCAATTGAGGCCGAGTTCGCGAAAGCCGGCTTCCTGCATGACCCCGCTGGGATTCTCGTCCACAGGCTGGCCGAAACAGGCCAGCAGTTCGGCTCTGAAATTGGCCGGCATGGTCAGCGGATGGGCGAAAACGGCAGCGCCCGCACGATAGTGTTGGTGATGTTATCCACCATCTCGGCGCCCGGAAATCCGACGCTTGCCTGCAGCTTCTGCCACTCCGGATCGGCCGAAAACGCGGCCCAGCACTTCTCGCGCGCCGCCAGGTCGTCAAACGCCAACATATAAGTGAGGTTCGGCATGTGCGTTCCCACGATGGTCTGTCCGGCGAACACCGGCAGCATGTGCAGGCGGCGGAAGATATCGAACTCGCCTCTGCCGAACATGTCGATTTTGTGCGCCAGGCCGGTTTCGGTGGGCGCTTCGTAGGTGCGAATCTCGAACACGCGCGCGGCGGCCTTGTCCGATGCCGGCGGCGGCGTCACCTGGGCGAACGAGGGGAACGCCCACAGCAGAGAGTTCTCCATCCGCATGAAGCTCAACTCGCCGGGGGTGTTGTACTCGTCCACGGCGCGCTGAAATTCTTTATCGGCGGCGAGCTTTTCGCGTGCGGCGTCGAAAGCGGCCATGGAAGGGTAGCTGGCCAGCGTCAGCATGAACGGCGTATCGGGCGCGATGAGCGCGCTGAAGCATCCCAACGGACGGATTCCGGCCCGTTCGGCGGCCGGAACGAGGCCGTGCTGCAAATAGGCAGTCGTCTTATCCACCTGCTTGCCGCTGCGCAGATGGTAATAGCGAAGTTCCAGAATGGCGCGGGACGCGGAGGCGGGCGTTTGGGCTTGCATCAGTGCGGCTCCTAACGGAAGAGTGAGAAAGGTTCGGCGTTGCACGTATATACTGTAGCTCGAAGGCGCATGCAGACGGGAGAACCAAGCCGGACGGCGTGGGCCGCGGCCTTCCACCGCGCCGCGCACCAGGTGCTGGACGGCGGACGGATCTTCGCCGATCCGCTGGCAGTGCGGATTCTCAAAGAAGACGAGGCCGGTGTCGCGCGGCAACTGGAGGACCGCGGATCGGACCGGCGGATGCGCATCTTTATCGCATTGCGCACGCGATTCGCGGAAGACTCGCTGGCCGCGGCATTCGAGCGAGGTGTGCGCCAATTGGTAATTCTGGGCGCAGGTTTCGATACCTACGCTTATCGCGGGACTTTGCGCTGCGGCCTTCGCATCTGGGAAGTGGACCATCCTGCTACGCAAGCCTGGAAGCGCCAGCGCCTGGAAGAGGTGGGCATCGCGGTACCCGAGAATCTCACCTTCGCTGCCGTGGATTTCGAACGCGACACACTTGCTGATGGGCTCGCTTCCGCGGGGTTCGACGGGCGCGAGACCTCGTTCTTTACCTGGCTGGGAGTAGTGCCGTATTTGACCGAGGATGCGATCCAGTCGACCCTCGGCTTCATTGGCGGCCTGCCGGGAGGCGCTCAGGTGGTGTTCGATTATGCCGACCCGCCTGAATCGCTGGCAGCCGAGTTGCGGGCCGCGCACGACCTGCGGGCCGCGCGAGTTGCCGGGTTGGGTGAGGCATTCCGCAGTTTTCTGGATGCGGCGACGATGCGCGCGAAGCTGGTGGAACTGGGCTTCCGCGACATCGAGGATTTGGGGCCGCCGCAGATCGCCGCGCGCTATTTCCCGAAACGTGTAGCCTCCATGCCAGAGCGCGGCGGGCACTTGGTGCGCGCGGTCAGTAACAGAAGTGTGCCAGACCTTCCCGATTCAACTTAAGCTTAGGGATCGAGATGCTGTCGCCCAAATCGGCCCACGGGAGATTCACCTCTTGAGAGGGCACTAACATCCGTCCGCCGCGTCCCCGGAGTTCCACTTGCAGCAAGATGTCACCAGCCACGGGGATGGCGAAATGAAATTCGCCGGTGTCCGTGGAGAGCGAGCGGTTTGTTGCGTCCTTTTCGGCGAAGATCCACAGCGATACCATGGCGTTTTCATGGCGTCCAATGGCCACCCGGCCAGATATCTGCACCTCGTCGCCGCCAGTGTGCTGTACCGCGCTCGCAGCGCGTAACTGGACCACGCAATTTCCCGCGCCTTCTCCAGCCTCCAGCAGAATCCTGCGCAGCAGGCGATCCGCGCTCTCATCGAGATGGATGTGTTCGACCTGAGCGCTGACAAAAGGATACGAATCCACCGAGACAGTGTACTCTCCGCCGGCAACATCATGGAAGAAAAATGTGCCGTCCGCGTTGGTCGCCACTTTCCAAGCCGGCCCGTATTGCCCGTGCGGCTTCTCCGGCAACAAGCGAACGTTTGCGCCAGAGACCGGCCGAAATGCTCTACTGAGCACGGTCCCACGAAGGGAGGCAGCGGTCACGCATTGTAAACTGAGCGCGACTGAGCAGACTCGGATGGCTATCGAGGCGCGCATCCACTACACTCCCGTAGTGCTCACGGTGTACTTGGCGATCATGTTGGCGCGTTCCCACGCCGGCATGGATTTCGGCGACCCGAGATATGTCAGGAAATGGCTGAGCACCTGGGCGAAATGCGCTTCGTGGCCGATGCGGTACCGGTCCGGAATCATGACGTGCAACTCATCGCCTCGCGCTTCGTACGCGACGCCCGCGTATTCCGCCTGCGCTTTCCGCAGATGCGCTTCGAGCGCTTGCGTCACTTCAGCGCGCTGCGCGGGCGAGTTCGGCACCACGTAAACCTCGGGGATGAACTTCTCCTTCTCACCCTGGCGCACGTCAATGCGCGCTTTGGTGCCGCGGTAGGCGGCGTTTTGCAGATCGATTCCGTTGGGCGATTGATAATGCCACAACGCTCTCACCGTCACGTGGATGCCGCGGATCTGGTAGTGAATTTCGCCGTTGCCATCGAACTGCAATCGGCCATCTTTGACGATCGGCGCGAGGCGCGCGGGAAATGCCGGGAGGGCGGTCACGCGCTGGAACTGTTCGAGCGTCATTTCGGTGGGCCAGCGGCGGGCGGCGCCGGTCTTGAGATCCTGCGGGCGCACGGGTTGATTCGGGAAGAGCGTCCACTGGATCAGATCGAGCAAGTGCGTGCCGACATCGGCTAGGGCGGTACCTTGATCGGACACGTCGAAGAAAAACGCCGGGCGCAGGTTCGGCTGGCCGGCGACCACCTTCAAGAGATGATGCACGCTCTCCATGGTCACGCCGGGCTCGGACTCGGTGCCGGCGAGCGTGGCGCCGAAGACCGCCGGATCGTTGACCAGACTGCGCTGTATGATGTTGGTCGGTTCGTAACGCTCGGTCATGATGTCGTAGGCCACGAGCCCTGTGCGGTCGGCCAGATCGAGCGCCGCTTCGAGCGCGGGAAGCTGCGCGGCATGGATGATCCACGGCTTGTCGGCGAGCACGTTCAGCCCGGCGTCGAGCGAGGCGCGAATGCGGTCCATCTTGTTGCCGCTGTGGCCGGCGATCACCACCACGTTGCCGGGACGCTCGGTGGTCATGCGGCGCACGGGATCGTTGGTGGTGTGGATGTCGAGCTCCCAATCGGTAGGGTGGTCCGCGCGGTTATTGAAGCCTTCGATGCGCTTGAGGTGCTCGTAGAGATCCGGGCCGAGCGGCGCGTAAATGTAGCTGCGACGCGCGATGCCGGGGAGCATTTCCTTCTGCACGAGTGCGGCATGGAAATGAGCGGGGTCGAGTGCAATGAGCTTGACTTCGGAGGCCATGTCACTGCCATGATAAGCTCGTTTTGGCGGACGCGCTACAGGAGGACGGCAACGTGGGCATTTCTCGCAGGGACCTGGGATGGCTGCTGCCGGCCTTGGCGGCGCGCGCCGCGGCGCAGACCACGGCGGCTGTCGCGACGATGACGTCGAAGGCGTACGACAGCAGCCGGATTCCATACCAAGGCGACGACAAGAAAAAGGGCCGGCAATTTTTCCTGGCGGCGACGCACGCCGGGTTCAGGATCGAGTGCCACGAGACGGTGCTCGGGCCGGGGCTCGAGACCCATCCGCCGCACAAGCACGAGCATGAAGAGATCATGATCGTAGTGGCGGGCACGGTGGAAGCCAACCTGAATGGGGTCAAACAGACGGTGCCGCCTGGATCGGTGGTGGTGTTCGGGTCGAACCAGATGCACAATGCGCGCAATGCGGGCGCCACGCCGAGCCGGTATTACATTGTGGAGCTGCGGGGAAACGAAGCGTAAGAACGAGGCGAGCCATGCGAATTTCGCGAAGAGATTTGAATTTCCTGCTGCCGGCGATGGCGGCGGCAAGCGCGCGGGCACAGCAGAAAACGCCCGTGCCAACGATGACGTCGAAGGCGTACCCCAGCGACACCGTCCCATACAAGGGCGATGACAAGAAACGGAGCCGCGAGTTCTTCCTGTCGCAAACGCATGGCGGCTTCAAGGTGGAAATGCACGAAACGAACCTGGGGCCGGGAATCGAAGCGCACCCGCCGCATCAGCACATTCACGAGGAGATCATGGTGGTGACGGAGGGCTCGCTCGAGGCCAATATGGATGGCGTGAAGAAAACGGTGCCGACTGGTTCGGTGCTGGTCTTCGGGTCGAATCAGCCGCACAATGTGCGTAATCCCGGGACCGTGACGGCAAAATATTATGTGATCGAACTGCGGGGAACGGAAGCGTAGGCGTCAGCGGCCGGAATCGGCCCCGGCCGGCGCGATCGGCTGCCACGCGGCGGCTTTCCGCCGCATGAGCACGAGGGCGGCGCGGTCGAATTCGAACCGGTCGTCGAGCAGGTCGTTGACCGAAAAACTGGCTTTGGCCATGCCTTGATGGGCGTGTTCGCGGGAGCCCATCATTACGTGATACAGCTCGTGAGCGGCAACGCGGGCCAGCGCCCTGCCATAGAGGTAGTCGCGCTGCGCGCCGGCTTCATCGGCCAGAACCGGGCCGATGAGGCGCGTCAGATTGGCGCAGTTGATGCGGCTGAAGGGCATGACAATGCCATCCGACACAGAAGTCTCCGCGAGACTCGCGCCGCTGGCTACCGCCCGCTCCAGGCGATAATTGCCAAACGGCATGCCGCAGGTGCCGCGCATTTCGAGCACTACCAGGGCGGAAAACTGGGCCTGGGGGTCGGGCGCGCGGGGATCTCTGTACAGCACGCGATATCCTGCAGACTGCATGATGGCACTCAATTCGCGTTTCATCGTGTCGACCGGAGCGGCCGGCTGGTTGGGACTGGTGCTGAGATAGACGGCGAGTTCGGTGCGCGGCGCTTTCGCGCCGAGCAAGCCGGGATCGGTATGGACGAGGCTCAACAGGGCCAAAACCCACGCGTACATGGCGCAGACTCAGGGGCATTATATCCGATTCCCGGTCCGCCCACTAACAAACTTTTGTATACGCGCGCACCGGTCGACATTTACGCGATAATAAGTGCCGATGAAAACGGTCATTCCGGTACTTTTCCTGGCCGCCACGGCCATGGCCCAGAATTATACCGCCGAGCAGACGACCGAGGCGGGCGTGGCGATTGTGCGATTGGGCGACGCCGCACACGGGGTGGAAGTCTCGGTGATGCCTTCCATCGGTAATCGGGCTTACGAAATGAAGGTACACGGCCACAACGTTCTGTTTTTCTCGGGTAACGACCTGGCACAGTACGAGAAACGTCCGGCCATGGAAGGCGTTCCGTTTCTCGCGCCCTGGGCGAACCGGCTGGACGAGAATGCATTTTGGGCGAACGGCAAGAAATACCTGCTGAACCTCGGACTAGGCAACCTGTCGCTCAGCCCGCTGCCCATTCACGGGCTGTTAGTAAGTTCACCCCTTTGGAAAGTGACCGAGGTGGCCGCCGACGAACACTCGGCCCACGTCACCAGCCGGCTGGAATTCTGGCGCTATCCGGAACTGATGGCGCAGTGGCCGTTCGCCCACGAATACGAGATGACTTACCGCCTGGCGGATGGCATGCTCGAGGTGCAGACTACGGTAGCCAATTACAGCCGGGAAGACATGCCGCTCGTCATTGGCTTTCACCCGTACTATCGTATTCCCGATGTTCCCCGCGACGAATGGATCGCTCATGTGCCGGCGCGCCAGGCGGTGATTACCGACGCGCGCCTGATCCCCACCGGCGAATACAAGCCTATCGATCTGCCCGATCCGCTGCCGCTCAAGGGCCGCACGCTGGACAACGGGTATCGCGATCTGGTGCGCGACGCCGAGGGGCGCGCGGTATTTTCGATCGAGGCGCGCGGCAAGAAAGTCGAAGCGCTGTTCGGGCGAAATTATCCGGTTGCGGTGATCTGGGAGCCGCCGGGGCGCGAATTCATTTGCTTCGAACCTATGACGGGGATTACCGACGCGGTAAATCTGAATCACGCCGGGAAGTACCCGGACTTACAGACCATCGCTCCGGGCGGAAAGTGGACGGAGAGCTTCTGGATTCGCACCAGCGGGATTTAAGTCGGGGAGCAGCACCCGCAAAGGCAGGGCGAAACCGGCGCCGGCTCATGTCGATGGCGGCGTCCCATAAGTCGTCGTAAGCGAATCGGAGGCGCCGGCATAATTGGTGAGCGTGAACGTAGTGGATTGATTGCCGGCTGTAGCGGTCACGTTATGCGGGCCGCCCTTGACAGGTGAGCGGATCGGATTTCACATTACGTGCGGACAATTTGGCGCTCGGGCCGGCTGCCGGCACGGTAAAGGCCAACGGCACCTGCGCGAGGCAGTTTCTGGCGTCATAGGGAATTACCACCAGTTGCTTGGGGACGGCGGATGCAGAAGCGTGGATTGGGGTGTGCCGGAGCCGGCGGCCAGCGACGCTCCCGCGGCCTTGTCGGCGTGTTGGTGAAACTGAACGGGACGCTGCGCGATCCAGCCGTGGCCATCGCCTGGTAAGTTCCGGCGATACCGTTGGCCACACCGATGGGGTCGCGGCGAGCCTCCACGGCCACTACCTCGCCGGCTGACCGTACCGGAAGTGACAAACCCTTCGGGCCGGGCGAACGTAAATGGTAGTGGTACGGGCCATGTTCACACTGGCCCGACGAGCGTCCTGGAAACCATGAAATCGGGTGTTGATCGCGTTGTACCTGCCGAGCCGCCGCGACTTCCACTGAACTATCGTCTGCCGATCTGAATATTCAACCCGCCGCTCATGCCCATCCCCATCATGTTCGGCGGCATGATCTCCTGAAACGGCACGCCAAGGAATTCCGCCACGCGATTCGCCATGGCCGTCTCCGATCCCTGTCCGCTCATGAGGACTGCCGATCCGATTTGCGTACTCGACGAGTTCTTCTGATGATCCAGCGGCAGTTCTTTACCGCTCTTGAACACAATCACGGACTGCGCCACCAGAATCGGTTGCGGCGGGTTCGCGCCTTGACGATCCGGCGGAGCGCCGGCCCCTTCCATGCGCCACTGCTTGCGGGTTTCGATGCGCAGGACGTCGGAGATTTTGTAAGTATCGGTCTTCGCTCCGGCGATTCGCTTCTTCTCGTAGACCAGCCGGTCGCCGGACTTGGTGGCACTTACCGTAATGGACGACGCAAAGCAGATCACGCCGGCACCGAGAACCATCGCGCCCAGCCCGATCCACAACGCGATGGGCTTGGTGGAATGCAGAAAGTACGCCGCCAGCGCGCCTGCGATCACGCACAGCGCGCCCACCGCAATGCCCTGGAAACTGCCCTCCCGGAGCACCATTTCGTCGGCCGATAAACTCACGATTTTCATTTTTTCTCCTCCTTATTGCGCCACCGCGGCGAACCTGCCAAGTCCTTTGAAATGCGTCAGTGCCTTGGCATACCCCCTCCGAAGCGAGGTTCGTTTTCAGAGAGTAACGCCAGATTTCCGGGCGTTTCGGATCATTGGGCCGGCCAGAATCGGAAAATCCGTCGCTGGCGGGCGCCACCCCCTTGCATCCGGCAGTGAAAGGTCCGAAAATCATTTCGTACTAAATATCTCCCGGTTGAGAGGCGAGACCATGAAACTGTTTGTTCTGAGCACGATAGTGCTCCTGGTGGGAGCTGCGGCCGCCGTTCGCGCGCAGGATCTGGATGCCAGTTATCAGAGTCTCAAGGATGCCCAGGCTAAGGGCGATGCGGCGGCAGTGAAGAAACTGGCCGCCGAAACTTCCGCGTTGGCGCGTAAGGCTGCGGCGGAACCCGCTCCCGAAGCGGCGGACGAAAAGGAGGCGTGGACCAAGCGCGTGGAATACGCCAAGGACATCGATCTTCAGACGGAGTACGCGCTATTTGCGCTCGCGGTCAAGTCGCCTCCGGCAACGATGGTGGATTTGTTGGCGGCGCTCGAGGCGCAGAATCCCAAATGCAAATACCTCGACGAGGCGTACGCCAGCTATCTTTATGCGCTGAGCCAAACCGGCCAGTCGGCCAAGCTCACTCCGGTGGCGGAAAAAGCGCTGGCGAATTTCCCGGAAAATACCGACCTGCTGCTGGTACTGGTGAATAGCACGTTCGCGGCGAACCAATCCGAGAGGGCGGAGGCCTATGCCAACCGCCTGGTGGCCGCATGGGGCCGGAAGACCAGGCCCGAAGGCGTCGCCGAATCCGATTTCGAGAAGGAGAAGTCCGGTGGATTGAGCAAAGGCTATTGGGTTTCGGGCGTTGTAGCGGGCCAGAGGAGCCAGTGGTCGGCTGCCGACAAGAACTTACGCGCCGCGCTGCCTTATGTTAAAGGCAACAATGCGATGATGGCGCCGGCCCTGTTCTATCTCGGCCTGGCGAATTACAACCTCGGGAAGATGACCAACAGCAAGGCTAAGATCCTGGAAGGCGCCAAGTTCAGCGACGAGTGCGCGGCGATCCCAAGCGATTATGCCCAGCAGGCGTGGAAGAATTCGGCCAACATGAAGGCCGAAGCAGGAAGAATGCGCTAAGGCTCCGGAGCCGCGACGGCGAGGGGCGGTGCATTTTCCGGACCGCATCGCTCCCACAGTTGCTATAATTCCCTCATCTCACCGATGGGGTGTCCTATGCGCCGAAACGTTACTCTCGCGGCGTTCGCCGCCTTGGTTTTAACCTTTTGCCTGCAAGCTCAACAGAAAGTCACCTCGGTGGAAGGCATCACCGAGTACGCCTTTCCCAACGGATTGCGTGTTCTGCTGTTTCCCGACAACTCCAAACCTAAAGTTACCGTCAACATCACTTACTTAGTGGGTTCGCGCCACGAAGGCAATGGCGAAACCGGCATGGCCCACCTGATGGAGCACATGCTTTTCTTGCGCACCAAGAGCGGCAAGGACGTAAAGAAGGAACTTACCGATCACGGCGCGCAATGGAACGGCACCACCTGGTACGACCGCACCAATTACTTCGAAACCGTGACCGCGTCCGACGAGAATCTGGCCTGGGCCATCAATCTCGAAGCCGAACGCATGACCAACATGCGCATCGAGAAACAACTGCTCGACACAGAAATGACAGTGGTGCGGAACGAATTCGAAATGGGTGAAAACAGCCCCTGGGCCATGCTCTACCAGCGCACCCTGGAAGCCGCTTACACGTTCCACACTTACGGCAAGCCCACGATCGGCAGCCGCTCCGATATCGAAAACGTGCCCATCGAGCGGCTCGACGCTTTTTACCATAAGTACTACCAGCCGGACGACGCCGTCCTGACCATTGCCGGCCGTTTCGATCCCGGCCGGGCCCTCGATCTCATCGCGAAATCCCTGGGCGCGATTCCGCGACCCGAGCGCAAGCTGGAAAAGACCTACACGGTCGAGCCCACGCAGGATGGGGAACGCCAGGTCACACTCCGCCGCGTGGGGGATAGCCAGTTGGTGATGGTCGTCTTCCACACGCCCGCCGCGACCCATCCCGATTCCGCCGCTCTCGAAGTCCTCGCTACCATCCTCGGCGATACGCCCTCCGGACGGCTCCACAAGGCGCTGGTGGAAAGCAACAAAGCCGTCAACACCAGCATGGACGAGATGGAATTGCACGACCCCGGATACCTGCTGGCGGTCGTGCAGCTGAAACAAGACCAGTCGCTCGAAGACGCCCGCGCGCTCACGCTCAAAACCATCGCCGGCGTGGTTACCGAGCCGCCCAGCAAAGAGGAAGTCGATCGCGCCAAGGCCCGCATCCTGAAACAGGTCGATCTCGATTTGAACGACTCCGAATCCATCGGGCTCTACATGAGCGAATACGCCGCGTCCGGCGATTGGCGCCTGCTGTTTCTCGATCGCGACCGGGTCAGGAATGTCACTCCCGATGATGTCGCGCGCGTCGCCAGACTCTACCTGAAAGACTCCAACCGCACCGTCGGCATGTTCATTCCCACCAAGAGCCCCGACCGCAGCGACATCCCCACCGCACCCGACGCGGAAGCACTGCTGAAAGATTACAAGGGTGGCGCACCCATCAGCGAAGGCGAGGTGTTCTCCGCCACCGCGGCCAACGTGGAAGCCCGCGTGGTGCGCGGAAAACTCGACGATGGCGCCCACCTGATCATGCTCTCCAAAAAGACGCGCGGCGGCTCCGTGCAAGCCGAAATCCGGCTGGAGTTCGGCGACGAGCACGCGCTTTTCGGAAAGGGCGTGACTGCCCGGTTGACCGCCGGCATGCTGATGCGCGGCACGAAAAACAAGACGCGCCAGCAGATTCAGGACGAAAGCGATCGTCTCAAGGCTCGCATCAACGTCTATGGCGGCGCCGGATCGGTGACCGCGAACATCGAGACGATCGAAGCGAATCTGGACGGCGCGCTACGGCTGGTGGCCGAAGTCTTGCGCGAACCCTCCTTCCCCGAAACCGAATTCGCGGAGCTCAAACAGCAGCAGATCGCCAATATCGAAGCGAACAAGAGCGAGCCGCAGTTCCTCGCCTTCCTCGAATGGCAGCGCCTGCTTGGCCCGTACCCCCGCGGCGACGTCCGCTACACCGGCACTCCCGATGAGCAGATCGAAGATCTGCGCAAGGTCACGCTCGACGACGTCAAGCAGTTCTATGCCGCTTTCTACGCCGCCTCGCACGCCACTCTGGCAATCAACGGCCAGTTCACTCCTGCCGGGGAGCAGAAGCTCACGGCCGGCCTGCTGGGCGATTGGACCAATTCCGCCGCCTTCACACGCGTGCCGTCTCCATACCTGAAAAACCCGGCAGCCGACCGCAAAATCGAAACCCCCGACAAACAGAACGCCACGTATGTAGCCGGCATGAACATTCGCATGAAGGACGAAGACCCCGATTATGCCGCCATGGTGATCGCCAATTACATCTTCGGCGGCTCGGGCGGGTCGCGCCTCTTCAAGCGGGTGCGCGACAAGGAAGGCCTGAGCTACGGTATCGGTTCGCGCTTCAGCGTGGCGCCGAAAGAAGATGGCGCCACGTTCATGGTATACGCCATCAGCAATCCGCAAAACGCGCCCAAGGTGGACGCCAGTATCAGGGACGAACTCGCCCGCACCATCCGCGACGGGTTCACCGCCGACGAAGTCGCCGAAGCCAAGAAATCGTGGCACGACGAGGAGATGGTCAACCGCTCCGACGACTACGTCCTCATGTCGCAGTTGCTCGGCGACGAGTGCTACGGCCGGACCTTCCAATGGCAAGGGCGCCTGGAAGCGAGCGTTGCGGCACTCACACCGGATCAGGTGTCCGCGGCGTTCCGCAAGTACGTCGATTCCGCCGCCATGACTGTCGTGAAAGCGGGCGATTTCAAGAAAGCCGGCGTCTGGCAGTAGGTCACTTCGGATCTTCCGGCCAGGCGTGGCGCGGATAGCGGCGCGATAATTCTCTGCGGACCTGGGGGTAGAGGCGCTGCCAGAATCCCGCCAGGTCGGTGGTCATTTGCACCGGGCGTTGATTTGGAGCGAGCAGATGCACCACCAGCGGGACCGCGCCGCGCGCCACCGCGGGCGTGGCGCTCATCCCGAAGAAATCCTGGAGGCGGGAGGCGATCCACGGCGGCCGGCCGGCCTCATAGTGGACCACGACGGACCGGCCGCGCGGCAGCTTGATGCGCTCCGGCGCGATTTCATCGAGCAGGCGCCGGTCGGCGGCGGTCATCTGGCGCTGCAACGCGTGTACCAGCGCTCCGCGCGCCGCGGCTTCTAACTCGGCGAAGCTCTTCAGGCCCGTGGCCAAGTCACGCAGCGCGATTTCAGGACCAGGCTCGGCGACCGGTCCGTATTGCGCGGCGAAACGCACCCGGCGCAGGAAAGCTTCCACGGCCTCGGTATCGTCGAAACGCGCGATGCCGGCTTCCATGGCCTTCGATGCCAGCAATGCCGAAGCTGCGCCGGGATCAGCCGCGCCGCGGCTCTCTTCGATGGCAATCTGATCGAACCACAGCGCGCTCACGCTCTCCACTCGCTCGGCGGCGCGATTCCACTCCACGCGCGACGTCTCCCGCACGCGCTCGGGAAACAGATCGATCAGCCATTCGGGCCGGATACCGCTCGCGATCCGTACCAGCGGAGCTTTCTGGTCGCGGCGATCTTCGGCTTCCACGGCGACGAGGAATTCTTCAGCGGCGACGGTGCTCGACGGAGCAAGCTGCGCCGGCCCTCCGGATGCGAGCTGCAATTCGGCGCCTTGCCGACGGCGCGCCACGCGATCGGGAAAGGCCGCGAGCACGGAAATCAGCAGCGCGTCTTCGTCGCGCACCTGCTGCCGCGGCGGATCGACCATCCGCCGCACCTGCCTCACCGTCTGCGCCGTCCGCCACTCCCACTGCGACGCCATGAGGACCAGCAGGTCCGACCGCGATGTCTCTTGCGGACGGGCCGGCAATCGCTGGCCGGCGCTCAGCAGCGCGGCCACGGTGCATCCGTCCTCGGCTGCCCCGCGCCGCCGCCCCTCCACGATGAGGCGCGACAATCGCGGGTGCAGCGGGTAGCGCGCCATCTCGCGCGCCATTGCCTCGCTCACGCCCAATTGCGCGAGCAGATTGCCGGCGTGCTCTACGGCGGCCGGCGGCGGGGCATCCAGCCAGTCGATTGCTTCAATCGCGCCCGCGCCCATGGCGGCCAGCAGCAGCGCGACCGGAGCGAGATCAGCCCGCGCAATTTCCGGCGTATCGTGCGCCGGGCGGCGGACGAAATCTTCCAGCGGATAGAGACGAATGGCGCGCCCCGGGCCGGTCCGTCCCGCGCGCCCGGCGCGTTGATTGGCCGATGCCTGCGAGATGCGCGACACCTCAAGCACCGGCAAACCCGACCATGGCGAGTGGCTTGCCACGCGCGCCAGGCCGCTATCGATTACGGTGCTGACGCCATCGATGGTGATGGAGCTTTCGGCCACGTTGGTAGACAGAATGATCTTGCGCCGGGCGCTCGGGCCGACGGCGCGATCCTGCTCTTCGGGCGGCTGATCGCCATGCAGCGGCAGCAGAAGCCAGTCGCGGCGACCGGCGAGAGCCGCGCACCCCGTCTGCGCCCGGCGGATTTCGACGGCCCCAGGCAGGAACACAAGCACGTGACCCTTTTCGGGAAACCCGGCGAGCCGTTCCAGCGCCGCTGCCACCTGCTCTTCCAGCGGCGCGGCGGAGTGCGGCGTGTACGCGATCTCCAGAGGGTACTGCCGGCCTTCGGAGCGCACCACGCGTGCGCCGCCCAGGTATGCGGCCACAGGTGCGGCGTCGAGGGTGGCCGACATCGCCACCAGCCGCAAGTCCGGCCGCCGCGTCTTCTGCAATCGCCGCAGCAATGCCAGCGCCAGGTCGCCTTCCAGATGGCGTTCGTGAAATTCGTCGAGCACCACCGTGCTCACGCGTTTCAGCTCCGGATCCGAGAGCAGGCGGCGCGTAAGGACTCCCTCGGTGAGAAAGCGCAGGCGGGTCGATGGGCCGGCGGCCTCCTCGAACCGCACCTGATATCCGACGGTGCCCCCGACCGCCTCGCCGCGCTCCGCGGCGACGTAGCGCGCGGCCAGTCGTGCCGCCAGCCGCCGCGGTTCGAGCACGAGCACTTCACCGCCGTCGAGCGAGAGAAGAGCGGGCGGCACGCGGGTGGTCTTCCCAGCCCCGGGTTCGGCCACGATGACAAGGTTCTTCTCCGCTCGCAGATGCGCCGCAATTTCGGGAACCAGCGGATCGATAGGGAGTCGCACGCGCTATTTGGGGGCGTCCAATAGCGCGCGCAACTGCTCGATGGCTTCGCGAACGTCGTCCGCAGGGTGGCACTCGAGCGCTTGATTCAGTTCACCGAGAGAATAATCCCGGTAACCCTTCTGGGCGAAGGCATAGGCCAGGTGAAGATGAATCGGAGCGCTATCCGGCGCCTTCGCCACCGCGCGATTGAGCATCCGGATTCCTTCGTCCACCCGATCCGCGCGCAGGTAGACGATCGCCAGGTGATCGTCTACGCCCGCGTCGTCGGGGAGGAGCTTTTGCGCCACCGACAGGCAAGCCGCGGCGAGATCCTTCTCGTCGTCATCGATGAGTTGCCCCGCCCGCCGCACCAGTTCGACGGCATCGGTAGTGTCCGCGCCCAGTAGGGCGGTAGCTTCCACATTCTGGTGGTTTTCCACCAGGAGGAGCGCGAGATCGGCGGTATAGCTGCCATTCCCGGGCGCCAGGCCGTGAGCCATCCTCGCCGCGGCGATGGCCGCGTCCAAGTAGCCCAGCCGGGTCAACAGCGCAATCTGGTGGTAAAGCGCGGCCTTTTCCGCCCGGTCCGTGGTGGTCGCGACACGTTCCGTGAGTTGCTCCAAAGAGATCCGGGCTCCGGTCGTATCTCTGCCGGGCGGCGCATATTTCGCGCGAATCCCGGTCAGGAATTTCGTCACCTCGTCCCCGTCCTGCGCCGCGACCGGCGCCGCGAGAGCCGCAATCAGCAGCAGGCCGGCGATCATATCAGGTATCTTACTGCACAAACTGCCGCAACGCACGGTTGCGAAGGATCGTCCAACACAGTGAAGTTCCAACCTTCGGCAGTTGGCGTGCTTTTCGGAAGGGTAGCAGATGCGAAGGCTGACGAAGTGGACAGTTCTGGCGGGATACCTGGCATGCAGCGCGGTGTGCGCGCGCGCGGAAGTGGTATTGCTGCTGGAAGAGCCATACGGCGCGTTCGGCGGCATGACGCCGACCGGCCACGCCGCGATCTATCTTACGCGTGTCTGCGCGGAGACGCCGGTGTTGCTGCGGCGCTGTCTGCCCGGCGAACAGGGAGTGGTGATCAGCCGCTATTACAAAGTCGACGGCGTCGATTGGATCGCCATTCCTCCCATCCCTTATCTTTATGCCGTAGAGCACGCCGATGAAGTTCCCGATTGGGTGGATGCGCGCGAAGTGGCTGCGCTCCGCGATGCGTACCGGCGCGCGCACCTGGAATCGGTCGCGCCGGATGAAAGCGGCGGCGGCACGCCACGGGGGGATTGGACGCAGTTAGTGGGCGAAGCGTACGACCGAACCATTTATACCTACGGCCTGGACACCACGGTTGAACAGGATGACGCGTTGATCCGCGACTTCAATTCCCACCCGAATCATACGCGCTTCAGCCTCCTTTTCCGCAACTGCGCGGATTTCTCGCGGCGCGTAATCGACTTTTATTATCCGCGGGCGGTACATCGCAACTTCACCGCCGATCTCGGAATCATGACGCCGAAACAAGCCGCCAAATGCGTCCTGAAGTACAGCCGGAAACACCCCGATGTGCCGCTGACGGCGTTCATCATTCCGCAGGTTCCGGGAACCATCCCGCGCAGCCGCGCAGTGCGCGGTGTGCTGGAATCGCTGGTGAGGTCGAAGCGCTACGCCCTGCCGCTGGCACCGCTCGCGGTGCTGCATCCGGCGGTGGGCGCGGGCATGGCGTACGCGTGGCTGCGCGGCTACGGTTTTCAACCGCGCCAGATCGCCATGGCGCGCGGCGGCAAACCATTGAAGCCGGGTTCCGTGGTGACGGCGCTGCGCCAGCCGGAAGACGAAAAGCTCCCGTAGCGGCGCAAATCCCGGGGAGTGGTACAATCCATCCAGCGGTTTCCCCATGGATGGTCGGATGGCGTCGTTGGTTTTCTTGTGTGCCGGGTTGGCCCGCGGCGCGCCCATTGTCATCGGTTTCGCGGGCGGATTCGTGGCCCACGACAACAGCATCCACGGCGAGGTGCAGCTCGCGGCGCGACTGCGCAGGGAATTCGGTGCCGGCGCCCAGGTAAGGATGTTTGAAAATCACCGCGGCGAGCAGGCCCGCCGGGAAGTCATCCGGCTCCTCGATACCGACCGCGACGGAACACTCTCGCCGCAAGAGAAAAGCGCGGCGCGGATCGTCATTTACGGGCATAGTTGGGGCGCCTCGGAGACCATCGCGCTGGCGCGCTCCCTGGCGCGCGATCAAATTCCAGTCGCGCTCACGGTCCAGGTGGACAGTGTGGAAAAACCTTTTGAGGACGACGCTTCCATTCCACCTAACGTGGCGCAGGCGGTCAATTACTACCAGGCCGAGGGATTCCTGCATGGGCGCGCGCTCATTCATGCCGCCGACAGATCCCGCACCCAAATCCTCGGCAACTTCCGGATCAGTTACAAGGATAAGCCGGTGAGTTGCCCGGGCTACTCCTGGTTCGCCCGGACGTTTATGAAGCAGCACATCGAGATCGAATCCGACCCGGCGGTCTGGGGGCAAGTGGAATCGTTGATTCGCGCGAAGTTGAAGTGAGGCAGGCGATCATGCCCGATGCCGCCTTTCAGGCGGGTCCTGCTATGTGATCGCCCCTATTTGCACTAGGCACTCGCGTTCGCACCCGGCGCGCCCCGGCCATTCGGTGCAATCCCGCACGCGCAGTTCGCAGTTGCCCAGGGCACGCATTTTGACGGCGTACCACGGGTCAAGCCGCACCGAGACCGATTTGGAATCCCGCGGACATCGCACGCAGCGCGACGCATTCGCCTTGCGCCAGAGCGGCACCAGCGCCCGGCCCAGCGGAATCGCCAGAGCCAAAATCAGGTAGCCGATAAAGAAATAAGTCACCCACATAAGCGCACCTCAAATGGTAACTACCGGGCAGGGCGATTCGCGCAGAATCGCGTAGGCATTGGCGCGCAGCCTGCCGCCTAACCCGCCGTGCCTTCCGCGCCCGATCACCAGCAGATCGGCCTTCCGGTTGGCCGCCAAGTCGCTCACCGCGATGGGCGGATCGCCGAACTCGATCCACATCTCGCCGGACGTGTGCGTCTCCTGCTCCAGCCGGCAAATCCGCTCGCGTACGGCCTCTACGGCGTGCCCGCGCCACTCCGGATCGAAATACAGGCCGCCCAATTCAATCAGCGTGTGGGGCAGCACGTGAACGATATCCAGTGGCGCGCCGAATTCGCCCGCGAACCGGCTGGCCCATTCAAGAACGCCGCGGCTGGCCTCGGCCAGATCGATGGCGCACATAATCCGCCGGAAAGCGATGTTCCGATAATGGGGCGCCTGCTCCAGATGGGGTCCTGTCCATACCGGACAGGCGGCATCGTGCAGCACCTTGGCGGTAACCGAACCGAGCAGGAAACGGCGGAAGGGCCCATAGCCGTGAGTGGCCATCACGATCAAGTCGGCGTGGCTTTGGCGAGCCGCTTCGACGATTTCGTGCGCCGGTTCGCCAAAGGCCACCTCCGTCCGCAGCGGGATATCGCAAGACGGACTCTCCAGATATTGCGCCAACTCGGCTTTCCTCTGCTGCAGGGTCTCCTGGCTCACTTCGGTGGCGGTCGAGTATGCCGGCGCCTCGAGCGCGGTGAACAGCCCCAACGGCGGCGGCACGACATGCAACAGGATCAGTTGGGTGTGAAAATGCGATGCCAGCGTTTCGGCATACTGAGTAGCGCCCCGGCAGCGGGGCGAGAATGCCACCGGCGCCAGGATCGTGGACAACCAAGCCATAACGATACCTCCTGCCAGCGTCGCGGCGGACGGGCCAAGTAGTCCGACTTCATTTTACTCCGAATCCGGATATTTTCACCCCGAAATCCACAACCGGCGCCGGCGGGCATCTTCTTTTTCGCCGCCATTCGGCGCATAATGAGCCGTAAGGACGGAGGTTCCGCTCTATGGCAAGGAAAGCCAAAGAGGTGGACGAGAGCACGGGCGCCGTGCCGGAAACGCCGGCGTTCGAATTGGATCCCGATCACGACTCCATCGCCGCGCTCGCCCACCAGTTATGGATGGCCAGGGGATGTCCGGTCGGCTCGGACCTGGATGACTGGTATCTCGCCGAAAGCATGCTGAAAAGTCAAAAGGCCGGCGCAGTCAAGGAGTAATCCTGCGGAATAGCCGCCAGTCGCCCGCCTCGCGATAGAATAGGCGCTTCCGTGCGCATTCTCGAATTGCCCGCGATTCGCCAGTCGCTCGCCTACGCCGACGTCATTCCCCTGATGCGCGACGCGTTCATCGCCCAATCCCGGGGTGACTGCGAAACGCCCATGCCCATGCATCTCGATATCGCCGGGGAGGCAGAGGTGCACATGAAATCCAGCTACCGGCGCGGCGGCCGGTATTTCGCCATGAAAGTCGCCTCCACCTTCCCGGGCAATCTCGCCCGCGGTATCCCTACCGGCAATGGAATGATGCTGCTGGCATCGGCCGCGACCGGCGAGCCGGTGGTCCTCCTGGCCGATGCCGGCCATCTTACCGACGTGCGCACCGCCGCGGCCGCCGCCATGGTGGCGCGCGAACTCGGCCGGAACGACCGCATACTGGGAATCGTCGGAACGGGCGTGCAGGCGCGCTTGCAGGCACAAATGCACGCCGCGGTGCTGCCGCTTGGGGAAATTTGGATCTGGGGCCGCAATCCCGATCGCGCCGCCGGGTGCGCGACCGAGATCAAGCTGCGGTTGCCGGAAGTGGAAGTGAAGGTCGCCCCATCCGCCGCCCGGGTCGCCGACCATTGCCGGCTGATCGTCACCTGCACCGCGTCCCGCGCGCCCCTGTTGTGGCCCCGCGACGTGCATCCCGGCACGCACATTTCAGCGGTCGGTTCGGACGGCCCCGGCAAACAGGAACTCGATCCCGCGATTTTGAGTTCCGCGTCGCTGCTGCTGGCCGATTCGCGCCGGCAATGCGCCAAGCTGGGCGAATTGCAGCATGCGCCCGGCGAACTCGAGCGCGCTTGTGAGATCGGCGAGTTCTGCCTGAAACCGCGGCCGATGGAACGCGTCGCCCTGACGGTCTGCGACTTCACCGGGCTGGGAGTGGAAGATCTTTACATCGCCGAATACTGCTACGAGAGGTCAACGTGAAACTCGAACCGTTTGCCATGGAGCGCATGCAATCGACTTGGGAGAACCTCGTCGAAATGGATATGAGCGAAAGCGGCGTGCGCCCCGTTTCGCTTCGCGAACTCGCCGGGATGGGGCTGGATATCGAATCCATCCTCGACATGCCGCTTGGCTACAGCCAATCGAACGGCACGATTCCACTGCGCGAAAATCTCGCCGCTCATTATCCGGGCGCCACGGTGGACCACATCGAAGTAACCAATGGCACGTCCGAAGCGAATTATCTGCTGGCGCTGGCGCTGCTCCGCGAAGGCGACGAGGTAGCTCTCCAACTGCCCAATTACATGCAATTCGGCGGCGTGCCGCAGAGCTGCGGCGCCCGCCTCCGCCCCTTCCATTTGCGCCTCGATCGGGATTGGGAGCCTGAGTGGGAAGAATTCGAGAGCGCCGTGACTGAAAAGACGCGCCTCGTCTATCTTTCAAACCCCAACAATCCCACCGGATCGGTGCTTTCGCCCGAAGCCATGCGCCGCATCGTCGCCCGCTGCGACGCCGTGGGCGCGTATCTCCTCGCCGACGAGGTCTATCTCGGCGCCGAAATTCATTGCCCGCGCACGCCCAGCTTTTGGGGCATGAGCGATCGCGTGATCGTCACCAGCGGGCTCTCGAAAGCCTATGGGATTCCGGGAGTGCGCATCGGCTGGATCGCCGGTCCGCCCGGCGTGATCGCGCAATGCTGGACGCAGCACGATTACATCACCATCGGGCCGAACAAGATTTCCGATGCGGTGGCGCGCATCGCCGTCAAGCCTGAGAATCGCGAAAAGCTCTACTCCCGGACACGTGCCATCCTTCAGCACAATCTGCCGCTCATGCGGCAGTGGGTGGAAAGCTTCGGCGGATTCCTGACTTTTCGCGAGCCGCGCGCCGGCGCCCTGTGCCTGGTGAAATACGCATCGGATACCGCGAGCTATCCGCTGTGCGAGCGCATCCGCGTGAATCAAAGTGTGCTGATCGTGCCCGGAGTTCACCTCGGTCTGGAAGGGTCCTTGCGCTTGTGGCTCGGCGGCAAACCGGAATTCCTGACCGAAGGCCTGCGGCGCGTGGGCGTGGAACTACGAAAAGAGCGGCGACCGCGGAGCAGCTCCGCTCTTTGATTCACTCGCCGCGCGCGGAGCCATGATCTCCTGCAGCTTCAACTCCGCGAGCAGGATCTCCATGCGTTGGATACGCCGCTCGGGCGCCTTTTCCAGGCAGCGCATCGCCAGTTTCGAGGTCGCGGGCGGGAAGCCGGCCAGGGGGTCGGGGTCGCAGCCCAGAATGGCGATGCGCAGCGCCGGCTTGGTCGGGGCAACGAAGGCCTGGCGGCCCGAGAGCATTTCATAAAGCACCGCTCCCAGCGCAAAAATGTCGCTGCGGAAATCGATCTCGCGCCCTTGCACCTGTTCCGGCGAGAAATACGGAGTGATCGCGGCAGGCGCGGCCGGCACGAGGTGTACGCCGGTATCGTCGATTACGATGCCCGCCGGCTGCAACATGGCGTATGCGCGCCCGCGCGCATGGAACGTACGCAAAGCTTCCGCCGTCCCGATGGCGTAGCGCAAGGCTGACTTCAGGGGCAGCGGGCCCGCTACAAGCCGGACGGCCAGCGAAGCGGGGCGATGGAAGGACGCGTGTTCAGCTTCCGTTTCCCGCGGCCAGAAGAACTTTCGCATTCCCATGTTCCACCATGGCCTTGTGCATTACGCCAAAGGCCTCCACCACGTGTTCTACGACCTCGTCGGTTTGTGTGGCCGCGACTTGTATTCCCTCGATGGCGCTGGACTGCAACTGGGAGCTCTTCTGCAGTCCCGCGATCGATTCCTGAATTGCCGCCTGGGCTTCTTCGATTCGCTGCACGGCTTGCCGCAATTCGGCCGCCAGGGCATCCTGAAATTCATGCTGCGCCTGTAGCCGGTCGGTATGCGCCGCGACGCGCTCGCGCAGCGAGGCGACGTTTTCCCTCCACTCCGCCATCGACCCGCTCTGGCGGACCAGCGCGGCCGCCAGTTTCAATTCGATGACGACGGAAGTCATTCGCTGCCAGCGGGAATCGCGGTTCTTCTCGAGGCAGCCCTTCAACAGGGCCGCGATCCCTTCGGGAATGGCCTCGATTGCCGTTGGCGTGCTCTCCAGAATCTGCGTCTTCAACTCTTCCGCGTCTTGTGCTGGAAACGCGCGGCGGCCGGAAATGAGTTCGTACACCACCGTGCCGAAGGAAAAAATATCGCTCCGCACGTCGGCGGCTTCGCCGCGGACCTGTTCGGGAGCCAGGTAAGCGGGATTCGGCTCCGTTCCATTCTGCGCCAGCTTCACACTCTGGCCATCCCACACGATGTCCTTGGGATCGAGACGGCCATAGACGATTCCGTCGCGATGCATGCGGCGCAAAATTTCAGCCAGATTCGTGGCGTATCGGAGAGCTTCTTCCAAAGGCAGCGGCCGGGGCATTTGGAGTTCCTGGAGATCGTTCATGAGCGGGGTTCTCGGTATCGAGACGAGCATAATACGGAGTGTAAGGAACCACAAGCAATCTTACGTATTTCTAATTCGCGTTTCGTTCCAGTACGGCTGAAACAGCGGCGCGGCGTCACCGATTCGATATACTTGTCAGCCTGTGCCTGAAATAGCTGCGATCCCGGTCCACAAGCGGAAGCTTGGTTTGCGCGACGTTACCCTGCTGGCCATAGCTTGTATGATGGGGGCGCGCTGGATTCCCGCCGCCGCGCATGGCGGATCGGGATCGATCACTTTGTGGGTGGCCACGGCGCTTCTGTTTGCCGCGCCGCTTGCCGCCGCCACCGGCGCGCTGGCGGTGAAATATCCCGGGTCGACCGGCGGCCTTTATGCCTGGACGCGCGCCGATTTCGGGCCGTGGCACGGGTTCCTGTGTTTCTGGGTGTATTGGATCGGCATCGCTTTCCTGCTGCCCACCGCGGCGCTGTTTTATCTGGAAGCCGGATTCTCCGCGCTGGGTCCGAAATTCAGCTGGCTAGCCGACAGCCGCTATTGGCTGCTGGCAGCGGCTCTGGCGGCGATCTGGATTGCGCTGGGCACGAACCTGCGCGGCGTCAATATTGGCGCATGGACCGAGAACATCGGCGCCGCCGCGTGCTGGGCGCTGGGGGTGGTCTTGGTGGTTCTGGCGCTGCTGGTAGGCGCGAAGCGCGGCTCGGCCACAACTTTCCACCTGGTGCCCACGTGGAATTGGAACACCATTAATTTCTGGTCGTACATCGGTTACGGGCTCTCGGGCGTGGAGATGACGGGCATGATGGCCGCCGAGATCCGCGATCCCGCGCGCACCTTGCCGCGGGCGGGCTGGATGGCATCCGGTTTTGCCGCCGTCTTCTACACCGGCGCCACGTGGGCCATGCTCGTGTTATTGCCGCCTCAGAAAATCAGCGAGCTGAATGGCTTCGCGGAAGTGGGGCAATCCGCCGGCGCGGCTTTGAACGTGCCGTGGATTTCGTTGCTGCTCGGGGTGATGGTGGTGCTAAGCGCAGTGGGGCAATTCGGCGGCTCCGGCGCGACGGTGTCGCGGCTACCCTTCGCCGCGGGCGTCGATAATCTGCTCCCGCCGGCCTTCGCGCGCCTCCATCCGCGATGGGGAACGCCTCACGTCTCCATCCTGACGTTCGGCGCGGTAGCTTCGTTCCTGCTGCTGATCTTCCAACTGGGCGACAGCTTGCGCGCGGCGTATCAGGAGATGGTGTCGCTCATGGTGATTACCGGCTTTCTGCCGTACCTGTATATTTTCGGGAGCGCCTGGAAAGCCGGCAAGCGTCTTAGCGCGATTTCCGGCACGGCCTTCACCCTGCTGACCATTCTCTGCTCGCTGGTGCCGACGGAAGCGATTTCCAGCATCTGGCTCTTCGAAGGAAAAATCGCCGCCGGAACGGTTGCGGTGATCGCCTCGGCGTGGTTGGTCTATGGGAGCGCGAGACGTTCCGCCGCGAGCCGCCTACTCAAAGTGGGATAGCGGGCGGCGAGCCGCTGCCTGGTCGAGATGGAACAAACGCCCCGGATGAGGGTGCGTGGGGAACTCTTTCTCGGCGCGCATTGGCTTGGAGATTCGCTCGTTTCTTGAGGATCGGTCGATAAACCTCGCAGCGGGTGAACACCCGACCGGCGTCCGGGCCGCCCGCGATCGACGCCGCTCCGGCGAGTTGCGCCCCCGCGGGCGGGGAAAGCAGGCATCCCGGCGGAACCAAGGCGAATTGAAGCCGTTTCTGCGCAGACGCCGGCGCCTGCGAAAAGCTGAAATTCGCTCATCGCCCGGAAACGCGATGGGTCCAGACAGCGCCGCGATCCATGGATGGCGGTTGGATCGAAACGGCAAGCCGCACCCGATCCAGCCGCCCCGTCCCGCCGTTCGCTGACCCGGTCTTTCTCCCGGCTCCTTGCTCCCCGGCTTCTGCCTTCTGGTATGGCCGCCGCGCGCGGCGCTGAGGCGTGTTATAAATCGCGTTTCGAGCCAACTGCTTGAGCCAAACCCGAACCTCTTCGCGAGACAGGTTGCGCACCGCCCTGGAACATCGCGAGCCGGATCGCATTCCGCTGGATTTTGGAAGCACCAACGTCACCGGTATCCATGTGAGCTGCGTGGCCGCTTTGCGCGACTACTACGGCCTGCCCCGCGGTCCGGTGAAGGTATACGAGCCTTTTCAGATGCTGGGCTCGATCGAGGAAGACCTGCGCGCCGCAATGGGCTTGGACGTCGTCGGCGTGTTCCCGCGCAAGACCAAATTCGGCGCTCCCGCCGCGAATTGGAAGGAGTGGGATTTCCGGGGTCTGTCGGTCCTGGTGCCCGGCGATTTCCACACTACGGTGTCGCCGGAAGGCGACATCCTCGTCTATCCCCAGGGCGATGTCACAGCCGCTCCCAGCGGGCGTATGCCGGTGGGCAGCGCCTTCTTCGACATCATCGTGCGGCAGCCGGAAATCGAGGAAGAAAAGCTCGACCCGGAAGACAACCTGGAAGAATTCGGGCCCTTATCCGAGGAAGACCTCGCTCACATCGAACGCTCCGTCCGCGCCGCGGAAGAGAGCGATTGTGGGATCGTGGCGTCCTTCGGAGGCACCTCGCTCGGCGACGTCGGCGTGGTGCCGGCGCCGGGTCTGAAGAATCCAAAAGGAATTCGCGACGTCGCCGAGTGGTACATGTCGACGCGGACCCGCCGCGGGCTGATCCATCGCATCTTCGATCGCCAATGCGAAATCGCTCTCGCAAACCTGGAGCGAATTCGCGCCCGCATCGGCGACGCCGCCGACTGCATGTACGTCTGCGGCACCGATTTCGGCACGCAGACCTCGGCATTCTGCTCGGTCGCCACTTTCCGCGAACTGTGGTTCCCCTACTACCAGCGCATCAACAGTTGGGTGCACACCAATACCAAATGGAAATGTTTCAAGCATTCCTGCGGCAGCGTGGAGCGGTTCCTGGAGAGCTTCATCGAAGCGGGGTTCGACATCCTCAACCCGGTACAGTGCTCGGCGGCCGGAATGGATCCGGCCGGGCTGAAGCGAAAGTACGGCTCCCGGCTCGTGTTTTGGGGCGGCGGGGTGGATACCCAGAAGACCCTGCCGTTCGGCTCGCCGCGGGAAGTGCGTGAGGAAGTCCTTCGCCGCTGCGAGATCTTCGCCCCCGGCGGCGGTTTCGTGTTCAGCACGATTCATAACTTGCAGGCCGGCACGCCCGTGGAAAACATCGTGGCCATGCTCCATGCCGTGCATGAATTCAATGGAGTTTCGCATGCATGATCTGCAACTGCTGAAGGACGCGCTCATCGCCGGCGACTGGAAAACCGCCGCCGCGGCCACGCAAGCGGCCATTGCCGGCGGAGTGGCGCCGCTCGCCATCGTCACCGGACACCTGATGCCGGCCATGGACGAAGTGGGCCGGCTCTTCGAGTGCGAAGAATACTTCGTGCCGGAGATGCTCCTCTCCGCCCGCGCCATGAAGGCGTCGATGGAGATCCTCCGCCCTCTGCTGGCCTCTACCGGCGCGAAGCCGGCCGGCCGCGTGGTGATCGGAACGGTCAAGGGCGACTTGCATGACATCGGCAAAAACCTGGTGGCCGCCATGCTGGAAGGCGGCGGGTTTGAGGTGATCGACCTCGGCGCCGATGTCGCCCCGGAACTTTTCGTGGAAACCGTGGCCGCGCGCCAGGCGGAACTGGTGGCGCTCTCGGCTCTCCTCACCGTAACCATGGGATGGATGAGAACCACCATCGACGCGTTAACGGCCGCGGGATTGCGCCATAAGGTGAAGATCATGGTGGGCGGAGCCCCGATCACGCAGCAGTATGCCGATGCCATCGGCGCCGATGGCTACACCGACAACGCCTCGAGCGCCGTGGCTTTGGCCCGGAAACTGGTAGCGGCGTGAGCTCTCTCAGCCAGTGGCTCGCCGGCGGTCTGCTCATCGCCGACGGCGCCTGGGGAACCGAATTGCAGGCTCGCGGGCTGGAACCCGGCGCCCCGCCGGACACCTGGAACCTTACCTATCCCGATCGCGTAGCGGAGGTGGCGCGCGCCTATGTGGACGCGGGGAGCCAGGTCGTCCTGACCAATACTTTCCGCGCCAATGCCATCGCCATGAAAGGCGATCTCGAGGCCATCAACCGGGCCGGTGTCGAAATCTCCAGGCGCGCGGCGGCGGCCCGGGCACTTGTGTTCGCCTCCATTGGGCCTACCGGAAAACTGCTGATGGCGGGAGAGATCGCCCCGGAGCAGGCGCGCGCCGCTTTTGACGCGCAGGCCCGGCAGTTGGCAGATGCCGGCGCCGATGCTCTGCTGGCGGAGACCATGAGCGACATCGAAGAGGCGCGACTCGCCGTGGCCGCGGCCAAAGACACCGGTCTGCCCGTGGTCGTCTCCTTCGCCTTCGACTCCGGAAAGCAGAAGGACCGCACGATGATGGGCGCCACGCCCGAGGCGGTGGCTGCCGCCATGGTGGCAGCGGGCGCGGATGCGATAGGCGCGAATTGCGGCGCCGGAGTAGAGTTTGCCGCCGCCATCTGTCGCCGTCTGCGCGCTGCCTGCGGCCTCCCCATTTGGATCAAGCCCAACGCCGGGTTGCCCTCGTTGGAAGGCACCTCGGTGAAGTATCACACCACCGCGGCGTTCTTCGCCTCCCATTTTGCCGCCTTGCGCGATGCCGGGGCGTCGTTTATCGGGGCTTGCTGCGGCTCCACGCCGGATTTTATTCGTGCGCTGGTAAAGGCCCGGTGCGGCTCAAACTGATCGCCTGCGAGGTTCTCTTCCGCAAAATATGCGTTGCCTGTACGCATTCCGCGCATCGGGTGGACGTCGAGTTTCTTCCCAATCGAAGCCGGTTTAGAACTGCCCAAGCCATGCGCTTGCAGCATCCAATCAACCGGCCATTTTGTCGCCGAAGCGGCCTCGCAGGCCAGGAAAAAGGGCTCTGCGTTCGAGCTTTTACCCGGCGATCTCGCGTGACTTCGCAACCTCCTCGATAGTGAATGGTCCGAGGCCGCATTCGCGATCGCCAGGCTGGGCCTGAAGATTATCGCCTGCTGGGCGCCGGGATTTTAGCTGCCAGTGCCGCGGCCGCATGATCGGTTTCCCCGCCGGTCGAAGCATTGCCCTGGCAAGGCCTCGCCTCGGGATGGCCACTCGAAGATTCTCGCGCGGTCGGGTATCTAATCTAGGCCGTCGCCAAAGTCGCTTCGGATGTCTGTTCCAATTCCCCTTCCTTGCCCAAGAGTCGAAGCGCGACAGCCGCAACGTGATCCGCCGTGAAGCCCAGATGGGCCAGAACCTCCTGCCCCGGCGCCGACGCCCCGAAGCGCTCCACACCGATGACCGCACCCTCCTCGCCCGCCCAGCGATGCCATCCAACCGGTGAGCCGGCCTCTACCGCGACCCTTTTCTTGATATCTCGTGGAAGGACGGTTTCACGGTAAGCCTCCTCCTGCGCCTCGAACAGGCTCCAGCTTGGCATACTGACTACGCGAGCCTTTACTCCCAGGTTCTTCAATTTCTCCCGTGCCGCCATACAGACACTGACTTCCGAGCCGGTGCCGATGAGAATCACATCGGGAGAGCCGTCTTCCACCTCCGCGAGCACATAGGCGCCGCGTGCCACACCCGGGTGGTTCGCCTCGCCGCGGTCAAGATGTGGGACGGCCTGTCGCGTCAGCACCAACAGCGTGGGACCGTCGTGTTGAACCGCAAAAACCCAGGCCTCCGCGGTCTCGTTCGCGTCGGCGGGGCGAATGACCGTCAGCCCCGGAACTGCACGTAAGCCGGCGAGGTGCTCGACCGGCTGGTGAGTCGGGCCATCCTCCCCGAGTCCGATGCTGTCGTGCGTGAACACGTAAACCGCTTTCAGACGGCTCAAGGCACCCAGACGGAGGGCGGGCTTCATGTAGTCGGAGAACTGCAAGAACGTCGCGCTGAAGGGAAACACTCCGCCGTGCGCCGCCATTCCGTTCACCGCCGCCCCCATCGCATGTTCGCGCACGCCGAACGCCACGTTCCGCCCCGCATAGCTCCACTCCCCGCCGGCCGCGCCCAGCGTCCCCGGCCCCGACACCTCCGGCGACTGGAAATCTCCCAGCCCTTTGAGGGCGGTCCGGGTCGATGGGTTGAGGTCTGCCGATCCGCCGATCAGATTGGGGAGGCGCTTGGACAGGACCGCCATAACTTCGCCGCCGGCCGCGCGCGTTGCCATAGGCTTATCCCGGGCCGTCCATTTCGGAAGATCGGCGTCCCAGCCTTGCGGGAGTTGGCCGCTCACGATGCTCTCGAACTCGGCCGCTTCCTTCGGAAACGCCTGCTGATAGGCGCCGAATTTCTTTCCCCAATCCGCCTCCATTTGCGCGCCGCGGGGAACCGCCAGCCGGAAATACTCCACCGCGTCCTGCGGCAGGTAGAACTTTTCCATGCTGGGCCAACCCAGGGCTTTCTTGGTGGCTTGTAATTCCTCTTCTCCCAGCGGGTCCCCGTGCGCGCTGAAGTTGTCCTGTTTGTGAGGGCTGCCATAGCCGATGTGGGTCCGCGCCAGAATCAGCGAAGGTCTCTCATCGGCCTGGGCTTCCCGAATCGCGTTGGCCACATCTTCCGTGTCATTGCCGTCTGGAACCGCGCGCGTATGCCATCCATATGCCTGGAAGCGTTTTGCCACGTCTTCCGTAAAGTCGATTTCGGTGGCTCCCGCCAGCGAGATGTGATTCTGGTCGTACAGATAAATGAGTTTGCCCAGGCGAAGATGTCCGGCCAGCGAGGCCGCTTCGTGACTGACGCCTTCCATCAGATCGCCGTCGCCGCAGATGGCATACGTATAGTGATCGACAATTTTGTGTCCCGGCCGGTTATAACGCGCCGCCAGCCACGCCTCTGCAATCGCCAGGCCTACGCCGTTGCCGAACCCTTGCCCCAGTGGCCCGGTAGTGACCTCGACGCCGGGCGTTACGCCACGCTCCGGGTGCCCCGGCGTTTTGCTCCCCCACTTTCGGAAATGCTTGATCTCCTCGAGCGGCAGGTCGTAACCGCAAAGATACAGCAGGCTATATAACAGCATCGACCCGTGTCCGCCCGACAATACGAACCGGTCGCGGTCGAACCACTGAGGGTTTCGGGGATTGTGCTTGAGAAACTGAGTCCAAAGCGTGAACGCCATGGCGGCGGCGCCCATCGGCATTCCGGGGTGACCGGCATTCGCGTTCTGGACGGCGTCGGCCGAAAGCATTCGGATCGTGTTGATACATAGGTCTTGCAGTTCCCGATTCAGCTTCACGTTCATATCTGCCTCTGCCAGGTGCAATTGCAATCGCCGGACCGCTTAGGGCCAACCTGCTTTTTCAGGTTCTTGCATGGCGGAGCCGGTTGACTTAGTGTCCATCCGCCGACACGGAGTTGGCGGGCCGCATTTCGAGCGTGGACCAAATCTCTTCGCCTGGTTCGGCCAGATCCATTTCCGTCGCGATGCGGCTCGCCAGACGGCTTGACAATCGATCAATCTGCCGGAACAAGGGAAGCAGCGTTCCGCCATTTTCCGAAAGCAATAATCGTGCTTCGTCCGCGCGGCACGTTTTCTTTATCTGCTCGAAGAGTGCGGAGGAGTCCGCGGCCCCAGCCTTCCCTGGCGGCGTCTTGCCTTCCATTCGATCCGCTAAGCTCTCCAGAACCTCGGCGGAACACGCGTCGTACGCCTCAAGTGCGGCAAGTACCCCTTCGGGCAGTTCAAAGCCCGGCAATTGGAGACGATATTTGAGGGACGCGCCCCGCATCAGGAAGAGGGCCCGCAATTCGGGCTGCAACTTCCGGATCCGGTCGCGCAAAGCAAGGTCGCGGAGCCGCGAAGGCCCGAACTCGAGCAGAACCCCGTCGGCCAGCGCCCTCCCGTTATCGAATTGACGGTTGATCGTATCGCGAAGCGCGGAAGTGCGCTGGATCGCCGGCCCGGTCCCGGATGAAACCGGCTCCCGGGTGTACTGGGCTAACAGGCGCAACGTGGCAACAAACCCCTTCCGCATCTCGACACTCGCCGGGGCGCTCCAGAGCTGATCGAATATCAACCACATCGCCAGCAGCCCCAGGAACACCCCGGCAACACGGTCCCGTCCCACTGCGAGCGACGTTTCCATCGCAAATTTCTGCATGTGGATCACATAGAACACTGCCGCCAGTTGTAGCCCGAAGAACGACAATCGCGGGCTCGACGTCATGCACCACCCGCCCAGCGCGGTGACCAGCATGACAAGCACGGTGAATCCGGATATCGAATCGACGTACGGCAGGACGAAGGTCTGGCTGCTCATCCCGATCGCCAGGCCACCCACCAAGAATCCCGCGAAACGCAGAACCTGCCTTTGCCGGGACGTGCCGATGGTAGAAAAGGCGGTCAGAAAACAGGTGAGCATCACCGGCACACCCATGCCGGGCCAGTCGATCGCGTTGTAGATGACATAACAGGCGGTTGCCGCCAAACACCCCTTCAACGCGAACCGGAAGTGCTCCGGGTTGACGAACGCATCGGCGGCGAGCAGCGTTGACCGTGGCATCTCGTCCGAGGGGGCCTGATATTCGTCAATCGATCGGGCCCCCGCAAATGCTTGCGGGATCAACGCGACGGTAGCCTCCATCTCGCGCAACAACGGAATACGATGGGGTTCCTCTTCGTTGCTCACCTCAGTCGCGATGGGAATTCGCCGCGCCACCAGGTCTGCGCGGATACTTGCGACGGCCGACGCCAGGCTCTTCAAATGCTCCCGGTCCGTTCGGGTTGGCTCAAAACTCAACTGGGTAAGCGCTGTCGTAATGTCGACCAGGCTCCCGACCAGCGCCACCACACCGCTCATCTGCGCCCTGTATTGTGGCGCATAATCCGAGCGCCGCAACGCTCGCCGCAAGGTCGACGTTCCCAGCATGCCCAACCGGGTGAGCTTGTCTTCGACCGCCTTTTCCAGCCGATCTCCTTCCGCATAGGCAATCAAAACCCTGTGAATCGCGCCAAGACGCTCGGCGACGGGCACCACGATGTCGTCTCCGGGCCGCACACGTCGGAAGGCCACTTCTACCGCGGAGGTGGCCGCCACTGCGACGAACGCCACCAAGGCCAGCGCCAACGTATCCAGGACGTTAATCTCGGCTGACATGTGCCGGTCCCAAATCGTAACCGAAATCGAAATCACCATCGCGAATCCCACAAACGCCCCGTAGTTGGTGATCGCGGTGAGCGCAAAGAAGGCCAGGAAGAGCGAGGCGATGTTCCAGAAAAAGTGAAGCAGTGGGACTCCTATCACAAATTGGACGGACGCTAACACGTAGACCACGCCGGCCACGGCAAGAAGAAGTATCGTTGCCGCCGAGTACAGAGTCGCGCGCGGGCTTTCGCGCGAAATCAGCAGCGCATAGATCCCGCCCAGAAACGCGTAAGGAATGCGATATGTGTTGCAGACGATCATGACCAGGGTTACCGCCGCAACCATTCGTGCCACTGTCATGGTGCGGCCCGGATACGGTGCCAGTTCCTGCTTGAGGAACTCCCGGAACCAGGTCAGCGGTCCGGCGCCGTCCGGCATTTCGTGCGTGGAGGCCGCCACCTCAACGTCCTCGAATTACCACAACCGCCGACTCGCTCACTCGAAACAAGTCCGCGGGAGGGTTTTCTACACGCACGCGAACCGGGTAGCGGGTCGCCAGATGTACCCAGTTCAGGGTCCTCTGCACATCCGGGAGGCCCGCTTCCAGACGGCCGACCACGTCGGCATCCGGCGTCACCCCGAATCCGATACTGTCCACCACGCCCGTGAAATGAACGTCGGGTTTGGACATCACGTAGACCTCGGCGTGCATTCCGGGAGCGATGTGCTGTAACTGCCCTTCCCGAAAGTTGGCCACTGCCCACCACGTGCGCGCGTCGATCAGCGTGAACACCTGTTGGCCGATATGCGCGTAAGCGCCTTCCGAAATCGTCAGATTCGTAACGCGAGCCGCGAACGGCGCATACACCCGGCAGTTGTCGAGATTGTAGCGGGCCGTCTCTACCGCCGCAGCCCTGGCGCCGCGCTGGTTGACCAGTGGTTCAAGCGTGGTCACCGCATTCCGCGCCTGTTCGTGCTGGGCCTTGCTCTCCACCAGCATTGCCCGCGAGCGTTCCTGTTGCGCCAATGTGGACTGCAGTCCGGCCTTCGCCAGTTGCAGCTGCGATTCCGCCTGCTTCAGGGATTCAGCCTCCGCTATCTCGGAAGTCTTCGCCCGGTCCACTTGATCCGCTGTGACGAACTGCTTCGCCAGCAAGGGCTCGAGACGATGAAAATTGTGGTCCGCATAAGTCCACTCCGCCTTCACGCGGTTCACTCCCTGTTCGGCGTTTGTTACGTCTGCCCGTGCCTGGTCTACCGCCGCCGCCGAGCGGCTGACGTCGGCTTGCGCGCTTTGAATATTCGCCTCGGAAACCGAAACCGCGCTCACCAGCGCCGCGATTTTTCGCTGCTCGTCGGCAATTTGTCCTTCCAGCGCCGCCTGCTCGGAAACCGCCTTCTCCAGCGCATAACGGTAGGGCCGGTCGTCGATTTCATAAAGCAGGTCGCCTTGCTTCACAAACTGGTTGTCGCGTATGTTCAAACGTACGATCGGACCCTCCACCTGGGGTGCGATGCCGATGAAATTGGCAAGGATCTCGGCGTCGTCGGTTCGAGGATAAAAATTCACGTGATACAGCACCATCAGGCCTAGCGCCACGGCGCCAATCACGATAGCCGCACTGAGCGCGCCGCCCAGTATTTTTCCGCGGTTCGTGTCGTCTCTGGACGTCATCGGCATCTCCCCCTATCGGAATAAAGCGAACCAGAACGCAAAGGAAAACAGCGCCGTCAGGCTCGGATAGGTCAAAACCGGTAGCGCTACCTCGATCCCCAGGCGCAACAGGAGCCATCGGGCGGCAGCTGTCAGCACGAGGCTAAACGCTACGCACACCAGCCAGGCTGGAAAGAACGATCCCAGAAGATCGAAGGAAGGAGCGCGCCCGCAACTGGTCAGGAAGAGGGCTGCTGTAGGCAACGTCCACCGCGAAATGCGCCAAAGCGTCTTGTGGTTCATCGCTGAGGTTTCCTGGTGTTGGATTCGATTGAGTCGCCGCAGCGGAAAGCCAGATCCGCCAGCGTCGTTAATACCTCGGTGCGGGCCAGGATGTCCGCGGAGCGGGCCTGCGCCAGAAGCTTCTGTGCCGCGGTCACGTCCAACAGATTGCGGACACCGTAGTTGTAGGATTCCAGCGCGGCGGCATAGGACTGGGCGGCGGACTGCAACAGCGCCGTGGCCGCCTCGCGCTGGCGAAAGGCGGTGTTTAAGTTCGAATAAGCAGTCCAAACTTCGTCCTCGATGGTATCGCGCGCAGCGTCCACCTCCGACCGCGCCCGGCGAACCTCCGCCTCCGCCTCCATCACGCGGCCGCGGCGCGCGCCTCCATCGAAGACCGTCCAGTTTAAAGTTAGCGCCACTCCGCCGGTCAAGTCGGCTGTGTGGCCCCACGGCAAGGTCTGCTGCTCGATGTAAAGCGATTGGGCGGTCGGATTGACTCTCAAATTCAGGCTGGGATAGTATGCCGCCCGCGCCTCCTTCCGCTGCGCCTGCGCCACGCGGACGCCGGCCAACTCGGCTTGCAGGTCCGGCCGTTGTTCCAGGGCCCGCTCGGTCACATTCTCGACGCTCTCGCCCACCGACTCGGGGGTCGGGACCTCGCTCAACGGCTCAACACGAATCATGGTGGCCGCGGGCGCTCCCAAAGCGGTGGCTAAATCGCCCCGCGCGTTTTCCTCCGCGCCCAGCACCGCCTGCAGATCGTATTGCGCTTGCGCGGAGGCACTGCGAGCCTCCAGGACGTCGGGCAGAGTTGCCAAACCATTGCGTAGCCTTTCTTCCGCGGCCTGCCGCACGGCTTCAGCGTTGGCCAAACTCGCTCTTGCCGCGCCGTCCTGCGCCAGGGCGTTTAGCAGGCGGTAATATGTCTGCTGAACTTGAAAGATAAGTTTCCGGTGGACGTCGTTGAAACCGAAGTTCGCGGCCAGCAGTCCGGCACTCTCCGCGGCGATTCGGCCGCGACGGGCTCCAAAATCCAGGATCGTGTAATTGAGAGCTAACGACACTTGAAACGCCGGGTCGGTGTGGCGATAGAATCGGGTTCCCAGCGGAATCTCCTCGCGGTCCACTCCCGAGAGCGCCGCGGCCGATAGCGTCGGATAAAGTTCGCTTCGTGCGATTCCCAGCGCTGCCGCCTGGGCTCGGGCGCTCTCCCATGCAACCCGCGTCTCGGGATTGTGGGCCTCGGCCAGATCGATCAGTTCCGCCAACGAATAGGCTTTCCCGGGCTCAATCGGGAAAGACTCGCGGCGAACGTGATTTTCGTCGTTTACGATTTGCCGTTCCACCGGGCCGTGCCACGGGCGCCCGGCTGACACCGGCGCGCTTTGAGCCGCTAGCTTGCCGGCAGCCACCAGCATCGCCAGGGTAAAGGTGGTTCGCTGAGTGGATCGCATAAGAACTCCGGCAAGCTCGGCAGGGCAGCCAATCTCCCGCGGCAAGCTCGACTCCAGCCGGTGTTGACTGCCCCGCCAGGTTCTGCGCGCCCTTTCAGGCGGCAACTTCGTGTGGGACCTCCTGCACTTCCGTGATCAGACCGGTCTCCACGTCGAAGATGAAACCTCGCACCGGAACTTCTTTGGCAATCCACGGATGCGATCTGACTTTCTTCATCTGTTCCCGCGTGTTCTGTTCCGGATCTTTGTAGGAAAAGAAGCGCATCGGCGCGGGCGACGCATCGCCGGTTTGAGCCGTGAGCTTCGCGTTCAACTCTTCGTCGGTGAATGTCGTGAACCCGCAGCCGGTGTGGTTGAGGAGCATGATCTCCGTGGTCCCCAGGACCCGGGTGGAAACCACAAGCTCTCCGAGCACATCTTCCGTTACCGCCGGCCCGCCGGTCCGAATCACGTCGAGATCGGCATGCGGCAGCCCCAGGATGTGAGGGAGGTCCGAAAGTCTGGGATCCATGCAGGTTACAACTGCGATCTTGGGGGTTGGATGCCCCCCCAGTTTTCGATCGTACTTCTTGGCGTACGTCCGGTTCGCTTTCAGCGCTTTGTCGATAAGACTCATTCGCAAATCTCCATGAGGGTTAGTGTCGGTTGCCCGCCCACGTCAATCAGTCTTTGCAAGTGCGGGGCCTTCGGCGCCTCGCGTCCCCGGCTCGATAAGACTGCGGGCGCCACGGCATTAGGAAGGAGCCGGCCGAATGCAGGGAAGTCGACCCCCCGTCAGTTGGCGAATGTTCGACCCGGAATCCAGCCGGACGTCCAGCTCACAGGTCGATGACCGTGTCGCCAATCGGTTGCGAGCAGCACACCAGAACATTGCCTTCGGCCGGATTGTCGAGCGGCTCTGGTCCATAAGCCACTCCTCCGGAAACCAAACCGCTCTCGCAGTTGTGACACACACCGGTCCGGCACGACCAGCGGACTGGAACGTCGCACGCTTCAGCCAGTTCGAGAATGCTCTGGTAGAGCGATCCGTTCCAGTGTGCGGCGACGCCGCTTCGCGCGAAGGACACCAGCGGCCCGGTGCCGGTATCGCGCTCGGGTGGGTGCGGACTTCGTGGAACCGTGGCGGCCACACCCGGACTCATCGCTTCACCGCCGTTGAACATCTCGATGTGAATCCGTTTCGCCGGGATGCCGTACGCCGCAAGCGCCGCCTTCATGTCGTTCATAAAAGCAACCGGTCCGCAAAGGTAAACCTCCGCTTCCTGCGGGATGCCAACCGCATCCAGCACCGGTCGCGACAAGTGACCGGTGGCATCGAAATCCTCGCCCGGCTTATCGGCCGGGCCCGGTTTGCTATAGCAAACATAGCTCCGGCCGTGCGGGAGCGCGAGCACCACGCGCCGGACTTCGGCGGCAAACGGGTGATGTTGGCGGTCTCGTGCTGCGTGGAGCCACAAGACTTGCCGGGTCGAGCGCTCCTCCGCCAGCGCGTAAAGCATCGCCAGCACCGGGGTCGTCCCGATCCCGGCGCTGAGGAGCACCACCGGGCCCTCCCCGCCTTGCAGAATGAAGCTGCCGCGAGGGGAACTGACGTCGAGAGTATCGCCCACCCGTACGCGGTCCCGAAGCCACGTTCCCGCCACGCCGTTTGGCTCGATCTTTACACTGATTCGGTAGCGCTGGTTCGAAACCGGACCCGATAAGGAGTAGCTCCGAAAAATCGGCGCTGCTCCGGCGGCCGGCTGAAGTCTGACGACAACGTACTGACCCGGCCCAGCCACCGGCAGCGGTTGACCGTCGCTGCTTTGCATCGTAACCGACAGGACATCCGCGGATTCCCGGTCGATCGACGTTACCGCGAGCCGGTGAAATCCGGGCGCCGCCGGATGCGCGGCTGCTTCCGGCATGAGACCCGCATTTCCACCGCTGGAGTTCCGCAGCAATGCCTCGAACGACCCCCGCCATCCCGGTGAAAGCGCCGCGATTCGCAGTGCCCGTTCCAGCAACTCGCGCGGGTGATTCGGCAAGTAGAGAAGCGCGTTGATCTGCGCCACCGTCATCCGCTCCTTGGCCTCCCCCACCTTGACGATTTCGTCGTCCGCGCCCACTTCGCCTTCCTGGAGAACCCGGAAATAGAATCCCGGGCGGCCGCTGGAAGTCAGCAGCGCGGCCATGCGGGGCTCGTTCATCCGAATGCCAATTCGATAGCAGGTGACGCGGGGTTGCGTGATTTCAAAGACTGCGCTCCCGATCCGATACCGGTCGCCGATGCACACCGAGTCGTCGGACAGGCCTTCCACCGTGAAGTTTTCGCCGAATTGACCGAACGATTCGGGATCGCCCAGTTCGGGTCTCTTCAGTTTTTCCCGCCAAAAGCGATAGGATTCGACCTGGTACACAAAGACGGCGCGCTGTTCCCCTCCGTGGCCCGCCAAGTCCCCCTGACCGTCCCCGTCCAGGTTCAGCCGTCCGGCCCGGCACCGGCCGTGCACGGGGTTTTTCCAGATTCCGGTGTGCACAGTGCGGCCCTTCCACTCGATGTCGCGTGGCAGACCAACGTTAACCGATAATAGTCGAGGCATAAATTCAAGCCAGTCACTTCACTGGCACGTCTGATTCCAGATGCGCCATGCATGATCATTCGCAGGCCGGTCGACACTCTCTGAATGAAGGCTGGCGGTCCGTCACAACTCGATGATTCCGCGCTTCAATGCGATCGTGACAGCGTGGGTCCGGTCATTGGCTCCCAGCTTGGCGAGAACGTTCTTGACATGGCTTTTCACCGTCACCTCGGTCAAAGATAGCTGCGCCCCAATTTCCTTGTTCGCATTGCCGGCGGCGACCAGACGAAGGACCTCGATCTCTCTTGGGGTCAGCGCTCCGTCGGTGACGTGCTCCGCGATTTGTACGGCAAGCTCGGGACAAAGCCGTTTTTGCCCGGCATGGACGGCTCGAATCGTTTCCAGAAGTTCGATTCGCAATTGCCCTTTCATGAGGTAGCCCCGCGCTCCCGCTCTCAGGGCCCGCGACACCTGAACATCGCCCGGATGAGTGGTCAGCACGATGATTCGCGCTTCGGGAAATTCGCCGCGGATTGCTCCGATGGCGTCGATACCGTTCATCTTCGGCATCTGCAAATCCATGAGGGTTATGTCCGGCCTGTGTTGCCGAAAGAGGTCCAGGGCTTCCCGCCCGTTGGAGCCTTCGGCAATCAATTCCATATCCTCTTCGCCGGCGATCAGGGCAGCGATGCCCTCCAGAAGAAGAGGATGGTCGTCTACTGCCAATATGCGGATCACTTCTCATCTCCTTTCTGTTGGAATCGCCGTGACGGGTTCGCCTTCGCGGCGTGTCGTGATCGGCGCCGCCAGACCGGCGTTCAGAAGCTCCCGGCGGCGCTAAGCCGGTTAGTAGGTCCGTCGCCGGTCCGGTCAATGGAACGCAGCCGGTTCGACCGGCGCGTTCCAATGCCCAGTTTGCGCATCTTGTACACCAGCGTAGTGCGTGGTAAGCCCAGCCGCGAAGCTGCGCCCTGCGATCCCCCGATCAACCCGCCGGTCTGTCGCAATACCTCCAGGATGTGATCCCGTTCGGCGTCGGCAAGAGTCCGGCAGGCCGATGCCGGCGACGCCGGCTGTTGGATCATCTGCTTCAGGTCGGCTAGCGGGAGACGCAGCACCGGTCCCGGTGAAAATACTACCGCGCGCTCAATGAAATTCTGCAGTTCGCGAATATTGCCCGGCCAGGGGTGCGCTTTGAGCACTTCCATAACGCCCTCCGGGATTACATCGATGCGTTTTTGGAGACGCGCCGAAAGCTTCTGCACAAAATTTTGCACCAGCAGCGGGATGTCCTGAACCCGCTCGCGCAGAGGGGGAAGGCAGATGGGGATTACGTTGAGCCGGTAATATAGATCCGCACGAAACCGCTTTTCGGCTACGAGTTGGGCGAGATCCTGATTGGTTGCCGCCACTACCCGCACATCGACCTGGATGGTATGGCTGCTGCCCAGGCGCTCGAACTCCTGCTCCTGCAAGGCGCGCAGGAGCTTCGGTTGCAACTCCAGCGGCAAGTCCCCGATTTCGTCGAGAAACAGCGTCCCCCCGTCCGCCGATTGAAATCGCCCCTTGGTTTGTGTGCATGCTCCCGTGTACGCGCCTCTTTCATGGCCGAATAGTTCGCTTTCCAACAGCGCAGCCGGAATCGCCGCGCAGTTCAGGGCGATAAAACGGTTGCGGCACCGGGGACTGGCGTCATGAATGGCGCGCGCAATTACTTCCTTTCCGGTCCCGGTTTCGCCTTGGATCAAAACAGCGGAGTCCACCGGCGCGACTCTCGCTACTTCCGCCAGCACCGCCTGGAATCTCGTGCTGGACCCGATTAAATCGATAGTAGCCATTGTCTTACCTCATGCTGGAATCATTCGGAGTGCACTTCTTGTTTCTCGCGTATCGGCCGCGGAGAACCGAACCCCAAAACCTCACTGGTCACTGGAAGCGCCGTTTCGAATTACGAAATGCATCTCCACTACGATTCCCATGGTAGAAGTGAAGCCGGAGGCTGACAATTATAGGTTTATTTACGGGGGATTGGTAGAAACAACAGGGTGTATCGAGAAACACCAGCTTAGCCAGCGAACTTAGGTGTTCTTGGTCAGGGCTGACTGGACTATATTGAGGAAGTCCGTGGCGTCGAACGGTTTGTATAGAAAAGCGGCGGCGCCTTCGTCGAAGGCTGTCTGTCGGATTGCAGCGTTATGGTGCGCCGACATTAAGATCACCGGCAACGCTGGGCGCTCCAGCTTGATGCGGCGCTGCAACTCGATACCATCCATTCCGGGCATCCGGACGTCGCTAATCACACACCCCGCTGCGGTGAGCGTCCCTGAGCCCAGGAACTCCTCGGCCGATGAGAACACCATCGGTGCATACCCTGCCGATTCCAGCAGGCTTGCCATGGATTCCCGAATTCGGAAATCGTCGTCCACCGCCGCTACGATCGGAATTAATTCGTTGGCCATTCTGCGCACTATCCCCGTTGCCATCAGAATACCTTCAATTTCGCTGCCTGGCTAATAAAGGTTTATTTAGGCGGTTCCGGCGGCCGGAGGGATTCCGAGTTTGTCGGCCATTCTTACCAGCTCTGCCAGCGATTTCGCGGCCATCTTCCGCATGATATTTCCACGGTGAACCCCAATGGTGATTTCGCTGGTGCCCAGGTCGGCGCCGGTCTGTTTATTGGCGAACCCGGCCACGACGAAAGGAAGGACTTCGCGCTCGCGCGGTGTGAGAAGGCTGTATCGCTTCTGCAATTCCGCCAGTGCCGATCGTTTCTGGCGCGCGATCCGATCCTGGCCGATAGCGGCGTGAATCGCGCGTAGCAGTTCCTCATCGTCGAATGGCTTCGAGAGGAACTCCGTCGCTCCCGCCTTGATGGCGCGCACGGAAGAGGGTATGTCCCCGTGCCCCGAGATGAAGATAATGGGCGCGGCATCTCCGTCCAACAACTGCTGCTGGAGTTCCAGTCCGCTGGTGCCCGGAAGTTGCAAGTCCAGGACTAGGCATGCCGGAACATCCGGCTTTTCAGATTCCAGGAATTCCGCTGCCGAGCTGAAGACCTCCACTCGCAGTCCCGCCGCGGAAATCAGGCTGGACAGCGCCTCCCGAACTCGATGATCGTCGTCCACCACGAAGACAACCGGGCTGTCAAAGTCCATCGCGTTACGCTCGCACGGGAAGTACAAATGAGAAGGTGGTGCCTGCCCCTTCGCTCGATGCCGCCCAAAGCCGGCCGCGGTGGGCTTCAATAATGGAGCGGCAAATCGCCAGGCCCATGCCCATTCCGTTTCCCTTGGTAGTAAAGAAAGCCTCGAAGATTTTGTCCGGATTCCTGATACCCGGGCCGCAATCCCGCACCTCGACCAGGACGGTTTCCGGGTTGGTTTGTTTCGAACCAATGAACAGGATCCTGGGACCATCTGCAACCGCATCCATGGCCTCGATCGCATTGAGCAGCAGATTGAAAACCAGCTGCTGCAACTGGACGCGATCGCCCGTGACGGACCCCAGGTCCTGCGCCAGGTCCGTCTCCACGGTAACCCGCCTTCGGACCGTTTCGCTCGTCAGGAGGTGGAGTACCTCGCCAATCACCTCGTTCAGGTTCACGGCGATTTTCTCGATCTCCGACTGTTTGAAAAGCCCCCGGATGCGCCGTACAACCTCCGCCGTTTCCTTGCCGTCGCGAACGATCCTCTCGGCAGCTTCCTGCGCTTTGAAGATGCCTGGAGGCTGCGCGGCGAGCCAGCGCAGACAGGCTTGGCCGTTCGCCACCACGGCGGCCAGGGGCTGGTTGATCTCGTGTGCGATGGCGGCCGCGAATTCGCCAACCGTCGCAGTCCGTATCGCTCGCGACAGCCGATCCTGGTTCGTGCGCAGGGCTTCCTCCATGGTTTTCCGGTCGTCGATATCGATCATCAATCCGTACCAGCGAAGGACCTTGCCCGCACTGTCGCACGCGGCCTCGCCCAGCACCTGGAACCATCGATAGACGCCGTCGGACCGGCGGAATCGGCACTGAGTTTGATGCGGCTGGCCCGTTGCGACAGCGCGCGCCCATGCTTGAGCGGTACGCTCGGCATCTTCCGGGTGAAGAAGGTTCTTCCAGCCGGACTGCGCCCAGACGCCGGCGTTTGTGCCGGTGTAGTCCAGTATCCGTCGATTCAAATAGGTGAGTTCGCCGTCGGGAGCCGCGCACCAAACCAGCCCGGGGATCGTCTCTATGATCGAACTAAGTTCCCGTTCGCTCTCGCGAAGCCTTTCTTCAGCACGTTTGCGCTCGATACCGTGGGCGATCACGTCCGCGATGGATGCCAGTGCTTCCGCCGTCCCTATGGCTAGCGGCTTTCGGGAAAACATTGCCACCACGCCAAGAGTTCGCGTTCCCACCACCATCGGGTATCCGGCAAAACCAGCCATCCCCTCGCTTGCCGCCCATGTTTTGTCGCTGATTCGGGGGTCGTTGACGATGTCGTTGGTTAGAACGTGCTTTTGTTCCTGCGCGATCATCCCAATCTTGAGCCGGCCAATCGGTATCCGGGAGTGAGGTCCGTCGAGGTGCGTGTAAAGGCCCGCGCTGGCCCGCAACTCCAGCGTTTTCCCGTCGCGGCTCAGCGTCCAAATCCGCGCAAACGCGGCATCGAGATGCCGCACCAGGGATTCCGCGCATTCATGCAGGATGGTTGCGAGAGTCTCTGCCTGTCCAAACGCCAGGCCAACATCCGCACGGACCGCGACCTGACGGGTCTGAATCGCATTTAATACCTGTTGTGCTTCTCTCCAGTCGTGCAGATCGACGATTGTCCCAAACCATCTGATCACTTTCCCTTCGAGATCGCGCAGGGGTACGGCGCTCGAAATGCACCATCGGTAACTGGCGGGCGCCCGCCGAAAGCGAAACTCGCACTGAAATACTTCGCCGCTCGCAACCGAGCTCAACCAGGCGCGAGTTGCCTTTTCGACATCGTCGGGATGAACCGCGGCCAGCCAGCTCGACCCGCGGACTTCCCCGGCGGACAGTCCCGTGTAGTCGAGGGTCCGCTGGTTGCAGTAGTTCACCCTGCCATCCTCCTCGGCGCTCCAGAGCATCTGCGGAATCGTCTCGGTTAATTCCCGCAGAGTACGCTCGCTCGCGCGAAGTTTGTCCGCGGCCTGCCTTCTTTCAGTGATATCGCGAATGAAGCCCGTGAATACCCTATGGCCGCCTCTCGCCAGTTCCCCAAACGAAATTTCAACCGGGAACTCCCGGCCGTCTTTGCGCAGTCCGGTCAGCTCGATCCCTTCCCAGTTCACGTGCCGGCGCCCCGTGGCCAGGTATCGCCTGAACCCACGGTCGTGAAGCTCTCGCATGAATTCCGGCATGAGAACAGTCAGCGGCCGCCCAACCAACTCAATCGGTTCATAGCCAAAAATTTTCGTGGTTGCCGGGTTGGCGAACAGAATCCTGCCACTTTCGTCCATGCTGATGACCGAATCGTTGGCCGTTTCGACTACCAGGCGATGCCTTTCTTCGCTGCTTCGCAGCTCTTCGTTGGCGGCGGCGAGTTCCGCGGTTCGTTGCGCGACGCGCCGGTCGAGTTCGCTCGCGAGTTGCCTTTGTTCGCTCAGAAGCCGCGCTTCCTGCAACCCGATGGATGCTTGATTCGCGGCTACACTCAGAACCAGTCTCTCGGTTTGCCGCGGGAAATCCGCCCGCTCCGAGCCTGCCACAATTACACCTATCTCACCCCGTAGCCCCAGACCCAACGGCACGATCGAAAGGTCCCGCCCTCCTGCCGGGTTCTGTACCACCGCGGGCCATTCCTGTATGTCGGACCCCAACCAGCGCTTGAACACCTCCCCGATCTCGTGCGGCCGGCCCATCTCGATGGGCGCCTGACCACCCGATTCCTTCAACCGGATATAGACGGCGTCAAGCTGGAGCATGCGCGGAAGCGCGCCAAGCAGGGTATCGGCGATCCGGGATGGCTCACCGCCGCTCCACGTGGCGGGAAGGGCAAACAGACTGACCAGATCGTTAATGCAGCGCTGAAGTCGCTTGACCTCTTCGCCACCGCTCCCGGCTTGCGCCTGCATATCTTAGTTCGCCGCACGTGAGCTGCGGCGGCGGGCCCGCCGCTGGCGAAACTCCCGCAGGAACTCATCCGGCTCGACAAAAAACGGATTCTGTTGCAGGATACCGCCCACAATGACCATCGGATGCGTCCGCATGATGTCAATCACCGCGTCCCCTCCAAACTGCCCCAGATGGTAAGTGCAGATGACCGCGTCGTCGTGGCGGCGCCACACTTCGTTTACACGCGACTCGAACTCAATCACGTCGTCGACATAAGACTGGCCTTCCAGCGCCCAGTCCATGCGGCAACAAATGCGGCTCAGGGGAAATCCCCCCTTGGCGTTCCCACTGGCCAGTTGCTCAAACACCTGAACCATCCGATCCTGGTCGAAGCGGCCATCCGGGAGATAGACATCCGTATTGACCTGGAGCTCCAGTTGCCCGCTCTGCTGCGCTGCCGCCGCGTCGATACCGGCGGCACTCAGGCGTTGTAAGTGGTCCTGACGTTGATTCGGGTTAAGCACATGAACAGCCTTGTCGCCGGATTTCAAGCCGTCCTCAATGAACGGAAGCAACACGCGATATTCTTCGTCGTCGTTGTTGAAAAATGCGCACACATGACGGGTTTCGGCGAGTTGAGACCCGGCGAGGGAAATGGGACCCGAGACGTTCTTCATTGCCAGTTCCTCCTGTGTGGAGTTACGCACAACGCGCGTCGCTAAGCCTTCGCGGGAAAACCTCCCGGGTCCTGTCGGCACAGCTAACCCTCCACGCGACGATATCGGTCAGCGCCACAGACGGGGATGCGCCATACCGAAGTTATTAGTGTCCTTATTTTCGCACTTCAAAGGGTTTGCCGCCAGCCGCGAAGGTGCCGTGTCGACCCGTCGACTCCGCCGGCGGACCGTTGCCGGTCCCACCTTCCGCGCCGGCCCGCGATTTCAAACTGTTAGCCGAGGCGTCCGGCGTGCTCCAGTCAGGTTGAACGCAGCATTCATGAGAGAGCCTGCCGATTTCCGGACGAAGAGGATACCGCTGAGCCACGGAACCGGCCAGATGCCCGTACTCGGCTTTGGCACCCTGATTCCGGATGCGGCCACGACGATCACCGCTACCAGAAACGCGCTGGAAGCTGGATTTCGGCATTTCGACTGTGCTGAAAGATATCGCAACGAGCGTGAGGTGGGCGTAGCCTTGAAATCGGGGCTTGCCGATCGCGGAATAGCGCGCGAGGACATCTTCGTTACGACAAAATTGTGGAACACCAACCATCGGCCCGAGCGCGTGGAACCGGCTTTCGAGGCGAGCCTGGAAAGACTTGGCGTAACCTATTTGGATCTCTATCTCAGTCACACCCCGTTCGCGTTTCAACCCGGAGACGAACAGGATCCCCGCGATTCCAATGGCGGCGTTATTTATGACGGCGGCGTCACCTTGATCGAGACATGGCGGGCCATGGAAAGCCTGGTGGACCGGGGAAAGTGCCGGGCGATCGGACTGTCCGACATCACCTTGGACGGGCTGCTGCCCGTCTACGAATCGGCGCGCATCAAGCCCGCCGTGGTGCAGGTCGAAGCGCATCCGTATCTGCCGGAAGCCGGGCTTCTGGAATTTTGCCGGCAGAAGGGTATCGTTTTCTTGGCGTTTGCTCCCCTGGGTCACGGAATCACACGTGGGCCGCTTGCGGACCCGGTCATTTCGGCCATCGCCGGACGGGTGAAAAAGACGCCGGCACAGGTACTCCTGGCATGGGCGGTGCAGCGCGGCACCGCTTTGCTCACCACTCCGACCAGCGCTGCCCACGCGCGGGAGAACTTCGACATCGTCCCTCTCCCCGAAGAGGCGTTCGATGAAATCAATCGCATCCTAACCAGGCAAAGGTTCAATGAGGTAGTCAAGACAGGGAGCCCGGGTTTCATTCCACAAGGCAGATAATTCATGCAAGAAGAGCAAATTCGGCAAGCACTGAACAGACACTGGCAAGCGTCGGCAGCCGGCGATATTGACGCCGAACACGACATCTATGAGGAAGACGCCATTTGCGACTATCCCCAGTCGGGCGAACGGATTCATGGGCGAAGCAATTTGCAGGCGCTGCGAAGCCATCATCCCGGAAAGCCGGCGGGTTTTCACATCAGGCGGATTCTCGGAAAGGACGGCCTCTGGATCACCGAATACACCATCACATACCAGGGGCGCCTCGCGTACACCGTGAGCATTATGGAGTTCCGCAACGGCAAGGTGGTGCACGAGACACAGTATTTCGCGGATCCCTTCGAGGCGCCCGCATGGCGGAGCCAGTGGGTTCAGTTAGGGGAGGGGTCCGATCATGCGAAATGACCTCGTGCCCGGAACCGTCTTTCCGGACTACCGGTTACCGGATCACACCGGCACACCGCGGAGCCTGAGCGAACTCCAGGGCGGCGATCCCCTGATCCTCACGCTGGCGCGCGGCCATTATTGCCCCAAGGAACATCAGCAGCATCTGGACCTGGCGGCGTTTTATCCGAAAATCGCTGTGGGTTACACGCAAATGGTCACGATCTCCACCGACGACCACCACACTCTCCAGGAGTTCCGCGCGTCGGTCGGCGCCCAGTGGACCTTCCTCTCCGACCCCGGCCGAACGGTTCAGAAGGACCTCGACATCGCGGAGTACACCGACCCGGAGCACAACCCGATGATTCCGCACACGCTCGTGCTGAAGCCCGGACTCGTCATCCACAGCGTCTATAACGGCTATTGGTTTTGGGGCCGGCCTTCCGTCGCCGACATCTGGCACGATCTGCGGATCGTGACGAGGGAGGTCCGCCCCGACTGGGATTTGCGGAAGCCCGGACTTCGCGAGGCCTGGAACGCGGGCGACTTGTCGGCCTTCCACGGATGGAACAAGAATCCGAAGGAAGCTTGACGGAGTCGATCTGCCGAGCCGGGGCGCCGGCACCAGGCTGGCGCGGTGCTTTCGTTTCGATGTTTCCACTGGGGTCCGCGGCCTGCCCAAACGGCAGGCAGCCGGACAGTAATCAACAACAAAGGAGAAGCAAATATGAAAATACTGATGGTGCTGACGTCACATGACCGATTGGGCGACACAGGCCGGAAGACCGGTTTCTGGCTGGAGGAATTCGCCGCCCCCTACTTTGTTTTCCGGGACGCTGGTGTCGAGCTGACGCTGGCTTCGCCAAAAGGAGGGCAGCCCCCAATCGACCCGAAGAGCGATTTGCCGGAGAACCAAACTCCCGCCATGAAACGGTTCAAGCAAGATGAGGAGGCGCAGAAGCGGCTATCTCAAACCCTGAAGCTTTCGGAGATGAAATCGGAGGATTTCGACAGCATATTCTACGTGGGCGGCCACGGTCCAATGTGGGATCTCGCCGACAATCCCGATTCCATCGCGTTGATCGAGTCTTTTTACAACTCCGGCAAGCCCGTGGCCGCGGTCTGCCATTCGCCGGCGGTCTTCCATCGCGTGATGTATCGCGGCGAGCTTCTGGTCAAGGGAAAGCGCGTAACCGGCTTTACTAACGGCGAAGAAGCGGCGGTTGGTCTGAGCAAGGTCGTGCCTTTCCTGGTGGAAGACGAATTGAAGAGAGCCGGTGGACTCTACCAGAAGGCAGCCGACTGGGCACCCTTCGCGTTAGTGGACAGCCGTATCGTCACCGGTCAGAACCCTGCTTCATCGACAGCCGCGGCCAAAGCCCTGATGGAGGTGCTCACAACGGAGGCGGCGGGCGTTTCCCGGTAGGGCGGGCGGAATCCGCTGGTCCGCAATTCGCGTTCCCCCGGCAGGGCATGAAAAGCAGGAGATCCGCAGCGAAAAGCCAAGTGCGGATGTTCCCCTGCCTGCCGGGGAGAGGCATCAGATAACCGCTTCTTCGGCGAATCGCTTCTCCGGCGACAGCAGGCGGAACGTTAGGACCGCTGCCGGGAAGAGGTAGGCAAAGGTGATCCAAACCCACATTAGCGCCCCTGCGCATGCCTGATCTTTGAGCGCCGTGGGCGGATAGTGCGGATAGATGACGCGATTGCAGAAGCAGAGAAAGGCTGAAAGCGCGTCGCAGGGGAATGCCGCAAGGAACAGGTAAACCGGCGTGGACCAGGCCGGCCACTGCGCGATCGCGGGCCACGGACGAATCACCGGCCACCAGAAAAGCAGTCCGGCGATCAAAAAAGAAGCCTGCTCGAACCAGTGCCAGCTTCCCGATTTCATCCCCACGAGAAAGATCGCAGGTACGTGCCAGGCGATCACGACGGCCACACCGGCGAGCCAGCAAACGATCGGATGCGCCAACGATGCGCGGCGGGCAAGCGCCGCGCCGGCATTCGGCGGCAGCAGGTGGACCAGAACTACCACCGGCGCCCCCAAGAGGATCAGCGGCGCCGCTACCGTCATAATCACGAGATGCTGAATCATGTGCGCCGTGAGGGAATGGTGATCGAGCATCGCCAGGGGCGTCCCCAAAACAATGGCGAGCGTCAGAATTCCGGCCACAAACGCGCCAACCTGCGAGATTCGCATCGCGCCGGGAAAGAACTGATGGACAGCCCGCCTGCCCCACAGGTAGAGCGCGAGCACGGAACACAATAGAGTCAGAACGAGTAACTGCATATGGCGCCTACTGACTGGCTCCAATGGCCGTGCGCGCCGCGTCGCGGGCAGGCGCCTGGCCGGCGGGGTGCAACGTCTCGAGGAACTCCACCAGGGCCGCGGTTTCCGCCGGGCTGAGATTTTTGCCATAGGCGGGCATGTTGCCGCCGCCCTGAATCACCTGGCGCACCAACTGATCCGGAGTGAGCTGCACGGCAACGGCGTCGAGCGCAGGTCCCCGTTGGCCTCCGACGTCTCCCAGCGCGTGGCAATTGTGGCACTGCTTGGCTTGGAATACCAGCGCGCCTTGCCGCTGGAGTGCGGTCCGGCGCGCCAGATATTTTGCCGGAATCGGCTGCCCGCTCCATGCGTCCATCACGGGACTCCACGGCGCGTGGCTGGCCATGTGAGTAAAAGTCCCCAGCCCAACCGCCACCAGAAGCACCGACAGAACCGCAATCGGGCGGCGTCTCCAGCTTTTTTCGCCTTCGCCGGAGAAAAACGGCAGCCCAACCAGCACGGCGAGCGCGATCGCCGGGCCGATCAGCAACACGGGGGTCTCGAGCGACGGCGGCAGCAGCGATAGCAGGGCATATAGCCACAGGAAAAAGAAATCCGGCCGCGGCGCGGTTTGGATAATCGTGGGATCGGGCTGTCCACTGGGGCCGAACGGCCCGAGTAAAAGCGCGCACGCCGCCACCGCCAACAGCATCATCCCCGAAAAGACCAGATCTTTCCCGATGGCGCCCGGCACGAACGGGATACCGTCGCGATGCGTCAACTCCTGGTACTCCCGCACATATGTCGAGCGGCGAACGATGCGGCCCGGCATCGGCCAATCGTTGATTCCGAGTTTCAGCACCAGAAGCAGGTGAATACCAACGAAGAGAATCAGGGATCCGGGTATCACGAATACGTGCAGCGCGAAGAAGCGCGAGAGAGTAGCTCCCGCAATGATCGGACCGCCCAACAGCACCTTCACGATCCACGGCCCGACAACCGGCACGCGGCTGGAAATCGACGCGCCAATCCCCAGGCCCCAGTACGCATCCTGGTCGAACCGCAGTACCTGGCCGGTGAATGCCATGCCGAGCGTCAACAGCAGCAAAAGAATGCCGACGAGCCAGGTAAGCTCACGCGGGAATTTATAGGCGCCGAACAAGAATACCTGAGCCAGGTGAATCAGCACGATGGCGATCATGAAGTTCGATCCCCACCCGTGCAGCGCGCGAATAAACCATCCCAGCGACACCTGGTGATTGAGCACCTGCAGGCTGTTCCAGGCTTCCCCTGCCGACGGCACGTACAACAATGCGAGCAGGATGCCGGTGACGATTTGCAACCCGAAGATGGCCAGCGCCCCGCTTCCGAAAACATATGCCCAACTGGCGCTGCGGCTCGGAACCTGGTGCTCCATGGTTTCACGAATCGGTTGGGCGAGCTGGAGCCGCGCGTCAAACCACTGGCCGAACTGCTTCATCAGGCGCATCTCGCGTCCCTCCCCGAAATATGGACCAGTCTCGCGGAAGGTGCGCCGGGCGTGGGCATCTCACCCGCGTCGATCAGCAGGGTCCCCCGATCCACCTTGTAGGGGTACTCGAACAGGCCGCGCTCCGGTGGTCCCGACGCGCGCGACCCATCGGAATAATAGGCGCCGCCGTGACACGGGCACATAAACAGCCCGGATTGCGGGAACCACCGCACCGGGCAACCGAGGTGGGCGCAATTTATGGCGAAGACCTGAAGCTTTTGATTGTCGACGTTCCGAACCCAACAGGGGATATCTCCGGTCACTCCGTCGGAGGGTCCGGTTCGCGGATTGCGAAAGGTCGCCAGCCGCGTCTGCCCCGCGGGAAACCGGTCCAACGAGCCCAGAGAGATCCAGGACTCGTAGCCCGGTTTCCGTTCGCGGAGGACGGGAGAAAGCAGGTAGCGCACAATCGGAATCGCCAGCGCGACTCCCACCGCACCGTTCAGCAGGACTCCGATCTGGATGAGCATTCCGCGTCTGGTCATCGAATTCCTCCAGGTATTTGCAGCGCGCTGACGTTCGACAGATTTGGCCGCTGAGCGGCCAGCCACGCCACGACGTCCGAGATTTCCTGCGGCGTCATCGGCCTTCCGGAAACATCGCCGCGCCAGTCCGGCGCACCGAGATCCGGCCGGCCCACGATGATCGCGGTGCGCAGGCCCTGGTCGCTGATCAATGGCAGATAAGAAGGATCGACGATGGAACTGGCGCGCGTGCCGCCGCGCCCGTCGCTTCCGTGACAGGAAGAACAAAATGTCGCGAACGCGGCGCGGCCCCGCCGCGGATCTCCGGGCTGGCTGGCCGCGTAGGGCGGAGCGACGGCGGCCGCCAGAACGTCCGGCCTGGCCCACTGCGATCGCATGCCGCGGACGATGGCACCGATCTGCCGGTCCGTCAGCATTCCCCCGGAGCTTTGGGCGAACGCCGGCATGGCGGTTCCCGGAACGCCGGCGGACGTGACGCGGGTAATCGCGGCGTCGCCGGCGATGGACAGGTAGACCGGGTCGGCGAGTTCCACGGCAGCGCCTCCACGTCCCGATGGTCCGTGGCACCCGGAGCAGTTCTGCGCATAGAGGGCCGCGAAATCCATGACCTGATCCGGGGCAACCGCCGGTACGTCGTCTTGCGCTCGCTCACGAACTCCGCAGGCGGCCGTGGTCAACAACGCCGCCAGCATCAGCAGGTGCTTCATCGGCCGCTCCCTTCCTGCCCGCGATTCAGGCCGGACTCCTCCACTCCCGCGCGAACCGGGAACGGCACGCGCTGCCAGGTGCGAATTTTCTCGCGCCGGGAAACCACGATGCCGGCGACAATCCCGAATCCCATCTGCGAAATGACAAACCAGAGCCAGTCGATGCGTTCATTGAGCACCGGATTCACCAGCCCGAGAACGCTGTGAACCACACCCGACCAGAGAACCGGCGCGAAGAACCCGCCGAGCACGATCGGACGGCTTGGCAACATTGGCAGCAGGGCGCCGTAGACCAGGCCTACGAGGACCGAGAACAAGAGGTGGGTAGCAATCGCGACTCCGGCGAGCGACCAATGAAACGCGGTAAGGTCCGCCACAGATGGGACGGTAGAGGGAAAGAAGCCCGCCGCCAAAAGATTGATCGGGTACCAGATGCTGTGCTGGCTCAGAACTCCGTAGAGCATGGCGAGCACCGCCATCGCGGCGCCTCCGGCCAGGCCGCCCCAGAGACCCGCGGAAACCGGATAGATCTCCACCGGCAGCCAGGCGCGCGGGGCGTGCTGAACGGCTGCCACGGTTTCGATCGCGTGCCGGGTGGTGCTGACCACGGGCACTCGCGGATCGACCGGCAAGGTTTCATATTTTTCGGCCGGCAGGACCTCGCGAAACCAGCCTATGGCTCCCGCAAACGCGAGGACCGCCCCCAACAGGCTGACAGCGGCGCTGGTGACCAGTCCGGCCCCCACTAATGCAATGCCGAAGGCCAATACGATCGGCCACGCGGTTGGCCCTGGAACTTCGATCGTTTGCGTCCGCGGCTCGGTTTCCATGTGAGTCCCCCCTTCAGCGGCCAATCAGATAGACAACGATGAAGACTACTACCCACACCGAATCGACAAAGTGCCAGTACATCGACAGGACCTCGACTCGTTCGCTGTGTTCCCGCCGGACAGTCCCGCGCAGCGCGAATACCAGCACGACGGTCAGAGCGGTCAGACCTACGACCACGTGAAACGCGTGCAGTCCGACTAGAGAATAGTAAGTGGTGCCGAACAAGTTGGTTTGTATAGTCAGGCCTTCCTCGTAAATGAGGTGCCGCCATTCCAATGCCGTGCCGCCGAGAAACGTTACGCCCAGAAGTACGGTGGACAGCCACCAAAAAGTGAAGGCCTGGGACGTGCCGCGCCTCAGCGCTCGCACGGCGGCGTGAATCGTGAGACTGCTCGACAGCAAACACACGGTCAGAAAGACCGGAACATGAAGGACGGCGGACGGCTGCGGACCGCTCGCGCTTTTGCCGAGATAGAACAGGTACGCGACCACGAAAATGGTGAAGATCGAGGCTTCCGCCGCGATCAGGCCATACATCGCGATGGGCCCGCGCGCGGGAAGCCGCCATTCGGATGGCGGTCCGGGAAGAGAAGTGGAAAGTGCGGCCATAGCGTTACTCGTAGTGCCAGTCGGGATCTTCGGGGTGCTTCAAGTCCCATAGCGGACGGCGGCTCTTCACTTCGGGCAGCGTCGCGAAGTTGTATGCGGGCGGCGGCGAAGCGGTGGACCACTCGAGCGTCCACGCGTCCCACGGGTCGCTGCCGGCTTCGGCGCCGCGCCACCGCGACCACAGCAGGTTCGCAAGAAAAATGATGGTCGCGGCCGCCTGGAAAGCCACTCCGATGGTGACGATCAGATTCCAGACGTCCCAGCCGCGTCCCGGTTCATAGGTGTAAATGCGGCGCGGCATGCCAAGGAGCCCCGGAACGTGCATAAAGTCGAAGGTCAGATGAAAACCGATCAGGAACAGCCAGAAGTGCAGCTTGCCAAGACTCTCGTTGTACATGCGGCCCGACATTTTGGGGAACCAATAATAGAAGGCGCCAAAAAGCGTGAACAGGATGCCGCCGACAATCACGTAGTGAAAGTGCGCCACCACGAAATAGGAGTTGCTCAGCTGCCAATCGAACGGCGCCGCGGCCAGCATGACGCCGGTGAGGCCGGCTATCAGAAATTGAAACAGGAAGCCGATGCAAAACAGCATGGGGGTGCGGAATTGTATTTTGCCCCCCCACATGGTCGCCAGCCAGTTGAAGATCTTGATCCCGGTGGGGACCGCGATCGCCATTGTCGACACGACGAAGAAGATGTTGCCCGCGGCCGTCATTCCGACCGTAAACATGTGGTGCGCCCAGACACTCATGGAGATGAAACCGATGGCGATGGTCGCCGCCACCATTACCGGGTATCCAAAAATCGCCTTGCGCGAGAAGACCGGAATGATTTCCGAGGCAAACGCGAACGCCGGGATGGCCAGCACATACACCTCGGGATGCCCGAAGATCCAGAAAAAATGCATCCAGATGACGGCCGATCCGCCGGCTTGCGTATCGAAGAAGTGGCTGCCCAGGTAGCGGTCGAACAAGAGCATCACCTGCGCCGCGGTGAGCGGACTGATGCAGAGAATCGCCACGCCCGACATGACGAGGATCAGCCAGGGGAACAGCGGCATCTTGCCGAGGGTCATTCCCGGGCAGCGCATCGAGGCGATGGTGGCGATGAGGTTGATCGAAGTCCCTACACTGCCGATGCCGGACAGAAGCACCGCCAGCGTCCAAAAGTCGGTACTGTGCCCCAGCGAAAAGGTCTGCGACGTGAGTGGCGCGTAGGCGAACCATCCGACGTCGGGAGCGTTGCCGGCGCCATAAAGTCCGTTGCCGCCGAGAAAGCTGAAATACAGCAGGAACCCTCCGAAAGCCGACAGCCAGAAACTAAACGCGTTGAGCCGTGGGAACGCCATGTCGCGGGCGCCGATCATCAGCGGGACCAGATAGTTCGCGAACCCGAACAGTACCGGCATGGCGGCGAAGAAGATCATGGTGGTGCCGTGCATGGTGAACATGCGGTTGAAGACTTCCGGCGAAACGAAATCATTGTGCGGGCGGATCAGCTGAATCCGCATGATGGTCGCTTCGATCCCGCCAAAGACCAAAAACGTCAGCGCATAGAGGATGTAGAGAATGCCGAGGCGCTTGTGGTCTACGGTTGTTACCCACTCGTGCAAAACCTCCACCAGGGGCTTCCGCTCCGAGGCGGTGTGATCGTAAGTAAGAGGAATGGCCGACATCAGCGCAGGCTCTCCATATAGGCGGTAATAGCATCGAGTTGCGAGGCGCTCAGGCCCATCGCCGGCATCAGGCAGCCCGGCTTGAACGTCTGCGGATTGTCGATCCAACGCCGCAGGTTCCGCGGCGTATTCGTCACCGAGCCCGCGGCAATGGTGTCGCGGCTCATCAGGTGTGTCAGGTCCGGACCGAATTTGCCGTTGGCGGCGGTACCGCGGATGGTGTGGCAATTCACGCACGAAGTCGCCTCGAATTCCCGGCGCCCCTCGGCGACCGCGTCGCTCTCGACCGCCGGCGCGCTTTGCTCGGTCAACCAGCGGTCAAAATTCGCGCGCGTATCGACGTACACGCGCAGGAGCATCTTGGCGTGTTGCACGCCGCAGTATTGCGAGCACTGCCCGAGGAACAAGCCGGTCTCCTGCGGATCGATCCAGGAGCTATTCGGGTGATTTGGAATCAGGTCGGTCTTGCCCGCCAGGCGAGGCACCCAGAAACTGTGATCGGTATCGGCCGAGAGCAGCGTCAGGAATGTGGGAGCCGGATGCGCCGGGTCGCTGACCGGTACGTGCAATTCGTTGGCGGTGACTACCTTCGAATTCTCATATCGATACTCCCACCAATATTGGTGACCAATTACCGTCACTTTGACTGCCCCGGCAGGCGGCTGTGCGTTCTGCACCTTGGCGATGACGCGAACCGTCGCCAGAAACAAGACCACGACAATCAGCACCGGAATCACCGTCCATGCCAGTTCGATTTGAGTGCTGCCGTAGATTTGGGCGGGTTCGACGGAATTGCGGCCGCTTCGATCGCGGAACTTCACTACCGCATAAAAGATCAGCGAGAAGACAGTCAGAAAGATGGCGCCGGTGACCGCGAGCACGAGCAGTGAAAGCCCCTGGATGGTTTGAGCCGGAGTCGACGCAGGCGCAAAGATATTAGTCGGGCTAAGTGGCACGGCGGCCAGAATCGGCCGTGCTGCGAACAGGATCAGAACTGTTTCGGAAATCGCGCTCATGTTTTCCAGCTCTGATCGGGCAGATGCACCTGTGTGGCCACTTTCACGTGCTGTCAATCGAAGGCTAGACGTCCAGATGTTTTGGCCCATGACGAACTGCCGTCTGCCAGCGGCGGTTCGTTATCGATGGTGTCGGTGAGACGACAGGCGCGGTGCCGGGCGGTCGAATGTGGACCTGCCGGCCGCAGCAAACAGATCGACTTGCGCCGCGGGAGCAAACTGCGAGGGTGCCGTTCGGATACAGCCCCCACCAGCATCATTAGCTTCGCTTGATGATACACACGGTCTTGTCGTCGATCAGATCGGCCTCGCCGCGCGCGCGCAGTGCCCGATCCCTGGCCGCCGCATGCTCCAGGACCGCGTGGCAGATGTTTTTGGCAGGCCCCAGGCAGGCGTCCCGCATCACCGCTTCGAGCCCGCGGCGTTCTTCTTCGTCGCTGCCGTCGTAGACGCCATCGGTGTATAGGAAGAGCAAGTCGCCGGAACGCGTCAGCGCGATGTCCGCAATGTCGGCGTCGCCGGCTTGCCGCTGCCGGAATCCCATCGAAACATATCGCTTGCGGTCGGGATGATTCTCGGGGATTTCCAGCCCGAGCGGCAGAAACTGGACCATCCGCGCCCGGTCCACTTTGCGGAACCTACCCTCGTGCGCGGAAAACGCAAGCGGCGGCGGATGGCCGAAATTCACGAACCGGAAATGGCCGGAGGGCCGGACTTCGCCGTACAGCATGGTCGCGATCTCCCGCGCCGCGCCGCTGTTATCTTCTCCGAGAGCGTTGCGGGCGGTGGCGGAGTGGGCCAGGCGCAGGTTGATGAGTTCGAACAGTTCCGGCGTGGTTTTCCCGTGGCGATCGAGTTCCGACAGCATCAACGCATGAAACGTGTCGTGCACGGTGGACGCGATCTTGGCCGAAATCAGGCCATGCCCCTGGGCGTCCACCAGCAGAACCCCCGCGGTGTCGTAGAGATCGCGGAGGTTTTCCGCCACTCGTCCCTGCTCCAGGCTTCGGACCTGGCGGTATGCGGTCTCCATCTCGGGCCGAAAATCCGGCCTTACCCGGAGCCACTCCACGAAATCGTCGTCCTCCGTGCCGGACGCGCGGCGAACGCGCGCATCGAGGTCGTAACGCTGCTGGAAGTTGATGTATTCGAACAGATCGCCGCCGGCCCGTCCCGCCGGGACCGACCGGCCATACATCTCGATGCCGGCGAGATGCGGGATGGCCCCCTCCACGGGCATGAGCCGCTCCCGCAAATAGTCTCCGATCGTGAGGTCTCCTTCCGGGAGCAACGGCATACCTTGGGTTGCCCAATGCAAGACCCGTGCCAGACCGCAAGATGGGAAACGAAGACCTTCCGCGACTGCTCCGGCGCACGGCGTCTCGAACTGTCGAAAGGCGGACAAGAGTCCGGACAGATCGGCTACGCCTGCTCAGCCAGGCGCGCCATCTCGTCCCGCACCAGCGCCAGGGTGTTTCGGAAACTAAAGCGGGTGTCTCCCAGGCGCTGGTCGCGCGCGATCTTTTCGAATTCGGCCGCGATCGCAAAGCAGCACCGGGCCAGTTTTTGGATCTTCTGCTGGACATCCGATTCGTGAATCAGTCCGTTCAGTTCCTGAGTCACGTCGTCGAGCGCCGAGGTCTTTTTCGGAATGGCGTGGCGCATTTCCGTCACGGCCGCAGCCACCCTTTGGGAGTTTTCGGCGTTCAGCTCGATGGTCTCGCCATTGTAGTGCAGCACGCCATTCTCGATGTGCGGCGCGATGGCGCGGTAGGACTCCGGGGATACGCGGGTCAGTTGCGAAAGCTCGAAATAAGCGGGACCGAACTCTTCCAGCAGCCGGATTATCCGGTCCGCTTCCGCCCGGCTCATCTTCAGGTATTTGGGGCAGAAATCATCCCACCTTTCGATAGATCCTTTATATAGCTTCTGCTCGCGCAAGCGGCGGATTCCTTCCGCCTGGGCGGCGGAACAACGGCCGGCCACCAGGCCGAAAGCATTGGTCTGGCCGAGGGCGATGCCTAGTTCGAGCGCACTGGCGAGATCGGCTGTAGGGTCGACTAACGTTTCGTTTTGCATGAAACACCTCTTTCAGCGCTTATATAAGCGGCGCAAAATGTGATTTTCACTGATTCCAAAGGGAAAACAGAGTCTTCCACCGCTCAACTTAAGCGGTGGAGAACTCCACCATGGCATGCAGCCGGCTAAAAACGGCCTGAGACGCAGAGGTTGCCGGCGCTAAGGCCTTCGATTGCAACGGAAAAAATAGTTCGCCTGGACGTGATTCGCGAACCGCCGCTGGACGATTCCAGCCGCCGTTGCGCGAAGCGCCTTTTTGGCCGCGTGTCCGTGCCCCTTCCCGTGGAATCCCACCCTCGAAATGAATCAGTATGTCCGCAACCAAGGGGACGTGATCTCGATCGCGCAAACGCTGGATGGTTATCTTTGGCCCGACAGCGATTTCTGCCTGGTGCGGTTGACAGCGTTCGAACCGTGCCATTTCAGCCGCCGCCCGGCGAGAAGAGGCATCGAAACGTGAGATTCCGTACCATCACGGCGATCTCGCAGAGGCTTTGACAGAACTGGCGACATCACAGAACAGAATGTACGGATTTTCGATCAGCCGCCGCCGGGTGCTCGGATTCGCACCGGCTGTGTGGCTTCAGGCGTGCCGGCGGGCAAAGAACCCGAACGGCCCGGCGATCGAATTCACGAGAATCCCGCAAGCGGACCCGGCAGGATCCGCGCGCAACGATATCATTGAAGGGCGCGTTAAGGGAGCTTCGCCCGGCCAGAAAATCGTTTTATACGCCAAAACCGGAAAATGGTGGGTGCAGCCACTCGTCGATCAGCCCATGACGGACGTCAGCTCAAATTTCACGTGGACGAACGCCACGCACCTCGGCACCGACTATGCGGCTCTTCTCGTGAAGGATGGCTACCGCCCGAAGAGTTCCCTGGATTCCCTTCCCCAACAGGATGACGACATTCTGGCGGTAGCGGTGGTGCCGGGCGCGGCCAGGCCGCCTTCGCCAGTCGCCGATTTCGCCGGCTGCCAGTGGCGGCTGCGCACGGCGCCCAGCGGCCGCGGCGGCCGAAACCTCTACTCCCCGTCAAATATTTCGGTGGATGAAAAAGGCGCGATGCACCTGCGCATCTCGAAGACAGCCAACGACTGGAGCTGCGCCGAGGCTGCCTTAACGCGCAATTTCGGTTACGGCGCTTACGAATTTGTGGTGCGCGGGCTGGAGACGCTGGAACCGGCGGCGGTCTTCGACATCTTTACCTACGACTACACCGGCATCACGCAGCATTACCGCGAAATGAACATCGAGATCAGCCAGTGGGGCGATCCCGCGCCCAAAAATGCTCAGTACGTGGTGCAGCCCTATTACGTCGCCGCCAATGTGCACCGGTTCAATGCCCCCGCAGGCATCCTCACCTTCTCGCTCCGTTGGGAACCGGAGCGCGCCACCTTTCGTACGCTGCGCGGGACGGCTTTAGTCTCGGAGCATGTGTTCACGGCGGGCGTACCATCGCCGGGTATCGAATCCGTGCGTCTCGCGCTCTATATCTACCGCGGCGCACGCATCAAGCTGGAACACCCGATGGAGGTCGTGGTTGAGCGGTTCACGTACCTCCCGTGAAACCCGGCGGAGGCTACTGGTTTACGGCTGCGCCCTGATAAGCGCTCACGCCCTCTGCGCCCGCGAACCCAATCACGCCGGCGGGGAATACATCGTTACGGAGTGGGATGCACGCAATTTGTTCCCGGGTGGGTCGATCAACGCCATCGCGCAAACCCCGGACGGATACCTGTGGATCGGCGCCGAAAACGGCCTGGTGCGGTTCGACGGGATCAGCTTCCGGCTGCTGGAGCACGCCGATACCCCCTCGCTTCCTTCCGGCCCGGTCCTCAGTCTCGCCGTGGATTCCGCGGGCGCGCTGTGGGTGCGCATGGAGAGTCCCTACCTGCTGCGCTACCGCGGCGGAAGCTTCGAGCAGATGTATCGTTTGACCAGTCCGGAGCGCGGCGCCACCGCCATGACTCGCGGGAGTCGCGGCGATATCCTGATTGCCCGAGGCGATGGGCCTCTTCGCTACAACGGGGAAGAATTTGTGCCCGTGGCGTCTACCGGCGTGCCCGTCGGCGGACTAGCGATATCGATTGCGGAGACGGCATACGGCGTCATCTGGGTGGGAATGCGCGACGCGGGCCTTTTTTCGGTGCGAGCCGGGCACGGATCGGTGGTTACAGGTTTGCCCGATAAGAAGGTGAACGTGCTGTTGCCGGGCGCGGGGCCGGAATTGTGGATCGGAACGGATGCCGGCCTGGTGCGATGGGACGGCAGCGCCATCACCCATCCTGCCCTGCCCCCCGCCATCGCCCACGGTCCGATCCAGGCTCTCGCGCGCGACCACGAATCCAACCTCTGGATCGCGACTCCGGGCGGACTCACCCGCATCGGTGCCAACGGTGCTGTCGTGCAGGAGAGTGAGGCAGACGTGCCGGGCACGGTGCACGCCATTTTTGAAGATCGTGAAGGGAACCTGTGGCTGGGGGGAACGGACGGGCTGATGCAGCTTCGCAAACCTCCTTTCCTGAGCTACGCCGGTGCAGGTGAAGGAGGGCCGGTATATCTCGATAGTTCCGGGCGCGCATGGACCGGCCCGGACTCCGGAGGGCTGGTCTGGATCCGCGGAGCAGAACACGGATCCGTTACGGGACTGGGCCTGGAGCGAGCCGTGGTCTACTCTATTACGGGCGGACCCGGCGAACTCTGGCTCGGCCGCAGAGAGGGCGGGGTCACGCAGTTGCGCGAGGAAGACGGGACCTTCGAGGCGCGAACCTATACAACGGCCGATGGCCTGGCGCCGGGCGCCGTCTACACGGTGTACCGAAGCCGCGATGGAACGGTCTGGGCCGGCACGCTCGGCGGCGCGGTGAGCCGGATTCAGAAAGAACGCGTGACTACCTACACGGCTGCCAACGGACTAAGCGGAGATGCGGTCAACATCATTGAAGAAACTCCGGACGGGACGATCTGGGTTGGAACCGGCGGCGGGCTCGAAGCTTTCCGCGGCGGCTCCTGGCGAAGGTACGGCGGCGAGGACGGCATGCCTCCGGGCCGCGTGAACAGCCTCGCTCTCGATGGAGATGGAGTGCTCTGGATCGGTTCGTCGGCGGGCCTGCTTTACTGGTCGGGGAAACGGATCGAAAGCGCGGGCAACGTTCCGGATTCCCTGCGCGGCGAAATTTATGGGATGGCGGCGGACGATGCCGGGAATCTGTGGCTGGCCACGGATCGCCGGGTGGTCAGACTAGCGCGCGCGGCGCTGCTCGGCCGGTCGGCGGCGCCGGCCGGCGTGCGCGAGTTCGGTACGGCGGACGGCCTGCCTTCCTCTCGAGGAATCCGGCGCGATCGCCCGGTTGCCAAAGATCCATCGGGACGGATCTGGTTTTCCCTCGATGGCGGACTGTGTGTGGTAAATCCGCTGCATCCCGAGGCCGTGGCTCCGGCGCTGGTGGACCTGGAATCGGTCGCGGTGGATGGCCAGCCGCTGGGCACTGGCCCGGTATTGCGCTACTCCTCCAGCCATCAGCGGATAGTGTTCAGTTTTATCGGCCTGAGCCTGGCGGTTCCCAGCCGGGTACGCTATCGCTATCGGCTGGCGGGCTACGACCACGATTGGAGCCAGCCGACTGAATCCCGGGAAGCCGGATACACCAACCTCACGCCAGCCAGCTACACCTTTCGCGTGATGGCCAGCAACAGCGAGGGGCTTTGGAACGGGGCGCCGGCGAGCGTAACAATTGTGGTCGAGCCCCAACTCTGGCAGACCGCCTGGTTCCGCGCAGTAGCGTTGTGTCTGAGCGCCGCTGCTCTTTTCGCTGTTTTTCGCTACCGCATGGCCCGCGCCCACGCCGCCATGAACCTGCGTTTCGAGGAGCGCCTGGCGGAAAGAACGCGCATCGCGCGCGATTTGCACGACACGCTTTTGCAGAGCTTTCACGGGTTGATGCTCCAGTTCCAGGTGGTGAGCAAAATGCTTCCCGAGGGCAAGGCGAAAGACCATTTGGAAAAGGCGCTGGAACGGGCCGACCAGGCGATTGCCGAAGGCAGGAGCGCGGTTTACGACTTACGGGCGTCCACAACCCTCACCAACGACCTGTGCGAAGCGCTGGGAGCGGTGGGGAATGAGCTTTCGGTGGAGGGCGCGGCGGAATTCGACCTGGCGGTGGAGGGGCGGCCAAGGGACCTGCACCCGATCATCAGGGACGAGCTTTATCGTATCTCCCGCGAGGCGTTAAGGAACGCCTTCCAACATTCCCGGGCGAGCCGTATCGAAGCCGAAGTCAGCTACGGGGAGCGGGTGTTCCGGCTGCGAATTCGCGACGATGGGGAGGGTATTCCGGCCGAGATTTTGGAAGGCGGGAGGCCGGGACATTACGGCATCGCGGGAATACGGGAACGGGCCAAACAGGTCGGCGCCGAACTGACTATCTGGAGCCGCGCCGGCAGCGGTACGGAGATCGAGTTGAGCCTCGCGAGTTCGATGGCTTACGGGACGCCGCCGCACCGGTCTGGTTTCGGCCTACTCCGGAGAAAGCGAGATAAGACGTGATTCGAGTCTTGTCGGTAGACGATCACCCGCTGCTTCGCGAGGGCATCGCCGCGTTGATCGCGAGCGAAGAGGACATGGAGTTGATTGGAGAGGCTGCCAACGGGCGCGAGGCGGTCGACCTGTTTCGAAAAAATCAACCCGACGTTACGCTGATGGATTTGCAGATGCCGGAAATGAACGGCATCGACGCCATTGGAGCGATTCGCGGCGAGTTTCCGGAAGCGCGGATTATTGTGCTCACGACCCATCCCGGGGATGTCCAGGTTTCCCGGGCCCTCAAGGCCGGGGCGCGGGCTTATTTGCTGAAGGGCATGCTGCGGAAAGAACTACTGGAAACGATTCGAGCCGTGCATGCCGGCCAAAAGCGGCTGTCCGCCGCGGTCGCCGCCGAAATCGCGGAACACGTGGCCGATTCCGCGCCGACACCGCGGGAAATCGAGGTTCTACGTTTGATTGCCGCCGGGAATACGAATAAGGAAATCGGAGCGCTGTTATCGCTGACCGAGGTGACCGTGAAGAGCCATGTCAAAAACATTCTGTCCAAACTTGGGGCCAACGACAGGACACACGCCGTCACGCTGGCGTTGAAACGCGGAATCATCGAGCTGTAGAAAGAAGGAGTTAGGAGCTTGGAGCCAGAGATTCTGTAACCCAAACGATATCCTTCCAAAGAAGGATGTTAAAGACGCCTTTTGGGGGTGTCAAGCGCAGCCACTCACACCGTAGGATGGGGTTGGGATGTGTTCTGCAACGTCTATTTTCAAGCTTTCCTGACGGTTCACCGGGTTTTGGCCTGCTGCTCCTGCGCCTGGGAGCGGGGATCGCACTGATCCACTCCGGGGCTGCCGGTTTTTTCGTGGAAAATCCTCTACCGAGCGCCATCGCGCAGAGCGCGATCGCGGTTGCCACGGGGGGCTTCCTCGTGGCTGGATTGTGGACCCCGGTCCTGAGCGCTTTGGCGGCGTTGGACCAAATCTGGATTGTCTTATCGCTTCAATCCTCCGCACGAGATGGGGACTGGATTTACGTTTTGCTGGCGGTAGTGTGCGCCAGCCTGGCGATGGTCGGCCCTGGGGCGTGGTCGGTCGACGCCCGCCTGTTCGGGAGACGGCGGGTCTACCGCGACCGCAATCGGGGCAGCCGCACATCCCCCTAAAGCAGGAGAGCCGGTGCCTACCATCGAAGGACCATATTGAGCCCTATCGGGGGACGGATCCGGACGCGACCAGTGGCAGAATCGTAAACAGAAGACGCCAGATACGAAATCGATACTGACTCAAGAGAGGGGAATAACGATGGCCATCTTAGATTTGATCGGATCAAGCCCGAAATTCCGAGCTGTGCTCGACCAGGTAAACACTGTCGCATCGGCGAACTGTACGGTCCTGATTCAAGGAGAGACAGGCACCGGCAAGGAAGTGATCGCACAGGCGATTCACGATGCCAGTCCCCGCCGTAAGAACCGATTCGTGGCTCTCAATTGCGCGGCCATACCGGCTGCGTTGCTCGAGAGCGAGCTGTTCGGCCACGAGCGCGGCGCTTTTACGGGCGCCATAACCCAGGCCATGGGCCGTTTTCAAGCGGCGGACCGGGGCACGCTGTTTCTGGATGAAATCGGCGACCTTCCGCTCGAATTGCAGCCAAAACTTCTCCGTGCTCTCCAGGAGAGAGAAGTCGAGCGGCTTGGGGGAGGACGCTCCATTCCGGTCGATGTGAGAGTGATTGCCGCCACCAACCAGGACCTGGCGCAGATGGTTGCCAGGAAACAGTTCCGGGCGGACCTTTACTACCGTCTGAATGTGATTCCGATGGATCTGCCGCCTTTACGGGAACGCATCGAGGACATTCCGCTGCTGGTGGAGTATTTCATCTCCAAGTTCTCCACGCAGTTGAATAAGTCCATCGAATCGGTGCCGGAGGAAGTGATGGAGGTCCTGAAGGCGCACGATTGGCCGGGGAACATTCGGGAGCTGCAAAATGTGATCGAACGCGGGGTGGTCCTGTCCGATGGCGAGGTTCTGAGCCGTCAGATAACGGCCTTCCTGCCGAAAGGCGCTCCGGTGCAGGAACGCGTGGTCTCCATTTCCGAGCTGTCTTCCGCGAAGACTCTGGCCGACGCCGACCGCGCGCACATCACGGCAACTCTGGAGAAGACCAATTGGGTGGTGGGTGGACCCCGCGGAGCGGCCGCGCAGCTTGGGCTTCCACGGACTACGCTGATTGCCAAAATGCAGCGGCTTGGAATTCCCACCGCGGCGCCGCGTTTCTTCGGTATGGGCGCCGGCGCGCTGCAGGCAGTCGGGGCGGCAGTGGGGTAAACCGGCAGGGCGAGCATGTGGGACCTGGAATCTGACGTGCACGTGAAGGCGCGACGTCGAGTTTTAGGGTTCACCCATGCCGAAAGTCTGTCTGAGCGCTTTCCTGTTAACCGTGATTGTAGCCAGTGGCGTGCGGGGCCAAACCGTGCCGGAGTCGAGCCAACCCGGTCCTCGCTTGGAGCCGTTGCGGCCCGGCATGACCGAGGCGCGGCTCTTTGCCGCGATGCTCGAACAAAATGAGCGCCGAATGGCCGCACTGTCGGAATATGTCGCCCTCAGGACCTACGCTGTAAGGGATCCCGGCGGTAAGCTGCACGCGGAGGAAGTGGGCCGCATGCAGTTCCGCGCGCCTGGCCAAAAGACGTTCGTCGTGACCTCGGAGAAAGGCTCCGCACTGGTTCGCCGGCTGGCTCTCAGCCGCTTAATCGACAGCGAGATCAGGGCGGCGTCCGGCAAAGAGCATCACGACAGCGCCATTAGTCCAGCCAACTACCGGCTGGAACTACTCGGCGAGCAGCAGGTGGGGCCATACCGCTGCTTTGTCGCGCAGGCGATTCCGAAACGCGCGGACAAGTATCTCTTCGAGGGCAAAGTCTGGATCAGCGTGGAGGACTTCGCAGTCGTCCGCATCGAAGGACACCCGGCGGCCAATCTCTCGTTCTGGGTCAAGAGCGCGGATTTCATCCGGCAGTATCAGAAAATCGATGGTTTCTGGCTCCCGCAAAAAGACGAGACGTTGGTTCACGTGCGGCTTTACGGCACCAAGGTTCTGACCATCGAGCACGCCGATTACAAAATCAATCGCCGGGGCTAATCTTCGAAGGACCGAACCCCGCCCTGGAACTTGTTCTTGATGACGCTCGACCACAGCCACTTGATGACGCGCGCATCGTTGTAACAATAAGCGAGATTGTGGTTCAAGGTCGAGAAACAGTGCTGTTGGCAGGTTTTCTTCATGCCGGAGAGCTGGTCCTGGTCGAAATTCGGCTGGTCGATGTTCCCCCAGTTGTAAGTAGCGCCGTACATCGGGAAGCAGGGCGCCACGGTGCCGTCCGTCCGAATGATGACATTGTTCTGGCCGGCGCGGCAGTTCCATTCGGCGAACTGAAGATCGCCGCTTGGCCGCCGGACAATGCCGGGCATGCTGGAAAGCAATTCGGCCTCGCTGCCGTCTCCATCGAGTCCGTCCCCGTTCCAGCCGCACTCCGTCAGGTCGAGACCGGAAGACATGCGCACGAAGGCCTTGATTTCCTTTAGCCGCTGCACCGAATTTACCATCTGGTAGCCGGAGCGGTTTTTCGCGATCAACCAATCCACCAGGGAATCGATGTCGCGCCAGTCTTCCGGCCGGATGTAGGTGGGATTGTCGTAAAGGTGCTTGAAGTGGTCGTCCTGTTCGAGCATCGGGGTTTCGTTGATGTGATAGTCGGTGGCCACGCGATGGTCGTGCGCGTACTCCGTGAGTTGACGCACGTCTTCCAGATTATTGCGGCAGATATTAATATTGAAAAAAACGACGTATCCATTCGAATACTGCTTGCGGAGGATGTATTCGAGATTTTTGCGCGCCGGTACCAGCGCTTTGGGCAGGCCGGGTTTCAAGTCCCAAGCGTCCATGGCGAAATTGAAAGCCGAAGCACCCGCGTCCCCCAGGCGATCGGCGAGTTCCGGCTTGAGCAGCCGGCCGTTGGTGGCGATGTAAACCCAGAACCCTCGTTTGGCGGCATAGTACACCACCTTATGCACGAACTCCGGCCGCAGGAGGGGCTCGCCACCCATCAGGGCCAAGACGCGGCAGCCGTGGTCGTGAAGCCAGTCGATGGAGCGGCGGGCCACATCTTCCGTCATGCCTTTCACCTTGTTGTCGTAGGACCAGCAATACCAGCAGTCCAGATTGCACTTGTACTCGATGAAAAGATAGGCGGTGATGGGATGGAACTCGCCCGGCATCAGGCGGGAGCGAACGTAAGGAAACAGCCAGCCGCGCGAAGTGCGGTAGATGTCCTTGAGTCCCCACCTCCGCTTGTCGGGAGGGACCTCCGGACCAGGATCGTTCAGACGTTCCGGGTACTGCGGGAAAACCGGCGCCGGGAGCGTCAGCCCTTTCGATTCGGCCGGGGCCGGTGGCTGCTGGCCTGTCGTGGTCAACAGATCGTTAATCGTGACGTCGATGCGAAATTTAGGTGCGGCAGTCATAGGCACTTCGGATGGGGCACGAACCATACCATTTCGAGCCGCCGAAGAGATCGCCGCAGGCCATTGAGATTCCGCGATTTCCTGTCTGTGGCAGCCGGGCACGAATGGCGAGTGCTTGCCGAAAGGCCGTCAATTGTCCGGCATTCGACATGTGAGGAATTCGACAAGACGAGAACCGCCTTGGTGAGCCGCGGTGCCCCTGCTGCGAACATCTTTACTGCCAACCTCCGCCCAGCGCTTTGTAGAGTTGAACCACCGAGAGAATTTCGTTGAGGCGAAGCTGCGCCAAGGTGAGCTGACCGGCAAAGAGGTCACGGTCGGCATCGAGCGCGTTGAGTTGTGTGTCTACTCCCCCGCGATAGCGCATGTAGGCAAGGCGCAGGCGGTCTTCCAGAGCGGCTACCAGGGCCTCCTGCTTTTCGCGGCTCTCGCGCACGCGCTGGTGGGCGATCAGGGCATCGGAAACTTCGGTGAAGGCAGTCTGGATGACCTTTTCGTACTCGACCAGCGCGTGGTCGCGTTCGGCCTGCGCCAGGCGGACACCGGACTTGATCCGGCCGGCGGTGAAGATGGGTTGCGTCACCTGGGGCACGACGCTCCAGGCGCTGGCAGGCCCGCTGAAAAGATTCGTGAGCTGTGTGCTCTGGCCTCCCAGAAGACTGCTCAGGCTGATCTGCGGAAAGTAGGCGGCCCGCGCCACGCCGATTTCGGCATTGGCCGCGACCAGGTCCTGCTCCGCGGCGAGGATATCGGGACGGCGTTCCAAAAGTGCCGACGGCAATCCCGGCGGAACGTCGGGAGGAAATTCTTGACGCGTGAGAGCCCGGCCGCGCTGGACGCCGCCGGGGTTTTCTCCGAGCAGGAGGGTGATTTGATTCTCGCGCTGCTCGATTGCCTGCTGGATAGCGGGAATCGTCTCCGCAGCCGTGTAGACTAATTCCTCCGCCTGGCGCAGATCGAGCCGCGTGGAGACGCCGCCGTTTTGGCGCTGTTTGGTCAGTTCCAGGGATTCTTCGCGGGTGGCCAAGGTTCGTTGGGAGATTTCGAGCTCATAATCGAGCTCGCGCAGGGTCAAATAGGAGGTCGCGACGTCGCTGACGAGCGTGGTGACGACAGCCTTGCGGGTTTCCTCGGCGCTGAGCAGGTTGGCGCGCGCGGCTTCGGTAGCCCGGCGCAGTTTGCCCCAGATGTCGACCTCGAAGGAGAGAAGCTGGAGCGCGGCGGTGCCGAACGTGCGGTCCTGATTGGGAAGAAAGGCGGCTGGCAGAGGCGTGGCGCCCTCGCGCGAGAGGCGGTTGAAGTCGACATCGCCTCCAGCAGCGACGTGGGGGTATTGATCGGAGCGTGTGACACCGAGGTTGGCGTGGGCGGCTTGCACGCGCGCGTAGGCGTCGCGCAGGTCGTAATTCTGCGCGAGGGCGGTGCGGATCAGGTCCTGCAATTGAGGGTCTTTGAAGACCTGGAACCATTTGAGGTCCGCCAGCGATTGGGCCTGACCGGGCGGGAGCGGCTCGGGCGCGCGGAAAGCGGCGGGAACCGCGATATCGGGCCGCTTATAGTTCGGGCCCAAGGTGCAGCCTGGCAGGAACAGCGCGGGGAGAATCAGGAACCATCGAGCGCGCATGATCAATCTCCTTCTCCCGCCAGGGGTGCAGGCGGCGCGATGGAGATAGGATGGGCCGCGGCTCCGGAAATCTTTTCGACCGCGTAGAAAATGGCGGGCACCAGGAAAATTCCGATACCGCTTGCCGCGATCATTCCGCCAATGACGGTGGTCCCCATGATTTGCCGCGCGACGGCGCCGGCACCGGAGGCGATCCACAGCGGCACGCATCCGAGGATGAAGGCGAAAGACGTCATGAGGATGGGACGGAGGCGCAGGCGGGCGCCTTCCATAGCCGCTTCGGCGAGCGGCCTGCCTTTGGCGAGTTCGTCCCTGGCGAACTCCACGATCAGAATCGCATTCTTTGCGGCCAAGCCAATCAGCATGACGAGGCCGATCTGGGAGTAGACGTCGGTCTCAATCTGCACAAGGTAGGCGGGGGCGGTATGGGCGACATAGAAGCGCCGGAGCCAGAGGACCCCGAACGCTCCGAAAACCGCGACCGGGGTCGAGAGGAGCACGCTGAATGGGAGGGTCCAACTCTCGTACAGCGCCGCCAGAATGAGAAAGACAAACAACAGAGAGAAGCCGAAGATCACACCGGAAGAGACGCCTTCCTGCGCTTTCTTCTCCTGGAACGAGATGCCGGAATAATCGTAGCCCATTTGCGACGGCATGGTTTGAGCGAAAGTCTCTTCGAGGGCCTTCATCGCCTGTCCGCTGCTGAAGCCGGGCGCCGCGCTCCCGTTGAGTTGCGCCGACCGGTATTCGTTAAACCGCATGGTAAATTCCGGGCCGTATCCCGGTTCGAAGTGAGTGAGGGCAGATAGCGGAACCGGCTCGCCATTGGAACTGCGGACGTAAAACTGGCCGACGTTTTCGGGGCGCGTGCGGTAGTCGCCTTCGGCTTCCACGTAGACCTGCCACTGGCGGCCGAAGAGGTTGAAGTAGTTGACGAAGAGTCCGCCCATGAAGGTCTGGATGGTGCGGTAGACATCGTTGATGGGAACGCCCTGCTTAATCACCTTGTCGCGGTCGACCATCACGAACTGCTGCGGCACGCTGGGCAGGAAGGTGGTGCTCAGGCCGCCAATCTCGGGCCGTTTGCGGGCTGCAGCCATGAACTTGTTGACATTGTCGGCCAGGAAACGGACGTCGCCGCCGGAACGGTCCTCGAGGATGAAAGTGAATCCGCCAGAAGTGCCGACACCGGGAATGGCCGGGGGCGAAAAGCCGAAGACCGCGGCTTCGGGCAGCCGGCTCAACTGCTGATTGAGCTTGGCTTTGATGGTCTGGAACTGCTGCGCGCGGGTTTTGCGATCGGCCCAATCTTTCATGCGAATCCAGGCGAAGCCGTTATAACTGGTGCGCACCAGGCTGAGGAGGCTGAAGCCGGAGACCGCGGTGACGCTTTCGACGCCGGGAATGGCCGCTGCGATCTTCTGGACTTTGGCCATCACCTCTTCGGTGCGTTCAAGCGAACTGGCGTTGGGAAGCTGGACCTGCAGGTAGAAATAGCCCTGGTCCTCGTCGGGAACGAAACTGCTGGGGACCTTGCCACCAACCCAAAGCCCGGCGACCGCAAAGCCGGCGAGGAGCAACAGCGAGAATCCGCTCTTGCGCAGGAGCGCGCCAGAGACGCGAACGTAGCCGTTGGTGGTGCGGTCGAAGGTCCGGTTGAACCAGCCGAAAAAGCGCGCCAGAAGTCCCCGGCTCTGCTGCTGCCTGGGTTTGAGCAGCACCGATGCCAGCGCGGGGCTCAGCGACAGCGCGTTGAATGCCGAAAGGATCACGGAGATGGCGATGGTCACGGCGAACTGCTGGTAGAGACGACCGGTGATGCCGGGGATGAAGGCCGTGGGGATGAAGACGGCCGACAAGACAAGCGCGATACCGATGACGGGACCCGAGATCTCCTCCATGGCCTTTTGTGAGGCGCGCTTGGGATCGAGTCCTTCCTCAATGTGGCGCTCCACGGCTTCCACGACGACGATGGCGTCGTCCACCACGAGGCCGATCGCCAGCACCAAACCGAACAGCGACAGAGTATTGATGCTGAAGCCGAACAGCGGGAAAAACACAAACGTGCCCACCAACGAAACGGGCACGGCGAGCAGAGGAATCAACGTCGCGCGCCAGCTTTGCAGGAACAGGAAGACCACTGCGACCACCAGCACGATGGCGATCACCAGCGTTTCAACGATCTCTTTCATGCCTTCGGTGACCGCGAGAGTGGTGTCGATGGGGATGGTGTAGTCGATGTCGTCGGGGAAGCTCTTTTTGGCTTCGGCCATCAGTTTCTTCACGCCCTCGGCGGTGGCGACGGCGTTTGAGCCAGGCAATTGGTAGACCGCGATCACCGCGCTCGGTTTGCCGTTGAGGTGTCCGGTGATGCTGTAGTCCTGGGTGCCAAGTTCCACTCTGGCCACATCGCGTATTCGTACAATGCCGGTTTCCGGCGTTTCGCGCAGCACGATGTCGCCAAACTGCTCCGGGGACGTCAGGCGGCCTTGGGCGCGGACCGCGTACGTGAAAGGCTGCCCCGGAGGGATGGGTTCGCTGCCTACCTGTCCGGCGGGGTTGACGGTGTTCTGAGTCTGGATGGCGGACACGATTTCGGGAACCGTGATGTTCAGCTTCGCCAACTGGTCGGGCTTGACCCACAAGCGCATGGCGTACTGGCCGGAACCGAATATCTGGATCTGGCCGACGCCCTTCACCCGGGTGAGGGGATCGTTCAGATTGATGTAGCCATAGTTTGCCAGGAACTTGGCGTCGTGCGTGCCTTTTGGCGAATACAGGGCGACCAACATCAACGGCGCCAACACCGATTTCTGGACCGTGACGCCATAGTTGTTGACGTCCGCGGGCAACTGCGAGGCGGCTTGAGTCTCGCGGCTCTGTGCCAGGATCAGGTCTGTGTTGGGATCGGTCGCTACATCGAAGTCCACATACATTCGCATCTGCCCGTTGGCGGTGGCGTTGAGCGAATACATGTAGTTCATATTGTCGACGCCGCTCATCTGCTGCTCGATGGGGGTGGCGACGGCTTGCTCGATAGTCTGGGCGTCGGCACCGACGTAAGTCGCCGTTACATATATGTCGGGCGGAGCGATCTGAGGAAATTGCGCCACCGGGAGACCGGCCACTACGACGGCACCGATGATCACCGTGAGAATGGCGATCACCATGGCCACGATCGGCCGGTTGATGAAGAATTTAGACATGAAGATTACCTCGCTTGGAACGGCCTGGGGTCGACGACCATGCCGGTCCGCACCTTTTGCAACCCCTCCACGATGACGCGCTCGCCGGGCTTCACGCCCTCGCGAACGATCCACTGATGGCCCACGGTGTCGCCGAGCGTAACGGTTCGGATGGCGACCTTATTGTCGGCGCCAACGACGGCGACTTCGTGAGTGCCCTGGAGGTCGAAGACGGCCTGCTGTGGAATCAGGAGAGCACCTTGCAGCACCTGAGTGGCGGCGCGTACCCGGCCATACTGCCCGGGGCGCAGGCTATTGCCGGGATTGGGGAACAGCCCGGCCAAGCGAATGGCTCCAGTACGGACGTCCACCTCGCGATTCGCGAAATCGAACTTCCCCTTGTGTGGGTAGGTGGTGCCGTCGGCGAGAATCAAATCGAGTTCCAGACGCTTATTGTTTGCCTGGCGCTGCTCGGCGGTGGGAAAACGGCGGGTGTACTCGAGATACTCCTGCTCGCTGGCAGTGAAGTAAACCTTGATGGGATCGACCGTGGACACCGTAGTAATGGCGCCACTCTGCGGGCCGACAAAAGCGCCAACCTGTAACTGGGCGATGCCGGGAATGCCGTCGATTGGCGAGGTGAGACGGGTGAAGCCGAGATTGATACGGGCGGTCTCGACAGCGGCTTTATCAGCTTCGACGGCGGCCAGAGCAGCGGTGATCTGCGCTCTGCAGGTGACGACCTGCGCCTCAGCGGATTGGAGTTGCGCCTTGGCCGCCATGTTGTTCTGCGTGGCGTCATCGAGGTCCTGCTGGGTAACGGCTTGTGCCCGAACGAGCGGGGTGTAACGGTCGACGTCGAGTTGCACGCGGTGCTGGTTAGCGCGGGCGACAGCCACCTGGGCCTCGGCCTGGCCGAGCTCCGCACGAGCCTGTTCCAACTGGCCCTGAGACTGCGCCTCGCGGCCTTGCGCCTGATCGAGCGCCGCCTGAAAGGGGCGCGGATCGATCTGAAAGAGGAGCTGCCCTTTTTTCACAAACGAGCCCTCCGTATATGCCTGTTCGGTGAGGTAACCGGAGACCTGGGCTTTAATGTCGGCATTCACGAGCCCGTCGAGGGTCCCGATCCACTCCTTATAGAGGGGAACGTCCCGCTGCTCCACCGCGGCGACAGCGACCTGGAGCGGCGGAGGTGCAGCCGTTGCGACGCTCGTGTGGGAGCAGCCGGCAGTGATCGCGAGGACGCTGGTAACGAAAATCAAAAACCACGTTTGCGGGCTGGCGCCCGGAAGATGTGTTCGGCTCTTTCTGAAGAAAGACATTCGGCGGTTCGCCCTCCTGGTTTGGCTTGGGTCCCGGCACCAGGTTGTGCACTGCTCTGGCCAGATCGATAACCGGCGAAATGACTGAATCATAAGTGGCACTTCCGCAAACGCGGGGCATGTGACTGACGGCAGTTGGACATCGTCTAAATACCGCCAGTGCAAACGCCGCAGGCTAATGAGCGCGATAGCACTTATTGGCCCTGCGTGTGCTAGTGCGAGATGGTGCAGATCGGGCGTTTCAAAAGGTGGGCGATTATTCTGGCCGGAGGAGATGGGAAGCGGCTTCTCCCCCTGACCCGCAAATTAGCGGGCGACGACCGGCCGAAACAGTTCTGTTCTCTTAACGGGAGAGAGACGCTTCTGGAGCAAACCCTGCGGCGGGTCTGGCGAGTGGTCCCGGAGCGGCGCACATTGCTGGTGCTGACGCGAACACATGAGTTCTACTATCGCGAACAACTGAGGCACATGAAGCCGCGCAATTTGCTGGAACAGCCCTACAACCTCGGGACCTCAGCGGCAATCAGCATGAGTCTGACCCGGTTGAATTCGAGCCGCACGGACGCGGTGGTTGGGATCTTTCCTTCGGATCACCATTTCGAACGCGATGAAGCGTTTGCGGCGACTGTGGACGAGGCGTTCGGGCATGCGGAGTCGTTTCCGGAACGCGTGATCCTGCTGGGAGTCGCGGCGGAATCGGCGGAGGAGGCATACGGGTGGATCGAGCCTGGCGAGCGGCTGCATGCGGCTTCGGGGACGGTGCTGGCTGTGCGCCGGTTCTGGGAAAAGCCGGGCAAGGAGACGGCGCACCGGCTGATGGAGGGGGGCTGTTTGTGGAATTGCTTCGTGATGGTGGGACGACTGAGCGCGTTCCTGAATCTGGTGCGGCAGAGTCTGCCTGGCCTGGTGCACTCGTTCGAAAGGATGTGGGAAACCACGGAGTCCGGAAGAGAAGAATCCGCGGTGAGGGAGCTTTTCTCCCGGATTCCATCGGGCAATTTCTCGGAGGAGGTGCTGGCCGCGCGCACTTCACAGCTCGCTGTGCTGCCGGTACACGGGCTGGGCTGGACCGACCTCGGCGAGCCCGGGCGCGTGTATACGGCGCTGGGTGTCTATTGATGGTGCCGGCGGCGAGTCGCGGCTCGGCCGGCCGACAGGTTCCGGCTGGCCGGAAGCAACGTGGCACTTTCAGCAACCAAAACGGGACACGAGGATGTGTAATGGAGCGCGGGCTTCACAGGGTGGGGACGTAGAGAAGCGGATAAGGTATCACATAAGAGAACTGGGGGAATGAGATGAAGAAAACGAGCGAGCTACAGGAGACCGGGCGCCGCGCATTGGCAGCGCCGACGGATCTGGATCCCAAAGCGGCGAAGGATATCGCGGGCGCGATGAACGCGGTTCTGGCGGACGTTTTCGCTTTGTACATCAAGACCAAGAATTTCCACTGGCACCTGAGCGGGCCGCATTTCCGCGACTATCATCTCCTGTTCGACGAACAGGCGGATCAGCTGTTTGCCATGACCGATGCGATCGCCGAGCGGATTCGGAAAATCGGCGAAAGCACAATCAGGTCGATTGGGCACATAGCACGGATCCAGCGAGTGCTCGATAACGATGCGGAGTACGTCGAGCCGGAGGATATGCTGGCGGAGCTGATGGAGGACAACAAGACGCTCGCCGCGCGGCTGCGGGAAGCTCACAATGTTTGCGAAGAGGGGCGTGACGTGGCGACGACCAGCCTCATCGAGGTATGGATCGACGAGACGGAACGCCGCACCTGGTTCCTGTTCGAAGTTCACCGGCGGGCGGATTCGGCGGGCCATTGAAGCGCCTGCACGCGGCTCGTCCGGTTATCAGGGGAAGCACGACCCAGCAGTTCGTATAAAGGTCAGTTACAAGAAGGCACCGCTCCGTTGCGGTGCTTTTTTTTGGGCGCGAGTTCCCCGGCGCGAAAGGGCGACTGGATGACAGGAGTCGATTCATCGACGTCCATCAGATCCCGGCAGGCGTGACGAGAGCCGCCAAAGCGCTGCAAACACGTTGCTCCTGCAATGGTGAGCGCAATGCACATGATTTGGCGTGCGCATTACGAGGAGTCACATGATCAGTAAACAACCGAACCGTCGAAGCGGCACTTTTACAGTGTCAGGACCATCCGTAGCCGCGTTGGCGCTCTGCCTGGCTTCGTCTCTCGCGTGGGGACAGGAGCAGGATGCGACGCCAAGTCCTGCTTTGCCAGACGGGCAAACGCAGTTGGCTGCCAACATTAAACATAAAGCGGAGAAGAAGGACGAAAAGCAGACCGTCGGTTCCAAAGACCGCTTGTTCTTCGCGCTGCCGAATTTTTTGACCGTCGAAAAGGCTGGCCAAACCCCGCCTCTTACGGCAGGGCAGAAATTCTCGGTGACGCTTCGCGACAGCTTCGATCCCGTCGAATTCGCTTGGTACGGGCTGCAGGCCGGCATCGGGCAATTAAACGACAGCGACCGCGCATTTGGAGAAGGAGTAGAGGGATACGCCAGGAGGTTCGGCTCCAAAGCGGGAGACGGCATCATAGAGAACGTTTTTACGCGGGCGCTCATGCCGACGGTTTTCCACCAGGATCCGCGGTACTTCCAACTCGGCGAAGGGCCCTTTATCCACCGGCTGGGATATGCATTGAGCCGCATCTTCGTTACGCGATCGGACAGCGGCAGCACGCAGTTCAATTTCTCGGAAATCGTCGGGTCCGCGGCGGCGGCGGGAATATCCAGTTACTCGTACCATCCGGAGGACGCTCACAATCTGTCGAGCGCGGTGGATGTGTGGGGAACTCAGGTGGCGTATGACGCGGTGAGTTTCGCGGTCAAGGAATTCTGGCCGGACATCCGGAAAAAGATCCATCCGGCTAAGACGGGGACGGTCGCCGGTAACTCAGGCAATGAGTGACCTTCAGGAAAAGGGAGGGCCGGCGGGAAAGTAACCGCCGGCCGCAGCCAGTTTTGTCAGCACAAACTGAAAAAGGGGTACGTGCAGAACTGTTCTTGCGCAGAAAAAAGCACCGCTCCCTTGCGGCTCAGCGACCGATCGAGGCGCAAGGGAGGGGTGCTTTGGAGTGTAGTGTTGTAGTGATTGTTCAGGCGGCCAATTGCTCGTCCTCCATGCCGCTCTCGGCGCTCTCCTGGCAAGCCAGACAGCGTCCGGCCCACGGCACGGCGGCCAAACGCCGGGGTGCGATGGGCTCCTCGCAGTCGATGCAGAGGCCGTAGGTTCCTTCGTCGATACGGCGAAGGGCCGCGCGCAGGTCACGCACGAGAGATGCGTTGCGGCTAAGGCTGCGGCTGGCCATTTCCCGATCGAGAATATGTTGAGATGTATCACTTGGGTCGGCACTGATGCGGACTGCGATCGATTCCCGCCAGCCCGCCGGGTTGATGGTCTGTAGAAGTTTCGATTCCAGAGTTCGCCTGGTATCTCGTAAATTTGTGCACATGTTTGGTTCTCCAACGGGGGCGGGATGTGCACCTGAACGGCCAGACTCCAGGGGCCGCGAAACCGGGGGAATCGGCAACTTATGACTGCGTTGGCGTCGAATGACCGACTCAGGCGCCGGAGATCTGGCAACCGCACGTCCCGCGGGGCGCGATTTCAGCGCGTTAGAGACGGCCCTCGGGTTGCGGGAAGGTACACTATGCCAACCAAGCCAAAAACGATGATTATTACCGGTGCATCGCAAGGAATCGGCGCCGGTGTGACCGACACATTCCTGGAACGCGGCTATCAAGTGGTGGCCAATTCACTTCACATCGGGAAATCCCGGTTGCGGCCGGCGCCAAACCTCGCGCTGGTGGAAGGAGACGTTGCCGATGCCGGAGTTGCCAGCGAAATCGCCGCAACCGCCATGAGTAAGTTCGGCGCTATCGATGGGGTGGTTAACAATGCGGGAGTCTTTTTCACCAAGCCGTTTACGGAGTACACACATCGCGATCTGGAGACACTATTCAGCACCAATCTCTACGGCTACGTTCTAGTGACGCAACTGGCCGTCAAGCAGATGCTGGCGCAGAAGACGGGAGGGAGCGTGATTTCGATTTCCAGCGCGATGGTGGAACATCCGATTGCGGGCGTGAACGCCTCAATCCCGATGATCACAAAGGGCGGCCTGGATGCCATAACCCGGAGTCTGGCGATGGAGTATGCAAAGGACGGGATTCGTTTCAACGCCGTGGCTCCGGGAGTGGTGAGCACGCCGATGCACAGGCACGATTCCCAGGAGGTTCTGGAGAGCCTGTCGCCGATGGGGACGATCTCAGAAGTGCAGGATATCGTCGACGCCGTACTTTACCTCACGGAAGCGCGGCACGTCACCGGCGAAGTGCTGTGCGTCGACGGGGGAGCCCACAACGGTAAGTGGTAAAGGGAGAATTATGCGAACAAACACCAACGAGGGAGTCGAAGCTGCAACCGCCGAACAGAGATTGTTGTCGTTGGGCATCCGTCTGCCGGAACCGCCCGAACCTTTCGGAGAGTATGTGGAAGCGGTGCAGAGCGGCAAGCTTCTGTTTCTAACTGGAATGCTGCCAACGGAGGGCCGGCGCGCCAAATTTACCGGCCGGGTGGGCGCGGAACTGGACCACGAGGCCGCACGCGAGGCCGCGCGGCTGGCGGCGTTAAACGTTCTGGCGGTGGCGCGCGCGTATTTGGGCTCGCTCGACCGCGTGGCTCGAGTCGTGCGACTGAGTGTGATGATCGCCACCCAGGGAGATTCGACCGATCAACCTAAAATCGCCGATGCGGCATCCGATCTACTGCAAAGCGTATTTGGACCGGAGAAGAACCCATGCCGGATGGTTTATGGGGTCGCAAGCCTTCCGCTCGGCACACCTGTCGAGTTGGAAGCGATTTTCGAAGTTGAAGGGAATTGACAGGAGGAAACGATGGCAACGATGGTAACGAAAAAGCCCGGTGCGGCGACCATGAAGGCGGCGCAGATTTCCAAGGCCGGGGGTGATTTCGAAATCGTGGAACGGAAAATTCCGAGCCCTGGCGCCGGCCAGGTGCGCATTCAAGTGCAAGCCTGCGGCATCTGCCACAGCGATGTGTTGACGAAGGATGGTCTGTGGCCAGGAATTCAGTTTCCGCGGGTTCCGGGTCACGAGGTGGTAGGGCTGATCGATGAGGTTGGGGCGGGTGTCAGCGGCTGGAAAGTAGGGCAACGCACGGGCGTCGGCTGGCACGGGGGGCGGGATGGAACGTGTCCCTCATGCCGGCGAGGCGATTTCCGCAACTGCCAGAACCTCCAGGTTCCGGGAATCAGCTATGACGGTGGATACCAGCAGTATATGGTGGCGCCGGTGGAGGCGCTTACGGCGATTCCGGACAGCCTGACTGCAATCGAAGCCGCGCCATTACTGTGCGCCGGCATCACAACCTATAACGCATTGCGGCACAGCGGTGCGATGCCGGGCGATCTGGTCGCCGTGCAAGGCATCGGCGGACTGGGGCACCTCGGCGTTCAGTTCGCGAATAAATTCGGGTACAAAGTGGCGGCGGTGGGACGCGGGCCGCAAACGGGGGGCCTGGCGCGGAAACTCGGCGCGCACGCTTACATCGACAGCAAGGCGACCGATCCCGCGAAGGAGCTCCAGAAACTGGGCGGCGCACAGGTCATTCTGGCGACGGCGCCGAGCGGAAAGGGGATGTCGTCACTCATCGACGGACTCGCGCCAAACGGAAAACTCATTGTGGTCGGAGTGGCATTCGACCCGATTGAAGTACCACCGGTCCAGCTGATTACGGGATGCCGCTCGATTGAGGGCTGGGTCTCCGGAACTCCGGCCGACGCCGAAGATACCTTGCGTTTTTCGGAACTGACTGGCGTCCGAACCATGATCGAGACCTACCCGCTGGAGAAAGCGGCTGAAGGGTACGCACGCATGCTGAGCGGCGCCGCAGAGTTCCGGGTCGTGTTGACGATGTGAAGATCCCCGGGGTTCGGCCGCGCCGCCTGGCAGCGGGCCTGAGATCCAGCGCCAGCAGCAGCACGGGAAAGAAGTTGTGGTGCGGGTCGGCGCGGCCTTTGCCAAACCCGAAATCTACCAGGCACTCGAAGAGCGCGGTTTCAACTACGCCATCCGCGTTCCGGCGAACGAGCACCTGGAACGAGACATCGCCGGGTTGCTGCTACGTCCGGCGGGAAGGCCCGGTGTCAGGCCCCTGGCCGAGTACAAGAGCTTTCTCTACTAGAGGCAGCGAGTTGGAACAAGGCCCGCCGGGTGGTGGCCAAGGTCGAGCATCACCGGGGCGAACTGTTCCCACGAGTGGGCTTCATCGTCACGAACCTGGGGCTGCCCAGCCCGGCAGTGGCGCGGTTCTATAACAAGCGTGGGACGGCGGAGCAATGGATCAAAGAAGGCAAGCGGGCGGTGAAGATGACACGGCGGCAGGCTGATCATGCACGCCGCTACTTACTGGCTGCTGTTAGGGAAAGGGCATCTGACGCGGCGGGTGTTCGGGGCGATTCTGCGGAGGATCTAGGTCAATGAGGCCCTTTTCGTGTGGTAGGAGGCAGATCTGGCCCTTCCCTGGGCCATTCGAGTCACTCCGTACGGAAAAATTCAAGAAGCGGGCACAAGCGGACGTGGTTGGGGGTACAATGTCTCCCGTACGGAAAGCCAAAACGGAAATTCCAGTTATCTTGACAGCGGTTCTGGTAAAGCCTATATAAGGCCTATATGTAGGAATCTGCGGAAAGGTGAGGCCGTATCAGGAGGGCCATATGAATGCCCCATATAGAAGAGGTTTCTTATCCACGGCTGTGATTGCAGTTTTATGCACGATAGTTTCCCCCTTCGCACGAGGTGACTCCTTACCCCTATTCACGACGACCGTCACTGGTGACGACGCTCGCAACGGTCCACAGACCGTTGGCCCGGTGTCCGGCCAATTGACTGTGCCCCTGTCATACGAGGGGAATCCATACGATCCGAACACGGGGGCAGACGGCTCATATGCCGTGGTAACGGACACGGTATCGGCGACCGTGGGCAAACTGTACGCAAGCGGCGAGATCCAGGTGGGAGACCTCTGGTCGTCGGCCGAGGTAGAAGGGTATGACGGATTGATAGTTAGCAGTGACGTCACTTTCGCAATGACTATCGTTGCCGAGCCTGGCGCTCCCGCGGCATCCAGTATTCCGATCGTCATGTACGTACCGTTGAGCGCCGACTGCCAAATTTCAGGGAAAAATTCAGGGATCCCAGGGGAGTGTGAGGCCATGGCAACCGCTACTATAACCGATGACACGACGGGAGCCTCGCAGTCTGGGAGTCTCCCCGTTTCCGGTTACCAGAGTGCTTCAATCTACCCCGCATTCGAGATAGATGCCCACGTGGGTGACGCGATCACGATAAACCTGGACACTGGCTTGGGCGTGCATGGCCATTATTATGTTTGTTACTACCCGGATGGATCCCCGTACGACTGCTTCAACACAGGCGCCGAAGCAACCGTCTCCGTGGATCCCTTCTTTGGGTTTGATCAGGCGGATTTCACGGGCAACTACAATCTTTCTGACTATTACGGTTTGAGTTTCAGCCCAAACGTCTCGATCACTCCGGCGCCCGAACCCTCCTCCCTGCTCTTGGTCGGGACGAGCCTGTTGATCTTCGCGCCGTTGCTTTGCCGCCGATTCGGGCGCATCTGTCGTTAGTTCGAAAACGCTCAGCCAGTTCAAAGCCGCCCGCCTGGAGTCTCCCCGCTGAGGCTCCGGGCTTTCTCGCACTTCAGCACCGCCTTCAAGAGGCATTTCGGCCTACAGTCGATCGTCACTCGAATCGGAGGAAGAAGGTAAAGAGAGAGTAAGGGAGGGGAATCACCGGTGAATGCCGGGTAGGCACTTTCAACAAAGGGACGCAAATCCGTCGCCAACCTGGTTGGGTACGGTTTCGTTTGCAAGCGGATTACAGAATTGGGAAGGCGCTTTGAGCCGTCGCGAATTTGATCTCAGCCCCCGGGCCGATCTCAGCCCCCGGGCCGGGGCGTGCGCGTACTCGATGCGTCCTCAGGGTTGGACAATCTGTTGGAAAGCATACACCCCATCTGAGAATAAATGGAGAGAGGCAGATGGTCGCCGCACACAACTGGCACCCAAAGTCGCCGGCCATGTTGGAGTATCCCAAAAACCAGTTGTTATGACCCCATCCTTTGCGTTGTGCGAGTTGCGCAGACGCAGGCACGATTGCCGGCCCAACTTCGGTTCCCTCGACTCGATCGGCGCAAGAGGACAGAATCCGTGTCAACGGGACGCCATCTGTCAGGGTGGAAGAGCATCGACGAAATGGTAAGTGCCTGTTAGAAGAATAACTTTCCCTTCCGGCGGTAGGCGTGCACTTGCAGGAGTCGATGAAACGCCACTTTCTCCACTTACCAACCACTCTAGCGACGCCGTTATTGGTTAGTTGTCTTCTGATTCCACTCCAGGCACAAACAGCGAACGACTCGGGCTCGACTTCGTGGGCTAACAGTCCGTACATGCTGGGCGACTGGGGCGGAGAACGGACCAAACTGGCCAACGAAGGCATCGTGTTCAACGTCATTTCCGTCAACGACCTGCTTATCGACACGAACAGCGACCTCGCCAACTGGAGCCGCGTCCGCGGGACGATGGATATCGATTTCGGCAAGGCCGATCTGGTGCAGGGCCTGAAGTTCCATATCACCGCCCTCTGGCAGGCCGGCGGCAACATGGGCACTTACATCGGCAGTATCGCCAACCCGAGCAGCCTGGTGAGCGCCGACACGTTCCGGCTCGACTCCTGGTGGTTCGAGCAGGCTCTGGCCCACAACAAGCTGTTCGTCCGCGCCGGGCAGTTTGCCGGGCTGGATTTCTACGGCGATCAACAATACGGCAGCTCTTACATCATGGAGCCCCTCGGCTATGCGCTGGGCAACCTATTTACCGCCGACTACGAAAGCTTCGACCCTGCCGGAACTCCGGCCGCGGAAGTCCGCTATGTGCCGAGCAAACACTTTTATGTTAAGTCGGCGATTCTGTCGGGCAACCGGAACCCATACCACGACGATATCAGCGGCGTTAATTTCAAATTCAAGGACAGCCCGGTGATAGCCTCCGAAGCCGGCTACCTGGTGGACCCCACGCCTTCGAGCAGCAGGAAGACTTATCCCGGATCGTACGAATTCGGTGCAACCACTAACCCCGGCCCATTCTCTAACATCGTGACCGGGCAGAGAAGCAATGTGAATTACCTGGTCTACTTTATGGCGAACCAGCGGATTTACAGGCCGGAAGCGGACAGCGACCGGGGACTCGATCTGAATTTCGCTTTCGACTACACGCCGGACGACATTACCAGGAACTTCTCGCAGGTGACGGGCGGGGTTCGCTATCACGGCTTGATCCCCCATCGCGGCGGCGACACGATCTCCGCCGGTATTGTCTACAGCCGCATCAGCGGGCTGGTAAATCACGCTCTGAACGAAGCCGGCCTGCTGCCATATGGCACGGAAAAAGCCGTCGAAGTGAACTATGCGCTGCGTGCGACGCGTTGGTTCACGTTCCAGCCGGTCTTTCAATACTACTTCGACACGGGGGCCAATCCGTATTCCCGCAACAACACGGTGGCCGGTTTTAGAACCACGTTCGTTCTATAGGAGGCTTTATGAAGCAGCGTAATCGGGTTTTAGAAGAAATCGCCAGTAAAAGCTTCGACCTTTGCATCATCGGCGGGGGTGCGACAGGCGCGGGATGCGCGGTGGACGCACAGTTGCGCGGGCTCAAAACCCTGCTGGTGGAAGCGAGCGACTTCGCATCGGGCAGTTCCACCGCTTCCACCAAGATGGTTCACGGCGGGGTCCGCTATCTCCAGGAGGCGGTGAACGACCTCGACGTCCAGCAATACCACCTGGTGGAATCGGCGCTTCGCGAGCGCGCCATCATGCTGAAAAACGCTCCGTATTTAACCCGCGTGGTGGAATTCCTGGTGCCGTGTTTCAGCCACTTCGACCAGTTTTACTACGGCCTGGGAATGAAAATGTACGACTGGATTTCCGGCAAATCGAGCTTGTTGCCGAGCCGGATGTTGACGCGCGAGGAAGCCTTGTACCGGATGCCGGGGATGCAGCCGAAAAACCTGGTGGGGGCGGTAGCTTACGCGGACGGGCAATTCGACGACGGGCGTTACGCGATGGCCCTGCTCGACACGTTCGACGGGCTGGGCGGCGACGCGTTGAACTATGCGCGGGTGACCGGACTGGATAAGGCGTCGAGCGGCAAGATTGTGGCGGCTGTAGTCACCGACCAGATTTCGAAGCGCACTTTCCGGATTGCCGCGCGCGCGTTTGTCAATGCGACCGGGCCATTTTCAGATGTGGTGCGGCAACTGGCTTCAGCCGACTTGCCTACGCGCATGCGCCCCAGCAAAGGGGCGCACGTGCTGTTTCCACTGGATGGTTTTTCGGAAAAGGATGCGCTGCTGGTGCCGCGGACGGAAGACGGCAGGGTGATTTTCGCGCTGCCATGGAACGGCCGCTTGCTGGTGGGGACGACAGACACGGGCTATACACCTGGCGAGGAGATGGTGGTGACCAGCGAGGAAGTGGAATACCTGCTGCGGCAGATCAATCCATATCTGGAATCCCCGCTGCGGGCCGATCAGGTAGTCAGCGGCTTCGCGGGCATCCGGCCTCTGGTGGCCGCACCGGGAGTCAGCGACACCAAGAAGCTGATCCGCGACGACGAAGTGGAGTTCGACGCGGCGAGCGGTCTGATCAGCATTTTGGGAGGGAAATGGACGTCACACCGGCTGATGGCGCAGGAGACCATCGATAAAGTGGAGGAGTATCTCGGCGGTCCGGCCGGGGAGACACGGACGCAGGAGTATCCGCTCAGCGGGTCGGCCGACTATCGCCGTGATTATTGGCAGACGCTGGCGGACACTTTCATGCTGCCGGCCGCGACGGCGCAGCACCTGGCCCACAAGTACGGCACGTTAGCGCCGAAGGTGATGGAGCTGGTGGAATCGGACCGGTCGCTGGCGCTTCCCCTCGTGGATGGCGAGGCGCCCATACGCGCTCAAGTAGTGTATGCCGCGCGATACGAGATGGCTCTCGGTATTGAAGACGTTCTGGCGCGGCGCATCGGACTGCAACTGTACGGATGGCGGCTCGCGATCCGCGCGGCGCCGGTGGTAGCGGCGCTGCTGCGGCGCGAACTGGGATGGAGCGAGGCGGAAGAACACGCCGCGGCCTCCCGGTACGCAGACAAGATCAACCACATGCTCGCGGTTGCCGGCCAGGCGCCGGAGCCAACGCCGGCACAAACCGGCGAACTCATCCTGGAAAGGAGTTAAGACATTGTCGAACTATATCGGAGCCATCGATCAAGGGACTACCAGCACGCGATTTATCGTATTCGATCGCGCGGGACGCATCGTCTCGGTAGCCCAAAAAGAACACGAGCAGATCTTTCCGCAACCGGGGTGGGTGGAGCACGACGCCAACGAGATCTGGCGGCGGACGGAAGAGGTGGTGGAGGCCGCTTTAAAACAGAAAGGGCTGCGGCCCAGCGATCTGGCGGCGGTTGGCATCACCAACCAGCGGGAAACCACGGTGCTCTGGGACCGCAAAACGGGGCAGCCGGTTTATAACGCGCTGGTCTGGCAAGATACGCGAGTCGATGCGTATGTTTCGGAGCTGGCCCGGAACGGCGGACCCGACCGCCTGCGAGCGAAGACCGGCTTGCCACTGGCCACATATTTCAGCGGGCTCAAGATTCGCTGGGTTTTGGACAACGTCCCGGGCGTTCGCAAACGTGCCGAAGCGGGAGACATCCTGTTCGGCAACATCGATTCGTACTTACTTTGGAAGCTCACCGGGGGGCCGCGCGGCGGCGTTCACCAGACCGATTGCACCAACGCCAGCCGCACGCAATTGATGAATCTCGAGAGCCTCGATTGGGACGACGAACTACTCGCAATTATCGGCGTGCCGCGCCAGGCGCTGCCGAAGATCGCCTCCAGCAGCGAAGTGTACGGCAACGCCACCCTGGACGCGTTAAAGGGGGTGCCGATTGCGGGAATACTGGGGGACCAGCAGGCGGCGCTGGTAGGACAAACGTGTTTCCAGTCGGGCGAAGCCAAAAACACATATGGCACAGGATGTTTTCTGCTGATGAATACCGGTGGGAAGCCGGTCCACTCCAAATTCGGCCTGCTGACTACGGTGGCTTACCGGCTCGGCAAGCAACCGGCGGCCTATGCCCTGGAAGGCAGCATCGCCATCACGGGAGCGCTGGTGCAGTGGATTCGCGATAATTTCGGCCTGATCGACAAGAGTTCGGATATCGAGAGCCTGGCGCGCACAGTGAAGGACAACGGCGGAGTCTATTTCGTTCCGGCATTCTCCGGGCTATACGCGCCCTACTGGAAATCGAACGCACGCGGGGTGATCGCGGGGCTCACGCGCTACACGAACAAAGGCCACCTGGCGCGCGCGGTGCTGGAGGCGACGGCGTTCCAAACCCGCGAGGTTGTGGAAGCGATGGAGAAAGACTCGGGAATCGGGCTGGACGTCCTGCGCACAGACGGCGGGATGGTGGAAGACGACCTGCTGATGCAGTTCCAGGCCGATATTTTGAATCGTCCGGTGGTGCGGCCGGTGGTGCGGGAGACCACCGCTCTCGGCGCGGCTTATGCCGCCGGCCTGGCGGTGGGCTACTACAAGAACCTCGACGATTTGCGTTCCCAATGGGCTGTCGACCACACGTGGCAGGCGCACATGGAGCATCCGCAACGGGAGTCTTTGTATCGCTCGTGGAAGAAGGCAGTCACGCGGTCTTTTGATTGGATCGATGCCGCCGCGTAAGAACGCGGCGGCGGTTCATAGGCGAAAGGAAAATCGACATGGGTGCAAAATGCTTTGGGGAATTTGTAGGGACGGCAGTCCTGATTCTCTTGGGTGACGGGGTGGTAGCGAACGTGCTGCTGAAGAAATCGAAGGCGGAGGGTGCGGGTTGGGTAGCGATCGCCGCAGGGTGGGCATTCGCGGTGGTGTTCGGGGTGTTCGCGGCGATCGCATGCGGCAGTCCCGACGCCGCCCTCAATCCGGCGGTGACACTCGGCGTCGCCGTGGAGACCGGCGACTTCTCGAAGTTCCTGCCGTTCCTGGCGGCGCAAATGGCGGGAGCGATGCTGGGTGCTTCGCTGGTGTGGCTGCACTACCTGCCGCACTGGGGGGAAACCGAAGATCCGAACGCGAAACTGGGATGCTTCTGCACAATGCCCGCCATTCGCGCATTCGGCGCGAACCTGGTTAGCGAGATCATCGGGACGTTCGTACTGGTTTTGGGCGTGGCGGCGATCTTTTCGAAAAAAGTTTCGATCACCGGGCCGGTAGCCGCTCTCGGTCCATACCTGGTGGGAGTGCTGGTTTGGGCGATCGGCCTCTCGCTCGGCGGCACCACGGGATACGCGATCAATCCCGCACGCGACCTGGGGCCCCGGATCATGCACGCGCTGCTGCCCATCGGCAAGAAGCGAGATTCCGGTTGGGGTTACGCGGTGGTACCGGTGGCCGGACCTCTGGCCGGGGCGTGCCTGGCGGGGCTCTTCGTGCGGTGGGTCCATTTTTAAGAGGAGGACGATATGCAGACACTCAGGCAAGCTCTCGAGAACGCCGATGCGCGGCACGCCGCGCTGGGGCACTTCAACATTTCCGATCTCTCCGGGTTCCACGCGGTGGTGCGGGCGGGGCGGCGGCTGAACCGGCCGGTAATGATCGGCGTCTCCGAAGGCGAACGGGAATTTATCGGGCTGAAGGAGATCGCGCTGCTGGTGCGGATGGCGCGCGAAGAGTACGGATTGCAAGTCTATCTGAACGCCGACCACACACACTCGCTCGAGAAAGCGCGGGCGGCGGCGGAAGCGGGTTTCGACGAAATCATCTTCGACGCGTCGCACAAGCCGTTCGAGGAGAACATCAAGGAGACCAGGCAGGCGGTCGAGGCGCTGAAATCGATCCGGCCGGAGGTGGTGGTGGAAGGCGAGGCCGGCTACATCGGACCGTCCTCGGTGATTGTCGAGAACGTGCCGGCGGAATCCTTGAAGTTGACCACCCCCGAAGAAGCGGCGCAATTTGTCGCCGAAACCAAGGTGGACGTGCTGGCTCCGGCGGTCGGCAATATGCACGGCCTTCTGCCCTCGATGGTGCGGGGCGAAGCGCATAAGCGGCTTGACGTCGAACGGATCCGGCGGATCAAGCAGAAATCCGGGGTGTTCCTGACGCTGCATGGCGGGTCAGGCACGGCGGATGGGGATTTCGTGGCCGGTATTCAGGCCGGCCTAACGATCATCCATATCAATACCGAATTGCGGGTGGCATGGCGGCGAGGTCTGGAGGCCAGCCTGCAGGCCAACGCTAACGAAGTGACGCCGTACAAGATTCTCCCCGGCGCGGAGGCGGGTATGGAAGCAGTGGTGGCCAACCGCCTCGCTTTGTTCAACTCGAACGGACACTCATGATGCACCGGGCCGGCTGTACAATCTGCTGCGGAATTCTATTGGCGTCCTGTGTGCCGGCACAGGACGCCAAGGCCGTGTTTTACCGGGTAGACGCCAACGTTTATCGCGGAAGGCAGCCCGACAGGGACGACATACCAAAGCTAGCGGCGGCGGGAATCAAGACGGTGCTTGACCTGCGCGGTTTCGCGCACAAGGATTGGGAGAAAGGCGCGGTAGAGGCGGCAGGGATGCGTTACGTGCGCGTCGGCCTCTCCGGCTTTTTCGCTCCCAGCAGCAGCCAGATCGACCACGTTCTGGCAATTTTGGAAGATCCGAAAGGGGCTCCCATTTTCGTACACTGCCGCCGGGGCGCGGACCGCTCCGGGGTGGTGATTGCGTGTTATCGAATCGTTCACGATCATTGGACGAACGAGGAAGCGATGAAAGAAGCTCGCGAACAGGGGTTCAGCGGATTCGAGGTTCTGATGGAGCGGTACATCCGGCACTTCCGCGCCAGTGCGGCGAGCAAGCCGCGGTAGAGGGTGCGCCGGCTAAGAGCCAAGGGCTATTTCCGGCGTTCCGCGGCTGTTGTGCGCTTGCCACGGACTGCGTGGCCCAGGCGCTGGCGGGCGCGGAAATGGGCCGATTTCAAAGCGGCCTGGCTGACCGACAACATCCGCGCTGCCTCGCTTAACCTCATTTCCGACAGGTCCATCAAATCGATGGTTCTACGGTCGCGCTCACTGAGTTGTGCCAATCCGTCGCGCAGCGTTGTGAGGCGTTCCTGTTGCTCGTAGGATTTATACGGGCAACTCGACTTGTCGGTGGATGCCAGAACAGGGGCCGCGTCGAAGGGAACGGAAAGACGCGTGCGGCGGGCCAGCCCGCGAATCTCGTTCATGGCGATAGTGGAGACCCAGCTTTTGAACTTCGAATGAACGCGCAGTTGGTCGCGGTGAACGAATGCATGAAGCAGGGCCTGCTGCACAACGTCTTCGGCGTGATCGGGCATTCTGGTTTTGGCGTGCACCAGTTTGCGGATCGCGGTGAGGTTGGGCGCCAGCAAGTCTGCAAAAGTCTCTCCCGACATAGGTAGTTTCCCTCCAGCGAGGCAAGTGCAAGGGGATTGCCAGTGCGCATCTGTAAGTTTCCTGGGCAACTTGAGCGTGGCCGCCGGTGGCGAGTCCTGACAGATGACGGCGGAGCGACATCTCGCGGGGGGTGTTTTCGTCAAAACCGGCCGGCGACAGGGCCGTAGGGAGACCGGCATCCGCTTCAAGCCAAGCATTTTAAGCGAGCGCCCGGGAGCTTCGGGGCGAAGGAGCCTGGATTGCCGTATAGAGGTCGTCCGGGCAGACCGTCCGGGCTGGAGGTGGGATCCAAGATGGAAGCGTTTCTCTATGTCATATTGGCGGCGATGCTCGCGAGCAGCCCGCCGGGCCAAAAAGGCGTTTCGGAAAGGATCGCACCGGATCCCGCGACGGTTGCCGATGAGACTGCTTCCGCGAGCGCCGCCACGGTGGAGGCGAAGCCGGAATACGTTCCAATGACCTTCAGCGAGCGGGCGCGGAAGTACATCGTCGGGGCGTTCAGTCCGGGAGCCGTCTTCGTAGCGGCGGGGGCGGGCGGCATTGCACAGTTGACCAACACACCGAAGGAATGGAGGCAGGGTGCGGAAGCATTTGGCGACCGCGCCGGCAGCACCTTTGCTCAAAACGTGATTCGCCAGGCGCTGGAGTTCGGAGGCTCCACAGTACTACGGCAAGACAACCGGTATTTCCGGTCCACGGAGAGCGGATTCGGCAAACGATCGAAGCATGCGATCGCATCGGTATTTGTGGCGCGGACCGAAGGCGGCGGACGAGAGTTCGCATATTCCAGGTTCGGCGCGGTTCTGGGCGCGGCGTTCCTCTCCAGAATCTGGCAACCACGAAGTCAGGACGGCGCTGGAGACGCAGCGGTCAGCTTCGGCTTGAATATGGCGGCGGATATCGGCTTGAACCTGGTTCACGAATTCTGTCCACGGCCGCTGAGAAGGCGGTTCCATGTTCACTAAAATGCATACTTTTGCTTCTTACCTCTTGCTGGCGGCGGCGCCGTGTATGGCAGCGGATCAGAACGCCGTGCTCTGGCAGGCGCCACGCCCGATGACCGTCGCGGATTGGACGTGGGGACCGGGCGGCGAAGCCCGAGCGCCCCAAGCCCCGTTCCAGTTCATCGGAGAAGACTTCCGGGGGACGAATCCCAAGATCAAAGTTCGCGATGCCAAGGGCCAACACTGGACGGTGAAATTTGGCGGGGAGGATCACAGCGAGGTGTTCGCAGCCCGGCTGTTGTTCGCGCTGGGTTACCAAGCGCAGCCGAGCTACTTCGTACGCAGCGGGGTGGTCGCCGGCGTCCACGGTCTCAAGCGGGCGAAGCCGTTTCTCGGGAAGCACGGCGAGTTCGCGTACGCCCGTTTCAAGCTGCGCGACTCGAAGAAAATCACCCGCGTCGAAGGCAAGGATTGGGCATGGACGAACAACCCATTCACCGGCACCCACGAACTAAACGGGCTCAAAATTGTGATGATGCTGGCGTCGAATTGGGACGCCAAAGATTCGCGCGACGGCAAGGGCAGCAACACGGCGATTTACGCCGAGTCCAGCCCGCAAGGCGAGCGGCTCTATTACGCATTCGACGACTGGGGCGCGACATTCGGAAAATGGGGCGGCTTTTTTTCCCGGGACAAGTGGGATGCGGATGGCTACAGCGGAGAAACGCGGAACTTTGCGGCGACTCGCGACGGGCAAACCATCCGTTGGGGATACCGGGGGAAGCGGGCCAAAGACGTCACGCGCGGCATTGGAATGGACGACGTCCGATGGCTCGTGACCTATCTTGACGCGATAAGCGACGAAGGTCTGCGCGCCGGACTCCGCGCGAGTGGCGCCACGGCCGCGGAGATCGACACGTATGCGCGTGCCATTCGCGAGCGGATTACGCAACTTCAGCGCCTGTGCGGCGCGACGGGAACGCAGTGATGCTTCGATTGATCGGCAATCTGGTTCGTCCATACCGCAGAAGTCTCGGTGTGGTGCTGGCCGCGATGGTGCTGGAGACGCTGATGGGGCTGGCGGCACCGTGGCCATTGAAGGTGGTGCTGGACAATGTGGTGGGCGGAAGACGGCTTCCCCAGTGGATGAGCGGCTTTTTCGGGGCTGCCTGGGGCGGAGCGGGAAAACAGCAGATCGCTCTGTTCGCCGGTATCGGGGCCCTGGCGATCGCGGCGATCGGGGCGGTTGCCTCTTACATTGACAGCTACATCAGTGAAACGGTGTCGCAGAACGTGGCGCACGATTTGCGGATGCGCACGTACCATCATCTGCAACGTCTTTCGCTCTCGTATTACGACAAGCACCGCGCGGGCGCGTCACTGAGCACGCTGACTTCGGATATCGATACCATCCAAAACTTTGCATCGTCCGGAACGCTGGGCATTCTGATCGACATTCTGGCGGTTTTCGGGATGTTTGTGCTGATGTTCTGGCTGAACTGGCAATTCGCGCTGCTCGCCGCGGCGGTAGCGCCGCTCTTGCTATGGTTGGTTTCCCGCCACAAGAAAACGCTCAAAAGCGCTACCCGAGCGGTGCGCTCGAACGAGTCTGAAATGGTCGCCGTAGAGATGCACGGCCTGGAATCGCAGCGTGTGGTGGAGGCATTCGGCGCCCAAGAACTGGAGGAGGCGCGATTGAACCGCGTCAGCCAGGCGACCGTGCAATCCGCGCTTCGGGCGCGGAAGATCAAGGCATTGCTTTCGCCTGCCATGTCCATCGCGGTGGCGGCCTCGACGGGTTTCATTCTGTGGCGGGGGGCGGGATCGGTGGTGGCGGGGGCAATGACGGCGGGGGGGCTAACGGTATTTCTGTCCTACATGGCGCGGTTCTTCAAACCCGTCCAGGATCTCGCCAAAATGACTAACGCCGTGGCGCAGGTCGCGGTGGCGGTGGAGCGAGTGCAGACGATTCTCGCGACGGACGATGTCATCCCCGAGCGTCCCAATGCCCGGCCGGCGAATTTCCCGCGCGGCGAAATCGCGCTGGAGAACGTCGGTTTTCAGTATATCGACGGAGCCCGGGTACTGGCAGACGTGAGCCTGCGTATTCAGCCCGGCCAGTTCGTGGGCATTGTCGGTCCCACCGGAAGCGGAAAGTCGACCATCGCCAGCCTGATCCCGCGATTCTACGATCCTAGCCAGGGCGCAATCACGATCGACGGCGTGGACATCCGCGAATTCCAACTGCAGGGGCTTCGCCAGCACTTCGGATTTGTTTTGCAGGACACGATGCTATTCCGCGGCACGGTTGCCGAAAACATCGCGTATGGGCGGCCGTCCGCTCTCGAACGGGAGATCGTGGAGGCGGCGCAATTGGCCAATGCACATGAGTTCATCCGGCAAATGCCGGAGGGTTACCAGACGATGGTCGGGGACCGCGGGATGACATTATCGGGCGGACAACGGCAAAGAATCGGCATTGCCCGCGCGCTTATCCGCAACAGCCCGGCGCTGATTCTCGACGAACCTACGGCGGCGCTCGACAGCGAGGCAGAGGAACGAGTGATGGAAGGACTGATGCGCCTGATGCAAGGAAGAACGGTAATTATGATCGCCCATCATCTGTCGACACTGGAGACCGCGGATCAAATCTTCGTGCTTAAGAACGGGGTGATCGCGGAACAGGGCACGCACCAGCGTCTTTTGTTGTTGGATGGGGTCTACGCGGGGCTGCATAAAGCCCAAACGACACGCGCGGTTCAAGCCGCCGGTTAGGAATGTTATGCGAAAGCTGATGGTAATGCCCGATGACTCGGCCGAGCCGATTGTGCAGGAGATCGCGACGGCCTCCAAATCGCTGCGCGTCAAAATGTTCAGCTTGTCGGACGCGCGCATTTTGAACGCACTGGTGCACGCGCGAAAACGCAAGGTAAAAATCCGTGTTCTTCTGAATCCGGCGCGGCGCAGCGGAGAGATTCAGAATCGCGGCTCGCGCAACGTGCTTCTGGAAGCCGGCATCGATGTCCTCGACGCCAACCCGGCTTACGCCGTGACGCACGAAAAATCGATGGTGGTCGACGATGCGAGGGCGCTCATCGGCTCCCTCAACTGGGATCCGGACAATTTTGAGGAATCGCGGGATTTCGCCGTGCTTTCGACCGAACCGGTGGAAGTTGCCGAAGTGATGGAGTGCTTCGAGGCGGACTGGAGCCGGCAGGCTTTCCAACCGCGACGTTCCTCCAACCTGATCTGGTGTCCGGATGGCGGGCGGGAGAGGATCGCGGCGTTCATTGACGAAGCGAAACACTCGCTGTTCGTGCAGAACGAACGTTTCCAGGATGCCATTATCGTGGAGCACCTGGTGCGGGCGAAGTTGCGTGGCGTGAAGGTACACATCATGACACGCCCCTCGCACTCTCTACGCGCCAAGAAACTTATTGAAGGGCTGGGCGACCTGCGCATTATGGCAGATGTCGGGATCGGTATCCGCAAGCTCAGGCGCATCAAACTGCACGCCAAAATGCTGCTGGCGGACAAGTCGCGCGCGGTGATCGGGTCGATTAATTTGAGTTCCGCGAGCTTCGACGATCGCCGGGAGCTGGCAATCACGGTGAGCGATCCCGCCGTAATGGAACGCCTGGCGAAAGTGGTACACGACGATTGGCACGGTTCCCGTGCGCTCGATCTCAGCGACGGCGCGGTGCAGTCGGACCTGGAGCGCCATCCGCACGGTGCGCTGCCGAGATTCGCGCCGGCGGTTTCGGCTCCGGTGGTTTGAAAGAAGAGTTGAAAGTACCCGATGGGCGCAGTTCGTGAAGCTTTTCGATAGCCGGACTATGGCTTCTCCAAGACGATCGCCGTGCCGTCGAAATCGCCGCGCAGGTTCACGCTTAGTCCGTGGTTCATCAGGTAGGCGCCGCTTAGGGTCCGCGCGCCACCGGCCAGTTTGCCGTTCAAAGAATCCACCTGGTAGAGCGATTGGTCGTCGAGGCCGCGCAGATAGATCTGCGGGGCGGGCGCGTTGTACTCCTGCGAATGGCGGACGGCGAATACCACCGATTGCCTGCCATCCGCCGCGACGTACTGATTGACCGTCACATCGTTGGTCCGTGGACTGGCCAGGCGATAGAGGTTTCCCAACTGCACAGTCGCGCGGACCCGTTTATAGGCGGCGATCATGCGGGTGGCCAGGGCGAAATCCTGCGGCGACCACTTGTTGAGGTTGGCGCCGATTCCCAACGCGCCCTGCATGGCGACCAGGAACCGCGTCTCCAGCGGAGTGGAACGGCCGTTCATGTTGGGCACATCGGTTACCCAGGCGGACATGATCTTCGGGGCATAGGCTTGCGTGAAGCCTTCCTGAATGCGCAGGCGGTCGAAGGCGTCGGTGTTGTCCGAAGTCCAAACTTCGTCGGCGCGGCGGAGCACTTCCAGGTCGATGCGTCCGCCGCCACCGGAGCAGTCTTCGATCTCGAGGGTGGGGTGCCGGGCGCGCAGGCGGTCCAGAATCTCGTAGTAATTCCGCACGTATTGCACCCATAGCTTGCGCTCATTGGCGGCACCGGCTTCGGGCCAGCCGGGTTCCGAAAAGGCGCGGTTCATGTCCCACTTGAAGTACCTGATGTTGTTGTCGGTCGCCAACTTGTCGAGCACCTGGAAGATGTGTTCCTTGACCTCGGGGCGGGCCAGATTGAGAACCAGCTGATTGCGCAGCTCGCTGCGGGGACGCCCGGGAAAATTCATGACCCAGCCGGGATGCTCGCGGTAGAGATCGCTATCGGGGTTGACCATCTCCGGTTCCACCCAGAGGCCGAAATCCATGCCGAGATGGTTCACGTGATCGATCAGAGGTTTTAGTCCGTGGGGGAACTTCCTGGGATTGACCACCCAATCGCCCAGCCCCGCATTGTCGTTATTGCGCGCGCCGAACCAGCCGTCGTCGACCACGAACAGTTCGATACCGAGCGGCGCCGCTTTATCAGCCAAGGCTATCTGGCCGGCTTCCGAGACATTGAACGTGGTAGCCTCCCAAGAGTTGTAGAGTACGGGACGAAGCCGCGACTGGAGCCCGCCGGGGAGGATGCGCTCGCGCTCGAAGCGATGGAGCAGGCGGGAGGCGCCGCCATAGCCATGGCGCGAAAAGCCGCCGTAGAACAAGGGCGTTTCCAGGCTTTCACCGGGCGCCAGGGGATAGGCAAAGTCGAACGAGTTGAAGCCGCCCGTGACGCGGACCTGCCGGTATGCGGTCTGCTCCACGGTGATGCGCCAGTTGCCGCTCCAGCCCAGGGCGCCGAACCAGACCGGCCCGTTCTCTTCGGTTGCGGCGCCGTCATCGATGGCGAACCAGGGGTTGGTGTAGTGGCTGGTGTGGCCCTTCCGGCTCTCCAGAACGAACTCGCCCTGATGAACCGGCTGGCGAATCAATTGGGTCTCGGCAGCCCAGCGTCCGGCCAGGTAGCTCAACTGGTAGCCGCCGGCGTCCTGTGCTCCGGCCGCGGCGGGAGGCAGATTCCACACCGCGGACTGCGCGGATTCAATGGTAAACGGGCGTGGAGTCTTGTTATAGATGGTCGCGTTGCGGGCGATCAGACCGTACGCCGGATAGAGACGGTAGTGAAGGATCACTTCGATATCGTCGCGGATGTCCTTCATGGTGATGTCGAGCGCATCCTCATGGACGGCGTGGGAAACGTAGCGCAGGACCAGATCGCGCACGCCATCGTCACGAGTGATTTTGAGGGCGGGCTCATCGTAGCGCGGGCCACCCCATCCGGGGAACTCTTCGTTATCCAGCATCTCGCCGGGATCGAAAGACGAGATATCGCGGCGCTCGGCGGCGGCCGGCAGATCGGCAAGGCGCCAGAGAGGCGCGCCCCAATAAAGATTGTCGAGGCTGCCGGCCGGGCTCACGCCCATGGCGTAGGACGACTGACTGGTGGTCAGCAACCAAACTTTACGACCGGCATCGAATTGAACGGACTGCGCGAGCGCGGCAGTCGCGACGAGGAAAAGCACGCAAATTCGCATAATCTCTCATTTACCCGGAGGCGCGGCCGATGGGCGAGGCATTTCGCGGGTCAGCCCCAGAGGGTCGGCTCCATTGACTTCGTTACTCAGCTTTTCGTGCAGGGCGCGCTCGCGCTCGGAATCCTCTTTTCGCCCAAGGCGGGCATACGCCCGGGCGAGTTGGTAGTGGGGCGCGGGATCGCCGGCATCTAACGCGATGCTCCGCTCCAGGTGCGCCGCGGCTTTGGCGAATTCGCCCTGGCGGACGAGGACGAGGCCGGCCAGGTATTGCGCCTCGGCATCGTTCTCCTTCAAGGCGAGCGCCTGCTGCAGCAGGTCCAGCGCGGGCTGCACGTTTTGCGGGTCTCCGCCGGCGGGCAGTTGCGCGAGCAATGCCTTGGCGTGGAGCACGTAGCCTAGCGGATCTTTGGGATTTTGCGCCTGGTACGCAGCGAATCGCGCGGTCACTTGGTTCAAGCGATCGCCAACGTGATCGAGCAGGCGGCCGAGGAAGACGTAAGGTTGTGGAACATCGGGAGCAAGACGGATGGTGTACAGGAACTGGTCGATGGCTTTGGCAAAATCGCGCTGGCCATAATCGGCGACGCCTAGCGCAAGTTCGATCTGCGGACTCTTGTCGAAGTACCGGCGCGCATTCTCCAGCACCTGGATCGCTCCCGGAAAATCCTGTTGCACCAGGTAGACTCGCGCCAGATGGAAGTGCAGGTCGGCGTCGTAAGGACTGGCCTTCACTGCTTCCGCGAACTGGGCGCGGGCTTCCATCCATTGCCGGCGGTCCGAATAAGCCTGTCCGAGCAAATCGTGCAATTCCGGGCTGTCGTCGGTTTTCAGGCCGATGATTCCGGCCTCGATGGCACGCTCCGCCTGCCCGGTGGAGAGGCAGTACGCGGTTAGACGCCGCCATGCCGTTTTGTCCTGGGGTTTGCGCTCCGCGTAGCGTTTCCCCAAATCGGCGGCCTTGACCGGATCCTGGAGGACGCCGGAATACATGTTGGCGAGCGCTTGCAGGACATCCGGATTGCCGGCACCGAGCACTTCCGCTTTGCGTGCCGCCTCCAGCGCGGCATCGTGTTTCTTCAGCTTGCCCTCGGTTTGCGCGAGCAACAACCAAGCCTCGACATTGCCGGGGTTCTGTTTGGTAGCCTCGGCGAACTCTGCCTCGGCACCGGCAAGGTCGCTGGTTTTGAGCGACGCGATTCCTGCGGCGACATGCTGGTCCACTTGTGCGAGAGCGGCAGTCCACGCCGTGAGAAAGAGCAGTAAGGGAATCGACTTCACTTCGGAGGCTCCTTCACCTTCACGATCCTGTCTCCGTCCAGGTTTCGCAACTCCTGCACGATACCGCTCGGCCAAGTAATGACCACGAGGCTGGCCGAGCGCTGCGTTCCTAACCCAAAATGGACCGGTCCCGCACTGGATGAACCGTAGCCAACGCTGGTGGTCACATGATTGTATTGCGCGCCGGTCCCGGTGACTACTTTGATGCGCGCCCCGATGGCGTCGCGATTGCTCCTGGTGCCTTCGAGCTTGAGTTCCAGCCAGTGATTCGCGCCGGGGCTTTGGTTCATCCAGATTTCGGCGGGAGCGGCCAGCGCGGTGACCACCACGTCGAGCAAACCGTCGCCGTTCAAATCGCCCACGGCCGCGCCGCGATGGCGGCGGGGGGGCTGGGAGGCGAGCCCGGCTTCCGCCGTCAACGCCTGGAATCGCGCGCCGCCCAGATTGCGGAATACCGAATTGTTTTGTTCGACCATGACGCGCGGCGCCGCCGCCAGCGACTGCACGTGGCCGCGGCTGACGAAGATATCCTTCCATCCGTCGTTATCGAAGTCGAAAATGGCCGGCGAGTAGCCAGCCATCGGGAGACTGAGCGAACTCAGGCGGCTGCTCCGCGTGATATCCAGAAAGGCTCCCTTGCCCGTGTTGCGGAACAGAGGAAAGGTCTCGTCGTCAAGAGCCGCGAAAGCGATGTCCGGAAAGCCATCGTTGTCGATGTCGCGGAAATCGACTCCCATCCCGGAGATCAACTCGCCGTTCTCGGTGGCGGCGACACCGGCATCGAAGGCGACTTCCTCGAAGCGGTTGTTGCCCAGATTGTGGAACAGCGAGTTATAGACCTTGTCATTGGTGACGAAGAGATCCATGCGGCCGTCGAGGTCGTAATCGGCGATGGCGGCGCCCATTCCCTTGCCCGGATGCGCGCGTATGCCCGATGCCAGGGAGATGTCCTTGAATGTGCCGTCCCCATTGTTCAGGAACAGCTGGTTGGGCAGCTTCTCATACATTTTCGGGTGGCAATACTCGTTGTGCCCGAGCGATGCGCAGGGCGGTTCAGTGTCGATGTTCCACTTCAGGTAGTTGACCACCAGAAGATCCAGGAGCCCGTCGTTATTGATATCGACCCAAGCCGCAGCCTCCGACCACAAGGGACCATATTCGCGGTCGATGGAACGGTTGAGACCGGCTTTTTCGGTGACATCGCTGAACGTGCCGTCGCCGTTGTTGTGGTACAGCGTGTTGCGATAAACACCCGCCACGAAAATGTCTTCGTTGCCGTCGTTATCGTAATCGCCGATGGCGACCCCCATGTCGAAGCCGGTGCCGCGCAAGCCGGCTTTTTCGGTGACGTCGGTGAAATGGCCCCGGCCATCGTTCTCGAACAGACGGTTGTAGTACTTCGGGGAGGTTTTTTTCAGGGTGCGGATGTCGGCGCCGTTGGTGAAGAAGATGTCCAGGCGCCCATCGTTGTTGTAATCGAAGACGGCGACGCCGCCGGCCATGGTTTCCGGAGCGTGGCGCGCCGGCGTTTCGCAACTGTCGAGAGTGAATCCGAGAGGCTGAAACACAAATCGAATCGCGGCGGGTCCGCCCTGCGTTGCCGCGGTGAGCCAGAGGGCGGCGCCCGAAAGGGCCGCCAGGATTGCCACGCGCCATCGCGTCAGGGGTGTCATTACATCCGCGTCGTTCCAGTCGAAACTCAGTGGTATTATAGCCGACATTCAACGGCTTCTCGTTCGATGGAGCGTTGCGCTAGACTGTTGAACTAGTGGTGAGGTGACCATGCACAGTGCAGCGCTGCTGGTATTGTTCTTCTTTCAAGACGGCAAGGCGGCACACGAGGCACAAGTTCGCGCGCAGATCGCGGCCATCGTGCAATCGGGGCGCGTGCTCGAAATCGGGGAGGCGAAAGATCGCATGGCGGATCCCGGCCGGTTCATCGCTCCCGGAGCGCCGCCGCTACTCAGCTTCCGGTATTTCCAGGGAGCGGATCGCCACCGCTTCGGGAACCTGAATGTGATGCTCGACGATGCGGGCCACTAGTCTTTTCCTTTTCGCGGCGCTGGCCGCGGCGCAACCGGATCCGCTGCTGAGTGGATTGCAGGCCTTTCACCAGGGCGATTATGCGGCGGCGGAACGCTCGTTCCGCCAATCTCTGGCAACGGGCAAGGACCCGCGCGCCACCACGTTCCTGGCACTGACCCTGGCGGCTACCGGGCGCTGCGATGAATCACGGCCAGATCTGGCGAGAACCTTCGAATCAGGGGAGACCGACTTACGCCGGCTCGCGGGCCTCGCCCTGGCGCAATGCGACCTCGCACAGACGAAGGTGGAAGATGCCGCGGCGGTCATTTTTAAGCTGCAAGCGCAGTTTCCGGCGGACGCGGATGTGCTCTACGAGGCGGCGCGTCTGCACATGCGGGCATGGAACGACGCGATCCGCCAGCTTTACGAGAAAGCGCCCGCTTCCTTTCGGGTGAACCAGATTTCGGCGGAAATTCTGGAAATACAGGGCCACTATCCGGAAGCCGCGGCGGAGTACCGTAAGGCCATCGAAAAGAGCCCGGCGACGCTCGATCTGCATTACCGGCTGGGGCGGGCGCTCCTGCTGAGTTCGCACGAGCCGGCCAATCTGGAGGAGGCCCTGAAGCAATTCGAGGCCGAACTGGCGCTCAATCCGCGAGACGCGATCGCGCACTACCAGGTGGCGCAGGTGCTGCTGGCGCAACACAAACCCGAAGACGCCGGCAAGCGCTTCGAGCGCGCGCTGGAACTCGATCCGAAGTTCTCCGAAGCGCTGGTGGGACTGGGGAAGCTGCGGGTGGACGACAAGAAATACGCGGAGGCGATCGATCTCTTGCAACGGGCGGTGAAGCTGACGCCGAATAATGAGACCGCGCACTACAACCTGATGATCGCTTATCGCGACTCCGGGAACATGGCGGACGCGCGCCGCGAAAAAGCCGAGTTGGACAAGCTGCAGAAGACTCCGGAGGGGGAATTCACCGATTTTCTGAAGAAGCTCGGTGAAAAGCCGCCGGATAAATGAAGCTGCTGTCCCTGGCCGCGATGGCCGCGGCAGCCCTTGGGCTGGCGCTTGCCCTGGAGTCTGCCGGCGCGGATTTCGAAGCGCCGCAATTCCGCGACGTCGCCGCCGAAATGGGGCTGACAGCCACCTTCCCGAACGGCGGCATGATGTCCAAGCAATACATTATCGAGACCACCGGCAGCGGCGTCGCCTTGTTCGATTACGACAACGACGGCTTGCTGGACGCTTTTGTGGTGAGCGGGGACGGCGCCCCGAGCCGCCTTTATCACAACGAAGGCGGCGGGCATTACCGCGACGTTTCGGAGGCCATGGGCATCTCCCGTGTCGGCTGGGGTCAGGCGGTCTGCGCGGGCGATTATGACAACGACGGCTATACCGACTTGTTCGTGACGTACTGGGGACAAAACATCCTGTACAAGAACGAAGGCGGCAAACACTTTCGCGACGTGACGAAAAAAGCCGGGCTGCTCCAGGAGCGTACCCGTTACAACGTGGGATGCGCGTTTCTGGATTACGACCGCGATGGGCGGCTGGACCTGTTCGTCGCCAATTACCTGAAATTCAGTTTTGAGGAGACGCCAAAACCCGGCGCCAACGAATATTGCTGGTACCTGGGACTGCCCGTCAATTGCGGCCCGCGCGGATTGCCGTTTGACCACAACATCCTTTACCACGGAAACCCGGATGGGACGTTCTCCGACGTATCCGAAAAGAGCGGCATCGCGGGGTCATCTCAGAGCTACTGTCTTTCCGCGCTGGTCGGGGATTTCGATGGCGACGGATGGCCGGATATTTTCGTGACCGCCGACGTGACGCCCTCGCTGCTTTACATCAACCAGCACGACGGCACTTTTTCGGAAGAGGCGACGCTGCGCGGCGTAGCGTTCGACGAAAACGGGAAAGCGATGTCCGGCATGGGCGCCGTCGGCGGCGATTACAAGCACAACGGCTGGCAGAGTATATTTCGCGCCAATTTCTCCGACGAGCGGGAAACGCTTTATGAAAATCGCGGAGAGGGCGTGTTCGAAGACCACACGGTGAACGCCGGCATGGGGCTGAACACGCGCTACGTGGGATGGGGCTGCGCGTTTCTGGATTTCGATAACAGCGGCTGGAAGGGCCTTTTTCTGGCCAACGGACATGTTTTCCCGGAGGTGGAGCGCAAGCAAACGGACATTCATTTCAAGGAGCGGCGCATCCTGTACCGCAACCTGCGCAACGGAACGTTTGAGGATATCTCGGAGAAATCAGGGCCGGGAATCACGGACCGCCACTCCTCGCGGGGCGTTGCGGTGGGCGACATCGACAATGACGGCGCGGTGGAGGTGCTCATTAACAATCAGGGAGAGCCGCCGTCGTTACTCAAGCAGGCCGGCAAGCCGCGCGGCAATTGGGTTCTGCTCAAACTGGTGGGCACGAAGTCGAACCGGAGCGCGATTGGGGCGAAGGTGCGGCTCACCGCGGGAGGAACGGTGCAAACCGAGGAAGTCCGAAGCGGCGGCGGATATGCTTCGCAGAGCGACTTGCGTCTACACTTCGGGTTAGGGTCGGCGGAGAAGGTCGATAAAGTGGAAATTTTCTGGCCGAGCGGCTTGCACGAGGAGCGGACGGGGCTGGAAGTCAATCGCATTCACACATTGGTCGAACCGGGCGCGGGGAAATAGGCTTATTTTTTCCGGCGGGATAGCGCTTTTTTCTCCGCGGACGCGATTCCGGCCGCGCGCAGCTTCGCAATGCGACTGATGAGTTTTGCCGGGACCGGTTTAGCGAGCGGAAAATGGACCGTTCCCTTTCTCAGTTCATAACCCGCGAGTTCTTCCGCGAGCTCCGCGAAAAACGTCCCCGATGCGGCAAAGAGCGAATAGTGCTCCTTAAAGCCAGCGAAGTACAGCAGCGGCTTCCCGTGCCATTTGTATCCGGGTATGCGATACCCGATGTACTCCATGGCTTCCGGAACAGCCTTCCGGATTGCGGCGCGGACCTGTTCGAGTTTTGGCCGCACATTTTCGGGTTGCAAGGCGATGTACTCATCGACTGATTGAGGAACGCTCTTTTTCATACGCCACATTCGGCAACCGAAATCAATACAGCACTGCGGATTCGTCTCGGGCCGTGCGCCAAGGAATGTCATCATGCAAGTGCCAACCGACGCGCCTTGAGTCTCATGTCCTTCCCTTCAGCATATCGCCCACACGCGCGGCTGCCATCCCCTTGTGCTACGGTGAGATTTGCCCAACCGTCGCGAGTTTCTGGCTGCACTTGCGGGCGCGGGTTGTTTCCGGGCCGTCGGGCACGCCAGCGCGCCGTTCCCCGTCAAGTTCCGCCAGCAGCCGCCGTACAGTTCCTTGCTGAAATTCGTCGAACCCGGCCTGGACGAATTTCCCGGCGAAAAGATCGCCATGGAGATCGAAGCGGGTCTCGGCAAGAGTTTGCGAGAAGGCCTGGCTGCATTCGCGCCCGGATGTTCGGGCTCATCCCCTGCCGCGCGCGAGTATCGCGACCTCGCACCGGGCGTGAGCAGCGCGACCTTCGAGACTGGAGCCGTCGCGCCGGGATGGGAAAAGTGGCGCCGATCCCTGGGAGCGATCGATCGGGCGCGCTTCTATTCGCTTCCCGGCGGCCAGGTCCGATACGAGATCCGCAGCCACAAAGGCGCGCGGCTCGAATATCGCGTCGGTTATTGGAAGCTCGGCTGGAAGGATGGCGTGGTTACCGAACTGCAACCCATCGAGGAGATCCTGACCTACTCCGACAAGCCGTGGTTTCGGGATATTACCGGGCACGCGCTGGCAGGCGAGCCATCGTTCCGCAATCAACTCGCGCGCGGCATTCCCAACTGGCGGGCGAGTCTCGACCCGGCTTGCGGCATCGACCTCTACGGCGAGCTTGGCATCGCAGCCGGGGACATCGATGGCGACGGCTGGGACGAAATCTACGTCCTGCAGCCGGGCGGCTTGCCGAACCGCTTGTACAAGAACGACGGCAATGGCCGCTTTCACGATATCGCGGCGGCAGCCGGGCTTGACATCCTCGATAACACGCCCGCGGCGCTGTTCGTGGACCTTCGCAATTCCGGGCATCAGGACCTCGTGATCGTGCGCAACACCGAACCGATGCTGTTTCTGAACGACGGCAACGGGAAGTTCGCGCTGCTGCCCGACGCGTTTCACTTCGACTCGCCGCCGCAGGGCGCCTTCACCAGCATCGCCGCGGCGGACTACGATCGCGACGGGCGCCTGGATCTCTACTTCTGCTGCTACATCTTCTTCCAGACGGAAGCTCAGTACCGCTATCCGGTTCCGTACCACGACGCCCGAAACGGGCCGCCCAACTTTCTTTTCCACAATCGCCTGGATCGCGACCCGCCGCATTTTCAGGATGTGACGGCCGCGAGCGGCATGGATCACAACAACAACCGCTTCAGCTTCGCCGCCACGTGGTGCGACTACAACGACGACGGCTGGCCCGATCTCTACGTCACCAACGATTTCGGGCGGAAGAACCTGTATCGCAACGATCACGGCAAGTTCCGCGATGTGGCCGAAGAAGCCGGCGTGGTGGACTTGGGTCCGGGCATGAGCGCCGCCTGGCTGGATTATGACGGCGATGGCCGCGCGGATCTGTTGGTATCGAACATGTGGAGTTCGTGCGGGCAGCGGGTAGTGAACGACCCGGCATTTGGACCGGCGAAGAAAGATCCCACTCTGCTGGATGCCTACCGCCGCCACGTCAAAGGTAATTCGCTTTATCGAAACAATGGGGACGGCACCTTCACTTATACGGGCGATTCGCAGGGCATCGAGATCGGCCCGTGGTCATGGTCGTGCGACGGGTTCGATTTCGATAATGACGGCACTCCGGAACTTTATATCGCCTGCGGCATGCTGACGAACAACGGCGCGACCGACCTGATGAGCTACTTTTACCGGCAGGTGGTCGCCAAGTCGCCGGTGAAGTATATCGCGGCAGCGGATTACGAGAACGGCTGGAACGCCATCAATCAACTGATCCGGCAGGACGATAGCTGGGCCGCGCCGGAACCGAATGTGTTCTTCGTGCGCCGCGCCGGCCGCTATTACAACTTCTCGGGCGTGAGCGGCCTCGACCGCGCCGAAGACAGCCGGGCGTTTGCGTTCACCGATGTGGATGGCGACGGCAATGTCGATCTGGTGCTCAAGAGCCGGCTGGCGCCACAGGTTCGAATATTTCAGAATGTGTGCGGCGCGGGCAGGAAATCGCTGGTGCTGGCGCTGCGCGGGACCAAATCGAATCGCGATGGCATCGGCGCGCGGGTGGAAGTGGACGGACAGGCTAAGTGGTTGCACGCGGGCTCCGCGTATCTCGCGCAGCATACCAAGCAAATGCACTTCGGACTAGGCGGCCGCAATCGCGCGGAGAAGGTGCGCATCCAATGGCCTTCGGGAACGGTTCAGGAATTGGCGCCGCTGGCGGCCGGATCTGTTTATGAGGTGACGGAAGGCAGCGCCGACGTGCGTTCGAGCCCGTTGCGGGCGCGGACCGAACTGCCGGCAGATGTGCCGTTCGCGACGGACAACCGCGCGCGCTTGCAGACCACGTGGCTTTGGGAACCGGTCCCGCTGCCGGAAAAGCGGCAGGGACCGGCCGTCCTGGCGGTGCACGCAGGCGAGCCGCTGCCGCGATTGACGGTGGCGCTCCAGAGCCTGGATTTGCGGCAGGCACCGGCGGACTTGGCCGCCGGCTACGCCATCTTCCGGCGGTATCTATTCGACTATAGAGTGGATCTGGAAACGCCGCTCTGGCTTCTCATCGATGCCGCGGGGCGTGCCCGCAAAATCTATGCGGAGGCGCCCAACGAGGCGGTGGCGCAGTCCGATTTGCGGTCGCTCGATGGTCCGCTGCCCGACCGGCGAGGGCTGCCATTCGCCGGCTTCTTCGCCGGGCGGCCGACTCGCGATTATTATAAGATCGGCGGCGCACTCCTGCAGGCCGGCTATGGCGACCAGGCGCTTCCGTACCTGGAGGAGACGCTGCGCCGCTCGCCGGACAATGCGAAACTGCTGATGGCCATCGGGCGCGTACACCTGATGGCGCACCGACTGGACGCTGCACGCGAAGTATTGCGCCGCGCCTTGGCTTTGGATTCGCAGATGCCGGAGGCGTGGAACGAGCTGGGAGGCGTGGAGTCCGAAGCCGGGAATGGGATTGAAGCGCTGCGTAATTATCAAAAGGCGCTGGCGATCAATCCCGATCTTCCTTATGCGCTGGTGAACGCCGCACAGGCGGAGAACCAACTCGGCAACGCGGAGGAGGCGGAACGTCTATACCGGCACGCCTTACAGGTTGACCCCGGGAATGCCGACGCCGCCAACGGCCTGGGGCTGCTCCTGGCCAAACAGGGAGGCTACGACGAAGCGCGCAAGCTATTCGAGCTGGCGATTTCGGCGCGGCGCGACGATGCTTCGGCGATCAACAATCTCGGCGTCCTCTATATCAACATGGGGCAGGTGAACGATGCCATTGCGGCGTTCGAGTACGGCATACGCGTGGCGCCGGACGACGACTCGGTGTACTTGAATCTGGCCAGAATCTGGGTGCGGAAGGGCGAGTTCGAAAAGGCGCGGAGCACCATGCGGGCGCTGCTGGCGCGCAAACCTAACGACACCACGGCACTGAAGGCGCTCGCAGAGCTCAGCGATCGCTAGCACAGGCGATCCTTGTATTCCGCCCGCGGGCGGGTGTAAACTTCTGACTACGATGATGCCTGGGTCAGCCATCAGCCGCCGGACGCTTTTCCAACTGGCAGGCTGGGCGGCCGCTTCGCGCATAGCCGCCGCCGCGGAACAGGCGAGCGGCCCCAAGCCGGCGGCCAAAGTCGTGCTCGTGACGCTCGGCGGGATACGCCGCCAGGAGTCGTTCTCAACGGAAGGCGTGGTCAACATCCCGCACTTGTGCAACGATCTTCTGCCGCAAGCGTTGTTCTACCCGCAGACCTGGAACGACGGTGTGACCTCGCACTTCAACACGATTTCGAGCATTCTGACCGGCGTCTGGCAGCACGTAGACGACTGGGGCAAAGATCCGCCCGCTGATCCCACGCTGTTCCGCTATGTGCAGGACCAACTGGGCGTCAACCCGGCAGGGACTTGGGTGGTGACCAGCAACAAGGCGCTCACCGCCAACATCGGACCGGGCGCGAACGTGATCCTTTCGAAGCAACTGCTGGTGGAAGCGGTGGAACGGATCATCAAGGGCTACAGCTCGCGGCACCAACTCGATCGCGACATGCTGCTGGACGAACTGACCACGGTCATGCAGGACGATTACGAGCGAATCGGTTGGAATGTCGCCACGCCTTCCGCGATCATGGATCCGCAACTGAAACAGACGTTCATGACCGCGCTGGCAAATTTTATCCACGGTCCCGAGGCTCCCACCAGCGGCGACGAATTGACCTGTTTCGTGGCGCAGGAAGTTCTGCGCCGAGTATCGCCCTCGGTGCTGATGGTGAACTTCTCCGATATGGAAGTGGCGCACTCCGGCACCTATTCGCTGTATCTCCGCGGCATCCGCAAGGCCGACATCCTGGTTCACCGGCTGTGGCAATTCATGCAAACCCTGCCGGATTACAAAGACCAGGTCACGATGGCGATCATGTCGGAGTTCGGGCGCGACCCCGACGGCTCGAGCACCAACGGATTTTTCAATCATCGCAGCAACACCGCGGCCAACCGGTGCACCTGGATGATGGTGCTCGGCAAAGCAGTGGGCAGGCCGGCGGTGATCGAGCGTCCGGTGCGCCAGATCTCGATGGCGCCGTCGCTGGCTTCGATGCTGGGGGTGAGCTGCCGCCAGGCGGACGCCCCGCTGCTCGGCGAGTTCAAGGTGTAGCGTATGGCCGAGGTCCCTCAGGAACTGCTTGCCAAACTTCCCCGGACCTTCGTGCCGGCCCTCAACGAGCAAATGCGCGACCTGGATTCGCTGTTTCCCGCCGAGCAGCGGTCCCTGACCGCACAGATCGACTGGCTGGCTCGTCTGCCAGACGCGCAGTTTCGCGAATTGTTCGAACCGCTCAAAGCGCTCGAAGCAAAGATGGAGTTGCCGGCCTGGGACGTGAAAACCGAACACCTCACCATCCGCGACACGGGAATTCTGGTGCGCTCACCGTATTATCCGCAATGGCGCTCGCAGGTGGCGGAGATCTTTCAAAAGGTCGATGCCGGCGTGAGCGCGGAAGGCAAGACGGCCTTGGCGAACCGGCTGGTGGTGTGCATTTTGCCCGCCGGGCTTCCTCACCGTTCCGAGCCCATGTGGCCGCGACTGGAGAAGCAGGGGCGTTGGATCGGGATCGAGAAACCTTTTGCGGAAATGCTGGAGCCATTTGCCGCCGCGGTAGCGTCGCGCCGGCCGGCGGCTGGCCTGGAGCCGGTCGAGCGGACCTGGGCGCTCGAGTACGGGGCGAAATTGAGCGGCACGCAGGCGTTCGCACCGGCACGTGTGCTGTCATTCGATGCGCTGGGTCCGCTTCGCCGCGAGTTCCTGCTGCGGTTGAACACGATTCACAAAGACCTGCGCTCCGCGGACGCTGTATTGGAAGAGCTGCGCCGCATGGATTTCCGCAAATTTCTGCCGGACCGCGTGGAACAGGAGGCGCGCACGCGCGAGTTCATCCGCAACTTGTTTCTGAGCGGCAACGGGTCGATGTTGTTCGGTAATTCTTTCGTGCAGTGGGGCGCGGCGGAAGTGGTCCGGCGAGCCCAGCCGCAGGCCCTGTTCTGCGCGTTCGGAATCCGGCCGAAGCTGAAACCATTCAGCAGCGTGGTGCTCTTCGAAGACCAAAACCGCGCCAACCCGGTAGCGGACGAGGCGGATCCGGAGGGTTCGCTCGGCGACGTCCGGCTGTTGACGGAATATGTTTATCTGAGCGCGAACCAGCATCCGGCTTTTGCGGGCCGCACAGTTTACCTGTTCGCGGTTCCGGAATGGAACAGCGTGCTGCTGCTGGCGCCGGCGAAGTTTTCGCTGGCGTCGGAACACCGCCTGGCAGTTTCCGATCTCTGCTCGGGTTTGACGAACTGGCTGGCGTGATTGGCCTAGCGCCTCAGGTACCACTCCCACAAGAGAGTGAGCGCGAGGTACACTGCCAGCGATCCACAGCTCCATTTCCAGACGCCGGGCCACGACGGTGCCGCGCCGGCACTCCGGTCCACCCGGTACACTGTCAGGTCGCGCAGCTTTTCCGCGGCAAGGGGTTTTTCCCAACGGCTCAGAATCAACGTCACGGCCACAGTCACTACGAAGGATAGAAATCCCACATAGGCGAAGTTGATCGTCGTAAATATATCCAGTGAAACCGCCGCCATCGTGCCCGAGAGAGCGGCCAGAAATGCGGATCGCGGCGCGGCACGCCGCGAGAACGCGCCCACCAGGAACCACGCCATGATCACGCCGAAGACATCGCCCATGAAGTGCTGGATGAACGCCGTGATGGACCGCGACCGCGCGGCCGCGGGCAACAGCGCCACGACCGCGGCGATGGTCAGAAGCTGGCACGTGCGCGCGATGGTTTTGATGCTCCGGTCATCCGCGGCGGGCGCGAGTTTCAAATAGATATCGTTGGCGGCAAGCGTTCCGGAAGCCATCAGCATGCCGTTGACCGCGGAGAGCAGCGATGCCACCAATCCCGTTACCAGCAGTCCCCGGATCCCGGTGGGGAACATGGTGACGATCACTTGCAGAAACGCTGTGTCCGGTAGGATGCCGGGAGCCAGCTGGCGCATGGAGACGCCCGCGATATAGGCGAGAGTCGACATGATCAGACTCCACGTGCCCAACGCGAGCAAGCTCTTTTGCGCGTCGGCGAGCGTGCGCGTGGCAAGGAAACACTGGACGAAGCTGAAATTGCAGGCCAACCAGGCCGTGCTCAGGAGGGGCGCCCAACAGAGAATCGCCGGGAGGGGGAACCACTGCCGGGAAAACGGGCTCCAGTCCAGAGGAGGAATCGTGCTCGGCAACACTCGCCCGGTTTCACCCACCACGCGAATGGCGGCGAATCCCGGCACGCCGCCCACGTGGTAGAGGGAAGCCCCCGCCACGGCAAAGATAGTGGCCAGGACCAGCATGCTCTGATACCGGTTGAGCGCCAGGACCGCCTTCATTCCGCCGCTTACCACGTAAACTCCCGAGATCAACAACGCCGCCAGCGTGCTGGCAAACACAGGCCAATGGAAGAGCTCGCTCAGGATCAGTCCACCCAAGTGAAGCAGCGCCGCCAGCACCACGACATTGAACGCCAGCATGAGAAGCGCCACGAGCATGCGCGAAGCGGCACTGAAGCGGCGCTCCAGAAACTCCGGTGTGGTGACGATGCCGCTGCGCCAGTAAATGGGCAGCAAAAAGAAAGCCGCAAAGGGAGCGCACAGCCACATGTTGACTGCGTTCCAATGGATGACCAGCCCCCACAGAAACGCCAACCCGGTGGTGCCCATGATGCCGGGGTCGACGGTCATGGCAATGGTGGACAATGCGGCCTGTTTCCAATTCAAAGCGCGCGCGCCGGTGAGGAATTCCTTGGCGCTGGCGCTCGCGAGGCGGCGGCGCCCAAGCACACCGGCTCCCAGCGCGGCGGCCGAGTAGACGACTACCACCGCTGCATCCGCATTCATCGGTTATTGCCCGAACATCCGGGCGGGGCCGCTTGGCGAAACGCCCACGGGCGGAGGATCGGCTGAAGGGGGCGCGGTGGATTGTCTGACCATCAGGGTTGGATGCATGGGATAAGCTTTGCCCATTCTGGACGGGCTCTCCGACATCTCCTTCAGCGCCAGGAACGCCGCGCGCCCCAATTCGGTGCGCGGCAGTGCGACGGTGGTCAGCGGCGGTTGCGTAAACGGCGCGAAACTGATGTCGTCGTAGCCGACGATGGAGAGTTGCGACGGGATTCGAATCCCCTGATCGGAGGCCCAGTGCATGGCCCCGATGGCGCACATATCGTTTCCCGCAATGATGGCGGTGGGCGAGAATCCCACAAACAGCCGCGACGCGCCATAGTAGCCGCCCTGAGGGGTAAACTCCGAATCCACGATCTGCACTTCGGCCCCGCTGGCAGTGGCGATGTCGAGGAATGCCTTCCGGCGCCGCCGCGCGGTGAGCAGGTGAACCGGGCCTCCGATATATCCCAGACGTTTGTGCCCGAGAGCCTTGAGGTGATGAATGGCTTGCCCGATACCGCTTTCCAGATCCGCCGGCAAGGTACTGATGTTTCGGCCGACTTCCGCCACGTCCGAATACACCACGGGGATATCTCTTTGCGCCAGCATCTTGCGCATAGTGGGGTCGAATTCCGAAGTGAGGACCGCGACCCCGGCCACCTGGAGTCCGATCAGGCGCTGCACGCATTTCAGAGCGCGGTGATGATCGTAATTGGTGTTCATCACGATTACGTCCATGTCATGAAGCAGAGCCTGATCCTGAAAGGCGGCAGCGACTTCGGGGAAGTACAAATTGCGCATGTCGGAAATGATCATGCCCAACAGAGTGGTCTTCTGTTGGACCAAGGCCCGCGCAGCCAGATTCCGCGAGTAACCCAGCTCGCGGGCAGCGGCGCGCACGCGGTGCTCGGTTTCCTCACGGAATTTTCGAGTCCCATTCAGGATACGGGACACGGTCGCGGCAGAGACACCCGCCAATTCGGCTACTTCGCGAATACCTGCCGGCGAAGTCTTAGATGCCATTTAGCGAGATCATAGCACGCGCGACAAACGTTTAGCCGCGAAGGGGTACCAAAATCGCAGATTTGATGAAATATTCAACGTCTTGCAAACGTTTGCCTAGTCGGCTATGCTTGAGCCCTGAAGGCGGGAATCATGACCAGACGAATCGCGCTCTTCTTCACGACCCTTCTGCTTTCCCTGCCGGCCTTTACGCTCCCGGCATTCAGCGCTTCAGTTCGCGAGCGCCGTAACTTCGATCAAGGCTGGCGATTTCATGCCGGAGATGCCGGAGACGGGCAGGCGCCGGGTTTCAGCGACGGCTCGTGGCGGCAACTCGATTTGCCTCACGATTGGTCAATCGAGGGACCGTACAGCGCCACGAATTCGAGCGGCACGGGATACCTACCCGGTGGCATCGGTTGGTACCGCAAGACCTTCGATCTTCCGGAATCGCAGCGCGGGCGCAAAGTATGCATCGAATTCGACGGGGTGTATCGCGATAGCGACGTCTGGATTAACGGCCACCTGTTGGGACATCGCCCCTATGGCTACGCATCGTTCCAGTACGACCTTTCGCCGTACCTGAATTTCGGCGCTAGTCACAATGTTCTAGCCGTGCGGGTCGATCACAGCGTAATCGCCGACTCGCGGTGGTATACCGGCTCGGGCATCTACCGGCACGTCTGGCTCACCACGACCGGACCGATCCACGTTGCCCATTGGGGGACCTTCGTCCGCACGCCATTGATCACCGATGGGGAGGCGCTGGTTTCCGTGGAAGCGACGATCGTGAATGAGTCAAAATCGCCGGTTCGCGCCCGCGTGGTCACGGTGCTGGAGAATCCGGACGGCGGTCAAGCCGCCACCGTCAGCGGCGAGGAGCCGATCGCTGCCGGCGCATCGCATACATTCGCCCAGCAAGGCCGCATTCCGCAGCCGCAACTCTGGTCGCTCGACCATCCGAACCTCTACACCGCGGTTACCAGTGTCTACACGGGTGACCGCCTGGTGGATGAATACCGGACGCCGTATGGCATCCGCTCCCTGCGCTTCGATCCGAACACCGGGTTCTCCCTGAACGGGCAGGGGATGAAACTGAAGGGCGTGTGCATTCACCACGATCTAGGGGCATTGGGCGCCGCCTTTTTCGAGGCCGCCTTGGAACGGCGCTTACGGCTATTGAAGGAACTGGGCGTCAATGCCATCCGCTGCTCCCACAATCCCATGGCGCCGGAACTGTACGATCTCTGCGACCGCCTCGGGCTGCTGGTGATGGATGAAGCTTTCGACGAGTGGACCGGCGGCAAACACAAGTGGGCGCAGGGGTGGAACGTGGGAACGGCGGGGACGCGCGGATACCACGAAGTATTCGACCAATGGTCGACGCGAGACCTGGAAGACATGGTGCTGCGGGATCGCAATCATCCTTCCATCGTTCTGTGGAGCATCGGCAACGAAATCGATTATCCGGGCGATCCCTTCACGCACCCGTTCGGCAGGGACGGAGCGAAAGCGGGCACGCCGTCGGCGGATGTTCTGCCACCGATTGCGCGGCGCCTCATCGGGACCGTCAAGAGCCTGGATTCCACCCGGCCGGTGACTCAAGCGCTGGCCGATATCGGCGCTTCCAACGCGGTTGGATTGGCATCCATGCTGGATGTGACGGGGTATAACTACCAGGAGGCGAACTACGCGCACGACCACGCGTACTATCCGGAGCGCATTATTCTGGGGACGGAGAACTCGCCGACGGCCGCCGCTTGGGAGGCGGTCGCGCGGAACGATTGGGTTGTGGGGCAGTTTCTCTGGACGGGGATCGATTATCTGGGAGAGGCCGACCGTTTTCCACACCGCGGCAGCCAATCGGGTTTGCTGGACTTTTGCGGCTTTCGCAAACCGGCGGCATGGTTCCGGCAGGCTTTGTGGAGTTCCCGGCCGATGGTTTATGCCGCTGCGGTGGAGAAGGGTGGCAAAGGGGACGTGGTTGAGCATTGGAACTGGGCCGGCGATGGCCGCCGGAACGTGCCAGTGGATGTTTACACCAACTGCCAGTCAGCCGAGCTCTTCCTGAATGGCCGCTCGCTGGGTGAGAAGACTGTCGCCGACCGCAATCTTCCAGTGCTCCATTGGGATGTTCCCAACGAGCCCGGCGTCGTGCGCGCGGTCGGCAAGGAAGGCGGTGCGGAAGCCGCCCGGTTTGAACTGGCCACCGCGGGCGCACCAGACCATATCGATCTGCTGGCGGACAAATCCTCGCTCCAGCCCAGCGGCAGCGACCTGGCGAATATCGAAGTGCGCGTTGTGGATGCGCAGGGGCGCCGCGTGCCGGCCGCGAACCAGTGGATTGAGTTCGAAGTCAGCGGTGCCGGGCGGTTGGCTGCGGTCGACAACGCCGACCCGCTGGATATCAGTCCGGTTCAGGCAGCCCGCCGCCGGGTATGGCAAGGCCAAGCCTTGGCCATCGTTCGTTCGGGCCTCGCAACCGGAACGATTACGATTCGGGCATCGGCAGCCGGGATCAAAGCTGCCGAAACTGCTATTCAGGTACGTTAATTCCGGCGAGTCGAAAATGCCAGGAGAATTCCCTAGCGGTGCAAGCGTTTGTCCAGACCCCAAACAAATGGCAGAAAAATGTGTTTTTCAAGCCAGATCAGCGAGCGTCCTGATTTTAGGTCTTGACTTTAACCTCATATAAATCTATTATCTCTCAAAATGCAAACGTTTACGTAGTGAATGGGAGTTTAGTCACAGCCGGTATTTACCCTGTCGGAAGTCTGAGACCAGGTGGGTCTGAGAAGGAGGTTTATGAGTCGGAATACCCTCGTACGAGCGTTTCTTCTGACCACGTTTTTAGCCGGGGTGGCTTTTGGCCAAAGAGACCTCGGCACGGTCGCTGGCACCGTGAACGATCCCAGCGGCGGGGCCGTCCCCAACGCCAAGGTCACGATCACCCAAGTATCGACCAATTCAAGCTACACCGTCACCACGAACGCCGCCGGCGAATTCGTCCGGCCGGCATTGCAGCCTGGCAACTACACTGTTACGGCGGAAGCCAAGGGGTTCCGTCGCATCCAACAGGACAACGTGGTAGTAACCGCAGGTGATCGCATTGGCGTCAACCTGATCTTGCCGGTGGGCGATGTCAACGAGTCCATTGAAGTCGCAGGCACAGCGCCTCTGTTGCAGACTGAAAGCGCCAACCAAGGCGCCGATTTGAACACTGCCGAGGTAAGCCAACTCCCCCTGGGCGGTCAGCGAACATTTGCATTCCTCGCCCGCCTTTCGCCCGGTGTTCTGGTCGCGGAACCGGGCGCCCGCGCCGCGCAGAATGGGGATTTTGCCGCCAACGGCGTACGTTCCACGGGTGAGAATAACTTCCTGCTGAACGGAGTCGACAACAACGTAAACGTCATCGATTTCATCAACCAGACGTCGTACGTGATTGGACCGTCGGTAGACGCGATTAACGAAATACGCATCCTGACCAACGGCTACAACGCCGAATATGGCCGGGCGGCGGGCGGCGTCATGGACGTGACGATCAAGTCGGGGACGAATCAACTCCACGGCATGGGGTTCGAATATCTTCAGAACACCGACCTCGACGCCAATCGTTGGGAGAACAATCTGGCTGGTGTGGAACGTCCGCCGCTGCAGCAGAACCAGTTTGGCGGTAACGCCGGCGGGCCTATCCTCAAGAACAAACTGTTCATCTTCGGCGATTATCAGGGCACGAAGATCGCCACCTCCGGCGGCGTAGTTCAAAACCTCGGTTATGGCGAGTTTCTGACCATTCCTACCCAAGCGGAAATCCAGGGTAATTTCTCGGCGTTGTTGGGCAAGCAAATCGGCACCGACCCGCTGACCGGACTCGCCATCGCCCAGAACCAGATTTTTGACCCGACCACAACCAACTGCAATTCGTCGGGACAGTGCACGCGACAACCGTACCCCAGCAACACGATTCCCGCCAGTGCCATGGATCCGGCCGCCCGGAAAATAGCGGCCTTGTATCCCTCGCCGAACCAACCCGTCATCGCGGGTAATTACCCCGTGAACGACTACTATGCCTTGACGGCGGGTGGTTTGAGAACCGATCAGGGCGATGGCCGCGTGGATTATCACATCGACGATCGGGACAGCCTGTTCGGCAGCATCAGTTGGTCCGACACCAACAAGTACAACGTGCCGCCGTTCCAGGGCGCGCTCGATGGCGGCAACTTCTATGGAAGCAGCGAAGAGGATCTCGGGCGCAACGCGCAACTCGGCTTCATCCGCACCTGGACCCCGACAGTCATTTCCGAGACTCGAATCGGGTTCAGCCGCCTGGTGACCGCTCGCACGCAAGCCAACTCCAACACCGACGAGTTCAAAGCGGAGGGCATCGGCGGTTACGATCCCACCACCACTCTGAACGGCGGGCTCCCGCAGTTCGGAATGGGCCAGTACAGCCAGATCGGCGCCAATGACTGGCTGCCCACGAAGGAATACAGTAACGTCTGGGACTTCATTCAGAACGTGGCCATCAACAAGGGAAGCCATAGCTTCAAGTTCGGAGCGGAAGTGAAGCCGATTCAGTTCCCCTTCTTCCAAGTACCGTACCCGCACGGCGAAATGAACTTCTCGCGCACCGAGACGGCGTTCCCGTCAACCGCCGCGGATAATGGCGGTCTAACCGGCTTCTTCAACACAGACACCGGCGATTCGTTCGCTTCCTTCCTGCTGGGAGCGATCGATAACGGCCAGATTTCGACTACCAACTTTATCTCGTCGATTCGTCAGTCGTACGACTTTTATGCCCAGGACGACTGGAAGATCAACCGCAAGTTGACTCTCAGTTATGGAGTCCGCTACGAATTGTGGTCGCCTATCGGGGAGAAATTCGGACGGCAGTCGAATTTCGACATCAACACGCTGACGCTCCAGATCCCCAGCGGCAACAATCAAAATGCGCCTCTGCCGCCCAACTTCAACACGCCTTATACACTCGGCGGCGTCACATTTCCCGCCGATTTCCCGAATGTGCAGGTGTGCCGCGGATGCGTTTCCAAATATCTCATCCCGTGGGATAAATACGATCTTGGACCTCGTCTTGGATTCGCGTACAACGTAATGGACAAGACGGTTATCCGCGGAGCGTACGGCATCTTCTACGGCGGTGAGGAACAGCAGGGCGGCAACCCCAACCGCGGCGAATCCGCGCCGTTCAACGAGTCGCCTCAATTGAACCGGCCGGCGGGCGTAGGCCAATTCCAACCGGATCCCTACTTTGCCAACGGAGCGGCAACAGGCGGAATCACCATTGGATACCCGCTCACGGTGTTCACGACTTATCCCGTCAGCTCGCTGCAATTCCGCGAAGTATCCGAGGACTTCCGGAATCCGATGGTACAGAAATGGAACATCACCGTGCAGCGCGAACTCGGTGGCCAGATGGCCCTCGAAGTGGGCTACCAGGGGAATCATCAATCTCACCAGCTCTTCCAGCCGGATGACAACCCCTGTCCAAATTTAGGGACGCTGAACTCGAGCATCAACTGCAACCAACTGCGGATGTACCCGGACATAGGCTCAATCTCCGGCACCGCATCAATCGGATACGGCAATTACGCCGCGCTAACCGCGAAGCTGGAGAAGCATTTCTCCAAAGGGCTGCAATTTATCAGCGCTTACACCTGGGGTCACGCGCTCGCCAACACGGGCACCACGCTGAGCGGCTCGAACAACTTCCAGACGAAGAGCAATATCGACTACAATCTGGACTACTCCAGCGCGGCATGGGATATCCGCCAGAACTTTACGACTGGTTTCACCTGGGATATTCCCTTTGGCCATGGCAAAGCGTGGGGAACCAACATGAATAAAGTTGTCGATTCCATTGTGGGGAACTGGCAACTCAACGGCATTCTCACTCTGCATACGGGCCAGCCCTATACGGTCAGCGCAGGCGGCTGCCAGGGAGTTTGGGCCGGCTGCTTCCCGGACCTGGTCAACGGCGCCAACCCCAATGCCGCTCCGGCCAATGGACGGAACCCTTCGGAATGGTTCAATACGGCGAACTTCACCGCGCCCGCTTCACTGACAGAGGGCAATCTCGGCGACAACACCAATTACGGGCCGCCGCTGCGGAACCTGGATTTCTCGGTTTTCAAGGACTTCCCATTCTCCGAGAGATACCGTTTGCAATTCCAGGCGGACTTCTTCAATATCGCCAACACCCCGCAGTTCAATTTCCCGGACAGCGGCTACGGCGACGCCAATTTCGGCAAGGTGACCAGCACGCTGGCCGGCACCGAACGCCACGTTGAATTCGCTCTCAAATTCATCTTCTGATCGTCACAGCAGCCCGGTGACCTTCCTCACGAGCGCCGCGAAGCCCTTCGCGGCGCTCTTTTCCATTTGGGGAGTATGAAAACGTCGATGAAGTTTCTTGCCTGGACTTGCCTGCTTACGGCAACTACCTGTGCGAACGCTGCGCCGCCAGCGGATGAAACAGTACCGCACCTCCGCAAGCAGGGAAATGCGGCGCAATTGGTGGTGGATGGACAACCATTCCTGGTGATCGGCGGCGAACTGCACAACTCGAGTTCGTCGAGCGTCGAGTACATGGCGCCGGTCTGGCAGAAGATGCTGGATCTCAATTTCAACACCGTCCTGGCAGGAGTTTCCTGGGAACTGGTGGAACCGGAGGAAGGACACTTCGATTTCGCGCTGGTCGACGCACTCATTCAGAACGCCCGCCGCCACGATCTGAGGTTGGTATTTCTCTGGTTCGGCAGTTGGAAGAACGGCATGTCGAGCTATGTGCCCTTGTGGGTGAAGCGCGACTACCAGCGATTTCCGCGAGTCAAGCTGGGGGAGCACGGAACTGTCGAGGTCCTCTCGACTCTGGCCGAAACGAACTGGCAGGCGGATGCCAGGGCTTTTGCCGCCCTCATGCGCCATATTCGTGAAGTGGACGGTTCCGGCCACACCGTGATCATGATGCAGGTGGAGAATGAAGTGGGCGTGCTGCGGGATTCGCGGGACCGCTCAGACAGCGCCAACGCGGCATTCGCGGGCCCGGTTCCCAAAGGGTTGATGGATTATCTCAAGACCAATCGCAACCAACTGGTTCCCGAGATCAAGCAAAGATGGGAGGCCGCGGGGGCGAAGGAAGGCGGGTCATGGTCCGAAGTTTTCGGTGATAGCCCGGCGACTGACGAGATGTTCATGGCGTGGAACTATGCGCGCTACATCGACCACGTTGCGGAAGCGGGCCAGGCGCAGTATCGAATCCCGATGTATGTCAACACCTGGCTCAGCGGAACCGGCAAGCCCGGACAGTGGCCGAGCGGCGGCCCGCTTCCCCACGTGATGGATATCTGGCTGGCAGGCGCGCCGCACATCGACATTCTCTCCCCCGATATATACGCCGCGGATTTTCAGGGCTGGTGCCGCAAGTACACGCAGCGCGGCAATTCGCTCTTTATTCCGGAGATGAACCGCGAGGGCGATGGACCGCGCAACGTGTTTTTCGCCATCGGACAGCACAGCGCCATCGGCGTTTCGCCGTTTGCCGTCGATTCGCTGCCCGACCCGAAGGATTCGCGGCTGGCCGCCAGCTATCGCGCCCTCCGTGAAATTGCTCCACTGGTGCTTCAGGCCCAAGGAACCGGGAAAATGATGGGCTTCCTGCTGGACAAGGAACATCCCACCGTCATACGGGAGATGGGCGATTACCGGCTGGAGATCTCACTGGATGAAATCTTCGGATCGAAGGCCGAAACCGGGTACGGGCTGATCGTAGCGGCTGGTCCTGGCGAATTTGTCGGCGCGGGCAGCGGTTTTCGGGTGGCGTTCCATCCGCTCACGGCAGGTCCGGCATTGGTTGGCATCGGCTCGGTGGACGAAGGGGTTTATCGCGACGGAAAATGGATTCCGGGCCGGAGGCTCAACGGCGATGAGAACGATCAGGGCGGCCGCTGGCGCTTCGCGCCCCAGATCGTCAGCATCGAGCGCTGCGTGGTTTACCGGTACGAATGAGCTGTGGTCAGACAGACTCGGGCGGAGCGGCTTTCACTTGAATCGCCAGCGAGCGCTTTCCAAGGAAGGGGTGAGTTGCGGTTAGGTTCACCACTCCGGCGCTCTCCTTGGCTTTGATCCAAACCGCTCCCGCGCCTCCGACGGGTACGAAGGGATTTTCGCCGATCAGTTCGGCGGGGCCGCTCAACGATAAGGCGATGGCGGCACTGGCAAAGGGCCGGAAATTGCCATACTCGTCGGTGATAGCAATTACCACGCGCGCAGCGTCCCTGCCGTCGCCGACGAGTTCGTTATCGTCGGCGACGAGCTTAAAGCCGGCATCCTTTCCAGAGCCCGAGAGCATCAAGGTCTTTGCCAACTTGCCATGCAGATAACCTTCGATCTTCACATCGCCCCAGGGATCGAGCGGAAGGTCGCCGAGATCCATGGAGAACGGGGGATATTTCAAGTGGGGGAACGTCGCGCGGTCGGGTTCGAGTTCCAGCTTGAGTTGGCCGCACCAGTAAACCTTCACACGATCGCAGTTGGACAGGATGGGGACCTTGCGGACGCCACCGGCTTGCGAGCGATCCCCCTGCGACCAGAAGAAGCCGGCTTCGAGCACGACCTGTTCTTCCGGCTCGCACTGGGACGCATAGAAATATGCCGCCGGCTTGGGGATGCGGAAGATGTCCGAGACGCCGTGGTAGCAGATGTGGTCGCCCGATCCGAAATTCTTGTGCGTGTTGTAATCGAAAGCGCACCAGCCGGTGCCGCCGGAATAGCGATCGTCGGAAGCCAGTTGGTCGTGGACGCGCGCATGCCGCAGAACGTGCTCGGCCACGCGCTCCACGTTGTCGATGCGCTTGGTGGAGAACATGTGGCCGTTGAACTCGGTATTCATGTACAAAGGATGGTTCGGCGGCCGGAGCGGGAAGCCGAAATCGTTCATGGTGAACACGTCTTCCAGCAGTTCCGAGTCGTATAGATAACGGATGCCGCCGGTCTGCCGGGCGTCATCGAGCGAATGCGCCAGGGCGTTGGTGCGCGTATAGAAATCGTGGTTATCCTGGGATTCGTTGATGCGCACCCCCCAAAGCACGATGGAAGGGTGATTCCAGTCGCGACGGATCATGGCGCCCACGTTGCGCACAGCGAGATCCTGCCATGCCTGGTCGCCGATGTGCTGCCAGCCGGGGATTTCCTCGAGGACCAGCAGTCCCAGTTCGTCGCAGGCGTCCAGGAATGCCGGCGACTGCGGATAGTGCGAGGTGCGCACAATATTGCAGTGCAGTTCGCGCCGCAGGATCCAGGCATCGCGGCGCTGGACGCGGGCCGGCATGGCCCCGCCAAGGTAAGGGAAAGTCTGGTGCCGATTCAGGCCGCGCAGTTTCACTTGCTCGCCGTTGAGCATGAAGCCGGATGGCGTGTAGCGCGCTTCGCGGAAGCCTGCGCGAGTGCGGTATTCGTCGCCACTGCCATCGGCATTCTTCAGGCGAACCGCGACGTCATAAAGCTTCGGATGGCTTAAGCTCCAGAGCTCGATTTCGGGGAGAGACTCGAGGGAAATCTCGTGATATTCGGCGGGGCCGGAGACGGTCGCGCTGGCGGTCTTGAGCACTTTGGCGCCGTCCCGCAGTTCGACGGTCAATGTCGCCGGGCGGTCCAGGGGGCCAAGCAGATAGCAGCGAACGGCAAGTGCGCGGTCGCCCGACAGCGGTCTGACCGGTTTGGCATACACGTTTTCTATGGACGTATGCGGCACCACCCTCAGCCATACATCGCGATAGATTCCCCCGAAGGTAAGGTAATCGATGTTGCCGCCAAAGGGCGGGATATCCGGCCGTTCGGTGGAATCCAGTTCTACGGCGATGACGTTGTCGCCGCCGTACTTGAGATGCGGCGTCAGTTCGAAGTGGAAAGGCGTATATCCGCCTTTGTACTCCACGAAGGCGTGACCGTTCACGGTCACTTTGGCGGCCGCCATGGCGCCGTCGAAGTCCAGAAACACGCGCTTGCCTTGCCACTCGGGCAGGGCGCGAAAGTGGCGGCGGTAGGCCGACACGTACTGAAAAGCCCTCTCGTCGAAACTGTGCCACGGGAGGCGGACATTAGTGTGCGGCAGCGTAACCTTCTGCCAGGCGGAGTCGTTGAAGTCCGGAGCCGAGACGCCTGCGCGCGCCTTGCCGCCAAAAAGCCAATTGCGGTTCAGTTGGTACAGGCGAACGTTCGCCTGTGTCTTGGCTGGTTCACTCTCCTGCGCTTGTGCCGTCAGCAGTCCCGCTGCCGTGGAACCGAGGAGGAACGTTCGCCGGTCCACATGCGATCTGTTGCCTGTCATCGAAGGTCAGACTATCACAAGATCGTCCGTTATTGAAGCATTTTCAGGTCTTTTAGCGGCCGCTCGAAACCACCGGCGTGACGAATCGCAAACCGGCAAATTCGCCAAGCAATTTCAGGTGATCGATCCACGAACCGTAAACCAGCGCGATATGATGCTCCACCCCCTCGCACACGATCGAATCCAGCAACCCGGCGGCGGAAGAATCGGGCCGAACGGTCGCTACGCTGCCACGCACCCCCTCTGACGCGACAACCCGGCCGGCGGCGGCAAAAAGTGTGAGTTTGCCGTCGTTGGGCCGCAGAAGTTTGGCCAGAGTGACGGAGCCGGGCTTGAATGGGAATTCTACTGTGGCGCCGGTGCCGGTGCGCATGTGCCTCCGGAGGCACACGGCGCCGGGGTCTTCGGCGAGACTCGGCGCCGCCGCCCCGCAATGCGCCAATTGAACGGCGCCGGCGGCTTCCAGGTAGCCGGTGATATCGAAGTTGAAAGCGGGGGAACCGGCCAGGCGACCGAGTATATAGGTAGTCACCAGGGCCGGCAAGTCTACTTCGCAGGTATTGGCAACTCCTTCTTCGGCCAGAAGCGCGTGAGACGCACAGGGAGTGATGCCGTACCGATCGCGCAGTTCCGGCCAGCAGCGCAGACAGTAGCCATCCAACCGGTTGTCTCTCACCAGATCCTGTAGGGCCACGTACAACCGGAGATTGTCCGCGAGGCCTGGCGCGTCGATCTCGCGCGCGCCGCGGGCCGCCTTGGCGAGCTGCTCCGCGGCTGCGGCGGATCTTTCCCGGGAGGCCGATTCCACCTTTTGGAGGAAACTCGGGAAGTCGACTTCGGCCACGGTGAGACCAAAGGTGCGCTCCAGGCAGGCGCTATCCACTTCGACGTCGATCATGCCTGGGCATGGATCGCCGATCACGCCGAATCGTGAACGTTTCAGCGCCCCTAACACGGCTGCCACTTCGGCTGCGCGCACCGTTTTGTCAATCAAGCCCGGGTTGACTCCTCCGATTTGGTAAGCGAATCTTCTACCCGTGCGGCGCAGGTTGGAGGCGGTGGCCAAGAGGCCGCTCATGGGAGACGGCATGGGCACTTTCTCGTCGAGAAAAGGAAGAGCCCAGAGCAGCATCGGGACGTCCTGCAACTCACGGGCGAGCGCCAGCCCGATATCCTCGCGCACCCAGGTACAAAAGAAGAGCAGCGCCAGATCGACGCTTTTTTGCCGCAAATCGGCCGCTGCTTCGACTGCATCCTGAGCTGTTTTGAGGATGCCGGTGGCAACCACGCTGCATCCGGAAGTTTCCAGTTCCGCGATTGCCTTTTCGCGAACCGCCGCAATCTCCGGGAGGGCGTAAAACGGGTGAACGCAGGTGATGAAACCGATTAAGGGCCGGCCCATGAGGTCGCCACCCGCCTAAGTGAATTTCACCAGGTCCCAGGGCTTGCGATATTCCCTGAAAAGGAACCGGTTGGCTTCGTGGTCGCCCGGAAACTGCCACGATTCGTCGTCCCACTTCAGTTTCCGGCCCGTCCACGCGGCCACATTGCCCATGCAGGCGACCGCGGTGGCGCGCACTCCCACTTCGATGTTGGCGGAGGGTTCTTTGCGGCTGCGCACGCAGTCCACGAAATACCTGGCGTGGAGCGGCGTGGGCTCGTCTTCGTTCCGGTGCATTCGCTCCACAGGCGGCGCCATTCCATGGCTTTCGGGGTACAATTCCATGCCGATGCGGTCGACAAAAAGCGTTGCTTCGGTCCCATAGAACGCCATGCCGTGGGGCCGGTCGTCGGCTCCCCGGGCGCCGTAGTAGCGCATGCCTTCGGTTCGCCCACCCAAGCCGTGACCGTTGTATACGGAGGCCTCGTAACTCAAGATGAAGGACGGATATTCGTAGGTAGCCTGCTGGAAATCGAAAATGTCGCCGGCTTTCTGACGGCCGGTCTTCGCCGCGGAGGACGAAACTCCGAGGGGCTTCTCCACTCCCATGATCTGATGGACGGAATCGAAGCGGTGGTTACCGAAATCGCTGATGATCCCGTTGGTGTAATCCATCCACGACCGGTAATTGAGGCGCGAACGGTTAAACGGTACTTTGGGCGAGGGTCCTAGCCATGCGTCCCAATCCAGATCGGCCGGCGGGTCGCCGTCGGGGACTGGCGCGCCTCCCATCCAACTCATGTAATTCCAGACGCGGACGAACTTCACTTCGCCGAGCTTTCCGCTCTGAACGATTCTTGCCGCTTCCGCGATGTGGTCCGCCGAACGATGCTGGGTGCCGATCTGCACGATGCGCTTCGTGCGGCGAACGGCCTCGCGCATGGCTTTGGCCTCGGTCAACCGATACATGACGGGCTTTTCGAGATAGACATCCTTGCCCGCTTCGCATGCCAGGATGAGCATTTGGGCGTGCCAGGGGTCGGGCGTGGCGATGATGGCGGCATCGATGGTCCGGTCAGAGAGCAATTTGCGGAAGTCGTTGTACACCGCCGCTTGCGGCGCCCACTTCCGGGCGGCGGCGATCCTCGAGCCGTTCACGTCACACAGCGCGGCGATTTCCACGTTGCGGGGTTCCTTCAACCGGGGGTCGAGATTGCCGCCGTGATAGTTATCCGGGGCGACCGCCTGAAAGTCATCCGGAGTACCGCGCATATTGCGCGCGTCGACGGTGCCGCGTGCTCCGCACCCGATCAAAGCGACACGCAACCGGTCATTGGCGCCCGAGACCTGCGAGGCGGATCGTGCGGTCCAAGCCGCCGTTCCGGCAGCGGCGGTTGTTTGTAGGAACTGTCTGCGGTTCATGGATAGCCTCCCAAAGGGTTGAAGGACGAACGCGGAGACTCCCGTTCGTTCGCACGGCTGCGCGTGCCGCCGGAACCACAGGCCAAGTGGCCGACGGCAAAAGTGTATTCACATTACACACGCATGTCAATGCCCGCGGTTTGCTACCAGAACCAGATGTTCAGAAACAGAAAAACGGCGCCCACCAGCGAGGCAAAAAACAGGGATCGTTTGTAGAACGGTAGTTTCGTCTCGTTCGGAATTTCGGTGAGACCGTAGACCAGCCCCGTGAGTTGAGATGCCGGCTTCGGCGTGGTGAAGGCACTCACCGCGACCGTCACAATCACACATACCAGCCACGACCAGATAAAGCGGTAGAGATTCTCGGCCATGGGCTTGGCGTCCGAAGAGAGCGCCAGGATCGCCAGCGCCGCGGGATGCAGTTTCACGATCAGCCACAGCAGGACAGAAGAAAGCGTGCCGCACAACAAGCCCCAAAATCCCCCGGCCGGTGTAGCCCTCTTCGAAAGCATGCCGATGATCACCGTCCCGAACAGCGGAATGATGAAGAACCCGAAGAGCGCCTGCACGTAATCCATGATGCTGGCGAACTGCATCACCAGGTAGGCGGCCCCGATGCTCGCCGCCAGCCCCAGGATCGTGCACCAGCGCCCCATGCGGAGGCACTGCCGGTCATCCGCGTCGCGCCGCAGCACGGCACGGTAAATATCGTAAGTCCATACCGTGGCGAAAGCGCTGACGTTGCCTGCCATGCCGGACATGAATCCCGCAATCAACGCCGTTACCCCGGCGCCTAAGAGACCCGGGCCGAGATAGCGCGCCATCATCAGCGGCATGACCTCGTTGTAGCTGTGGCCGCCGGTTGCCAGGGCTTCGCTTTCTCCCACGAGCTTCATGGGAAGAACGGCGATGCCCAGCAACCCGGGCAGGATGATAATCGCCGGCAGCATCATTTTGAAAGCAGCGCCGATCATGGTGGCTATCTTGGCGGATCGCAGGTCGCGCGCCGCGAGCACGCGCTGGACCACGAGGAAGTCCGTGGTCCAATATCCGAACGCGCCGATCATCCCCAATCCGATGACGATGCCGGTCCAGTGAACGCCCATGGGATTCGCCGCGGCCGCGCCCATATTGCGCCACATATGGGTGTAGTCCCGGCCCGGCGCCTGCGCCGCGATGCGCTCCAACATTCCCTTCCATCCCGAAGTTTCCATGAGGCCGTAAATGGGGATGAGCGCGGTGCCAACCCAAATCAGCACGAACTGCACGACCTCGTTGACGATGGCGGAAACGAGGCCTCCAACGGCAACATACAGTCCTACCGTTGCTGTCGCCACCAGGATGCTGAAGTGAATATCCCAGCCGACAATTACTTTCATAACGACCGCCATGGAGTACATGTTGATGCCGCTCATGAGGATGGTCATAACCGCGAAAGACACCGCCGACAACATGCGGGTATTTTCGCCGTAGCGCAGTTTCAGATAGCCGGGCACGGAGTGGCACTTGGAAACGTAATAGAACGGAATCATCACCATGCCCAGGAACAGCATGGCCGGAATGGCGCCCATCCAATACCAGTGCGCCGCGAGCATGCCGTACTGGTAGGCGGACGCCGCCCAGCCAAGCAACTCCAACGTGCCCAGGTTCGCGGCCACGAAACTCAGTCCGGCCACCCAGGCGCCGACTCCCCTGCCGGCGAAAAAGAAATCGCGGCTGTCATGCACACGGCGTTTGAGGTAGAAACCAATTCCGACTACCGCGGCAAAGTAGAGGCAGAGTACCAGCAGGTCGGCGGGAGCCAACTTCAGAAGGCCGGGATTGTGGGAGGAAGGTGACGCGACTCCGGCAGCGGGAGCGAGCATACCAATGGCAGGCACCGATAACATGCGAAACAATTTCGGAATTTGGATAGCGATACCGGGACAAATGTAGCAGGAGTCGCCGGCGCTGTCATCGGGATCAGTGATGGAGCGAATATCCGCCATCGACGCGCAGCACTCCGCCGACCATGTAAGACGACTCCTCCGACGCCAGGAAGACGGCGGCGCGAGCCATTTCCTGCGCGGTCGCCAACCGCCCGAGCAGCAGTGCGCCGCCAGCCGCCGACAGGTCCTCTTCGGAATAGAACGTCCGCTCTCCGGGAGTGTCCGTCCAGCCGGGCTCGAGAACGTTCACGCGAATTCCATGGCCCGCAAGTTCCACCGCCCAGGTTGCGGCCATCTGATTGACCGCGGCTTTGGCGCCATTATAGGTGGAGGCGCCCGGATATGGCCGGAACGAGTGAACCGAGCTTACAACCACAATTTTGCCGCCCCCGTTCGCAGCCATATGGCGTGCCGCCTGCTGGCAGGTATGAAAAACGCCCCAAAGGGACACTGCCCAGGTTTTCTCGACGTCCTCGACACTCAAATCCAGGAGCGGCTTCCGAATACTGGACGCCGCATTGGCCACCACAATATCGAGCCGGCGGAAGGCGGCGATCCCCGCTTGAAACATAGCCTCCACCTGCTGACGATCGCCGACGTCCGCGCGATATGCCAGCGCCTGACCTCCCAGGCGGCGAATCTCATGCGCGACGCCCTCCGCTTCGCCGGCATGACGCGCATAGTTGACGATAACGTTCGCGCCTTCCCGCGCGTATTCGACGGCGATGGCACGGCCAATCCCGCGTGACGCACCTGTCACCAAAGCCGTTTTGCCTGCCAGTTTCGATTCCATTGTTCTTTCTCCTTGGGCGTCTCATCAGGGGCGCGACAGCCGCCGCAGCGGTCTTCACGGCGGAGACCAGCATCGCTTCGATTCTAAACCACCGCCCAGCGTAGCTTAGCCGGGTACATCGCGTCTTTCGTGGACTGGAACGGTATGGTGAGACGGCGGAGATTCACCGCCGTCACATAACCAAGAACGATCAGCCGATTATCGTGACCATCGTGGATACCGAGGAAAACCTGAGCCGGTTCATTCCGGAAGTCGAGGCGATGATGGATACCGGCATGAGCGCGACTTCCGAGGTCGAGTACTTACGGATTGACAGGACGGTAGCCGGGCCGGGGGGCCGGTGAGTAAATGTTCTTTGGAGTGAGTGCCAGTACGTCTCGGCGACAGCCATAACAAGAAAGTGTCCCCGGAGCAACGCCGAATTATGCGCAATTACTGTTTGCGCGCACCCCAGGTGGGCGGCGGCGGTTCGGTGCTGCGGCGGCTCACCGGCTTTTCCTTGAGCATGCGAAGACCTTCCTGCACGGCGCGCTCCAGTTGTGGGTCGTGGCCGGCGATGACGTCCTTGGGCCAGTTCTCCACGTCGACATCCGGCGGCGTCCCCACATTCTCCACGGCCCAATGGCCATCGCGGTCGAAGAAGCCGCCGCGAGGGGCAATCATCGAACCGCCATCGACGAAAGGCGGCGTATCGGCGGTGTGAACCAGGCCGCCCCAGGTGCGCTTCCCCACCAGCAGGCCGACCTTACGGAAGTGGAACATCCACGGCATGAGATCGCCGCCCGAGCCGGCCATTTCATTGATGACCATGACCTTCGGACCCCAGATTCCGGCCGCGGGACTGGTAAACGGATACCGGTCGCCCGCCACGTTGTTGAAGTAGCCGTCGAAATCGCGCTGCAGGACGTCGATGATGTAATCCGCCGCCGAACCGCCGCTGTTGTAGCGCTCGTCGATAATCGCTCCCAGCTTCTCCTGCTGCGAGAAATAATAGCGGTTGAAGCTGGCATAGCCGGGCTGGCCGGTGCTGGGTATATAGACGTAGGCCAACTGTCCGTTGGAAAGTTTGTCAACCAGGCGGCGGTTGGCTTCTACCCAGGCACGAGTCCGCAGTCCCTGCTCATTAGCCACGGGCACCACCGTAACCTGCCGCGCGCCTTCCATATCGGGGCGGGAATTCACGGTAAGGACCGTCTGGCGGTTGGCGGTGCCGTCCAGCAGGCGATAAATATTGTCCGGAGCGCGTAGTTCCTCGCCGTTGATGGCGAGGATATAGTCCCCGGCGGAAACCGCGACGCCGGGTTCGGCGAGCGGCGCGCGCAATTCGGGGTTCCAGCTCTCGCTGTCGTAAATGCGGGTGACTTTGTAGCGGTCGCTCTCTATGGCGAAGTCGGCGCCCAGCAGGCCGCCCGGCGATGTGGGTAAGGCCGGCATGTCGCCTCCGCGCACGAATGAATGGCCGATGGCGATTTCCGAGCCCATCATGTCGAGCAGGTAGTTGAGGTCTGCGCGGTGGTTCACGTACGGAAGCAACTGGCCGTACATCTCCTTCATCCTGGGCCAATCGGCGCCGTGCATGTTGGGCACGTAAAGGTAGTCCCGCTGGATGCGCCAACCTTCGTAGAAGATCTGCTTGAATTCCTCTTTTGGCTCGAGATACATGCGCAGGGTGGCATTCAGCCGGCCGGAGCCCGCCTGCGGCACCATGCGGTCGGCATCCACCAGGAAGAGTGCGGGAGCATTACCGCCCTCTCCGCCGCGTCCTCCGCGGCCGCCGCGCCCGCCGCCGCCGGCGGCGCGATAGACCAGTTTGTGGCCATCGGCGCTGACGTCATAGGCGGCCACTCCGGCGGCAAACTGCGCGGCACGGCGATCGCTCAGGCGATAGCGCTGGAGCGTGTTGCCGCCTCCGGCGCCCCCCGCTCCTCCGCCTCCATTGCCGGCGCGGCTCTGGGATTCCAGATAGTAGACCGTTCCCGCCACACCGGCCCGCAGATCGCTCAACTGGCGCCCCGACACACTTTCCACGGCGAGGATGCGCTGGCCGATGCCGTCAAAATCGATCTGCACATTGACCGGAGTACGCGGCGCAGGCGCGGGGGCAGCCTGGGCATCGCCCTGATCGCCCTCCGCCGCGGCAGCACCTCGGCCTCCGCGGCCTCCACGGCCGCCGCCACCGGTTCCGACGCCGCGATCCTCATCGCTCTCCGGCAACAGCGGACTGGGCTCGCCCTTCTTCAGAACTGCCAGGTACAAACCGAACGTCTCGTCGTGATCGTAGGAGGTCATATCCAGCCACTGCGATCTCAGGCCGAAATCGGTGGAGGCGAAAAACCACAAATACTTGCCGCTGGCGTCCCACGCGGGCCAGACCGAATCGGCCAGCCCGTCGGTAACCTGCTTGCTCTCTCCAGTCTCGACGTTGGCCACGAAAATCGCGTGAAACAGCGATTTCAGCCGGCTCGAATAGGCCACCCACTTGGAATCCGGGCTCCAAACCGGATTAAGCGTTCGCGATGGCACCATCCACGGGTCTCGTCCGATCGTCTTGGCCTGGCCGCTGGTGATATCGAGCACCCAGACGTTCAGGTTGGTGTCGGTATAGAGCAGCTTCTTCGAATCGGGCGACCACGACGGCGTGTAGTAGCGGGTGGGATGCGGCAGGGCGATCTCGCGCGGCGGCGCCAGGCCGTCCTGGGTTTCGATCACCAGCTTGTATTCCCCCGAACGGTCGCTGAAGTAGGAGATATACTTGCCGTCGGGCGACCAGGCCGGATCGTGCTCCGCTGAGCCGGAGGAGTGGCTGAGGTCGCGCACATCGCCCTTGTCGGAGGGGATGGTAAAGATCTCGCCGCGAGCCTCTGCGAGCACGCGTTTGCCGGTGGGGGAAAGCGAAATATTGGTCATCCGGCCGGTGACGTCTTCCCACCGCGGCATCATCCAGGGAAAATCGCCGCTGGCGGTGATGTTGACGATGTGCTCCTTGCCGGTTTTGGGATCGAGCTCATGGACATAGCCGGCCTGTTCGAACACCAGGACGCCGGCGCCGGAATCGAGCGTCTTGACGTCGAAATCCCTGAATCTGGTGGCTTCCGCGAGCTTTTTGCTCTTCGTGTCATAGGTCCAGATATTGGCCACGCCGTCGCGGTCGGAGATGAAGTAGACGTTGTCGCCAATCCACGCGGGATCCATGTCTTTGGAATCGGTCCACGGCGGCCAGACGAGGTCGAAAGTCTTCAGGTCGACGATCCAGATGGGGCGATTCTGGCCGCCGCGATAGTTGCGCCGCTCTTCGTCCCAGGAATTGTTCATGCGGTAGGCGATGTGGGTGCCGTCGGGCGAAATCTTGCCCTGGTAGGCGCGCGGCAGGGGCAGCGGCTCTTCGACGCCGCCTTCGGCGGGCACCTCCCAGAAACGCGGCGCGGCACTCGGCGCAGCGGTAGCGCGGGCGGAGGCGAAGACCACGTACTTGCCGTCGGGGGTCCATCCCTGCACCGTGTCGGCGCCGGGATGCCAGGTAAGTCGTTTCGGCTCGCCGCCCTCGGCGGAGACCAGGTAGACATCCATGTTCCCGGCGTATTCGGCGCTGAAGGCGATCGACCGGCCATCGGGCGAGAAGTGCGGGTTGGCGGTCTGACCCTGAAAACTGGTGAGGCGCCGCGCCATGCCGCCGCTTCGCGGGACCACCCAGAGGTTCTGAGCGTAGACGAACGCAATTTGAGTCGTGCTGACGGTGGGAGCGCGCAAAAGGCGAGTGGATCCGCCGCCGGTGACGCCTTCGGCCGCATAGATGGAGGCTACCAGGAAGAGGGCCGTAAAGAGGAAGGTCTGTTTCCGCATAAGTCGTTCCGAAATTGTTTTAGAGTGGAGGCCAGTATATCACCGGGCGCGGGGTGATTAAGGAACGACCGCAGGACTGGGTGCGAGGACGGAACGACAGGAAGATTCGACATCGCAATGAGGGAACGCCTTCTTCAGGCGGGTAAGAGCGGAGAGTTAGCCGAGGATATCAACCCTGGACGACTATACGCGCTTTCTCTCAGCGATCCTCGCCGGCCCGTCGATGCAGAACTTAAGCGGACCGCCCAAATGGCGCCTAGTCATTTGGGATCCTGAATCCTCTTGTAGGGGTCAGACGAGATTTTTGCGCCGGCTCGCGAGTTGTCCTGGCTCGAGGCCTGAATTTTTACGTGCCGCCGACTTTCGTCAGGTGGACTGGCGCCGGCCAGGGAGTCCTTTTGCCGAGGCCTCGGCCCCAGGTGGTTCACGGAAAGGCTCAACCGAAATGCGCTCGTAACACACTTCCAGTACGGTCAGGTATTCTGTGCCGCCCGGCGCTTGGAGAACCACGCGGTCGCCGGCTGCCGACTTCATCAAGGCGCGTCCCAGGGGCGAGATCCAACTGATGTGGTTGCGGTTGAGATCGACCTCGTCCGTGCCCACGATGCTTACCACTCGCTCCGTTCCCGCGGCATTGGAATAACGCACGGTGGCTCCGAAGAATGCCCTGGCCGCCGCCTGCCCCACTCTTGGAGTTTCCGGGTCAACCACTTCCGCGGCATCGATTCGCTTCGTGAGAAAGCGAAGCCGCCCATCGATCTGGCGCAATCGCCGCTTGCCGTACTGATAGTCGGCGTTTTCACTGCGATCGCCGTTGCTCGCAGCCCAAGCCACCACCTCGGTCACGGCGGGGCGCTCTCTGGTGAGCAGAAACCGGTGCTCATCTTTGAGTCGCTGCAGGCCGCTCGGCGTTATATAGTTCTTGCTTTGCGCCGCGGGCTCGTCACTTTGCGGTTTTCTCGTAAACCCTTTTCGCATATCTTAGTCCTTGCAGTGCAACTCGAGGGCACCACCAAGCTCTCCGGAAACGGACCGTGCGATGGCTGTTCATGCATCCCGCCTCGATTCCGCCCTTAAATGGCGCCCACACGACTCACAAATCGAATTACGTACGCTCCAAAGGAGTTTGCCGGCGATTCGCAAATTTCCTCTAAGTGATTCTATAACGCCCTGTCGCGCAGGCTAAACGCAGCTCGCTATGGGCGAGCGTACACAGGATCTCTCGGAGCAGAAGCCCTATGCAGCCTCCAATGCTGGTCACTGCATTCGAGGAACAGCTCGGGCTGAAGGTAGTGGCTGCCAGAGGCTCCCGCGACTTCATCGTCATCGATCACGGCCCGCCAATCGCCTGATTTGACCGCGTGCGCGCCAACTCGGCGAAGCCTGAGAATGCGCCGACGTGCCCTATTACCCAGAGACTATGACCGCGCTGGTCTAGCGATACGGGACTATTACTTTGCGTACGCGATGACGAATTGAGGTCAGGTGCCGGGCGCCGCGCGCTGACCGAGGAGTTTGGCAACGGCCTGCGAGTACGCGTTCCAGATCTTTTCCCGATCTCGAAAATGGCGGCGGCCCTCCGGCGTGAGGCGATAGTATTTGGCGCGGCGCTTGTTTTCGGAAAGTCCCCATTCGGCCTCGATCCAACCCTTGGCTTCCAGGCGGTAGAGGGCCGGATAGAGCGCGCCCTCTTCGACTAGCAGGGCATCGTCGGTGGAGCGGCGGATGGCGGCGGTAATGGCGTAGCCGTGCAGGGGCGGTCCCCAACTGAGCGTCTTGAGAATCAACAGGTCGAGGGTGCCGCGGAGGAGATCGAGGTCCATGTTTATTGCACCCTCAGCGCCTGCATAGGGTCGAGATGCGCGGCGCGCCACGCCGGAAGAAACGCGGCGACGACTCCCGCGAGAGCCAGCAGCGCGGCGGCAGCAGCGACGCTGGGCAGATCGACCGGAGGAAGCCCGAAAACCAGTCCCTTCAGCGCACGCATAGTGGCGATGGCGCCGGGAATGCCGATCGCGATTCCCACGCCCACCAGTTGAAGGCTCTGGCGCAACACGAGGGCCATAATGCGAAACGTGCCGGCGCCCACGGCGGCGCGCACTCCGATCTCGCGCGTGCGCCGCGCCACGGTGTAGGCCATGAGCCCGTACAAGCCGGACGCGATCAGCCCCAACGCCAGGGCTGCGAACAGCGTGGACGCCTGCATGCGAATGGAATCGTTCTCGAGGCTGGCGCCGATCTCATCGGTCAGCGCCGTCGCCGGGAGGACATCCAAGGGCAGGTGGAGGTTCTTCACCTGCGCGCCCACCAGCGCGCCGATGGCCGGAGGTTCCATTGCGGTACGGATCTCCAGCACCACTCCGCTGCCGAACTTGGGGCCCTGGAGAATCGGCTGGTAGACCACATCCGGCGGCGGCGCGGTGAGGTTCGAAAGTTTGGTGTCCTTCACGATGCCCACCACTTCAATTTCATCTTCCGGCTTCGGCTCGAGCGTGGCGCGGGCAGTCAGAATGCGTTTCCCGAGCGGGTTCCGGCCAGGAAACAGTTTAGCGGCCAGGCTTTCGTTGAGGACCGCGACGCGCGGGGCGTGCTCGTCGTCGCGCCCGGTGAATGCACGTCCGGAAACCAGCGGGATGCGGAGGGTCTCCCAGTACTGGGGCGCCACCGACAGCAACCGCGCGGACTTCACCTGCGGGTTGTCTACCGCGCGGGCCGTGCTCATCACTCTCGCGTCGTTGAAGACCACGAAGTTGGCTGCCGTGGCGGACTGCACTCCGGCCGAAGCTCGCAGGTGGTCGATCAAGACTATCGCTTCGTGCAGTGGCGGCCTGGTCTCCTCGTCGTAGAACGGGCGCAATCGCACCACGGCGACATCGCGCGCCTGGAATCCGGTAGGCACGGCAAGAATGTTCTGAAAGCTGCGCACGAACATAGCCGCTCCGGCAAGCAGCACGAGCGAGAGCGCCACTTCGACGCTCACCAGCACCTTGCCGGGGAAAAACGGCGCCACGGAGTACTCCTGCGTGAGCGGCACGCGCCCGCCGCGCAGCAGTTGGAGCGCCGGCGCCAAGCCGAAGAGGAAGGCCGTGAGGAGCGAAACGGCGAGCGAAAACGCCAGTACCCGGCCATCCGGAGCGAGTCCGACGGAGCGCTGGTGCCAGTGGAACGCAAATACCAGAAGCCGGCAGCCCCACTGCGCCACTAGAAGAGCCGCGGCGCCGCCCCCCAGCGCGAGCAGGATGCTTTCCACAAACGATTGGCGCAGAATCCGTAGCCGTCCGGCGCCGAGCGATAGCCGGATGGCGGTTTCGTGCTGGCGGGATGCGCTCCGCGCCACCAGCAGGCAAGCCACGTTGGCGCAGCCGATCAGCAGGAGCAGCAGCACGATCGCGCCGAGCACATGGAACGAGCGGCGTTCGTCGTCATAAAGCCCGGAATATCCGTGGGCCCCGCTCTCGCACGACACGCGGTCGGTTTCCGGCAGGCCGTTGTCGCGGGCCGCCAGCGCCTGCCGGTACAACACTTGCAAATTGCTCTCGGCCTCGGCCAGCGTGACGCGCGGGCGCAGTCTGCCGATTCCGAGGATGTACGCGCCCTCGTCGAATTGCGCCGCGGGGAATAATTCGGGCACGATGCCGATGGGAATGTACAGATCCGGGTCGGAAGCTTTTTGCAATCCGGAGAACTTGGGTGGCAATACCCCGACGATGACCACGGGCGCGCCGTTCAAGTACACGGTCTGTCCCAACGCGTCCTGGGGGAATTGGTAGCGCCGGCTGGCGAACCGGTAACCGGCGACGGCGACGTGCGATGCCGCTGAACGTAAGTCGTCGGCCGGAGAAAGCACGCGCCCGGCAAATGGAACCACGCCCAGAACATCGAAGAAATTGCCGCTGGCCACGGAAGCCATCGCCGGGGCTGCGATTTTCTCGTGCGGGCGCATTTCGTGCGCCACCAGCCGCGCCTCGGCGGCCAGGCCCGAGAACACCGCGTTGTGGTCGCGCAGGTGCACGTAGTCCGAATAGCGGAACGAATCGCCACCCATGCGCTTGCCGTCCCTGCCGATATACCAGTGGGACACGAGCGCCAACTGCGATGGTTTCCACACCGGCAGCGGCTCGTAGACCATACGATCGAGCAGGGTGAAGACAGCCGTCGTTCCCCCGATGCTCATGGCGAGAATCAGAATGGCGGCTGCCGTGGAAGCTCGCGCCTTGCGCAGCACGCGAAAGGCGTACCGCACATCCGCGAGGCACCCGTTGAGATACTCGGTGCGCGAACGGCGCTTTCCGTGAGCCCGGCTCACGGCGATGCACTCGGCGCGCGGGGCGGCAATCTCGCCGAACTGTCGCAGCGCTTCGCGTCGCGCCTCCCCGACGCTCATGCCGCGGGCCCGCAGTTCGTCGACTCTGGCTTCCAAGTGGAAGCGGAATTCGTCGTCCACATCGGCTTCCGGATTCGCGCCCCAGAAGCGGAGGTACCTCCGCCAGCGTGCTTCGTGCGGCATGGGGACATTCTGCCACGGGCTCCCCTAAGATTTCAAGGGGAATTTTCAGAACCAGCCGGGAAAGACCGCTTCGACGATGCCATTGTCCCAGTAGGAGTAGAACTTTTCGTCGCAGGTCTTGAATTTGCCATAAGTTTTGGCGGCGTAGGCGCCCCAGTCGGGACGCGCGCCGTCGTAGTCGGTAAAGCCGTACCGGCGCGCCAGCGCCCACGAGCTGAAGACACGACCGCTCTTGTTTTTCACTTGCGGATCGGCAGCCAGCGCCGCAACCGCGCGACCGACGAAACGCGGCGATTCGGAATGCTGGAAATCGGGGCGGTCGTCGTGCACGACACGCTTCTTGCGGCCTGGCGGCTCATCGCCGGCCGATTTCCAATTGGCCTCGGTGACGCCAAAGTGTTCGAGCACGGATTCGGATCGCAAGAATCCCGGCGTCAGCGCCACAGCCACGATCCCTTGCTTGCGCAATTCCTTCGCCATGGCGTACGCCAGCCGGATCGCTGAAACCTTTACGAGATCGTAGAAGAGATTTCCGCGGTAGTAAAAGCCATCGCCGTCGGTAATTTCGAAGATGATTCCACCGGGCCGGCCCAGCATGAGCGGGACGGCATAATGGGCGGTGATGATGTGCGTGTGGAGGGCCTGTTTCAGCATGGTCAGGCCATTCTCCAGGTTGGCGGTCCAGAATCGCTTGCCGAATTCGGTGAGTGGATCGCCGCCCCAGATGTCGTTCACCAGAATGTCTAGCCCTCTGTGGCGGCGCTTGATGGTGGAGACGAGCTTCTTCACCTGGTTCGGCTCGGTATGATCGGTGCGAATGGCGATCCCGCAACCGCCGGCGGCGGTGACCATCTCCGCGGTCTCCTCGATGGTTTCCGGGCGCCCGGCCGTCGCGGGATTTCCCCTCGTACTGCGTCCCGAGCAGTAGACCGTCACGCCGGCCTCGCCCAAAGCCACGGCGATCCCACGCCCGGCTCCGCGCGTGGCTCCGGCGACCAGGGCGATCTTGTCTTTCAAAGGCGGTTTGTTCGGCATAGGGTAAGTCTACGGGCGGATTCCTGACACCGGATGTCATATTCGTGTGATAAAAACGATCCATGCGCGCCCAGAGGCTGCTTTCTATCCTGATGCAGTTGCAAGTGAACCGGCGCATGACCGCGCGTCAACTGGCGCGCAAGCTGGAAGTCTCGGAGCGCACCGTTTTGCGCGACATGGAAGCGCTGTCGAGCGCCGGCGTCCCGGTGGTGGCCGATCGCGGCGCGGGCGGGGGGTGGGGTTTACTGGCGGAATACGAAACGAAGCTCACCGGCCTCAGCCCTGAGGAAATTCAATCGCTCTTTCTTTCGCGCGTGCCCAAACTCGCCGCCGATTTGGGACTCCAGCGGGCATCGGAAGATGCCTGGACCAAGCTGCAGGTGGCGCTTCCACCGGCGGCGCGCCGGCAGGCCGATCTCATGCGCCAGCGCGTCTTCATCGATCCGCGCGGATGGCGCAATGCGGCGGAATCGGCCGCCAGCCTGCCGGTATTGCTCGACGCGCTTTGGCGCGGGCGGCAGCTTCGATTCGTCTACGAAAGCGCGCTGCACGAACCCGCCGAGCGCACGGTCGATCCGTTGGGACTGGTGGCCCGCGGCAGCACCTGGTATCTCATCGCCAATCGCGATTGCGAACTGCGTACGTACCGGGTATCGCGCATACGCCAACCCGAAACGCTCGACTGCGCCGCGAATCCGCCCGCCGATTTCGACATTGCGGCATACTGGGAGCGTTCAGCAAGCGAGTTTCGCGAGAAGCTGCCGCAGTATCGGGCGGTGTTCCTGGTGAAAGCATCGATCATGCGGTGGGCGCGCTATCGCGGTTGGCGGCTGGAAGAGGAATCGCCGGAAGGCGAGCGGGTGCGGATCCGCATCCGCTTCGATGTGGAAGAGGAGGCGCTGCAATTCGCCCTCAGTTTCGGCCCGGATGTCGAACTGGTGGAACCGGTGGAACTGCGCGCCCGGGTGCGGGAGGGGGCGCGGGCGACGATGGCGTTATATGAACAAGCCGCCAACGAGACCTGATAGTTTAGTAATCGATGAGTCTCCTGCGGTCGACACTGTTCTCGATCCCCCTGATCGTGCTTTCCACGATCGTGATGGATCTCATCTCCATGGCGGTCTCTTTTTTCGACCGCAGCGGCAATCTTCCGCACCACCTGGCGCGCGCGTGGGGAAAGATGCTGCTCGCCGTCAGTTTTATCCGCGTGCACGGGGAGGGTATCGAGAAGCTCGATCCCCAGGCAAACTACGTTTTCGTCTCCAATCACGCCAGCTACATGGATATTCCGGCGCTGCTCTCGACGCTCAGGCACCAGTTTCGCTTTTTCGCCAAGAAAGGCCTGTACCAGATCCCATTTCTGGGGTGGCACCTGCGCTGGGCCGGCCATCTGCCGGTCGATCGCTCCAACGCGCGGGCGTCGCTCAAGAGCATGAGCGAAGGCGCGCGTATCATCTCGCAACGCCACATCTCCGTTCTGCTTTTTCCCGAAGGCGGAAGGTCGCCCCGCGGACTGCGGGACTTCAAAGAGGGCGCGGCGTACATCGCGATCAAAGCCGGCGTTCCCTTGGTCCCGATCGCGATTGTAGGATTGCGCGAGCTGCTGCCGATGGGCTCGGGCCACATTCGCAGCGGACGCATCACGGTGCGCATTGCCGAGCCCATTCCGACCGCGGGTCTTAAACTCGACGCGCGCGCCGAACTCACCGCGCGGCTGCACGACGAGATTGCCGCCATGCTGAAAGGGTCCGCGGAGCCGGTGCTACACTCGTCTTCATGAACCGGACCGCGCGCCGCCTGGCGCTGACCTGGTCCCTCAGCACGGCGTTGGCATGCGCGGCGCCCGCCGATCCCTGGGTTCGCATCCGCTCCGCCCATTTCGAGCTTTTCACCACCGCCAGCGAACGCGCCGGCCGCGATCTCATCCACCATTTCGAACAGGTCCGCGGTTTTTTCCTGGATGCCTTCGGGCTGAAATCGGTCGATCAGAAGCCGGTGTGGATCATCGCATTTCATGGCGAGAAGGAATTCCGGCCGTACCGACCGAGTGAAGCCGCGACGGCGTTCTACCATGGCGGCAGCGAGCACGATTTTATCGTGATGAGCAATCCCGATTGGGAGCACTACCAGGTGGCGACGCACGAATACACGCACCTGCTGATTGGCCAACTCGGCGGCACGATCCCGGTTTGGCTGGACGAAGGACTGGCCGAACTGTATTCGACGCTGCAACCGAACGGCGACAAGATGGTGGTTGGAGTTCCGCCTCCGGGGCGGGAACAAATGTTGGTCAGCGAGCCGTGGATTCCGCTCGAAACACTGCTTTCGGTGGGCCACGATTCGCCGCTCTACAACGAGCGATCGCGGGCCGGCATGTTCTATTCCGAAAGTTGGGCGCTGGTCCACATGCTTTCGATCGATCAAAGCTACCGGCCGCGCCTGCCCGCGGTGCTGGCAGCATTGGAAAAAGGCGACAGCGCCACGGCGTTCCAACAGGCCTACGGCAAGACGCCGGCGCAGGTGCAATCCGATCTCGAGGAGTACGTCCGCCGCGCGACGCTGCACGCCTATGAATTCAAGCTGCCGGCCGAAAAATCCGCGGGACCGGACGTGGTCGAGCTGCACGCCGGCATGCCTGCAAGAATCGCCATCGCCGAGATGCTGGCCGAATTTCCGGGAAGGCTGCCGCAGGCAGCGGAAATGTACCAGCGCCTGGGGCGCGATTATCCAGGCCACTGGCAGGTTGAAGCCGCGCTGGGGCGATTCGCCTGGCGCGAGCGCCACAATCAGGATGCCGTAGCTCACTTCGCGCAAGCAGTGGAACTCGGCGCGAACGACGCGCGCATGTTTCTCGACTACGCCCGCGCGCTCAACGTCACCGGGCACCCGCAGGATGCCATGGCGCAATTGCGCACCGCCATCAAGATCGATCCCTCGCTGCGGGACGCGCATTTCGAACTCGGCCTCGCGATGCTGCGCGCGGGATCCTGGCGCGAGGCCATGGCCGAGTTGCAGTTGGCTCGCCCGCTCGAAGCGCGGCAAGCCTCGCGCTACTTCTACGGCATGGCGTATTCCGCGTACCGCCTGGGCGATTTCGTCGCCGCTCGCGATTACGTGGAGCAGGGCCGGCCGTACACGAAAATTCCCGAGGAATTATCGGCGCTGAACGGGCTTTCGGAAACGCTCGGGCCGCCCGTGGTGGAAGGTTCGCTCGAATCGATCGAATGCAAGGGAAAGCTTGCCCGCCTCCACGTGCGAGTGAAAGACCGCGAGCACGTATTCCTGATACCGGACATTGGGGCATCCAAGGACCTGGCGTGCGGGCCCGCCGGTCAGACCGCGGTCCGCATCGAATTCCAGCCCATGCCTGCGGGCGCAACGGGCGCCGACGGGATCGTACGGAAGCTGGAATTACGATAAGGGTAAAGCCGCTCACGGCTCCGGATCGAAATACTGATCGATATAAATCCAGACCACGCGCGACCATCGCGTCACGGCGGGCACCAGCGGCAGGTAGCAGACGAACGCGCCCATCATCACGGTGTCGAACGGCCAGCCGGTCCATCGCCAGAGCAACAGCACAATCGCCAGCGCGGGCAAAATCGAGGCCAGATAGCTGACGTACATGGCCCCCACGAAATAGCCCGGTTCACGCTCGTATTTCAGACCGCAGACCGGGCACCTTTCATGCATGGAGAGATACCCGCGCCAGAGCGATGCGCGATAGATGGCGCCTTTCCGGCAGCGTGGACAGACCTGGCGGACGATTGCACGAATGGCGCCGCTCACTTTTTGGTCTTGTGTCCGGGCGGCGGCCCGACGCGCTGAAACGTCACGCTGATCAGTTTCGGCGGATTGTCCGGGGTCTCGCCGTGCACGGGCACGTGGCCTAGTTGCCGCAGCACATCGTCGCCCTCCACCAATTGCCCGAAGATGGTGTACTTTCCGTCCCAGGAGGCCTTCTGCTGTAGCGCGAAGAAGAACTGGCAGCCGCCGGAATCGGGGGCGCCGCTGTTGGCGATCGCCAAACTGCCGAAGCGGAACTTAATTCCCGGCAGAAATTCATCGTTGATCTTGAGGCCGCATTGATAGGTGGTGGCGCCCGTCAGGCTTCCGCCTTGCACTGCATCTCCGGGCACGATGCGAAAGAAGGTGGTGTCGTTGTAATAAGGCCGCTTCGCGATCTTGCCGTCCACATCCCGGAATTCCTGCTGGCCCTGCGCCAGATTGACAAAAAGACCAACTGCCCGCGGGGTGTCTTTTTCAAAAAGGATGGCTTTCATGTCGCCGAACTCGGTTTTGAAGTTGGCGTAGAGCCCGTTCTTGAGGGGCTTTTCGGGCTTTTGCGCGAAGGCACAAACCGTTATCATGAGGGCCACCAGCGTCTTTTTCATAAGCTCCTCATTCTATCGTCAATCGCCGGAAGAGGTGGGGAAATCGCCAGCCGCGGCTTGCCATGCTAATTTGGAAACACGTATGCAAGTTTGCCGTGTCTTGAGGAACAGCCTATGGCTGGCCGCCGCCCTGTGTCTCTATGCGCAGGACACGCCGACTCCGGCGGTCAACATCGCCGATATACCCCGCATGCCTCCGCGCGGTGGACCCACCGATTACCAGGCGCACGCCCGGGTCGGCCAGCTCATCATCGGGGCCGAGTTCATGCGGCACGCCGTCCCCACGCCGCAAGGCGAGTTCTCCACCGAAGACTATGTCGTAGTGGAAACGGGATTCTTCGGCAATCCTGGGCAGAAAGCGCAGCTCAACGTCAAGGATTTTTCGATTCGCATCAACGGCAAGAAGGCCGTGCCGAGCGACCCGTTCGGAATGGTCCTCTCGAACCTCAAGGATCCCAATTGGCAGCCGCCGGAAGCGCCCAAGCCGAAAACTGGCGGGCTTTCCACCAGCGGCGATGGCTCGAACCCCGGCGATCCTCCGCCTCCGCCTCCCAAAATGCCCTTGCCGCTGGTGCATGTGATGCAAGTGAGGGTGGAAAGAGCGGCCCTTCCGGAAGGCGAACGGACCCTGCCGGAAGCCGGACTGCTGTTCTTCCCGTGCCGGACGCTGAGCGACAAGATCAAGTCCGTCGAGTTGATTTATTCCGGCCCGGCGGGCAGGGCCACGCTGACGCTAAATCCCTAAATGAACTTCTGGGCCGCCGAACCGCCCGCCGATGCGTATTTCGATCCGCGCCTGAACGCCTGGATCGTCAGCCGCTATCGGGATGTGGCCGCCGCATTGCGTGAGCCGCTGCTAATACCCGCGCTGGCGCGCTCGGCCACTCCCGCGGTTGCCGTCAATCCGGAGGCTCACGCGGATTTCCGCGCACGCTCCCTGCGCGCGCTCTCCTCTTCCGCTATGGCGGAGTGGGAACAGCGGTTCGCGCTGGCGGCGAATCGTCTGGCGGATGCGCTCCCGGCCGGAGAACCGGTGGACCTGGTGGAGCGATACGCGCGCCCGCTCTCGCTCGAGATTGCGGGCATCGCGGCGAACCTTTCTGCGGAAGAATGCGCGCGATTGGCGCCGCATGCCCGCGCGGTCTTCGATTCCGCCTGCGAGCCGTATGAAGATGTGCTGGCCGCGGCACAGTGGAAAGCCATCGTGGCACTTACCGGCGCGTTCCGCGGCTCACCGCCATGGACCATGCAGATGTTCATCGCCCTGGCGCATTCGCTGCCCGCGTTCCTGGGGAATGCCTGGCTGGCGCTCGCGGAGCAGCCCGTCGAGATTGCCGTTTTTTCGACAGCGATGGATGAATTATTGCGATTCGCCGGTCCGGCCAAAGCGCAGTTCCGGCAGGCGGGGGCGGACCTCGCGATGGGCGATTGCACGATCGCGCGCGAGCAGCGGGTCATCCTGCGATTGGACATTGCGAATCGCGACCCGGACGAGTTCCCCGACCCGCACACGCTTCGCTTCGACCGCGGTCCTGCGCACCTGGCGCTGGGTGGGGGAATCCACGGTTGCGTGGGCGCCCTGCTGGTGAAATCAGCCGCCGCGTCGGCGATCGAGACTCTGCGCGATCGATACCTTTTCGAGGAATACCAGGTGGTTCCGGCGGACTGCTTCGCCATCCGCTACGTGAGTTCGTTCACGGTAAAGCTCCGCTCCCGGTGAAGCCTTTTGCGTCCGGGCCGCGGCCGCAAGCGAGCGCTCCCGTGGCAGGACCGGCAGCGGACCGGCGCTCAGCGGACTGAAGATCATCAATGCCTATGACCGGCGTGACTGTGACAAACGCGAGCGAGCGGCGCGGTTCCTAATTCCCGCCGCCGCGGCCGCCGCGAGCGGGCGGGGGCGGCGGCGGAGCACCCGTGGTCTTCAGAGGAGCGAGCCCACTGCCTTCGATCGACTTGTTGTACGCGGCCACATCCTTGTCCATCAGGCCTTTGTACTCCACCTGCACCGCCTGGAGTTGCTTCTCGAGATCCAGCACCAGACCGGTGCCGGTCTCCGTGGGACCGTAATCGCCGCTGCCCGCTACATCGCCGGCGCCGCCGCCGATCTCTCCGCCCAGCCACAGGAAATTCATGTAGAGCTTGTACTGCGTCTGGAAATATTTGTCGTCGCTCAACGCTTCGGCGCGCGTGATGAGCTTATACTCCACGTCCTGCATCTTGCGGTCGATGGCGTCCATGGACTTCAGCAGGGCATCCTTGCCCGATTGACCGTTCAGCGTTTTTCCCTGGTCTTCAAGCTGCCGCCGCATCCACTCGATCTGGTTGGTCATGTCGGAAACGGTGTTGATGTCGTCGCGCACCTTCACCTGCAAATTCAGCGACGCCTTCAAATCGGCATCCGACCCGTGGGATTCCGGCTCGCGCAGCACTTCGACCGGCTCGGTGTACGACTGCCCATCCACCGTCATGCGAAGGGAATACTTGCCCGGCGCCGCCAGAGGCGCGTCCGATCCTTGCGACATACCCCAGTGGGTGATGGGCCGCGTGTCCTGCCCTTTGAAGCGCGGCTCTTCCCAAATGTGCGGATCTTCGAGCGGCGTGGTGCGCAGCGCGACCATGCGAGGCGCTTCGTAGTGCAGATCCCAAGTGGCGCGATTCCAACCGGCGCGCGCCGTCAATTCGGGGAGCTTGCGAATCACCGCGCCCTTGTCATCGAGGACTTCGAGCGCGACCGGAGCCTTGGGCGCATCCTTCAACACGAACGTCCAGTCCGCGCGCCCGCCATGCGCCAACCGGTACGCCGGCTTCGGTTTCACGAATTCCACGGCCGCCGTCATCGTCTCGGGCTTGACGCCCTGCTCGAGAGGCGTAATGTCTTCCATGATGTAGAAGCCGCGGCCGTACGTGGCAACCACCAGGTCGTGCGTCTGTTTCTGCACCACCACCCACGATACCGGGGCCGCCGGCAGACCGCCATGGATCTGCGTCCAATGCGTGCCGTCATCCATCGAATAGAACAGCGCGTGGCCCGTGCCCGCGAACAGCATCCCCTTCTTATTGGGGTTCTCGGCGATCACGCGCGCGTAATCCAGCGGATGAACGGCCGGCAAATCGCCCGAGACTTTCTTCCATGTTTTGCCGAAATCCGTGGTCTTATACAGCCATGGCCGGCGATTGTCCATGAGATGGAAATCCACCGCGATGTATGCCGTTCCGGGGTCGAAGTGCGAAGGCTCGATTTTCGAGATCACGCCCATCGAGCCCGGCAGCCCGGGAATATTGGCCGATACGTCGATCCATTTCGGTTCATCCGCACCGGCATTGGTGGTATACCAGACTTTGCCGTCGTTGGTGCCGGCCCACACCAGATCCTTCTGGATTTCCGAGGGCGCGATGGCGAACACGACTTCGCCGTAAAACTGCCCGAGGTTGTCGCCGACGATCCCGCCCGAAGAAACGATGTATTTCGGATCGCGGTGGGAAAGGTCGGGACTGATGACGTTCCAGTGCATGCCGGCGCTGGTGGTCCGGAAAATCACCTGGCAGCCGTAATAGACGCGGCGGTGGTCGAAGGGATCCACTATCAGAGGCGGCGTCCAGTGGCAGCGATACTTCGCCTTGTCGGGCTCGGAATCGAGGGTGTGCAGCCACGGGCTGACCGACCGCGCCACCTTCGTGCGGTAGTCGTAGGTGGTCACTTCGTTGCCATAGCACGAGGCCCAAATGAAATTGCTATCGGTCACATCCGGAACTGTGAAGCCCGATTCGCATCCGCCCAAACCGTGGTCCCACTCGCCCACCAGGCCGTTAGCGCCGCCGCCGCGCCCGCCGAATCCGCCGCGGCCCCGGCCGGCGCCCGCTGCCGGCTGGCCTGGAACGTTCGGACCGGCCTCCTGCGTGGTACTCAAGCCGCGCATGGTGCCGTCATCCTGCATGTTGCCGTAAATGTGATATGGCACGTCGTTGTCCACGGCGACGTGATACATCTGCCCGATGGGCAGAGTGACCCGGTTCGCGCTGGCGCCGTGGTTGTCGGTGATATTCATACCGCCGTCGTGGGTGATGATCACGCGCTTGCCGTCGGTGGGGTCGATCCAGATATCGTGGGTATCGCCGCCGCCCCAGTTTTGCGCGTTGAAGTTCTTGCCGCCATCGCTCGAAAGCCAGAAGCTCGAGTTGGTGACGAGCACTTCATTTTCGTTTTGCGGGTTCACAGCGAGGTGGATGTAATATCCCGCCCGGCCGATCAGGGCGCGCTGCCAGCTTCCATTGGTCCAATTCTCTCCGCCGTCGTCGGAGCGCCAGATCGAACCCTGGTCGGCTGTCTGAATCAATGCGTAGACGCGCCTGGAATCGCCGGGCGCGACGGCCACGTCCACCTTGCCAACCGGCGGCTTGGGCATCCCGTGGCCATCGATGCGCTTCCACGTGGCACCGGCGTCGTGCGTGACGTACACGCCGCTTCCCGGGCCGTGCGCGGTGAATTCGCTCTCGGGGCCGCCGCTAAACATGGCGTAGGTGTGCATCACCACACGCCAGGCGCCGGCAAACAATGTGTTCGGATCTTTCGCGTCCATCGAAAGTCCGGAGCACCCGGTGTCCGGATCGACGAACAGGGATCGGGTCCAGGTCTTACCGCCGTCGCTGGTCTTGTAGACGCCGCGCTCCTGCTGCGGGCCGGTCATGCGCCCGGCGGCGCAAACGAAGACATTGTCGGGGTTGCCGGGATCGATCACGATCCGGCCGATGCGGCCGGTGTCGGTGAGTCCCATGTGGCTCCAGGTCTTGCCCGCGTCGGTGGACTTGTAGACACCGTCGCCCATCATGTCGCTATCGCGAATAGCCCACGCTTCTCCCGTTCCGGCCCACACAATGTCGTGATTCGACTGCGAGACTGCCAGCGCGCCGATCGCCATTACCGGTTCGGCATCGAAAACCGGCACGAAAGTTTTGCCCGAGTCGGTGGACTTCCACACGCCGCCCGACGCGGCGCCAGCGTAATAGATGGCCGGATCGCCTGGAACACCGGACGCCGATGCGATGCGGTTGCCCACCGCCGGTCCCATGAAGCGAAACTGCGGGTCCGAACTCGGCATGGGCGGAGCCGGAAGACCGCCGCGTCCGCCGCGCTGCGCGGAAGCGGGAGTCACACTCAAAACGGTGGCGGCGAGCCCAATCATAAGGGCGCGGCGCCAATGGTAGTCTGGACGGAAGGATGTACGAGCCATGGTAGTTTCCAGGTATTGCAGTTTATCAAAAAAGGCAAGGCTGATTTGTCTGCTCGCCGCTTGTACCCCATTGCTGGGGCAGGATTCCGAAGAGCCGGCACGACTGCTCCCACCGCGCACGGCATTTCGCCAGCTGGAAAACGCGCACACCACATTCGACTACGTGCTGAATTTGCCGCCCGATAACCCGATCGTGCTGCAAATTCGCGACCGACAGGGCGCGACTGTCGCCAAAGTCAGCGCCGACAATCTTCAACCGGGGCTGAACCGCGTCGATTGGGATCTGCGGTGGGAGCCTCCGGTGGCTATCGCTTTGCGTACCACGCCGCCGGAGAATCCGCACATCTGGGAGGAACCGCGATTTCACGGCGCGCAGACCAGACCAGTGGCGCACAAAGGCATCGAACAGGCGCAATTGGGGCCCATCGCCGCGCCCGGCCATTACACGGTAGAACTGCACTGGGACGACAAGACATACACCCAACCGCTCGAAATTGCCCTGCCCCCGGGGAGTCACGGCACAGACGCCGATGTGCAGGCGCTGGTGCGCCTCCAACTGCGCATTCGCGACGACGTGAATGCGGTGGCCGCGATGACCAATCAGATCGAGGTGCTGCGCAAGCAACTCGAAGATCAGCGCAAGATTTCCGCACCGCCGGCGCTCGACGACATGGAACGAAAGCTCCAGTACGTGGAATTTCAGCTCATCTCCCACTCCGACGCGCTGAGCGACGAAAAGTACGATACCGAGGCGGCCAAACTCTATTTGAATTTTCTGTGGCTCGATCTTTCGCTGAACAGCGGAACGGGGAACAAATATGCCGGCGGCGGCGATTACGCGCCGACGGAGACGGCGGTGGCGATGGTGGGCGATCTGGAAACACAGCTACACGCCGTGCAGGCGCAGTACAAGAAATTGATGGAGGAAACGGTTCCAGCCTACAATCGCGCGGCGCCGGGAGCGGGACTGCCTGTTCTGCGGACGGCATCGTGAACGGAAAGCGATTTAGCAGGGCGGTTGTGGTAACTTAATCGCTCAGAGGAAACGATCATGTCCCGAATGAAACTCTCCGCTCTGATCTTCGCGGTACTTCCCGCCATGGCGCAAACTACCGTCAAGGACGCCCTGGTGAAGCACTGGAAAACGTCCGAGAATTTCACCCTCGCCGTCGCCCGGCTGATGCCGGGGGACAGCTACGGATATAAGCCGGTCCCGGAGGAAATGAGCTTCAGCGAAGTGCTGCTTCAGGTGGGAGCGGCGAACATTGGCGCGTGCGCTAACGCCAGCGGCATGAAGCGGCCGGCGGTTCCGCAATTGATTATGGATGGCGCCAACGGGAAAGCATCGGTCGATAAGGAAGCCGTCCTCCAGTTCCTCGGCGATTCGTTCGCATTCTGCAATCAGGCAATCGCGTCCATGACGCCGGAGAAACTGGACGAGCAGGCGGGGCCGGAAAATCGCCGGATGACCGGTTTCGAGTGGCTCTGGGCCTACTTCACGCACACCGCGCACCATCGCGGGCAGTTGGAAGTGTATCTCCGGCTCAAAGGCATCAAGCCGCCGGACTACATGTTCTAGATAGCCGACGTTACCCGGCTGTTCGAACCCACGAGCACCGCTGCGCGGCGGAAGCGCCGCCGGGGGGTTATCTATGAGGGTTAACTACCCTCAAAATGGGCTACGGTTAACCCTCGGAAGTCTCCTTGAGGGAATTCCGGACTCCCGTCACAATCAAAAACATGAGAATAAGTGGCGGATCCGTTTCGGAGGCCGTTTTGCAAACGCCATGGCACCGCGCGGCTCTTCTGCAATCGAATGTGTTTCGCTACGGTATCGCGATCGGCGCGGTGGCTCTGGCAACCTGGGTCCGATTGCTTCTAAATCCGGGGCTGGGGTCCCTCAGCCCGTTTTCGGTGTTTGTTTTCGCCATCCTGATCGCCGCGCGGTACGGTGGACTGCGCCCGGCGCTGGCTGCGGTGGCGCTGAGTCTGCTTTCGGTCGATTACTTCGTGATCGCGCCGCGCGGCGGCGCGCCGGAACTGGTCCTGCTTCTGGTCTATTTGGGGGTCGGCATCAGCACTGCCGTGCTGGGCGGATCGATGCGGTCCGCAAACCTCGTCGAAAGCCGCACGCTTCGCGAGACGCGGGAGACACTGGCGCGGACCGAAGAACGGCTCGCACTGACGCTGAAATCGACGGGCGTGTCGGTATGGAATTGGAACATGCTGGAGGATACCATCCACGGGGACGAGAATGCGGCCGCACAATTCGGGATTTCCCCAAGTCAGTTCCCGCGAAACATCGCCGAGTTTGCCGCCTTCGTTCACCCCGACGACCGTGAGCGCGTGCAAGCGGAAATCACCGTCTCCATCGAACAGGGCCACCCTTACGACACCCGATTCCGTACCATCTGGCCGGATGGCAGCACTCACCTTTTGTCGACTCGCGGAAAGGTATACCGCGATCACTTGGAGAAGCCGTTCCAGTTTACCGGGGTTTGTATGGATGTTACCGACCGCTGGCAGGCCGAGGACAAGCTCCGCGCGACCACGGAGAAACTTGCCGCGGAAGCCAGGTTTCGGGAGTTGCTGGAAGCCGCGCCGGACGCGGTGGTAGTGGTGAATTGCGACGGCGTCATCGTCCTGGTCAACGCGCAAGCCGAAACGCTGTTCGGTTACGCGCGCCAGGAAATGCTGGGTCAGAAGCTCGAAATACTAGTTCCGCATCGCTTCCGCGGCGTGCATGCCCTGCATCAGCAGGCCTATTCGCAGCGGCCATACATGCGTCAAAGAGGCGCGCACCTGGGCTTGTACGCCCTGCGCAAGGATGGGACCGAATTGCCCGTGGAAATCGCCCTCAGCCCGCTGGAAACCCACGACGGGAAACTCGTCTACAGCACGATTCGCGACATTACGGAACGGAGACTTGCCGAGCGCACTCTGGAGCAGCTTGCTTCGATCGTGGACTATTCGGACGACGCCATTATCGGCAAAACGCTCGACGGGACGATCAGCAGTTGGAACCGGGGAGCGGAGCGGCTGTACGGATACCCGGCTGAAGAGGTATTGGGTAAGCCGATATCCATACTGCTTCCGCCCGGCTGCGAAGACGAACTGCCGAGTATCATTGCGAGGCTCAAGCGGGGTGAGGTGGTCCGCCAGGAAGTTGTCCGCCGGCGCAAAGACGGAACCCTGATCGACGTCGCCCTTACTGTCTCTCCGATCAAGGGCGCCCTGGGCGAAATCACGGCGGCATCGGCCATCGCCCGGGATATCAGCCAGCGAAAGAAATCGCAGCAGGAGATCCTACAGCTGAACAAGCGGCTGGAGCAAACGGCGGCGGAGGCGCAGGCGGCCAACCTGGCGAAGAGCACGTTCCTCTCGACCATGTCCCACGAAATCCGCACGCCGATGAATGCCATCCTGGGTTACGCGCAACTGATGGCGCGCGACCCCGCCCTGAGCGCGGATGCGAAAGCCAATCTCAAGATCATCGGCCGCAGTGGCGAGCATCTTCTGGCCCTGATTAACGACATCCTCGACATGTCCAAGATCGAAGCAGGCCGCGTGGAACTTCATCCGGCGACGTTCAATCTACCGAGGCTTCTGGACGACCTGGCCGCGATGTTCCGCCTGCGCGCTCAAGCGAAAGCGCTGGAATTCGAGCTTCTCACGGATGGGGAATCCGTCCCTTACGTGGTGGCCGACGAGGGCAAGACGCGGCAGGTACTGATCAACCTTCTGGGCAACGCGGTGAAATTCACCGAGTTGGGGCGCGTGACGCTCGAGGTGTCGGTCAACACTAGAACCGCCGGACAATTGTGGCTTTCGGCGGCGATTCGCGATTCCGGCCCAGGAATTTCAGCCGGCGACCAGGCGAGACTGTTTGAGCCATTTTGCCAACCCAAAGGCGATTTGAATACTCAGCAGGGAACGGGGTTGGGATTAGCCATCAGCCGCAAGTATGCGCGCCTGATGGGAGGCGACATCACGGTCGCAAGCGCTCCGGGCGGCGGATCGACCTTCCTTTTCGAAATTCCGATCGGGCGCGGCGATGCCGGAATCGTGAAGAAGTCCTCCGGCCGCGGCCGCATCATGGGAATACGTCCTGGCCAGGAGCCGCCGAAAATTTTGGTGACCGACGATCATGCCGAAAATCGCAGTTGGTTAGTCAAGCTGCTCGGTTCCCTCGGCTTCCGGGTACGCGAAGCGGAGAACGGCGCGGCCGCGGTCGCGGTTTCGGAAGAGTGGCAGCCGCAATTGATCGTGATGGATGTGCACATGCCCGGAATGAGCGGCCTGGAGGCCACGCGGAGAATCAAGGCCTCGGAGCGGGGGCGCAAAACGATCGTGATCGCCCTCACGGCGAGCGCGATGCAAGAAGATCGAAGGACTGTGGAGCAAAGCGGGGCCGACGCCTTTTTGTCGAAACCCTGCGCCGAAAACGATCTGCTGGAGGAAATCGCAGTTCACCTCGGGGTGGTTTACGACTACGAACAAGCGGTTGAAAGTGAGGATTTCGCTGGAGCGCCCATGGGACTTGACCCGGATTCGCTTGGCACAATTCCACTGGACATCCTCCAGCAGCTTCGCGAAGCGACGCTGAGCGGCAACCGGCGAGCACTCAACAAGCTCATCGCGCAGATGAAGGCGGCGGACAAAGCCCGCCCGGTGCAAGCCTTACAGGATTTGGTAGACCGGTACGAATACGACGCGCTCACCCATTTGCTGGAGGCAGCATGCCAACGCTAGCCGAGAGAGCGCGCACGACACCGGAGGGCGTCGTCATGATCGTAGACGACAATCCGGCGAACCTGACGCTGCTCGAAGAGATGCTCTCCCAACATGGCTATTCCGTGCGGTCATTTCCCCGCGGAAGACTCGCGCTGGCATCTGCCGAGCACGAACCGCCCGACCTTCTTCTGCTGGACATCAACATGCCGGAAATGGATGGGTATGAAGTATGCCGCCGGTGGACGGCAAATCCGCAGCTCTCATCCGTGCCTGTGATCTTTCTGAGCGCACTGAATGCAGTGGAAGACAAAGTGAGGGGATTCCGCGCAGGCGGCATGGATTATGTTTCCAAGCCTTTCCAGTTCGAGGAGGTGCAGGTGCGGGTGGAAACTCACCTTCAGCTTCGCCTCGCCCGCCGGAGAGAGCAGGATCTTCTGGAAAGAACTCTGGGGGGCGCTGTCGAGACGCTGTGGGAACTGGTGCAGTTGACCGCGCCGGTTCTCGCGGCGCGGTCTCGCTCCCTGCACGACATCGTGGTCTGGATCGCCAACCGGCTACACCTGGCGGATCTCTGGCAGCACGAACTGGCGGCGAATTTGTGCCTGGTCGGCTGCCTCACCCTGCCCGATCGCATCTTCGCCACGGCTTACGCCGGCCAAAAGCTGTCCGACGATGAAGATCGCATGTTCCGCGCCCACCCGGAGGCAGGGGCACGTCTTCTCGCGAAAATTCCGCGGCTCGAAATTGCCGCGGACATCGTCCGGCTGCAGCAGAATCCCTGGATGGGCGCTTCCGTGGCCCAACCGGCCCGGCAGGGGGCAGTCCTGCTACACCTGGCGCAGGAATACGATCGCCGCACGCTGCGGGGCATCAACCACCGGATGGCGGTGGCCGAGTTGCGGCTGTCCTGCAAATTCGACGCGGAAATGCTGCAGGCTCTCGAAAGCTTCACACCCGGGGAGCCGGAGTTTGCAGATAGAAGGCTGCGGACGCGCGAACTTGGCACGGGCATGATCCTTCAACAGGATGTGTTCAGCAACGGCCTGCTGATTCTGAAAGAAGGAACCGTCCTTACGGAAACGTGGATCGAGCGCCTGACCAATTTCGTGCGATTGTCCGGGGCACCCGATCTGGTACATGTGCGCGTTCCGCGACCGGGCGCGCTGAACACAATCGGCCGGCCGAACCTCGTTTCGGCGGGCCAGGAGAGGTCTTGATGACTCAGGCAGACATCATGATTGTCGACGACAATCCCGCGAATCTCAAACTGCTGGAGAATATGCTTTCCCAGCAAGGGCACGAAATCCATTCATTTCCGCGCGGCAGGCTGGCGCTGGCCGCGGCGGCGAGACATCCGCCGGACCTGATCCTGCTGGACATCAACATGCCGGAAATAAACGGCTACGAAGTATGCGAGCGCCTCAAATCTGACGCGACGCTGTCCGCCGTTCCGGTGATCTTCCTCAGCGCACTGAACGAGACGCAGGACAAGGTAAGGGCCTTTCGCTCCGGCGCGGTGGACTACATTTCCAAGCCATTCCAGTTCGAGGAAGTGCAAGCCCGCGTCGAGACCCATCTCAAGGTTCATGGTCTCCAGCAGAGACTGAGAATGCAGAATGAGCACCTGGAAGAGGCGGTAGCCGAGCGCACTCGCGAACTTTCGCAAGCCAACGCGCGCCTCAGAATGCTCGATGAATCCAAAACAGAGTTCCTGCGCCTGATCTCCCATGAACTGCGGACGCCGCTGAACGGCGTCCTGGGAGCCGCGGAGTTGATTCTGGAGGATGCCTCAGACTCGCCCGAGAATGAGCAGCTCCGCGGAATCTTCGATTCGTCGCGCCGGAGATTGATGGCGATGCTGGACGACGCCCTGCTTTTGGCGCAAATCGAGGTAAAAGGCGAGCACTTCCGCCTGCTTCCCGTGGCATTGAACGCGTTGCTCAACCGGGCCATCGCGAAGGTTGCCCCGATTGCAATCGCACAAGGCGTAGCACTCGCTCCCGCTCCTCCCTTGCCGGATGTGGTCCTGGCCGACGAGCAACTGTTGGAACGCGCCCTGCAGGCGCTGCTGGAGACGGCGGTGAAATTTTCCGCCGAGGGAGAGTCCATCCGCATTTCGCGGGAAGCCGGAAGCGGGCTGGTGAAACTCGTGGTGGAAACCCGGGGTCGAAGCATCCCTGCTCCGCTGCTGCCCAAATTCTTCGATCTTTTCGCGGTCAGTGAAATCAGCACTTCGGCGGGAGATGTCGGGATGGGGCCGGCAGTGGCGTCGCGGATCCTGAACCTCTTCGGCGCATCGGCGGCCGTGGAGAACCTACGGCCCACGGGATTGCGGCTTGCGGTCGCCCTGGATCGCGCCAGCGCCAATTGAGCGCCGCGCCTTACTCGAACTCGCCCTCGATCTCCGGCAGCACGTCGTTGTCCCGCGCCATCCATGCGTAAAGGGTGGGAAGCAGGAAGACGCTCATCGCCAGATCCGAGATCAGTCCGCCGACAATCACGATGGCGAACGGCCGCTGCGAATCCGACCCGATTTCGTGGGATAGCGCCGCCGGTAACAGACCGAGCGTGGCCACCAGCATGGTCATCATGATCGGACGCAGCCGCAGGACGGCGCCTTCGATCGCCGACTGCTCGATGGACGATCCGCGCGCGCGGCGCTGATTGATGTACTCCAGCATGATGACGCCGGTCTGCACCGATACCCCGAACAGTGCCAGGAACCCCACGCCGGAAGACACACTGAAATTGGTATGCGTCACGAGCAGCGCGAGCAAACCGCCGATGCGCGCCAACATGACGTTGATAAGGATCAGACATGCCCATTTCAGCGAGCGGAACATGGTGTACAGGATGATGAAGATCAGGAGCACGGTGAGAGGCACGATATACAAAAGGCGCTTTTCGGCTCGCTGTTCGCTGGCGAACTCGCCTTCCCAGTCGATGCGATACCCGCGCGGAAGCCGGACCCTCTGCTCCACTTTATGCATCGACTCCATCACCGCTCCGCCCAAATCGCGGCCGCGCACGCTGTATTTCACGGCGATGTAGCGCTGATTGCCCTCGCGATAAATTTCCGACGCGCCGTCGCGTTCGTCGATGCGGCAGAGCTGTGCGAGCGACACGCGCTCGCCGCTCGGCGCGAGCAGGCGGATGTTTTCAATCGCCTCCCTGGTGTTGCGATATTGCGGCAGGTAACGCATCACCAGGTCATAGCGCTCTTCGCCCTGCAGCACCTGCGTGAGCGCGTTGCCGCCAATCGCGGTTTGCACCGCGTCCTGCACGTCGGCAGCGTTGATCTGATAGCGAGCGCACTGTTTGCGATCTACGGTGACGTTCAGGTTCGGCTGCCCGAGCACGCGGAACACGCCGAGGTCCTCGATTCCTTTCACGCCGCGCATCACGCTCACCACCTGATCGGCCTTGTCTTCCAAGACCGCCAGGTCGTTCCCGTAGATTTTCGTCGCCAGCTGTCCTTTTACCCCGCTGACGGCTTCCTCCATGTTGTCGGCGATCGGCTGGGAGAAGTTCCAGATGATGCCCGGCATCTTCTCGAGCTGTGCGTTCATGGCGGCGATCACTTCATCCTTGTTCTGGTGAAATTCCGGCCGCCACTGCTCCTTGGGCTTCAAGCCGACGAAATATTCGGTGTTGAAAAAGCCGGTGGTGTCAGTGCCGTCATCGGGACGTCCCACCTGGCTGGTGCATTCCGTAACTTCGGGAAACGAACAAAGCAGGATCCGGGCCTGATTCGCCACGCGGATGCCTTCGCCTGGTCCGACGCTGGGCGCGAGAGTGCCGCGGACCCACAGCGCGCCTTCGTCCAGGTGGGGCAGAAATTCCGATCCGATCACCCCGCCGACAGTGAGATAGACTGCCGCCGCCAGGCTGGCGACGCCCACGCCCACCGTCGCCCATCGCATGCGGATGGCCACCCGCAGCGCCCGGCGATAGATATGGATGAACCAGTTCATCACCGGGTTGATCCATTCCCGTGTCCCCCTCGGGAAGAACAGACTCGCCAGCACGGGCGCCACCAGCACCGAAAAGATCAAGGCGCCGCAGAGCGCGAACGCGACGGTCCAAGCCATGGGCTTGAAGAGACGGCCTTCGACGGCCTGCAGCGTGAAGATCGGAAGGTACGCGGTAATGATGATGCCGATGGCATAGAATACCGGCCGCTGCACTTCGTGAGCCGCCTCGAAAATCCGTTCTTTCGGACTGCGTGTGTCGTCACCGCAATGGCCGAGATGGCGGGCAATGTTCTCCACCATCACCACAGCGCCATCCACCACCATCCCGAAATCGAGCGCACCCAGCGAAAGCAGATTCGCCGGAATGCCTTTGAGCTTCAAGCACGAGGCCGCGAACAGCAGAGAAAACGGGATGGTGAGCGCAACAATGATCGCACCGCGAATGTTTCCCAGGAACATCAGCAGGATGATGACGACGAGAATAACGCCCTCGGTGAGGTTGTGCAGCACGGTTTTCGTGGTGTGGTCGACCAGTTCGCTGCGGTCGATGAAGGGGACGATCTTCACTCCCGCCGGCAGAATGTGATCGTTCAGTTCGTCGACTTTTTCGTGCAGATATTTGAGCGCGGTTTCGGCGCCCGCGCCCTTGCGCATTGGGACGATCGCGGATACCACGTCGTCGTTGTCGACGATCTTGCCGTCCTCGCGGCGGATGGCGCGGGCGAACTGGCCAAGCCGGATCTTGGGACCTTGCGCGACTACCGCGATATCCTTCACGCGGATCGGGGTCCCGGATTTTGTGGTGATCACCGTATTGGCAATATCGTCGACGTTGCGCACCAGCCCCACTTCGCGCACGTTCACCTGCTGCAGCCCGACCTCCAGAAAGCTTCCGCCCGCATTGACGTTGTTGTTGGTGAGCTGCTGCTCCACTTGTGACAGGCTCAACCCGTACGAGATCAGTTTGTTGGGATCGACGCGCACCTGGTATTCGCGCGTCGGGCCGCCGAACGTGTTCACGTCGACGATGTCCTGAGCCGATTTCAAGGTTTTCTCCACCACCCAGTCTTCAATCGACTTCAGATCCATGACGTCGTACTGCGGATTGGTGCTGTGCAGCGTAAAAAAGTAAATCTGGCCCACGGGGCTCCAGTCTGTGCCCATCTGCGGTTGCAACCCTGGCGGCAGCGTGACCTGAGTGAGGCGTTCCAGCGCGCGCTCGCGATTCCAACTGTCATCCGTGCCGTCCGCAAAAATCAGCTTGATGTCCGACAAACCGAAGATGGAAAACGACCGCAGATGCTCTACTCCCGGAATGCCGTTCATCACGATCTCGAGCGGAATGGTGACCTGTTGTTCGACCTGTTCGGCCGAGATTCCCGGCCATTGCGTAATGATCTCGACGTAGTTATTGGCTACGTCCGGATACGCCTCTACCGGGAGTAGATGGAGCGAGATCGCCCCGCCCACGAATAACAGGATGGCAATAGCGATGATGAGAAATCGATTATTGAGCGCGAAATCGACCAGTGCGCGGATCATAGCCGGGACCCCGCAGGGCGAGTGAGTAGGACCGCCAAGGTCCGCGATGGTGTCATCTATTGCTCCATGGTGTTCTGCAGCACCAGCGCATTGGCCACAACGCGATCTCCCGCCTTCAGGCCCGAGACGATTTCCTGCTGGTTATCGGGAAGAATATTCCCCGACAGCACTTCCAGCCGGCGGAACCGCCTGCCGCCGAGCGGGGTATACACCCACTCGCGGTCGTGCAAATGCAAAATAGCGGTCGCCGGCACGGCGGCGTGCTTTTCCGTCGAAAGTCCATGGAACGTCGCCGTGACGAACATGCCGAAGCGTATCAAGCCGGGATTTTCAACATCGAGCCGCACCTTCGCGGTGCGGAGATTCGGGTCCATGATCTGTCCGATATTGCTGATCCGAGCGCGCAGGACCCTGCCGGGATAGGCGTTCAAATGGATGTCGGCGTACTCGTTCAGGTGGACCTGCGAAAGATCGTTCTCATACACGTCACAGAGAACCCACACGTGTGAGACATCGGAAATCGTGAATGGGTTGGGCGGAGTCAGCGCCTGCACGCCGGATGCGATGCTGACCTCCTGGTCGGTGATCACTCCAGGCACTGGGGCAAAAACCTCAACGATGCCTGTTGGATGTTCGGGGTCCGAGCCGAGCAGATGAAGGTGCTCCTGCGTGGTCTCGAGGTCGACTTTGGCGTTGTCCTCCGCGTTCTGCGCTATTTCCAGCAGGCTCTTGGCGATGGCGCCGTTGTCGTAGAGCAGTTCTGCGCGTTCGAGCTGAATTTTGCTGAGTTCCTCGTTCTTCACCGCCTTGCGGTAATCGGAAAACGCGCCCGCGATATCGCTGCTGCGCACCTTGAACAACGGTTGTCCCTTCTTGACTTCGTCGCCCAGCTTGGCGTCGAT
>DATJMA010000131.1:0-26269 GCA_035509055.1 Bryobacteraceae bacterium | reverse complement strand
CGGACCAGGGCGTGGCGGCTGATGGTCCACAGCCAGTCATCCAGGGAAGAACAGTCTTGCGAAATGTCGCGGTTGTCATCAGGCACTGACGCGCCGATCGTTTCGGCATCCTCGCGGAAGGCATGCAGGATCCCCGAGGCCGCACCGGACTGGTAAGGACTGAAGTCGAAGAAGAACGCGGTATCGTGGCCCAGCCTGGAGTCGCACAGCGCACCGATTTGTTCATAGGACCGGCGCTCGCGGGCGAACACGATGGCGCGGGTTTGTGAGAGCGCCTCCCGCACGCTCGGTTCTTCCAGATCGTAAGTCGAGGGAAATACGATCACGCGGCGGAAGCGGGCTTCGGCCAGCGGAAGAAACGACGGCATGGCGTGAAAAGCTTTGCACCACGACCCTCCACCCGTTATGATCGCCAGATCGCCGGAAGGGGCGCTGTCCACGAGCCGGATGTCGTATTCGCGGTACGAAAGATCGCGAAGCAGGGCGCGCAATCCGGCGGAAATCAGAGTGTCACCCCAATTACCCCAGGATCGCAGAACGGTGATGTCCGCAGGGTTCCCGATGGCCCCCAGCAGCGCAGTACGGCTCTGCTCGATTTGTGCCTGCAGTTCCACAATGTTGCCCGGCCGGTCCAGTGAGAGCATAGGGGAGTTCGTCGACATAGTAGCTAGAAGAGCGCCCGCGTCAATTGCGGCCATGTTTCATTCTAATCAGTTGCAAAATTCCGTTGGTCGCCATTTTTGTATCTTTCGGCGTCGCCAGTTGCGACTTTGACGGGCTTTCCATCCAACGCGAGCTTGGATTTCATGGCATGGACAGAAATCGCAAGATCTCGCGCATGACGCGAGCACCTTGGTCCGTCTGGAAAAGAAACTGGGCGTGCGCGGAGCCCTCCAGGACGATCAGTTCCTTCGGTTGGGGAGCTTTTTCATACTGCGCTCGGATGCCGGGAAGCCGCGGGCCGGCGCCGTTCGAATCTTGGCGCGCCACCATAAATAAGGATCGCGATTTTAGCCCGTCCGCCGGCAGATTCGGCGCCGCGCCCAGAAACACCACGCGGTCGATCTCGCCCGGCGCGGACTTGATGGAGGCATCTCCGGCAGCGCCGCCGCCGAAACTCCCTCCCACCACCGACACTGTCTTGGCGCCGCGGGCCTTCAAGTAGCGAACCGCCGCCAGCACGTCGTTTTCGAAAGGCGCATTGTCGAAGTCGGTCTGACCGGGACCGGTGGAACAGCCGAATCCGCGGAAGTCGATGGCCAGAACGCGAAATCCCGCCGAAACCAGGGATCCCGCCTGGATTCGCCAGCTTTCTTTGTCGAATCGGCCGCCGTGGGCGAGCACCACGGCCCGCGCGCCCTGGCCGTACAGATCGGCGCAGATCTTCCCGCCGTCCTCAGTGGCAAACGAGATGTGCTGCTGGGCGGCGGCAACCGCCGCCAGGACAAACGTCAGCGAGATGGGGCGAAAGACGGGCATCTCGGGCTAATGTCCTGGCTTGTCTTGCGGCGGGGCGGAAGCGTGGAAGTCCCTGGCGATGCGGGCCGCGTAGTCGTCGAGGAGTTGGCGGACGCGGGCGGAATCGTGAGAGCGGGCGATCAGGCCGATATGGTGCTCCTTCGCCATTCGCCAGACGATTTCCGGGTCGGAGAATTGCGAAGTGTCAGGGTGTTGCTGGCGGGCAAGCGAGACAATGAGGCCGGCATAATCGGATCGCGGGACCGGCGGAGAGTATGGCGCCTTGCCGCCGGCCATTTCGACTTTCGCCCACTCGGCCCAAAGGTTGATGCCCGTGGCGGCATCGACGAGGTCGGCGATGTGGGCGCCGCCAACGCGGGCGGACGTTTCCAGGAAATAGACGCGGCCGTCCTCTCGGCCGATGATGTATTCCGTGTGGGAGACGCCGCGAAGGAGACCGAGAGCCGCGAGAACGTGCTGGTTCTCTTCAAGCAGGCGATGTGCGGTGTCGGAATTGCGCTCGAGGATGCGGGTGGTGAAAATGCCTCCGCCATGGGCGACCTCGAGCGGTGGCGTGCCGTATCCGCTGGCGATGGCGAAGACGATTTCGCGCTCGGACATGATGGTATCGACGTGGAAGATGTCGCCGGGCACGAAGCGCTCGAGCAGATAATTCGATTGCTCGTCGCCGAGCGTCTCGACGATCCGCCAGAATTCATCCTTCGAATGCAGTTTCTTGATGCCGATGGCGCCGGCGGAGGAGCGCGGCTTGAGCACCCACGGCGGCGGCACGCGATCCAGGAATTCGGCGAGCCGCGGGTGGTTCAGGACGTGGATGAAATCGGGGACGTTGAGCCCCATTTCGGCGGCGCGCAGGCGCATGGCGAGCTTGTCGCGGAAGTAGCGGGCGGTGGTGTCGCCCATGCCGGGAATGCGGAGGTGCTCTCGAATCTGGGCGGCGAGTTCGATATCGAAATCGTCGAGGGCGACGATGCGGTCGAAGACGCGAGTGCGCGCAAGATAGCTCACCGCGTTGCGCATGTGGAGCGGGTTCCAGCGCTGGCCGTCATCGGGGAGGTAGAAGATTTCGTCGATGGCTTCCGTGGGCCAGCGGGATTTGTCGCGAATGCTCTCGGCGGTGACGAGAATCACGGTCCATCCCTGGCGCTTGCACTCGCGGAGGAAGTCGTGGCCTTTTTCGTAGCTCGAGATGCAGAGAATGGTCATGCGATGAACCCCGCGGAAGCTCCGACCCAGTCGAAGTTCTTGTTATAATCGACGCCCATCTGGGCGCCGCGTCCCATGCGGATGATGGTATTGACAGCGCGCATTTCGGAGCCGAGGCGGAGGTACATGATGCGGACTTCCATTTTGGCTTTACCTTCGGGCGTGTCAATCACCGGAACGAAATCGACGCGCTCCTGAACGAGGTACTGGCTGCGCTTTTCCGCCGGTATAGCGGCGAGATCGGCTTCGGCGGGGCCTACGATGACGCCGAGTCCGGCGAAGGAATAGAGCGGCTTGAGGACGTAGCGCCCGGGATCTTCCACGCGGCCGGCGCGATCGAGGAATTGCGAGCGCGGGACGGCGGGATGGCGGAGGTAGGGCAGCGAAAATTTGCTGAGACGGAAAAACCAGTTGGGATGGCCGGCCCACTCCACGGCAAGATCGTCGCGCCAATCGAAAGGGAGCGCGATGGCCCGGCGTTCCAGTTCGTCGGCGATGGCGCGATTGTAAATCCGCTCGACGGGCGTGGGGCGTCCGTCGCGAAGGTACCAGAGGCGATTGCCCTCTTTGCGGAGGGCGCGGATATCCACGGCGCGGACGCCGAAAAGGCGCTCGGTTACCAGGAAATCGCAGCGGGTTTTCTGGTGGTCGGGATCGATTTCGAGAAGGATGACGTTTTCAGGATCGCGATCGCCCACGATGGCCCGGCGGAGGAGCGCGTGATACGAGTCGGAGGTCAGACCGCTCGGCAGCGCCGAAAGGGCGGGATCGAGACCGTAAGCCTCGCGATAGCATTCGGCCATTACGGGCTGATAGGAGTAGAGCGAAGGGAACCCCTGGATTTCGACAAGCTTTGGCGCGAGATTGGCGTCGAGGCCGAAATCGGCCTGCACGAACAGCGGCACGGGTGCTTCGTGGGGAACCCGATATCGCTCGGGGATGGCGGCATCGGAGTCGCGGCGGTACTGCTCATCGGCGAGGAGTTGCTCGACCATTTCACGGCCGGCGCGAGCCATTTTCTTGAATAGCGGGACGGGCAGGAAGCAGGGAGTTTCGCTGTGGCGGAATTGTGCCGCGACTCCGCTGCGCTGCTCGATCAACTCGAGAAAGCGGCGGTAGCCCGCGGGTGTCCACTTTCGATTAAACGACTGCCGCAGCGAGGGTATCAAAGAGGAACGCTCCGCCCTGCATGATTTGAGTGCCGTCGATCCAGATATCGAACTGCCGGCCCACGACATCGATGTGCGTCGCGGAATACCAGTCGGCGCCCGTGTGCGCGCCGTAGGGGTTGCCGAACGCGATGTGGATACCGGGAATTTTCTCGTCCTGGAGGATGTTGCCGATCACGTCGCGGACGCCGATGTTGGTGCCGATGGCGAATTCCCCCACGCGGTCGCTGAACTCGTCGGTGTGGCAGTAATTCCAAAATTCCTGCTGCAGCGTCTGGTTGTCGCAATGGGCTTCGCGCAGGCGGCTGTCTTCCACGCGGATGGTGAGCGGTGTGGCGCCGAGATCGCCGTACTTTTCGCAGAGGTAATCGCCCACCACGCCATCGATCACGAAAGTGCCATCCACGCGCTCGGGGGTGGTGAAGGTTTCGCCGCCGGGAAGATTGCCCCACTTGTGCGGGCTGATGATGCCGCTGGTCTTGAGCCACTTCAGATTCGGAGAAAATTGCGCCACGATGCGGGTGCCGGCGGGATTAGTGGCGCGGATTTCGCGGGCGGCGCTGGCCATGTGCCAGACTTGCGTGGAGATGCGATCGACCTCGTCAAAATCCGCCCGCATGCCTTCGAGCATGATGCGCCGGTCGATGTTCACCATGTGGGCGTGGCGCATCTGGCGGCGATTGACCACGTCGGTCATCTGCATGCGCGTGCGGAGTTCGTTCGGTTGGGCGCGGACCGCAAAGATGCTCACCTGGCTGGATTCCATGTCGTCGAGCACGGCGCGGGGCATGTCGATGAGCGGCCGCGGGGCGAGTTCTTCGAGGATGAAGGCGTTGAAGACCAGGCGGTGGCTTTCCAGTTCGTGCGCCAGGGCGGCGGCGATTTCGCGGCAGGCGAGGTCGGTAATCAGGGTGACTTTTTCTTCGGGACGGATTCTGAGGCAGTGGACCACGGCATTGCGGGCGCCCGGCGCGAGTTCGCGATCGAACGGGATGGCGAGGAGTTGTTCGCGGGCGCTCATCGGGCGGCCTCGGCGAAGAGGCCCTGCTCGGTTTCGGAGATCATGTAGTCGACTACCTGCTTCAGGTCGTTGGTTTCGTGGAAGACGCGAAGCTGGCGATCGGCGCCGCTGCCTTCCGCGACGATTCGCTCGATATAGGCGATTTCGCGCTCGCTGCCAAGTTCCGCGGTGACGTCGCCGACGAAATCGATAATCTCGCCGATCAGTTGGCGGACGGGGACTTCCTGCTGCTTGCCGAAATCGATGAGCTGGCCGTCCAGGCCATAGCGCGCGGCGCGCCACTTGTTCTCCATGATCAGCGCGCGGGAATAATGGCGGAAGGTGAGGTTCCGCTCATGGAGCTTGTAAAGCTTGGCGATGACCGCCTGGCAGAGCGCGGCGATGGCGATGGTTTCATCCAGGCGCATGGGCATGTCGCAGATGCGGAATTCGAGAGTAGGGTAATGCGGGTGGGGGCGAATATCCCACCATATTTTTTTGGCGTTGTCGATGCACTTGGTGCGAATCAACAGGTCGACGAAGCTTTCGAACTCGGACCAGCTGGAATAAAGATCGGGAATGTTGGTGCGCGGGAACTTGTCGAAGACTTTGCAGCGGTACGATTTCAGGCCGGTTTCCATGCCCAGCCAGAAAGGCGAATTGGTGGAGAGCGCCAGGATGTGCGGCAGGAAGTACCGCGCGCCATTCATGAGGTGGATGGCGGTATCGCGGTCCTCGACGCCGATGTGGACGTGCAGGCCGAAGATGAGGTTGGTGCGGGCCACCATCTTCATGTCTTCGACGATGACGCGGTAGCGGTCGTCGGGATAGATTTCCTGCTGGGCCCAATGCGCGAAGGGATGGGTGCCGCCGGCGGAAAGGCGCAGGCCGTTGGCGCGCGCGAGGTCCACAATCTGGCGGCGGATATCGCGAATTTCAGCGCGGGCTTCCTGGATGGTGTTGCAGACTCCGGTGCCGATTTCAATCACCGATTGGTGCATTTCGGGCTTGACGCGCTCTTCGAGCAGCGTGCGGCCCTTCTGGATGATTTCGGCGCTGATGTGCGATTTGAGGTCGCGCGTTTCGGGATCGACGGTCTGGTATTCTTCCTCGATTCCGATGGTGAGGCTGGGACGCTTGGGCGCGCTCATTTCGACTCTCCCGTAAGAAACCACGCCCAGCGCAATTCGGGAGTTTCGGGCGGAGCGAGCGCGCGGGCGATAGCCATTTCGGCCACGTGGCGGACCACCCACTCGAAATTTTCAGGGCCGACGGATTCCAGGCCGGCATCGGGCGCGGGATTCATGAAATCGATAGCGTAAGGGACGCCGTCTTCGACGGCGAACTCGACGGTGTTGAGATCGTAACCGAGTGCCCGGCACAGCTTGAGCGCGTCGCCGGTCATGCGCTCGAGCAATTCGGGAGAAGGGGATGGATTGCCGGGAACGTAGCGAAGGTGATGGGGCGCGCCCGGGTCGTAGCGCATGATGTGGACGTGCTCGCGGCCGATGACGTAGCAGCGGAAATACTCCTGGAAGTTGACGCCGGACTGGAGGGTCATGCATAGATCGCTGCTGTCGTCGTAGGCGGCGAAGAATTGCTCGGGGGAATGGACTTTGGTGACGTTTTTCCAGCCCCCGCCATCGTGCGGTTTGAGGAACGCGGGGAATCCGACGTAGCGTAAAATGCCGTCCCAATCGAGCGGGTACTCGAGATTGCGCATGGAGAGGTAAGTAGTGCCGGGCGGGTGGGATTTGTGCGGTAGCAGGACGGTGGGTGGAACAGCGACACCCAGCTTTACGGCTAGGGCATAGTTAAAGAACTTATCGTCGGCGCTCCACCAGAAGGGATTGTTGATTACCTGGGCGCCGGAGAGAACGGCATTCTTCAGATAGGAGCGATAGAAGGGGATGTCGTGGGAGATGCGGTCGATGATGACGTCATAGCCGCCAGGCTCGGCCATCCGGACACCCCCGACTTTGAGATGCTCGGCGCGAACGTTGGCCACGCTCATGGAGTTGATGCGGTCCACGAGCGCGGGAGGGAACGATTCTTCCATGCCGTACACAATGCCGATGCGCGCCATCTTCTACCTCATGCGACGAAAAACTTGTGGGCCATCTGGTGCCACCAGGGCCAGTCGTGCCCGAACCCTTGCCAGACGTCGAGAACGTGGGGGATCTCTTTGACGCCGAATTCGTGAGCCAGTTTCACGTTCTGATCGAACAGCGGGTCTTCGTTGCCGACTACCAGTACATAATAGCTGCTTCGGATGCGGGCCAGGAACCAGGGATCGTCGAGCCGCGGGAGATAGTCCAGCGGAGAGTGGAGATAGGCGTCCTCATTGTAAAAGCCATCCAGGAATCGCGAAGGGATGTTGAAAGCTCCGGACATGGAGACCGCGTAGGTGACGATATCGGGATGGCGGAGGGCGAAATTGACGGCGTGGTAGCCGCCGAAGCTGCACCCGGTAGTGCCCATCTGGTCCCAGGTGGTCCGCTGGCGGACGAAGGGCGCCAGTTCGAGCGAGAGATAGGCGTCGAAGCCATTCTGGCGATGGAGGCGATCGGCCGGGGAGACGGACCTGTTGTACCAGGATTCCTGGTCGACGGAATCGATGCAGATGACCTGGAGTTCGCCGCGGTCTATCTTGGGGGCGAGAGCGGCCACCATCCCGCGGTCTTCGTATTCGAAAAAGCGTCCGCCGGAGGTGGGAAAGACCACGATCGGGAAGCCGGCGTGGCCGAAGGCCAGTAACTCCATATCGCGGTGCAGAGATGGGCTATACCACTTGATGTAATCGCGCTGCATGGAGAAAAAGGCTTACCTTATGGTACATCGGGCCCGGGTTTGAGAAGATTGAGGGGTGCCGGCCTATCCCTGCCAGGCCGGTGCGCCGGTTACTTCTCGAGCGCCTTGTCCGGCGCCTTCGCCGCGATTCCCGTCACTGCGTCCCACACAAATTCGACAAACGGGTAAAGCGACGCCTCGGCCAGCCGCTCCACATCGCTGTGCGCGCCGAAATTGATGCGGTCGTCGTGCGTGCTCGCCGGGCCGATGCCGTACGACTGCTGGCCCCTGGCGCGGAGTTGCGCTTTATCGCTTGCGCCCGTCGACATTTCGGGCATGACGGTGACACCCGGGTAAACCCGCTTGCTCACCTGTTCGAGCACGCGGTACATCCCGGTATCGAGGCGCGAGGCCGGCGAAGGCGGGCGCGTCGCTGGCAGCGGCTCAATTTTTACCGCGGGATCGTCAATCACTTTCGCCATCTCGGCATAGAAGTTCGGGACATTCTCATCGGGAAGCGCGCGAATGTCGAGCGTCGCTTCCGCTTCCGACGGGATGACGTTTGCCCCGACGCCGGCTTTGAGCATCGTCGGCACCACCGAAGTCCGCAGCATGGAGTACGCCAGCGGCTCGTGCTCGCGCAGATAGCGCTGCGCTTCGTCCGCGGTCCGTGGATTGAGCAGCGCGTTATAGCGCGCGGCCTTCTCCGGCGTGCTGATGGTGGCGAGTTTCTCGAAATACGTACGCGTGGTGTCGTTCAGGCGCATCGGCGTCTGCCAGCGGCCGACCTTCTCCACCGCCGCGCCCAGATGAATCAGCGCGTTGTCCAGCCGCGGCACCGATCCATGGCCGGAGGTCCCCGTGGCCACCAGGCGCACGCGCGCCGGGATTTTTTCCGCGGTCCCGATCGCCATTGTGGTCACCTTGCCGTCTTCGATTTCCGCCCCGCCGCCCTCGGTGAGCGAATACTCGGCGTCGATCTCGTGGTAGTGCTCGCCCACCATGAAATTGATGCCCACGCCCGCGGTATCGGCCTCTTCGCCCGATTCCGCCAGGAAAATCACGTCGCGGTCGAGCGGTACGTGGTTGCGTCTGAGCAGCAGCATCGTGATGAGATTGGCGGTGAGCACGGGCTTGTCGTCCACCGATCCGCGGCCCCAGACATAACCGTCCTTCAGGATGGCGCTAAATGGATCGACTGGCCATTTCCCGGTTTGCACGCCGACCACGTCGGTGTGCGCCAGAATCAACAGCGGCCGCGTGGCGCCGTTGCCGGCAATCCTCGCCACCAGGTTCGCGCGCGCCGGATCTTTGGCGAAGGTCTTTGTGGGAATGCCGTCGGCTTCGAGCACGCGGCGGATATAGTCTACGGCTTTGGTCTCATTGCCCGCCCGGGTATCGATTTGAATGAGATCGCGATAATGCTTGAGGATTTCGGCTTTCTGGCCGGCCCAGTCGATTTTCTGTTGCGCCCCCACCGGCAGCGCCAGGCACAGCACAAGCCACGCACGTGTCATAGTGGGTCATTATAAAACGCCGCGCCTAGCGTTTCTGCTTCGACATTTCGACCATCTTTTGCCCCATCTCGCGCATGTCGCTCTCGAAGTGTTCGGGATGACGCTCGACTTTAACCGCGAACGTGCGGATATCGATGGGCATCCCCCACTGCATTCTGCGCTGCGACGGGAGCGGCGGCCCGCCGGGGGCGCCGGGCTCGGGAATCGTCGCGGGCAGGTCGAACGCATAGAACGAGCCGCCGGCGAGCGCCTCGTGTGGGTATTGCTCCAGGTAGGCGCAATTGTGGTTCTCGCGGAGCGATCCCGCCGCGACCGCGACCCAGCGGCCAGCCTCGCGATCCGATGGCGCCTGGCAATCCCAATCGCGAGCCTGCGGCACGACCAGGGTGGGGTCGGAAAGCGAGGCCCAATCGAGGGCGATTTCGTTTAGTTGATGCCGGCGCGCGAATTGTTCCACCGCGGGCAGGGCTTCGTTCCAGCTCACGTTGGAGTCGTTCAGCAGCTGGTAGAGCGGGTGACCGAACGTCAGGCTGTTGGCGAACGGCATGAGATACGGGTACGCCATCGCCACCGCCCAAAACGAGCTCGCCGCCGCGATGCCAACCGCCGTTTGCCAGAGACGGCGCCCGGGCAAGGCGGCGATCATTCGCGGTAGCGGCGCAAGCATCAGGATCATGAGGATGACCGGCATCATGAAGTGGCGGATGCTGAGATCGAGCAGCGAGAGCAGGCAAATCGTCAGGTAAACGGAAAATCCCGTCATCAGTGCGCGCCAGTGCGGGCGGACGGCTTCCGGAATCGCGCGAGCGCCGCGCTTGCGCGTGAGGATGGCGGCGCCCGCGGCGATAGCCAGCAGCGCCAGAAAACCGAGCGTCGATTTCAGTGCGAATACTACCGGGAAATAAAACGGCACGCCGTGGGAGTAGTGGTGGCCGAGCAGGTAAGTGGGCCGCGCCCCGGTGGCAGCCATCATCAGAAAACCGCGCAGGTAAAGCCACGCGGGCATGAGGAGGCGGCGGACAACCCACACTCCGGGCCAGTTGCCAAGCAGGCTCAGAGCATTAGGCGGCTGATTCCAGGAGAAGACGAAATACACCGCGTACGTGATACCGGCTGCCCAAATCGTCCCCCGCCACACGGCGCGCCGGCGCTCGCCGCGCCACCTCCCGAGCGAGACCTTGTCCGCCGGCTCGCCCGCACCCGGCCAGAAACGCGTATGAAGAAACAGCGCCGGCACCACGGCCAGAATCAGCACCCCGGTAAATTTCGACAGCAGCGCGCCCGCGAATGCCAGGCCGAAAAGACGCGCGTTGCGGCGCGACGGCGCATCCCAAATTTCACCCAGTCGCCAGAGCGCGACCAGGGAAAACAGCGTGACCGGAAGATCGGTGATTACCAGCGGACCGAACACCAGAAACGCGGGCGTGGTCACATAAACCGCCAGGCAGAGCAGGCCGCCCGCTGTTCCGCCAAGGCGCGACGCATAGCCATAAACCACCCACCCGAGCACGATCATGAGAGCCAGCATGGGAAGTCGCGCCCACATGATGGTGGATCGCCAATCGTTCCAGCGGCCGAGAACGGCATCGCCGAAGGGGTACTGCGCACCGTAGGCGTAGAAGAAATCTTTGGAGACGAGCCATGAAGGGCTGGAATAATCGGCGCGCGTTCCCAAAATCGCCAGCGGCAGCGTGGCCAGCAGTTTTCCCAGCGGCGGATGTTCGCCGTTCAGGCGCAGATCGAAACGCTGCCAGTAGCTCAAGCCGGCGCCGGTGTGCGCGAATTCATCCACCGTCGCCGATTCCTTCCACACGGCGCCTCCGGCGAGTACAAACATCACGGCAAGCAGCGCGGCGGCTGCCCAATGAGCGGTCGCTTTAGGCATGGGAGGCTACTTCTGATGGTACGAAGGGATGTGCCCCGGGGTTCCCCCTAAACGGCTCTGCGGCCGTTCATGCCCGGATGAAAGATGCGAAACGCCGGTTGCAGATTTTACTGGCCCGAGGGGCCCGGTACGCGGAAATATCCCGTGACGCCGTTGATGGTGAGCGCCGCTTCGGCGGGATTGGATGTCACGCCCGCCGGGTAAATGAAATTGATCTGGCCGATGATCTCTCCGGGTGCGGCGCCGCAATACTGTACCGTGGCCGTTTGTCCGCCGATGGTAAGCTGGCAGCTCGCCGGTCCCCCGGGAACTTCAATCGCGGTGTAAGATCCGTTAAACACCGCGCCTATGCCATCCTGCTGCTGCGTACCCAAAGGTCCGAGCGCATTGGCCCACAGCTCGTAAGCTCCATTCGCCTGGACTGCGCATTCGGTTAGCTCGCATCCCGTGCCGGTGACCCACGCCAACCCGTTGACGTATTCGCTGAGAAACATCGAGGGGGCGGCCGCACCGGTGATGGTCGCGTATTCGGGCGCGCTTGGCGTGGAGTCGCGCGTCACCACGATGGGGACCGACTGCCCCACCGGAGTCCCCCAGGGAATTTGAAAATTGATCTGCGTGGGTGAGACGTAAATCAGCGGCGCGTTCACCCCATCCACCGACACCGTCACGTTCCCCGCGGTTTTCGGAAATCCGTTGCTGGAGTCGATGCTGGGAGTGCCGTCGGCAAGCGCGGTGCCATATACCGTGGCCAGTCCGCCGGGCGCGAGATCGCCAAGATAAGACGCCCCGTTCACCACCCGTCCCGGCGTGATGACAGGGGTCGTGGAGGTGACCGCCGTCTGCTGATAGACGCGCACGTAATCGACAAGCATGTCCTGATTGGGGAAGGGAGCGTTGGGATCGGGTGTGCCCAGGAATGTTGTTGGTCCGCCGATCGCTACGTTCAGCAGAATGAATTCCGGATTGTTGAAGACCCACTCGCCGGCCGGGATGGATGGATCGGACGGCGTTGCCGTGTAATAGTTCTGCCCGTCCACATAAAACGCTACCGAATTCTGCGACCACACGATGGCATAGACATGATAGTCGGTGTTGACCTGCTCGCCGAATGGTAAAGTGATCTGGCCGCCCGCGCTGTAGTCGTTGTAGCCGCCGCTGGGAAGCGGGCCGTGCGCCGTCCCATTGTTGATATTTATATTGTTGTGGTACGTCCCGAAATTCTCCATGATGTCGATTTCGCCGCACGTCGGCCAGTTGACCGTGTTAATGTTCTCGCCGAGCATCCAAAATGCCGGCCACACCGCCTGCCCATACGGCAGCTTGACCCGCGCCACAATCATGCCGTATTGCCAGCTGTTGTCTGCGGTTTGGGTGTTGTTGGAGGCCGGCGCCCCGCTTTGCAGGCGCGCCGAGGTGTAGTTTCCGCTGCTGTCGCGAATCACCCGGATCACCAGGTTGCCGTTGCCGTCCTGGAAAGCGTTCTGCGTCGAACCGGTGTAGGTCTCGATCTCTCCATTGCCCCAAAGACCGTAACCAAGATCGTAATTCCAATTCTTGGGGTTGGGCGGGTCCCCGGCCTGGCCGTTGAACTCGTCGCTCCAGACGAGTTGCCACCCCATCGTTTGCGCTGCTACTGTACCGATCAGTACGAAAAAAGACAACAAGAATCTGGTCCGCATGATCCTCTCTCGTACTGATCATAATCTCTGGCGCGTGCCCGCGGAACCTCCAGTTGACCGGCGTAACGATGTTATTCTGAAGGCGATGCGCATTGGGGCATTCTTGATCGCCGCGGGCCTGGCTTGCGCGCAATCCCCCAACCCGCAACAACTATTCCACGATGCCCTGGCGGCGCAGCAGCGCGGCGACGATGCTTTAGCGGTCCAAAAGTACCGGGAACTGCTCAGAAGCTATCCCGATTCGCTCGAGGTGCGCGCCAACCTGGGCGCGGCGCTTGCCAGGTTGGACCGTTATGACGAGGCCATCGAGCAATACAAGGCCGTACTCGCCAGGAAAGACATGCCCGGCCTCCGACTGAATCTGGCGTTGGCCTACTACAAGAAGCGAGCCTGGAGCCAGGCGGTTGCCCTGTTCGAACCGCTCCACGCCGCCCAACCCGATGATGCGCGCGTCGCCACGTTACTGGCCGAGTGTTACAGCAATCTCGGCCAGGATGAGAAAGTCATTGCCGAGCTCAGACCGATCGAAGGCGCCCATCCCGGCGATCTCTCGGTGGAGTGGCTTTTGGGCTCGGCGCTCATCCGGGCAGGACATTTGCGCGACGGTCTGGACCGCGTCGACATGGTGGCGCACGAAGGTAAGCGCCCCGAAGCATACCTGCTGGCCGGGCGGACCGCGCTTAAGATGAACGAATTCGAGCGCGCTCGCGATTATGCGGCCGCTGCCGAAAAGCTAAATCCGAAATTACCCGGCCTCGATACCCTGCGCGGCACAGTCATGAGCTATCTGGGTGATGCCGACGGCGCCGCCGCAGTGCTCACGGCAGCCGTTGCGGAAGACCCTAAGGACTTCGAAGCGCAGCTTGCACTGGGCGCGGTCCTCCATACCCAGCGCGATCTCGATGGCGCCCGCCAGCATTTGCAGCGCGCCTTGCAGCTCAAACCGGATTCCAATCTGGCACGCTACGAATGGGCGCGGCTGGAAAGGACCGAAGGCCAGGTAGAAGCGGCGGTGCGCGATTTCGAAAAAGTGGTGCGAACCGATCCCAATTGGGCCCAGCCGCACGTCGAACTCGCCGCGCTCTATTTCCGCCTGAATCGCCAGGCGGATGGGGAGAAAGAGCGCGCTATTTACGACCGGCTAACGGCGGAACAGCAGAAGCGATAGTTCCGGCCCCGCTGGGTATCTATCAGCCGCGACAATTCAGTGGTGCCCCCGGACTTCGTGCCCGTGTACATCGTGCATCGCCTGGCCATGGAAAGGAACGCGGTGCGCAACCGGACGCTCGCCCCGCGCGGGAAACGGTCCATGGTAGCCTCTGCGCACGTCCAGGCGATGGTCCACGTGGCCGTAGAAATGATCCCGGCCGTGATACCAGGGACCGGCACCGATAAACGCACCGCCGCCATCGAACCATTCGGGCCCGTAGTATCCGTCGGGAGCGCAGGCATAGGGCGGTGTCTCGTAGTAACCATACGGGCAGATCGGTTCGGCGGCGCCTATTCCCACGCCTACCCGGTATCCGCCGCAGCCAAAGGATAGAAGCGCCGCTCCCGCGAGCGGCAGCAGAAATGCAAGCAGTATCTTCATCCGCTTTTGAAGCAGCACGTGGCTCGCCAGCGTGAGTTTTCCGCAGATTCTCCGCGCCCGGTACAGATTGCAACCCTGGGACAAACCTCAGCGCCGGACACCAAAGACCGACGGATCTGGTGAGAGGTTTCCGCCTCGCCGACGCGGTACAGGCACGGGAAAAGCGCGAGTGCAGGAAGTCCTGAGGCTTACTCCGGAAAGGCCGGCGTTATGCTGCTGGCCGGCGGTATGGTCCGCCTGCCCACCACGTCCGACACGGCCCGGTCAGCGCGCCGCACGTAGGATGAATTGAGGTAATTGCCGGTTTCTGTGCCGGTTCAGACCCGAAGCACTGGTCTGGCTGAAAGCCGGATCCGGTGCCTGGAATGTCACCAGCGGTATCGCCGGGACGTGTACCGTTTAGTAGCTGAAGTCTACCGCGCCAGCGCCTGGTACCTCGCCAGGCTCGCCCGCAACGACGACGCCAGTTCGTAGTTTCGCTGCTGGCTCGCCAGATCGAGCGCTTTTTGCGCCGTCGTGACGGCGTCCTGATAGCGGCCCGTTTCGGCGTACATCGCCGCCAGGATGTCGAGGATTTCCGGCTGCCGGCCGCCGGTCAGGCTCGCGGCTTGTTCGAATTGCGCCGCGGCGTCGGCAAACCGTCCCTTGGCGGCCAGCACCCGGCCGAAATTATACCGGTACTCGGCTTCCTGCGGCGCCATCTCGACGGCTTTGGAAATATGCTCGATGGCCTCATCGAGCCCGCCCGCGCGCGCCAGCGCCGCCCCCAGGTTGTTCTGGCCATCGGCATTTTTCGGGTCGATTTCCACACCCTTGCGCAGATGCTCGAGAGCTTCGTCCGGCCGCCCCTTTTCCGACAGCGCGCTCCCCAGGTTGCACTCCGCGCGGCCGTTGGCTGGATTCAATTCCACCGCCTTTTGAAACTCCGCCAAAGCTTCGTCGATCTTGCCCTGCTGCGCCAGAAGGCTGCCGAGATTGTTGTGGGCCGAGGAACTCTGGCCGTTCAGTTCCAGCGATTTGTGATACTCCGCCAGGGCATCGTCCGGGTGGCCCGTTTCCGCCAGCGCCAGGCCGAGGTTGTTGTGTACCCGCGGATCGTCGGGATTGAGACCCGCCGCCTTTTGCCACACCGGTAAAGCGTCCGTGAACTGCCGTTTCTCCGAGAGATCCGCGGCGGTATTGAACTCCTTATAAAAATCAGTGGCGGGCGCGTCGATGCGCTCCAGACCATCCGGCCCCAGATTGATGAATTCGGGAATATTCACGGCGCGGTTGGCTGCCGTCGCCGCCTCGATGGGGATCGCCGGGCTGCTGCTGCCGTCCTCGTCGATGTGCGTCAGATAAAGCTTGGTGTACGGCGTCGGTGTCTTCGACGAAAATACCAGCCATCGGCCGTTGGGCGAAAAGCTGTGCCACGAATTCATGGTTTTCAGATTGCTGCGCAGCGGCCGCGGCTCGCCGCCCGCGGACGGCACGATGTAGAGCTTGCTGTCGGGCCGCATCAGCAATCCGTTCTGGTTTTGTACCCACACGATCCACTTGCCGTCGGGAGAGACTTTCGGAAAATTGTTGCTCATTCCATTTTCCGAAGCTCCCGCAATTTTCTCCGCTTTTCCGCCCTTGCCGGCGTTGAATGGGATGCGATAAAGATCGTACTGAATTTGCGTCTCGTTGGGATCGTTGGCGAATTTCGATTCCGGGTGGCCAGGCGGATAAGGGTCGCGCGCTTTGGCGCGGGCGAACACGATGAAGCTCTCGTCCGGGCTCCAGAATGCGCAGGTCTGCACATACTCCGGATCGTCGGCGCCGGCGAGCGGCTGGAGTTTTTGCGTTTCCCGGTCGTACCAGGCGAGCACCCCGCGGGTCGGATAGAAAACCTGCCCGAAGCCCCAGAAATCGTAAAGGCCCTGGTAGATCCGGTCCATCATGCGCACCCCTTTGCTCCCGGGAACGTCGATGGATGTGACCACGTACCGGCCGCTCGGGGAAACCTGCGACATGAAGCCGAACCGCTTTGGAGATCCGGTGTCGGTATACGCGCTCCAGTGGATCACGTACTGGTTGCTGATGGAACTGATTTTTTGGACTGGAATCAATCCGTACAGTCCTTTGTCGTTCTGCGGTCCATCCACGTCGATGCCGAGCGTCTTGCCGTCGCGCGAAACGGAATGGCAGTTGGCGCAGGTGGGCAATCCTTCCATGACGGTTCTGGCGCTGGTCTCATTCACGTAGCGCAGGCGCCATTTGATCTTCGGGAGCACGGAATCGGACAGCGGGTGGATGATGCCGCGCTCGCGCTCCGAAGGATCGGGCGGAATCAGCGGCACGTCGCGGTAGAAGATCGGAGCGCCCACGGGGTCGGCGGAGGTGGTGAATGTGGTCCGCCCCGTGGAGACCGGCTGTGTCATGCGCTCATCGCGAAATCCCGTGATCACCAGGGTCGCCGTGTGCTTTTGCGAGTGCTTCTTGATTTCTTCCCAGAGTTTCGGGGCCGGTTTCCAGGTGTGCTGGGCTTCCTGTTCCGGTGTAAGGGTGGGAGGCACATAACCTACCAGGGTGGTGTCAACCTCTCCGATTTGCGGTTTTTCGCCCGTCGATTTCTCTTTGACCTTTGCTCCCCGCCCGGCGAAAACGATTTCCACCCGCCAGGCGATCGCTCCGCCGGCCGATTCCCTCCACAAAAACGTGGGCGGCGCGATATCCGGCGGGAAGATGGATTGCGCTTCCGGGAAGTCGATCAGGATCGGAGCGGCATCTTTGGATGTCCCGGGAGCCGAACGGCCGCCCGCCGGGGCGACTCCCCACAAGACAGCCAGACAGGCAACGGAGAGTAGTTTCATGATATTGGTACCTGAAAATCATTATAATTGCGAACAGACTATTTCGGGTGAACCTTTCGTGGCGCAAATTCCCATGGAGGGGCGGCAATCGTGCCTGGCAATTGTGCTTGCCAATCCGGCTTGGCAATCGTGCCCCCAGCCGGCTCTAACCGCTGGAAAGCAGGGCGCCAGCCAGGATGGGCCGCCCTGCTGGTGGGACGCTACCGAAACAAGCCCGGGATTGGCCCCGACGGGGATATAATCGGCATATGTGGAAAGCCGGTGTCGTGTCTCTCCTGCTGGCAGCTTGCATAGCTCCCATTCCCTCCCGGGCGCAGGAGGCTACTCCTCCGTCCGGCCAGCCCACCATTAAGGTAAATGCCGCCGAAGTCTCGCTCGACGTGGTGGTGCGCGACAAAAAAGGCAAACAGGTGAAAAACCTGAAGCCGGCCGACCTGGAGGTCTACGAGGACGGCGTCAAAGAGGATGTGACCAGCTTCCAGATGGTGAGCGGCAAAGACTTGGGAGGCGCAAAAGATAAAAAGCAGGCAGCCGCCCCGCAGCCGTCCGCGCAATCCCGGCCGCTGCGGGAACTGAACACCATCGCCATCATCTTCCACAACATCGACCCCGTGACGCGTCCCCACGCCATCGAGATCGTGAAGGAGTTCATCAAATCGAACCTCCCGCCTGAGAGCTATATCGGCATTTTCAACCTGAACGAGAAACTGGATGTGGTACACGAGTTCACCAAAAATCGCGAGGAACTGTTATCCTCGGCATTCAATGGCGGGGGGCTGGACTTCAATAAGGCTTCGGTCGCCCTGTTGACCGCGAGCCCCAATATCACTACCTTGTCGGTGTCGGTGAATGCGTCCGCGCACACCGCTTCCGCTACCGAAGACACCACCGGCGGCGAAGTATCCAAGACGACCATTATGGGCGCCGACGTGAATACCGGCGCCGGCGCCAATCGCCTGCGCGGCGACCAGGTGCAGGAGGCGCGCGATTTCGCTCAAATTACCGGCATGCACGAGACGGACCGGATCAAGACCCTGATCGACCAGATCGGCACCTTGCCGGGCCGGAAGACGGTTTTGTTGGTGAGCACCGGCTTGAGCACGACCGGCGATCCGGACATTTTCCAGAGGCTCGTTACCAACGCCAACAGCCACGGCATCACTTTCTACACTCTCGACAGCACCGAAATGAGCGCCGATGTCGATACCATCCAGGGCGGAAATAACTCGATGGCACAGTTGGCCCACACTAGCCAGCAACAGAGCAATCTCAACGCCAGCATCAGCCAGATGAAACAGAACTCCCAGCAGGGCGACGCCACCATGCTGGGCGTGCGGGGATCGGACTCGCAATCGCATCTGCGCGAATTGGCCGAAGGCACCGGCGGATTTCTGATCGCCAACACCAACGATTTTCGCAAGTCCTTCCAGCAGTTGGATTCCGATCTGGAGACCCATTACGAAGTGCTTTATCGCCCCACCACGGTGAAACTGGACGGAAGGTTCCACAGGATTGAAGTGAAAGTGGCGCACCCGGATTATCAGGTGGAAACCCGCAGCGGCTATTACGCCATGCCCGAACTGAAAGATTCCGGTCCCATGACGGCAACGGAAAACACCGATCTGGCGGTGTTGAACGTCACGCCGCGGCCCCACGCCTTCGACTTCCACGTCAACGCCTACCATTTCCAGCAGGATGGCGCGAGTCCTGTGGAATCGGTGGCCTTCGAACTCCCGGGCAACAAACTGGGATCGACCGCCGATCCGGCGCGCAAGCTTCATAAGTTCGACATCTCCCTGCTGGCGCTGGTCCGCAATTCCGACGGGGAAGTGGTCGATAAATACAGCCTCGAAAAGCCCTACTATATTCCGGACGCCAATCTTGCCGCGGCCCGGTCGGAAGGTTTGACCTATACCCACAAGTTCGATCTGCCGCCCGGTAAATACACGGTGGAAGCCGCGGTGGTGGATCACGAAGGCGGCCAGGCAACCTCGCAGACGGGAAGCTTCGAGATTCCCGCCCCTCCGAAAGGGCTCGGCATCAGCAGCCTGGCGATGGTGGAACATCTGGACGGCGCCGGCGCCAAGCCGGATGCCTCCGATCCGTTCCTCATCAGGGACAAGGTAGTGGTGCCGATGGTGCAGCCGGAGGTCGGTTCGGCCAAGCGCTGGATCTATTTCGTGGTTTACAAGGACAAGGCGAGCCAGGAAAAGCCGAAACTCCACGTGGAATTCAAAAATGGCGGACAGGTGGTGGCCGATCAAATGGCGGCCCTGCCGGAGCCCGACAAGAACGGCGCGATTGCCCTGCTCGTGGCCGCACCCAGCCGGCCGGGAAACTGTGAGCTGAAGGTTACGGCGCAACAGGGAACCGAATCGGCCAGCGAACACATCGATTACGTGGGCGCGTCGCAATAGATCCGGCCCATCGGCCTTTTGCGATTATGAGGTGTGATAAACTGCGGGCAACAGTATGTCAAAAGCCGTTTTCACCTTCTTGGTGGCCGCGTCTGCGCTTCTGGCACAAGCTCCCGCGCCGGGCCCCTTGGTTCGCCTTTATCCCGTTGCGGTAGACGCCGGCGGCCAGCCCGTTACAGACCTGACCGCGGACGATTTCAAGATCACAGATTTAAATAAACCGGAGTCGATTTTCTTTTTTCATCCCCCTGCACACGAAACTGCTTCCAAGCCGGACGTCCTCGAGTTCAGCAACCGGGCCTCCGGTGTTACGCCGCACACCACCGCCGTCCTCTTCGACATGATCAACCTGACGGATGCCGATCGGCTGGAAAACTGGAGAACCCTCGACAAGATGTTTCCCCAGCTCGAGTCCGGCGAACATTTGTATTTCTATGTGCTCAATCTGGAAGGCACCCTGATCCCGATTCACGCCATGGGCCCCAAAGCCGCCGATGACAAGACTTGGCCGCAAAACGTGGCCGCTGAGTTCGACAAGGTGATGAAGAAGTACAGCCATGCCCGCGCCGTTCAAATCGGCGCCGAGGAGCAGCAAAAGCGGACCTTCAAGGCGTTGGAAGATATTGCCAACAACCTGGCGATGTTTCCCGGCCGTAGGGACATCCTGTGGGTGGCCAATGGACTCACCGTGGTGGGCGACCCCAAGATACCCAACAGCAGCGGCGATTGGGTGGAATGGGCGCTCTACGTGCCGCACCTTGCCGTCACCCTGGCCGGCGACGAGGTCGCGGTTGACCCCTATGTGCTGGTCGGAGATCTCAGCCCCGACGTGAACTACAACATGACCCAGGTGTCGCGGTTGACCGGCGGCCATTATTATTCGCGCCAGGATCTCAAAACCGTGGTAAACCAGGTGGCGCAGGATGCCGCGGGTAGCTACACGATGTTTTACGATCCCGGCGCCGACAACTGGAACAATAAATGGCACCAGCTCCGGGTCACCTGCCAGCGCAGTGGCGTGAAGGTCCAGGTCCGCGAGCGCTACTACGCGGTGGCCGATTCGCGAACCCCGGTCGAACGCAATAAGGCGGCCCTGATGCAGGCTTTCAACGCTCCCATCGACATGGGCGGCGTCGGTCTGCGGGTTAAGATATCGACCTTGGGGTCGCAGCCGGGCGTACACCTGCAAATCATCATCGATCCCTCGGACCTTCTGCTTCGCCAGCAGGCTGGCAAGTATTCCGGCGCGCTCTATTGCCTCATTTCGGACCGGAACGCTACCGGCGCTGTGGGGGAACCGGCCGTACTGGATCTGCACCCGGATTTGACGGCCGACCAGTACAAAGCTGCGTTGAAGGAGGGGCTGCCGCTGCCGCAAGACCACCCCACCAGCGCTTCGATGGTCCGCGTGATTGTCCTGGATCAGAACACCAATCAAGTTGGGTCGGTTACGTTCCCGGTGAAATGATTCCAGGCGCAGCCCTCGCCCTCTGAGAAGCTGCAAGCGCTGGGCGGCGTCCAGGACGCTCGCCGAAAGCCCCTTTTGCAACTGTAAATCTTTGAAACACCTGGTTTTGATGGACCGTTTTCGCGTTAATTTTGGGTTTCTCGTCCCACCTCCGGAGCCCAATTAAGGTTAACCGGATCGCCATCCCCGCAGACCGCATTGGATGGGTGTGGACTCAGGCTGCGCCAGCCATCCGAAGATGCCTACGCTGAATGGTATTGCCGGCTGCTGTCGGGTCGATACCACGTTCCAGTGGTGCGCTGAACTCACTCCGTAAGCCTAGCCCTCCTGCCACCTCGCGGAAGTGGAATCCGGACGGTGATCGAGTTCCGTTTTTTCGAAGCGGGCATTCAGGCCTGTAACCGCTTTGCCGCCAAATATGAAAATTGGAAGCAAAACTCTTCAATTTTCACGCAAATTGGAAGCCTTGCGCCGTTAACGCAGAGGTTAACCGTTACTTCAATAATGGAAAGATATTACCATTGACACACAGCGCGCCCGGACTTATCGTCTATCAGAGGTACACATAGTCCATGTGGATTGTGTGCGCTTTCAGGAAATCAGGGGTTGTGCCTCGTCGAGAGCGGGGCCATCTGAATACTCAGTAGGGATTGAGGAAGGGGCAAATGAACAAACCAAGTGACGCGCCGGTCTCTGTGAAGAACCGGCACATCAATCCGGGACGATTCTTGTGGTTGTTGGGACTCTTGCTCGCCGTTGTTGCATTCATGCAACTGCCCGCGTACGCCCAGTTCGCGAGCGGTTCGATCGGTGCTACCGTAACCGACTCGACAGGCGCAGTCATCCCCGGCGCAAAAGTCGTCTTGAAAAACGAAGCCAGCGGCGTTACTCGTGATACCACCACGAACAACGCCGGATATTTCGATTTCCCGTCAGTCATGCCGGGAACATACACGGTCACCATCAGCGCGACGGGTCTCCGAACGGCCGAGCAAACCGGGATCGTCCTGACCCAGGGTTCCACCCTGCGTCTACCCGCGATCGCCATGCAGGTCCAGACCCAGAAAACTGAAATTGAGGTGGTAGCCGCCGAATCGGTCGTTGTGCCGGTGGACTCGGGGCAATCCAGCCAGACGCTCAACCAGAGCATGGTGGAAAACATCTCGCTGAACGGCCGCGATGCCGCCGAGCTAATCAAGATCATGCCCGGCGTGGCGATCTCTAACGGCGGTGGCGCTCTCAACCAGAGCGAATGGGGCCAAGGCGCTGTTGCCACTCAGAGCAACAACGGCCCGATCGGCAAGTTCAATGTTCAGGGCAGCGGCGTGAATGGCGGTATGACCATGACGTCGGACGGCGCCAACCTGCTCGACCCTGGCAACCAGGGAACGCAAACCGCCAACATCAATCAGAATCAGGTGCAGGAAGTCTCCATTCTGACGAATGCCTACGGTGCCGAGTTCGCCAAGGGCCCTGTCACCTTCCAGGCGATCGGCAAGAGCGGCGGCGCGCAGTTCCACGGGCAGGCTTACTTTTACGCCCGCAACGGCGTGTTCAACAGCAACGGGTGGTACAACAACTCCCAGAGCGTGGCCGCTCCGGCCAACAGCTTCTACTATCCGGGCGGCGATTTCGGCGGTCCGGTGCTGATTCCGGGCACGCACTTCAACAAGAACCACGACAAGTTGTTCTTCTACGGCGCGTTCGAATACATGGACCAGCATCCCGCGGGCAACCTGGATCAGTGGTTTGTTCCTACCCCGCAGATGCTGCAAGGTAACTTCACCCCGGCCTATCTCGCAACCTTGGGGCCACACTTCTCCACCAACGAATACGAGGACAACTACAACCTCAACGCGAACATCTATCCGACGGGCCAGATTCCGGGCAGCGATATCAATCCGGGCACCCTGGCGATGTTGAAGCTCATGCCGGCGCCGAACGTCAATCCCGTGACGAACCCCACCGGCGCGAACTATGAGACGTTCCTCAGCCCCCCTGTGAACCGCTGGGAACTGCGCCTTCGCGGCGATTACAACATCAGCACCAATACCAAGTTGTTCTTCTCGTGGAACCATCAGATCGAGCACGACCAGAACCCCATCAGCATCTGGTGGAACCTGGACGGCTCTCTGCCGTATCCGAGCTCGCAGAACGCCAACCAGGATTCCAACGTGTACAGCGCCAACCTGGTGCACGTGTTCAGCCCCACGCTGACCAACGAGTTCGTCTTCGCGGATGCCACCTTCCTGAATCCAATCATCCTGGGCCAGCCCTCTGCGGTTAGTCCCAGCACCCTTGGAATCAACATGACCGGCATCTTCCAGAACCCGTACACACCCATGATGCCCAACACGTACGGTTGGGGCGCGCAAGCCAACGGTATCGTCGGCTTCGGTACCTATCAGTATGGCGAGCCCTTTACGCCCGCCGGCGCCAATTCCTTCGGCAAGCTGTCGCAGACCCCGCAGATCAGCGACAACGTGACCAAGATTCAAGGCGCTCACACCATCAAAGCCGGCGTTTATTGGGACTACGCCCGCAACTACCAGACCAGCGGCAACCTGAGCTCCGGAACCAACGGCTCGATCAATTTCGATCCCTGGGGCGCGTCCTCAATTACCGCCGGTAACTACCTGGCAGACTACCTCACCGCCCGGTCCGACGGCTTCAACCAGGACAACGCCGAAGCCGTGCAGGACATGAAGTACCACCAGATTTCGTTCTTCATCAACGACCAGTGGAAGGCCAGCCGCAGGCTGACCCTCACCGGCGGTTTGAGGTTCGAGCACATGGGCAACTGGGTTCCCAACGACAAGTACGGCGTCTCGGTTTGGGATCCCTCCACCTACAACAACACCGCGTCCGCCGGGGCCTGGACCGGTTTGGAATGGAATTCCATCGACCCTGCCGTTCCGACGTCGGGCTTCCCCAGTAAGTCGTTGTTCGTGGAGCCGCGCTTCGGCTTCGCTTACGACATCTTCGGCAATGGCAAGACGGTTGTCCGCGGCGGCGCCGGTTTGTTCCGGTTCCAGATTGCTTACAACAACGCCAGTGCTGGTTACAACCAGCCCTTCGGTCTTGAAAGCGTCGGCGTCAATACCAACTCTTGCTGCTTTGGCCTCACTTCGTTCAACCAATACAGCAACGCATCCGGCGTCCCCGGAATCGGCAGCGCGCTTACCACCCTCACCATGGGCGATGCGAACACGCCGAACACCTGGACGTACAACCTCACCGTGTCGCAGCGCATACCCTGGCGTTCGGTTGCCGAATTCCAGTATGCGGGCAACCGGTCGCGCGATCTTCTGAGCTCCGGCGGCACCACCAATCCCGGCAGTATCGATATCGTGCCGCTGGGCGCGTTCTTCGGAACCGATCCGATCACCGGCCAGAACCAGTACGCGCAGGGCATTCTCCCCAGCAACTTCAGTGGAGAGAATCTATCCCTCGACTGGAACCCGTACCACAACTACGCGTCCATCGGCTTGGTCGGCCACCTCAGCTACTCCAACTACAACGCGTTCATCGCCACCTGGCAGAAGCAGGCCGGCCGCCTCACGTTCACGACGAACTACACGTTCTCCAAGAACCTGGGCTGCCGCGACGGTCAGAGCAGCAACAACGGCAGCGACGGCGCTTCCGTGTGGCCGTATAGCTGCGCCCAGAACTATGGCGTGTTGGATTACGACCGCACCCACATCTTCAACGCCGCTTACGTCATCAATATCCCCAATGCCGTCAAAGGCAAAGGCGGCGCAGACCGGTTGCTGGGCGGCCTGACCAACGGCTGGGTCCTTTCGGGAATCACGCAGTGGCAGAGCGGCGCGCCGCTTCAGCCCAATACCAACGGCGCGTTCAACGTGGCGTGGCCATCCAGCTATCAGCCGACGGACTACCTGGGCACCAACTCGGTATCCGTCACCGAGCCTTTGCTGGTTTGCGACCCGCGCAAGAACCTTGGCTCCAACCAGTACTTCAACCCCTCCTGCTTTGCCGCTCCCACGGGTGGCAAGGACGGAGATTTGATCTGGCCGTACATCAAGGGGCCGGCGTTCTTCAATAGCGACCTCGCGATCTACAAGGACTTCGTGTTCAAAGAAAAGGACAAGATTGAATTCCGCTTCTCGGCTTTCAACTTCCTGAACCACGCGCTGTGGCAGTTCAACCAGGGCGGCGCTTCGGACCTGACCCTGAACTTCACCGCCTCGAACGCAAGTTCCTGCGGCAACTCACCGGCACCGTGCGGCTTGAGTTCAACCAATGTCAACACGACTACCAACGGTTCCCCGTTATACAAGAACGAGGTGCCGCGCGTGCTCGAGTTCGCGTTGAAATTCATGTTCTAGGCTTCGTTCGCGAAGTTTGGAATGGCAGTCTCCCGGGGCGGCTTCGGCCGCCCCTTTTTATTGGTGGGCAATCCCCAGGGAATGCCACTGGCGGTTGTAGGACCCTGTCCTCCGCGGGACGCCATGTCCCGCTCCAGCCGAATCCGCAGGGCCAAACTCCGCCAATAAGGTCCAATTTAGCCCTTTCAGGCCTCTTTAATTCCGTATTTGGCTTAACCCTCGGTATGGGAAGTGGAAGAATCGGTGTGATTGCAGAATGAAATTGAATGAGATATAGAGATATTCAACACTGTTAACACGGGGTTAACCGTTACTTCCATAATGGAAAAATATTATCGTTGACAGGATAATCGCATCGACTTATCGTCTATTCCTGAGGCACAGGTCTATGTCGATGTGTGCTTCGGCAAGTCAGGGGTCGAGGCTCCGGATGAGCGGAGCCAGTTTATTTACTCATGAGCAATGAATGAGGAAAGGTCAAATGAAAAATCCAAGTGACGCGCCGGTCTCTGTGAGGAACCGGCACATCAGTCCGGGACGATTCCTCTGGTTGCTGGGTCTGTTGATCGCCATCGTTGCGTTCACTCAATTGCCCGCGTTCGCCCAGTTCGCGAGCGGTTCGATTGGCGCCACGGTTGCCGATTCCACAGGCGCGGTAATCCCGGGGGCAAAAGTCGTCCTGAAAAATGAAGCTACCGGCGTGCTTCGTGACACCACCACGAACAGCGCCGGATATTTTGATTTCCCGTCGGTTTTGCCGGGAACATACTCCGTCACGATCAGTGCGGCGGGTCTTCGGACCGCGGAACAAACGGGGATCGTTCTGACGCAGGGGTCTACTTTGCGTCTTCCCACGATCACCATGCAGGTCCAAAC